>CAKOTA010000009.1 GCA_934119965.1 uncultured Bacilli bacterium
AGAAAAATCTATAACTCCAGAATGTATGAAGCAGAACAAAAAGGTTTACAAAAAGGTTTACAAAAAGGCATAGAAAAAGGCATAGAAAAAGGCATAGAAAAAGGTTTACAAGAAGGTATGAAAAAAGGTTCTATAAATAAAAGTATTGAAATAGCAACGAATCTTAAAAATCTTGGTACAGATGTCGAAACTATATCCAAAGCAACAGGTCTATCAACAGAAGAAATTGAAAAATTAAAATGCAATTAAACTTGCATTTTTTCTATAAAAAAATAAATATAACAATTTTTATCCATTTTATGGTAAAATAATAATTGGTGGTAAGAATGAATATAAATGATGTAGATATGAACAAAGTATCTCCAATGATGAAACAATATATAGAAATAAAAAAACAAAATCCCGATATAGTAATTTTCTTTAGACTTGGAGATTTCTATGAAATGTTTTTTGAGGATGCTATTAAAGTATCTCACGAATTAGAATTAACTTTAACAGGAAAAAATGCTGGTTTGGAAGAAAAAATTCCAATGTGTGGAATACCTCATCATGCAGCAAATCTATATATAGAAAAATTAGTTGATTTAGGATATAAAATAGGAATATGTGAACAATTAGAAGATCCTAAAAATGCTAAAGGAATAGTTAAAAGAGACTTAATTCAAATAATAAGTAAAGGAACAATAATAAATGATGAATCATTAATTGCAAATGAAAATAACTATATAGCAAGTATAAATGATTTTAATCATGCCTTTGTAGTTACATACGCTGATATATCAACAGGAGAAATATATGCTGTCGTACTAGAACATAATATAACTAATTTAGTATCATATATAGTATCACTAGGAATAAAAGAAGTAATAATGTCTAATAAATTAGATAAAACTATTATGTCATTATTAAAAAACCAATTTAAAATAACAGTAACTATAACAGATGAAATAGAAGATTTAGATATATATAAATATATATATGAAGATATAATTGATATGCGTTACATTGAAAGTGTAAAATACTTATTAACATATATCAATAACACTCAAAAAAGAAGTTTATCTCATTTACAAAAATTACAAATAAAAGAAAATAAAAACTATCTAAAGATGGATATTCATACCAAAAGAAACCTAGAATTAACTGAAACATTAAGATTAAAACAAAGAAATTATTCATTAATATGGTTATTAGATAAAACTAAAACAGCAATGGGATCAAGAATGCTTAAAAATATGATTGAAAATCCAATTTTAGATAAAAACGAATTAAATAAAAGGTATGATGTAATAGATACATTATTAAAAGAATTTATATTAAAAGACGATTTAAACAAATTACTATTTGAAGTATATGATTTAGAAAGACTAAGTGGAAGAGTAGCATTCGGAAATGCTAATGCCAAAGATCTACTACAACTTAAAAATTCTTTAAAAGTATTACCTGATATTAAAGACATTTTAACAAAAATAAAATTCTATAAAAATATTGAACCATTAAATGATTTATATGAGTTATTAGAAAAAGGAATATATGAAAATCCACCACTATCCATAAAAGAAGGATATATAATTAAAGATGGATATAGTAAAGAATTAGATGAATTAAAAGATTTGAGAAAAGGTGGAAAAGACTTTGTTGCTAAATTCGAAAGTGAAGAAAAAGAAAGAACCGGAATTAAAAATTTAAGAGTTGGATATAATCGTGTATTTGGATATTATATTGAAGTATCAAAAGGTAATTCTAATCTAATAAAAGAAGAATATGGTTATGAAAGAAGACAAACTTTAGCAAACTGTGAAAGATATATAAGTCCAATTCTAAAAGAAAAAGAATCATTAATATTAAATGCCGAAGAAAAAATAATTGATTTAGAATATGATTTATTTATAGAAATAAGAGAAAAAGTAAAAAAATACATTCCTGCTTTACAAGAAATTTCAAAAGTAATAAGTGAAATTGATGTATTGCAATCATTCTCAACAGTAGCTGAAGAAAATAATTTTATAAGACCAACATTAATTGATGAAAGAATAATAGAACTAAAAGAAAATAGACATCCAGTAGTTGAAAAAGTAATAAATGGTGAATATGTACCTAATGATATTATAATGGATGAAAAAACAGACATATTATTAATAACAGGACCTAATATGGCTGGTAAATCAACATATATGCGTCAGTTAGCAATTACAATAATTATGGCTCAAATAGGTTCATTTGTACCTGCTAAAGCAGCAAAAATGCCTATCTTTGATGCAATTTATACAAGAATTGGAGCTAGTGATGACTTAGTCTCAGGTGAATCAACATTTATGGTTGAAATGAATGAAGCTAATAGAGCAATAACTAACGCTACTAAAAATAGTTTAATTTTATTTGACGAATTAGGTAGAGGTACAGCTACATTTGATGGTATGGCCTTAGCTCAATCAATAATAGAATATATAAGCACTAACATTAAATGTAAGACATTATTCTCAACCCATTATCACGAATTAACAGATTTGGAAGATACATTACCAGACTTAAGAAATGTTCATGTAAGTGCTGTTGAAAGTGAAGGAAAAGTTACATTTTTACACAAAATTAAAGAAGGAAGCATTGATAAAAGTTATGGTATCCATGTTGCTAAATTAGCAAATTTACCTGACACTTTAATCAAAAGAGCTGGTGAGATTTTAACAGTATATGAAAATAAAGAACAAAAAAGAGATGTTATTATTCAACAAACTTTAAACTTTGATGAACCCGTTTCAAAAGAAAGTGAAATTGAAAAAGAATTAAAATCATTAGATGTTTTATCTTTAACACCAATAGAAGCAATGAATACCCTTTATAATTTAAAAAATAAAATAGAAAGTAGGTAAAATATGTTACTTAAAAAGAATAAATGGTGGATATATTTATTACTTAATGTAATAACACTTGGTTTAATTAATTTTGTAATGGCTGATATGATGGAATTATATGACAAAAATGCTTGGTATACCAAAAGAATTTATTGGTTTTCAGCAGCTATTTGCTTTATTTTCCCAGTAATTTTAATGTTCATTATATTTTTGATTCAAATAAGTGTTGAAGTAGCGCATTCCTTAAATGTTGATGGGGATAAAATATATGATAATGTTTATGTATGGATATTATGTTTAATTATTCCTATTGTTGGTTGGATAATGTTAATAGTGATGTATTTATATATAAATGTATTTTCAGCAGTTGCTATTTATAATGGTAATGGAGAAAAATATTTATTATGATAAGCTTAGTAATAATGGCCGCTGGCCTTGGTTCTAGGTATAAAAATGGAATAAAACAATTAGAGAAAGTTGGACCAAACAATGAAACTATAATGGAATATTCTATAATGAGTGCGAAAAAATCTGGAATTGAAGAAGTAATATTTATACTAAGAAAAGATATATTTACTGAATTTAAAGAAGTAATTGGAAATAAAATAGAAAAAATAATTAAAACAAGATATGTTTTTCAAGAAGTAGACAAAATACCAAATGAATTTAAGAATGATAAAAGAATCAAACCCTGGGGAACAGGACATGCCATATTAATGTTAGAAGAAATGAATAATCCATTTATTGTTATAAATGCTGATGATTATTATGGTGATGAAGGTTTTAAAAATCTATATAATTTTCTAACAAATGTAAATAATAATAGTTATAATTACTGTATGTCAGGGTTTATTTTAAAAAATACTTTATCAGATAATGGTGGAGTATCTAGAGGTATTTGTAAAGTTTCTAATGGTTACTTAGAAGAAATAACTGAAACTTACAATATAACTAATAATAGTGATATTAATATGAATTCTATAGTATCAATGAATATGTGGGGATTCACACCAACAATATTAAAAGAACTAAAAATAAAATTTGATGAGTTTTTAAAACAAAATAATAAAGACTTATCTAAGGAATTTTTGTTACCAAACATAATTGACGAACTAATTAAAACTAAAAAAATAATAGTAAAAGTATTAATTAGTAATGATAAATGGTATGGAATAACATATAGTGAAGATTTACTTAAAATAAAAAAAGAGTTTGTAAATAAAAGTTAACTTCTTTTTTTTACTTGAAAAATATAGTATAATTAAATAGGTGATAGAAATGTTTGAAAGTTTAGGAGATAGATTAGAAGCCGCTGTCAATAAAATAAAAGGTTATGGAAAAATAACCGAAGAAAATATTACAGAAGTAACAAGAGAAATTCGATTAGCGCTTCTTGAAGCAGATGTTAATTATGTAGTTGTAAAGGAATTTATAGCTAGTGTTAAAGAAAAGGCTTTGGGTGAAGAAGTTGCTAAAAGTTTAAAACCAGGAGAAGTGTTTGTTAAAATCTTAAAGGATGAATTAGTTGAATTACTTGGTGGTGAAAAACAAGAATTAAATTTAAATGGTAATCCAGCAATATTAATGTTAGTTGGTTTACAAGGTAGTGGTAAAACAACAACTATTGGAAAACTTGCTAATATGTTAAGAAAAAAACATAAAAAAAATCCTTTATTAGTAGCTTGTGATGTATATAGACCAGCAGCAATTGATCAATTAAAGCAATTAGGTAAGGAATTAAATATTGAAGTATATAGTGAAGGAACTAATAATCCAGTAGAAATAGCAAATAATGCCATAAAGTATGCGAAAGAAAATAAATATGATTATGTTCTAATAGATACAGCAGGTAGACTTCATATTGATGAAACTTTAATGGATGAATTGATAAATATTAAAACATCAGTAAATCCAAATGAAATTTTATTAGTTGTTGATAGTATGATGGGACAAGATGCTATCAATGTTATAACAGGATTTAATGATAAATTACCTTTAACAGGGGCAATTTTAACTAAATTAGATGGAGATACTAGAGGTGGAGCTGCTTTATCAATTAGACATTTGACTAATATTCCGATTAAATTTATAGGTGTATCGGAAAAATTGGATGGTTTAGAAGAATTTTATCCTGAAAGAATGGCTACTCGTATTTTAGGTATGGGAGATATTATGTCAATGATAGAAAAAGCTGAATCTGTTATTGACGAAAAAGAAGCACTTGATTTAGCAAGAAAAATGGAAAAGGGAAAATTTGATTTGGAAGATTTTTTAAATCAAATGGAACAAATAAAAAAATTAGGGCCTTTAGAAAATTTAATTAAGATGATACCTGGAGCTAAAAAAATGGGATTAAATAATGTTAAAATAAATCCTAAAGATATGGCTCATATTGAAGCAATAATAAAATCAATGACACCAACTGAAAGAAAAAATCCGGATATATTAAAAGCAAGTAGAAAAATAAGAATTGCTAAAGGTAGTGGTCGAAGTGTTGAAGAAGTAAACAGATTGTTAAAACAATTTGAAGAAATGAAAAAAATGATGAAAATGATGAAAAATGGTAAAATGCCATTTTAGGAGAAAATTATGGAAAATGAAAAAATAAATAAATTATTAATAGAAATAAATGAAAAATATAAAACATATAATTATGTTCAAATTGCCAATATACTACAAGATTTAAATGATAGTGAATTAGATGAATTGGAAGAAACAAGTATGTTTTTATCTTCTAGCGACGTTTATGAAAAGATAAAGAAAGCTAATAGATTTATAAAATCAAAAAGAACAAAATCTCAAAATCAAAGTACAAGCTCAATAAATGATATAATTAGTAAATTTGATAGTGTTCCTATAGAACAATTAATATATATTAAAGAATATTTAAAAAATAAGAAACAATTGAATCAATCGGAAATAAATTTTCTTACAATGCTTAATAACAAAATTAACGAGCGTAGTAGTAAGAGAATATAAAAAGACATTTTTGAAATGTCTTTTCTTTTATGTTGATTAAATATAATTAAAATGTAGGTAAATAAGGTATATAACATAATTGATAGAAAAATAAATTTTTTACATATGACAATTATCATATTCACATTTGTTCCTAGTACATATGATAAACTAGGTAAGGGGGAATCAGTGATGTTTTGTAACAGAAATTGTTGTCGTCAAGGATTCGGAATGAATCAAAATATGATGCAACCAATGATGGAAAATCAAGTTGTTGAACCAACAATTACAAAATGTGTTGAACAAGAATTCTATCATGAAGTACCACATGTATGTCCAATACATACTCATACAATAAATAAACACATCTATAAACATACTTATACTCCACAATTTTCATGTTCTGAAGAATGTCAAGTAGTAAACATGGATTGTGGTAAATGTTCTGGATTTGTAGGGCAATAAATCAAGTTTTTAACTTGATTTTTTAATAATAAGATAAAAATATTGTCAAAAAGTCTTGTCAAATTGCATAAAATATTATATAATTTAGTAGTCGTATGAAATTATGGGCCTATAGCTCAGCTGGTTAGAGCGCACGCCTGATAAGCGTGAGGTCGATGGTTCAAGTCCATTTAGGCCCACCATTTTGATATTTAACTCAAACTTTATAGTTTGAGTTTTTAATTGACATATTATAGAGAAATATTTATAATAAAGGACTAATGAGTGTGATATTATGACAAAAGCAGAACTTATTAATATACTTAAAAAAAATGAATATGAAAAAGAATTAATCGATTATATATTATCCAAGAATATTAAAAGAATTCTTGGAAGAAAGATAGACGAATTAGAAAAAGTAATAAAACTATTAAAACAGGAAAATATAGATGTAAGAAAATGTTTAACAATATTAGCCCGAGGAAAATCAGATGAAATAGAAAAAATAATAAAACTATTAAAACAAGAGAATATAGATGTAAAAAATTGTTTAAGTGTATTAGCCCAAGGTAAATCAGATGAAATAGAAAAGATAATAAAACTATTAAAACAAGAGAATATAGATGTAAAAAATTGTTTAAGTGTATTAGCCCAAGGTAAATCAGACGAAATCAAAAAAATAATAAAACTATTAAAACAAGAAAATATAGATATAAAGAATTGTTTAACGATATTAGCCCGAGGTAAATCAGATGAAATAGAAAAGATAATAAAACTATTAAAACAAGAATATATAGATGTAAGAAAATGTTTAACAATATTAGCCCAAGGTAAATCAGACGAAATAGAAAAAATAATAAAACTATTAAAACAAGAACATATAGATGTAAAAAATTGTTTAACGATATTAGCTCAAGGTAAATCAGATGAAATAGAAAAAACAATAAAACTATTAAAACAAGAACATATAGATGTAAAAAATTGTTTAAGTATATTAGCATTTGGAAAATCAGATGAAATAGAAAAAACAATAAAACTATTAAAACAAGAAAATATTAGTGTAAATAAAATCGTTGAGTTTAATATGTATTATTTATTATATGAAAAATATGAAAATGTTGAAAATTTAGTAATGTTTAAAAATAGCTATCATAATGATGATGAAATAAAAAAGTATTTTAAATTAAAATATACAACTAATAAATTTTATAGTAAAAAAGAAATAAAAGAAATATGTCATAAATTAAATATTGATATTTCTAAATTTTTGGATATTTTTAAAATTAAAAATAAATCATTAAAAGAAGAGATAATAAAAAATCTAAACAATGATAAACAATTATGGATAGGAAATAGTTATCAATGTACAAAAGAGCAATTAGAAAACAATAAAGAATTTATCTTAAAAATGTGTCATATTGTTTCAATTAATTTTGCCAAAAAATACAATTGTATTCATTTAATTAACGATTTAGAGGGATGTGTTCTTGATATTATAATAGATAAATGTGGAGATTTCTTTTATGAATATGAGGATAAGAATTTATTTTACTCAATATATTCTTATTGTATTAAATCACTACACAATTTTATTAATAAAAACACATTGCAACTAATAGATAATAAAAAATATAATTCGGATATTAATTATGAAGAATATAATTCTAAAGTATTACAAGATATAAACTTAGATATTACTGAAAGAGAAATTATTGATTATATGAGTTATTTATTAGAAAATGGAGTAGCAA
Organism: uncultured Bacilli bacterium; assembly: GCA_934119965.1. GTDB lineage: Bacteria > Bacillota_I > Bacilli_A > RF39 > UBA660 > CAJOJO01. The sequence goes on from CAKOTA010000009.1 coordinate 8,006, forward strand.
ATTACGAAGAAAATATAAAAAACAAATATAATTTAGATAATGATGAATATAGTGAAATAATAGAAAAAGTAAAAATTAAAATCATTAATAGTAAAAATAATAAATTTTAGAATTAGTTATAAATATTTTGTTGCCTAACTGAAATATTAGTGATATAATAGTGGAACTTTTGGAGGAAAGAAATATGTTAGATAAACTAGAACAAAAAATTAATGACAAAATATTAGAAGAAAAAAATAATATTAAAAATTTGAAAAAAGAATATAATAAAAATTTAGATCAAGAACTATGTATAATAGAACTATTAAATAATATTGATAATATTAAAAAATCAAAGAAAAGAAAGAATATAATTTTACTATTAAATATAATTACTGCAGCAGCTTCGATAATTATCAATCCATGGCTTTTATCAATTTTGTTATTATTAATGATAACTTATTATAATGAAAATAGTATAATTAAAGAAAATTTAAACAATATTAAAAATAGTGAATACTCAGGTTCAAAGAATGAAAAAGATTTGAAAGAATCATTAAATGATAAAGTAATTAAAAATAATAACATTAAAGAGAGAATGAATAAAATTGGTAATCGAATTAATGAATACAAAAAAAATCTTGAAGAAATTATATATGTAAAATCAATCAAATCTAATGTTTCAAAAGACGATATGAAATATAAGGAGTTAAAAGAATTATATTCAGTAGTTCCTATTTTAGCTTTTGATTCAAAAAAAGAATATGATAATTATTTATCATATGACAATGAGTTTATTAAAGATGAAATAATCAATTCCAAAGTGTTGAGTAAACATTTATAGTAACTAAAATATAATAAATTGACAAAGATAATTAAAGTGCTATAATATCTTTACACAAGGGGAAATGAAAATTATGAATACAAAAGAAGAAAAAATTCTTGAGTTGTGTAATGAATTAACATTGGATTTAGAAGAAAGATTCTATTTATTAGACACTGATTTTGATAGTACTAATTGCAATCTTATATTTTATATAATTTGTAAATTATTTATTCAAAAAAATCTTTTTTCATTATTTAATAAAAAAATGAGGGAATATATAGATAATTGTTTCCTTAAAATTAATTTAGAAGAAAAACAAGATTTTAGATTTTTATATAATAACTTAAATCTTTTAACAGTTAACAATTTAATTGACGAGAAAGATGTAATGATTGTTAAACAAATGATTGATAGTTATATTGAAATTAAAAAACCAGAAGAAAAAAACAAAGTTCTTACGCTTTCTAATATAGGATAATCTTGACAATTGATTATATTTAATTTATAATTATTTTGATAAAACAAAGAAAGAGAAAAGTAAAAATATCACTTTTAGCAAGCGAGTTAGGTATGGTGGAAGCTAACATAATAAATATTTTGAAAGAACACTCTGGAGTTTTCTATACGAAATAGTAGTAGTATAGACCGGCTAATTACCGTTATTAAATTAAAAGAGATCACGACAGTGATAATTAGGGTGGCACCACGGAAAATTCGTCCCTTGATTATTATTGTTTTTTTTTATTTAAAGGAGGATATTTATGAAATTTACAAGTGAAATGGTTGACGATTATGCTGATAAATTATTGATAGGATTAACAGAAGAAGAAAACAAAATGGTTTTAGAAGAATTTGATATAATTGATAAAAATATCAATATTATTAATGAAATAGAAGGAATAGAAAATGTAGAACCAATGTCTCATTGCTTAGATGATTTTTCATATGAATTAAGAGAAGATGTCATAGAAGAATCAGTAGACATTGACTCATTACTACAAAATTGTGATGATTACATTAATGATGAAGTTAAAGTACCAAAGGTGGTGGAATAATGGAATTTATGAATAAAAGTATTGAAAAAATACATGAATCTTTAAAAAATAACGAAGTAACAGTTAAAGAATTAATAAAAGAATCTTTAGAAAAATCTCATAAACTACAAGACGAATGTAATGCATTTGTAACAATTTTAGATGAAACTAAAGAAGTAGATGTAACTGATAATTTACTATCAGGTATTCCATATGGTATCAAAGATAATTATTCAACAAAAGGAATACTATCAACAGGTTCTTCTAACACATTAAAAGACTATGTTCCTTTTTTTACTGCAACAGCAATTTCTAATTTAGAAAAAGCAGGAGCAGTGCCTGTAAATAAAACTGTAATGGATGAATTCGGTATGGGTGGAACAGGAACAACAGGACATACTGGAATAGTAAGAAATCCTTGGGATAAAACAAGAATGTGTGCGGGATCAAGTGCAGGAAGTGCTTGTGCTGTAGCTGCTGGAGTATATCCTTATGCAACTGGATCAGATACAGGTGACTCAATAAGAAAACCAGCTGCATATTGTGGCATTGTTGGATATAAACCTACATATGGAATGATTTCAAGATATGGATTATTTCCATTTGCCAGTTCATTAGATCATTGTGGAGTACTAACTAGAAATGTAAAAGATGCTGCTATAGTTGTTAATACTATGAAAGGTATTGATAAAAATGATATGACTACTTGGGATTCAAGTAATATAGACTTAACAAAATTAACATCAGATGTAAAAGGTAAAAAATTGTGCTACATTAAAGAAATTTGTAATTTAGAAATGTATCCTCATGCTAGTGAAGAACTAAAAGAACATTTGAATAACTTTAAAAAAACAATTGAATTATGTAGAAGTTTGGGTATGGAAGTTGAAGAAGTAAGTATAGATCAAAAATTACTAAATGCCATTGCTTCTACTTATGTTGTAATATCTTGTGCAGAAGCAACATCAAATATGTCTAATTTAACAGGTATTATTTTTGGACCTCGTGGTGAAGGAAGCAACTATATTGAAATGATGAAAGATTATCGTACTAAAGGATTTTCTTCATTAATTAAAAGAAGATTCGTAATTGGATCTTATGTATTGCAAGCTCAAAATAAGAACAGATATTTCTTTAATGCTCAAAGAGTAAGAAGACTATTAGTTGATGCTTGGAAAGAATTATATAAAAAATATGATGCTGTAATATTACCTGTAGGAAGTGGACCAGCCAAAAAACTAGAACATAATGATGATACATTAGATGACAATACAACTGTTTTAGAGGAACATTTACAAGTTGGTAACTTTGGTGGCTTTCCATCTATAACAATTCCAAATGGATTTGTAGATAATTTACCAGTTGCTGTTAATATTACAGGAAACTGTTATGATGATTTAAATGTTTTAAATATAGCTTATGCATTAGAATCAAAAATGGAATATAAAAATCAAATCGCTAAGGAGGTAAAATAATGAAATATAAAGCATTAATTGGACTTGAAATGCATTGTGAAATCAGTGAAACCAAAACAAAAGTATTTTCAAGTGCTAAAAACTCTTATAGTGACATTCCAAATAGCAATATAAGACCATTAGATATGGGATTTCCTGGAACATTACCAGTAGTAAATAAAGAAGCCGTTAAAATGGCTTTAATGGCTAGTATTATTTTAGGTTGTAAACAACCAGAATATATTTATTTTGAAAGAAAAAATTATTATTATCCTGATATGCCTAAAAACTATCAAATTACACAAGAAACTAAGCCAGCGCCTGTTGGTATCTATGGTGAATTAAAATATGATGTAAATGGTGAATTTAAAATTGCTAAAATCAATAATATCCATTTAGAAGAAGATGCTGCTAGTACTGATCATTATGCCAGATATTCAACAATTGATTATAATAGAGCCGGAGTTCCTTTATTAGAATTAGTTACTGAACCTTGTTTTCATTCAGCTGATGAAGCCGTTGCTTTTCTAGAAACTATGAGAAGCATTTATAGATATTCTGGAATAAGTGAAGCTGATAGTAAAAAAGGACAAATTAGATGTGATGTCAATGTTTCAATAATGGATGAATCATTAGATGAGCTTGATCCTAAAAATTGGGGAACTAAAGTTGAAATTAAAAATGTAAATTCATTTAGTGGAGTAAGAGATGCTATCAATTATGAAATTGAAAGACAAATAGATGCTAAAGAAGACGGAACATATGATACAGAAATTCATCAAGAAACAAGAAGATGGGATGAAGAATCTGGAACAACTATTTATATGCGTAGTAAAGTAGATGCAATCGATTATAAATATTTCATTGAACCAAATATTCCAAAATTCAAATTAAGTAAAGAATGGCTAGAAGAAATCAAAAAACAAATTCCAGTTTTAGCTAACCAAAGAAAAGAAATTTATATGGATAAATATGGTTTATCTAACTATGATGCCACTATATTGGTAAAAGAAAAAGATATTTCCGATTATTTTGAGGAAACTTTAAAATGTGGAGCTGATCCTAAAACTGCATCTAACTGGATTACAAGTATAATTCTAGGTCATTTAAATAAAATGAATATGGAAATAAAAGACTTATTTGTAACACCATCAATGTTAAATGATTTAATTAATCTAGTTAATACAAATGAGATTTCATCTAAACAAGCAAAAGAAGTATTATATGATGCCTTGGAAAATAGCAAAGTACCTACAGATATAGTAAAAGAAAAAGGTATTAAACAAATAGGTGGCGAAGAAGAAATATTAAAAGTTATAAATGAAGTATTAGAAGAACAACCTAATGCTATTGAAACTTATAAGTCTGGTAGAGACAATATAGTTGATTTCTTAGTTGGTCAAGTAATGAAAAAAACAAAAGGTCAAGCAAATCCTGCTATAGCTAGAAGTAAAATGCTAGAAGAAATTAATAAAAGATAGGAGATTTTTATGGATTTAAGAGAATTATTCGCAAATATTAATGATTATATAAATAAAGATATAACACTAACAGGATGGATTCGAAATCATAGAAAACAAAAAGAATTTGGTTTTATTGATTTTTCTGACGGAACTTGTATGAAACATATCCAAGTAGTTTATGATAATACTCTTGATAATTTTGTTGATATTCAAAAATTACATATAGGTTCAGCAATTGAAATTACTGGTACTTTAAAAGAATCTCTTGGAAAAGGTCAAGATTATGAAGTTGTTATGAAAAGTTATTCATTAGAAGGTGACTGTCCAGAAGATTATCCAATCCAACCTAAAAGACATACTAGAGAATTTTTAAGAGAAGTTGCTTATTTGCGCCCTAGAACTAATTTATTTCAAGCGGTTTTTAGAGTTCGTAGTTTAGCAGCTAAAGCAATTCACGATTATTTTCAAGATCGCGGATATGTTTATTTACACGCACCCCTTATTACAGGAAGCGATTGTGAAGGGGCAGGAGAAATGTTTCAGGTAACAACTCTTGATTTGGATAATTTACCACATTTAGAAGATGGTAGTATAAATTATAAAGAAGATTTTTTTGGAAAAAGGGCTTCTTTGACTGTTTCTGGTCAATTACAAGGAGAAGCATTCGCAACAGCATTTAAAAAAATCTATACTTTTGGTCCAACATTTAGAGCAGAAAATTCTAATACTAAAACTCACGCTAGTGAATTTTGGATGATTGAACCTGAAATAGCATTTTGTGATTTAGATAAAGATATGAATATTATGGAAGATATGCTTAAATATGTTGTTAAATATGTAATGGATAATGCTAAAGATGAAATGGAATTTTTTGATTCATTTGTAGAAAAAGGTTTAAAAGAAAAATTGAATATGTTATTAAATAATAAGGCAGTTCGTATTACTCACGAAGATGCAATAACAATTTTAAAAGAAGCAAATGAAAAATTTGAATATAAACCAGAATATGGAGAAGATTTGGCTCGTGAACACGAAAAATATTTAACTGAAATAAAATTTAAATCACCAGTTTTTGTTTATAACTGGCCAAAAGATATAAAAGCTTTTTATATGCGAGTAAATGATGATAATAAGACAGTTGCAGCCGTTGATTTACTAGTACCAGGTAGTGGAGAATTAATGGGTGGTAGTCAAAGAGAAGAAAGAATAGATGTTTTAGAAAAAAGAATGGATGAAATGCACGTTGGAAAAGAAGAACTTTCTTGGTACTTAAATTTAAGACGTTTTGGAGGGTGCAAACATTCAGGCTTCGGAATGGGTTTTGAAAGATTAATTATTTACTTAACAGGAGTAGATAATATTAGAGATGTAATACCATTTCCAAGAACCCCTAAAAATCTAGATTTTTAAAGGAGGAAGTATGGAAAATATATATAGAAATTATTATGCTGGAAAAGTTGATGAATCTTGTATTGATAAAACTATTAAATTATCAGGATGGGTAGAAAATATAAGAGATCATGGAGGAGTTTTATTTTTAGATTTAAGAGACGAATATGGAACTGTTCAATTAGTAAGTAATGATGATAAAATGTTTAAAGATATTTCTAAAGAATCTACAATTACTATAGAAGGTGTAGTTAGAAAAAGAGATGAAGATGACTATAACAATAACATTGAAACTGGTACTGTTGAAGTTTTGGTTAATAGTTTGAAACTAATTAGTAAAGCAGCTACTTTACCATTTGAAATTAAAACATCTCATGAAGTTAATGATGAATTAAGATTAAAATATAGATATTTAGATTTAAGAAATAAAAAAGTTCATGAAAACATTGTTTTTAGATCAAAAGTACTAAATTTCTTAAGAAATAAAATGAATAATTTAGGATTTACTGAAGTTCAAACTCCAATTATTTCAGCATCATCACCAGAAGGTGCTAGAGATTTTGTTATCCCTTCAAGAAATTTTAAAGGTAAATTTTATGCATTACCTCAGGCACCTCAAATCTATAAACAACTATTGATGGTTAGTGGTTTCGATAAATACTATCAAATCGCACCTTGTTTTAGAGATGAAGATTGTAGAAGCGATAGAACACTAGAATTTTATCAATTGGATTTCGAAATGAGCTTTGCTACTGAAGAAGATGTGTATAAAATTGGTGAAGAAATTTTCTATGATACATTTACAAATTTTAGTGATAGAGAAGTTTCTCAGAGACCATTTAGAAGAATTCCTTATAAAGAATCTATGTTAAAATATGGAACTGATAAACCAGACTTAAGAAATCCATTAGAAATAATTGATATTAGTGATATTTTTATCTCATCTGATTTTAAACCATTTAGGGGTGCAGTCGTAAGAGGAATTAAAGTTGATGATATTGCTGATAAATCAAATTCTTGGTTCAATGAATTAGTTGATTATGCTAAAACAATTGATATGCCAGGTATTGGTTATATTACGGTAATGGAAGATATGTCTTTTAAAGGTCCAATTGATAAATTTTTAACGGATGAAGATAGACAAAAATTAATTAGTAAAGCTAATTTGAAAAAGAATAGTGTATTATTCTTTATTGCTGATAAAAATGAATTAATTGCTAGTAAACAAGCTGGATTAATTAGAACTGAATTAGGTAGAAAATTAGATTTAATTGATAAAAATAAATTTGAATTTTGTATTGTAAATGATTTTCCAATGTTTGAATTAAATGATGAAGGAAAATATGATTTTGGACACAATCCATTCAGTATGCCACAAGGTGGTCTAGAAGCTTTAAATAATAGTAATATTGATGAAATTAAAGCATACCAATATGATTTTGTATGTAATGGTAATGAAATGGCTTCAGGAGCTGTTAGAAATCATGATATTAATATTATGAAAAAAGCTTTTGAAATAGCTGGATATAGTGAGGAAACTGTTAAAGAAAGGTTTAAATCTTTATATACAGCATTTCAATTTGGGGCACCTCCACATGCAGGTATGGCACCTGGAATTGATAGAATTATAATGTTACTTAAAGATGAACCAAATCTAAGGGAAGTTCAAGCATTTCCAACTAGTGTTAGTGGTGCTGACAATATGATGGGGTCACCTAGTGAGTTAACAGAACAACAATTAAGGGAAATTCATATAAAAATAAGATAAAATTGACAATTGTCAATTTTTTTTAAATTTTGAATATCTTATCAAATTTAATATAAGTAGTAAAATTGAATAATTATGTAATAAATAACATTAAAATTCATTTTTGCTGTTGGCACTTAATTATTTTCTTCTAAAAAGTTTAAAAAGTGAATATAATTATGGTATAATAAATATAACTAAAATAGAAAAGGTGAATATATGAGAGTAATTATAAGTGCTGGAGGTACAGGCGGACACATATATCCCGCTTTAGCAATCATTAATAAAATAAAAGAAAGAGAACCAGACAGTGAATTTTTATATATAGGAACTCATAATAGAATGGAAAAAGATTTAATTCCCACTTATGGAATACCATTTGAATCGATAGAAATATATGGATTTAACCGCAAAAAATTACTTAAAAATTTTAAAACTTTAAATGCTTACTTTAAAGCAAAAAAAAGATGCAAAAAATTAATCAAAAACTTTAATCCAGATGTTGTTATTGGTGTTGGTGGATATGTTACGGGGCCAGTAATATCAACTGCTAAAAAATTAGGATATAAAACATTTATTCACGAACAAAATAGTACCCCTGGTAAAGCTAACCTATTTTTAAGTAAATATGCTGATTATATATTTGTATCATTTAATTCATCAATGAAATATTTTCCAACTTATAAAACAATCTTTACAGGAAATCCCTGTAGTGAAGATGCTGTTAATAAGAGCGCACTAGATAAAAAACAATTTAATTTATCAGAAAATAAAAAGTTAGTTCTATTTGTAATGGGTTCATTAGGTTCAGAAAAAGTAAATAATTTTTTAGTAAAAACAATATCAGAATTTAAAAATAAAGATTATGAGATTTTATTTGTAACAGGTAAAGACTCTTATGAAGAGATGAAAACAAAAGAATTTCCTAATAATGTTAAAATAGTCCCATTTGTTAATGAATTAACCAGAATTATGAAAAAAACAGATTTAATGGTATCAAGAGCTGGTGCTTCTACTTTATCAGAAATAATAAGCTTAGAAGTTCCTACAATATTAATACCTAGCCCTTATGTTCCAGACAATCATCAATATAAAAATGCTATGGACTTAGTAAATAAAAATGCTGCCGTTTTAATTGAAGAAAAAGATTTAAAAGGTAGTATTTTAGTAAACAAAATAGATGAATTAATAAACGATAATATAAAATTAGAAGAAATTAAAAATAATTTAAAACAATTTAAATGTGATGATAGTGCAACTAGAATTTATGAAATAATAAAAGAAAAGAGTAATTTATGATTGAAGAATTAAAAAAAAATAAATGTGGTAAAAAAATATATGATATCGATTTAAAAAAATATACCACTTATAAATTAAATGGGAGTGCTAAAGTATTAGTTATTCCTGAAAATTTAAAAGAACTTTTAACATTGTTAAAAGTGATTAAAGAAAAAAGCTATAAATATAAAATAATAGGTGGTGGATCTAACTTAATATTTGATGGCAACTATAATGGTATTTTAATTAAGTTAGACAAATTTGATAAATTAGAAATAAAAGACACAAAAATAACAGTAGGATCAGGTTATAATTTAATGAAATTAGCAATTAAAACATCCAAATTAGGACTAACTGGTATGGAATTTGCTACTGGTATTCCTGGTACTGTAGGTGGTGCTTTAGTAAATAATTCTGGTGCTTACAAATCAGATATGGGTTATATTGTTGAAAGTATATTGGTAATTACTCCAGACTTAGAAATTAAAAGATTATATAATAAAGAATTGAATTATCATTATCGTGATTCATTCTTTAAACACAACCCAAATTATGTTTGCTTAGAAACAAATATAATATTAAAAAAGGATGACAAAGAAGAAATATTGAATATAATTGAAGATAGAAAAAAAAGAAGAATAATGAGTCAACCTTTAGAATATCCAACAGCAGGAAGTGTATTTAGAAATCCTCCAGATAATTTTGCGGGAAAATTAATAGAAGACATTGGATATAAAGGTAAAAAAATAGGTGGAGCTAGCGTATCCAATAAACACGCAAATTTTATTATTAATGAGAATGGTACCGGTGAAGACATAATTAAATTAATAACTGAAATAAAAGAAAAAATAAAAGAAAAATATAACATTGAATTAATTTTAGAACAAGAAATAGTAAAGTAGAGTGATAATATGAAAGGTAAAAAGAAAACAAATTATACATCAAGACATGGAAAAAAAGTAAAAAAAGTAAAAGTAAGATATGGTAGAATTATCTTAGTTTTAATAATTTTATTTTTAATAATTTATTCTATTTTTACCTATATAAAAATACCAATTAAAAATATATTTATATCCGGAAATACTTTAATTAAAGATCAAGAAATAATTGATATTGCAGGTATAAGTAATTATCCTTCAATATTAAGTTTTACTAGCTATGGAATAGAACAAAAATTAGAAAAAAATATTTTGATAAAAGACGCAAAAGTAAAAAAACAATTTAGAAAAATTACCATTAAAATAGAAGAAAATTATCCATTGTTTTATAATCAAAACATAAAAAAAACAGTTATGTATGATTTTAGAGAAACAAAAGATAATATGAATGCTCCAATACTTATAAACTCATTAACTGATGAAGTTTATAAATTGTTTAAAGAAAAAATGAAATTAGTTAAAAGAAATATAATTGATAGAATATCTGAAATCAAATATGATCCAAATTCTGTTGATGAAGAAAGATTTTTATTTACAATGAATGATGGTAATTATGTATATATTACTTTAGAAAAAATTGAAAATATAAATAGCTATGTAGATATAATTAAAACATTTGAAAATAAGAAAGGAATTTTATACTTAGATTCAGGTGAGTATTTTGAATTATTCAAAGAATAATTCTTTTAATTTATATAATAAAATGATATAATTTAGATAGGTGATGATATGAAAAAATGTGTTTTGATTATTAATCCAACAAGTGGTCGTAATAAAAAAATAACCAACATTGAGTTATTAAATAAAACACTTAATGAATATGATTATGATTTAGAAATTAAATATACTGAATATAAAGGACATGCTACCGAAATAGTTAAAAATTTAGAAAACATAGATTTAGTAATTTCAATAGGTGGCGATGGAACATTTAACGAAGTTATGATTGGTAACTTTGAAAGAAAAAATAGATTGTTACTTGCTCATTTACCATATGGTACCGCTAATGACATAGGTGCAATGTATGGATATAAAAAGGACCTAATTAAAAATTTAAAATTATTAATGGAAGGTTCTGTCAAAGATATTGATATTTGTACAATAAATGGAACACCATTTACTTATTGTGCAGCTTTTGGAAAATTAACAAATGTTTCATATGATACACCTAAATCAATGAAGAAAAAATATGGTTATTTAGCATATCTAATTTATGGTTTAAAAGAAATAAAAGGAAAAACAAACTTATATAGTATTAAATATACTATTGATAATGAAGAACACCAAGGAAATTATTCTTTTATATTAATATCAAATGCTAATAGAATAGCTGGAATAAATAACTTTTATGAAAATGTATTATTAGATGATAACAAATTTGAAGTATTATTATGTAATTTAACAACAAAAAAAGAAATAATAAATGCTATATATCATTTAACTAAGTCAGATATTACAAAAGTAAAAGGATTTGAATTTTATAAAGTTTCTGACTTTAAAATATTATTTGATGAAATTCCTATTACTAATTGGTGTATTGATGGTGAAAAATATGATTGTTTGTCTGATGAATATAAAATTGACATAGTAAGAAATGTAAAACTATTGTTACCTAAAAAAAATATCAAAAAATTATTTAAAAATAAGGAGTAAAGATGAAAGAGTTTGAATTATATTTTATGTTGTTTATTACTTATTCTTTTATTGGATGGGTAATAGAAGTAATGAATGAACTAATTATAAATAAAAAGATAGTAAATAGAGGATTTTTAATTGGGCCATATTGTCCAATCTATGGATGTGGTGCAATTTTGATGATATTGTTTATTAAAAATACTGGCGATGTAATAGGAACATTTCTTAAAATTGTATTCATATGTGCAATTTTAGAGTATACAACTAGTTATTGGATGGAAAAACTATTTAAAACTAGATGGTGGGATTATTCTAAAAATAAATATAATATCAATGGTAGAATTTGTTTAGAAACAATGTTCTTATTTGGAATAGGTGGTTGTATTTTATTGTATTTAGTAAATCCATTTATAACTGGAATTTATCAAATGATACCAAATTTATTAATGACAATAATAAGTGTCTTATTATTTATAATATTTATATCAGATATAATATTATCATTTAATATTATAAATGGATTAAAAAATACATTTATTAGTCCTAAAAAAGACTCAACTGAAGAAATAAGTAAAATGAGGGGAAACATTAAAAAATCTTACTTAAGAGAAAGAGTAATTAAAGCATTCCCGAATATAGAAAAGCTAAAGAAAAAAGTAAATCTTTAGCTTTTTTCGACATTATAATTGCTCATATTATTATATAGTAAGAATATGTTAAAGTAGGTGATGATTATAAAGAAATTTAAAGCAAAAAAAAAGATAAAAATATTTAAACTACTAATCATACTGATATTTGTATATGTTATATTTCAATTAACATTTAATTGTTTATTCGATTTAAAATTAGAAAATAATAATAAAGATTTTGTGATAGCACTTCTTCATGATTCAAATCATCATTTGTTATATAAGGAAAGGAAAAATAATTATTTGGATAAATTCATTAAATTTATAACTAATATAGATTTAAGTAAACCTACAACAATTTTGTCAAAAAAATTTAATTATGAAATAAAGAATAGTAGTGATAGTGATGGTTTAGATAATATGTCAGATTATATTGAAGATCCAAATCCTATCGAAATTAAAAATCCTAGAGTATATATATATAATACACATCAATTAGAGGGATATGATTGGACAGATTATTCAGACTATAATATAACTCCAAATGTTCAAATGGCATCATATTTATTAAAAGATAAATTAAATAATTATAATATACCCACTATAGTTGAAACTGGAAATATAAGTGATTATTTAAAAGCTAACAATTGGTCTTATAATTATAGTTATAGAGCAAGTAGATACTTTTTAGAAGAAACACTTAAAAAAAATAATAATTTAGATTTAATAATAGATTTACATAGGGATGCTATAAGTCGTGAAGCTTCAACTATTGAATATGATGGTAAAAAATATGCTAAAGTATTATTTGTAGTTGGGAAAGATTATGATACTTACGAAAAAAATTTGGAATTAACAAATAAATTGAATGATATATTCAAGTCATATATTCCAAATATAAGTAGAGGAGTTATAGTGAAAGGTGGAAGTAATGTAAATGGAATATATAATCAAGATTTAAATCAAAATATTGTTTTAATTGAGTGTGGAGGTAGTGAAAATACAATTGATGAAGTAATTAATACTATAAATGTTTTATCCAATGTAATTAAAGATTATCTAGGTGATTAAATGGAAATAAAAGATAAAAAAAAATTATATAGTAAAATATTTTGGAAATTGTTTTTAGCTTTATTTTTTGGTTTTTTAGCTTTATATGTTTCGGCAGCAACTGGGTATTATGAGTTTGAACAACATAAAAAAGTAACCCTTACTAATGAAAAGATAATGGAGTTTGAACAAGATTTAAAATCAGGGAAAAAAATAGATGTTAAAAATTATCTTGATGAAAAAGATAAAACTTACGAAAATGGTTTTTCAAAAGCAGGTATTATGTTTTCAAATATAATTGGCGATTGTGTTCAAAATGGTATCCAAAATGTTTTTGATTTTTTGAATAATGTCTTCGATGGCTAATTTACTTTTATTAATTATTTTGTTATACTAATATTAGAGGTATAATATGAAAAATATATTCAAAAGTAATACAATTAAAAATTTTATAAATATACTTAATAAATCAGAGGTTAGGGTATTACCAGGTACAATTGCTTTCTTTTTATTTATGTCAATTGTTCCTTTAATGATGTTAGGTGCTTTAATCTTTTCAAAACTATCTTTTACTTTAATTAATGTAGTTGATATATTTAGTGAAATGATACCTAGCAATGTATATAAATTATTAACACCAATTTTAGCTAATGTTGGTTCCAATAGTTTATCAGGATGGTATATTATAGTTGGTTTAATTTTGGCTTCTAATGGGACACATTCAATTATATTAGCATCTAATACTTTATATGAAATTGAAAACAAAAGTTATATTTATCAAAGAATAAAAGCTTTAATTATGATAATAGTAGCTAGTACAGTTTTTTTCTTTATTTTATTTGTATTAGGTTTTGGTAACAGTATTTTGAAATTTGTTTTGTCATTAGAAATGTTTAATGAAGTAGGTCCAAAAATATATAATATGTTTCTTATCTTAAAGTGGCCAATTGCTATTATTGTAATATTCATTTTGATTAAAGTCTTATATACTTTAGCACCAGACAAGAAAATACCAAGTAAATATGTAAACAAAGGTGTTATGTTTACTACAATTGGATGGGTAATAGCAACTTCTATATATTCATTTTATGCAACAAATATAGCTAATTATGATTTAATTTATGGTAGTTTATCAAGTATAATGGTTTTACTTATCTGGGTATATGTTATGTCATATATATTAGTTATTGGAATTGCTATAAATACTAATATATATGAATTAGAAACAAAAAAAGATACATAATATTAAAGTACATATAGTTACCTATGTACATATACAGACTACGCTTCATGGGGTAGTTTAGTGAACTAACAATGATTTTCTGATGGTAACAAAAAAATTGGCATAACTGCCAATTTTTTCAATAGTTGAGTTTCATCTTCAACATTTTTCTGATATAATTTTAATGGGTGATAATATGATAATTGGTTCACATGTAGGATTTAACAAGGAAACACAAATAATAGGAAGTATTAAGGAAGCATTGAGTTATGGAGCAAATGCTTTTATGTTTTATACAGGAGCACCTCAAAATACAAATAGATCTCCAATAGATGAAGAATTAGTAATACTTGGTAAGAAAGTATTAGAAGAAAATAATATTGATATTAATAATATAGTAATACATGCTCTATATATAATTAATTTAGCAAATCCTAAAAATGAAGAATTTAATATTAATTTTTTAAGACAAGAAATAGAAAGAGTAGAACAACTAGGATTTAATAAGATAGTACTCCATCCTGGTAGTCATGTAGGATTAGGTGTTGAAGAAGGTATAAAAAATATTTCTAAATGTTTAAATATGGTTTTAAATAAAAATACAAAAGTTAATATTTTATTAGAAACAATGGCTGGAAAAGGTACAGAAATTGGTAAAACTTTTGAAGAAATTAAAAGCATAATTGATAATACATTTTGTAATGAAAATTTAAAAGTATGCATGGATACATGTCATATGAATGATGCTGGATATGATGTAACTAAATTTGATGAATTATTAGATGAATTTGATAAAATAATTGGATTAGATAGACTAGAATGTATTCATATTAATGATAGTAAAAATGTAAGAGAATCTCATAAAGATAGACACGAAAACATAGGATATGGTACAATAGGATTTAATAATATGATAGATATTATATATAATGAAAGAATTAAGAATATACCTAAAATACTAGAAACTCCATATGTATCATTAAATGGCGAAAGAACATATCCACCATATAGATTTGAAATAGAAATGATAAAAAATAAAAAATTCAATCAAAGTTTGATTGAAGATATAGAAAAATACTATAAGTAGTATTTTTTTTTACAATAATTGTTTATATTTTTCTTTATATGTAATAATTAAATCATTAATTTTAGAACATAAATCAGTACTTAGATTACTTCTAACTTTATTTAAAACAATGTTATGATCACCAAAAATAATAGTTTCCCAATCTGATTTAATTGTATCAAAAATAATTTTAGCTTCCATATCAGTTAAAGAAACTCCATTTTTAGAACCGAACTCAATAACATCATTAATCGACATATTATTCACATATTTTTCGATATAATGTTTAAGCAACAATAATCACCTCTAATAAATAATATGAGGTAATTATGAATTAATGAGGTGAAATATGAAAAAATCCAAAATTAATTTTTCAAAACCATATGTAGATATAAATAAAATCATAAATATAAGATATAATATTTTGACAATAATGATAATAATTTTAATATTTATATTGTTTTTAAGCTTATTTTATATTCAAATTGTAAATAGTAAAGAATATAAAGAAAAATTAGAATTATTAACAGGAAACCTTATTGAAGGAACAACGGCAGCAAGAGGAAGAATTTATGATAGAAATCATAAACTATTAGTAGATAATAAACCGGTAAAAATCATAACATATACTAAAAATAAAAATACAACCAAAGAAGAAATAAAAATTGCTTATAATTTAGCTGAACATCTAGAAATTGATTATAGTAATTTAACAGAAAATGAATTAAGAAAATTTTGGATAAAAAATAATAAAGATGAAGCAAATAAATTAATAACAAAAGAAGAATATCAAAAGTTGAAAGAAAGAAAAATAACAAGTAATGATATCGAAAAGTATAAAATAGAAAGAGTAAAACAAGAAGAATTAGATAAATATAATGAATTAGATAAAGAAGCTATAAAAATTTATTTTTTAATGAATGATGGATATTCATATACTGAAAAAATAATAAAAAAAGAAAATGTAACTGATGAAGAATATGCATATATAGCTACATCTAATATTAATGGAATAGACATAAAATTAGATTGGGAAAGAATATATCCATATGATACAGTTTTTAAAAGCATTTTAGGTACAGTTGGAAGAGTTCCATCCGATGCCAAAGATAAATATTTGAGCAAAGGTTATAGTATTTCTGATAGGGTAGGAACCAGTTATTTGGAATTACAATATGATGACTATTTAAAAGGTGAAAAAAACAAATACAAACTTGGAATAGGAAATGAATTAGAATTAGTAAGCAGTGGTCATAGAGGTAACGATTTAGTTTTAACAATTGATATAGAATTACAAAAAGCGGTAGAAGAAATATTAATAGAAGAAGTTACTAAAGCTAAAAATGAACCATATACAACATACTATAATCGATCATTTGTATTAATAGGAAATCCTAAAACTGGAGAAATTTTAGCAATGGCCGGAAAACAAATCATAAATGGAACAATATATGATTATACTCCAGGAATATTAACTTCACCTGTAGTAGTTGGTTCAATAATAAAAGGTGCATCACAAATAGTAGGATATAATACAGGTGCTTTAAAAATAGGAGAAACAAGATACGATAGTTGCATAAAATTAAGAGGAGCACCATCTAAATGTTCTTGGAAAAACTTAGGAACAATAGATGATTTAAAAGCACTAAAATATTCAAGTAATGTTTATCAGTTTTATACAGCTATTAAAGTAGCTGGAGCAAGTTATTTTTACGATATGCCATTTAATCCTAGTAGTGAAGCTTTTAAAACATATAGAGATACATTTGCTGAATTTGGATTAGGCGTTAAAACAGGAATTGATTTACCACTAGAAATAGAAGGATATAAAGGAAAACAAGAAAAAGGAGGCTTATTATTAGACTTTGCTATTGGACAATACGATAACTATACACCAATTCAATTACTACAATACATGAGTACCATAGTTAATGATGGGAATAGAGTAAAACCTTATTTATTAAAAGAAGTATATAGTTATGATTCGGATTTAACTAAAAAAATATTTGAAAATAAGGCGGAAATATTGAATAAAGTAAATACAGAACAAATATATATTGATAGAGTAAAACAAGGTTTTAAAGAAGTTTTAGATTATGGAGGAACAGGATCGGGCTATATTGATAGATCATATTCACCAGCAGGAAAAACAGGTACAAGTCAAAGTTTTGTTGATACCGATGGTGATGGTGTAATTGATACTGAAACAATATCTGCTACATTTGCAGGATATGCTCCATATGATAATCCAAATGTCGTATTTGTAGTAGTTTCACCTGATATAGCTACTGCTGATTCTTATTATCAATCGAGTGTAAATAAGAGAATTAGTAATCAAATTAGTAAAAAATACTTTGAACTGTATAAATAATGTGTTATAATATAGCAGCTATGAAATTATTTTTTAAATAAATATTTGAAAAATATAAATAATTTGATATAATAATAGTAGTGTTTTTTCGGGAGGAGGAAATAAAATGGCAAAAAAGGGTGAAAACAGAGCACTTGTTACTTTAAAATGTCCTGTTTGTGGAGAAAAAAATTATAGAACTCCAAAAAATAAAAAAAATACACCAGAACGTATGGAATTAAATAAATACTGTCCAAGATGTAGACAACATACAGCACACAAAGAAGAAAAATAATGAAGGTGTAATATGAAAAATAATATCATGCATGGAATGTTTCAAGATGATTATAATTATAAACACATAATTGAAAATCAGGCTAAAAGCAATATTGAAACTGCACCAAACAATAATGTTAAAATTAACTATAAGGTTAAAATGAAAATAAGAACAAAAATTAGTAAAAAAATCTAATTTTTAAATTAGGAGGAAAAACATGATAGAAGTAAATGATATCAAAAATGGTATGACTTTAATGATTGAAGGAAATATCTATCAAGTAGTTGAATTTTTACATGTTAAACCTGGTAAAGGTTCAGCATTTATGAAAACTAAATTAAAAAATATGAGAACTGGTGGTACAGTTGAAAAAACTTTTAACACAAATGTTAAATTCGAAAAAGCAAATATAAGTAGAACAAGTGTACAATATTTATATAATACTGGCGATACATATAACTTTATGGATATGCAAACATATGAACAATTAGAATTAAGTGCTGATCAAGTTGGAGATAATAAAAATTATTTAATTGAAAACATGATGGTAGATGTTATTATGTTTGAAGGTGAATTACTAGGTATAGTTTTACCTGATAAAGTAGAATTTACTGTAGTTCAAACTGAACCAGCAGTTAAAGGTAATACTACAAATAATGCATTAAAAGATGCTTATGTTGAAACTGGTTTGTTAGTAAGAGTCCCTTTATTTATTGAACAAGGAGAAAAAATCTTAGTAACTACTGCAGATGGAAAATATTCATCAAGAGCTTAGTAGCTCTTTTTCTGTTGAATAAAAAAATAGAATATGCTATATTAATAGTGAAGTAAGAGGTGATATTGTGGTAGCGCTTATAACAGGTGGAGCTAGAAATATTGGAAGAAGTATAGTTTTAGAATTTGCTAAAAATGGTTATGATGTTGTTATAAACTATAATAATAGTGAAAAAGAAGCAATTGAATTAAAAAACTATATTGAAAAAACATATAAGGTTAATTCTTTAGTAATTAAATGTGATATCAGCAATGAAGAAGAAGTAAAACAAATGATAAATGAAATAATATCTAAATATTCAAAAATAGATGTTTTAATTAATAATGCTGCTATTGAATTAAATAGTGAATTCGAAGAAAAAACAAAAGAAACTTTTCATAGAGTTTTGGATACTAATTTAGTTGGTACCTTTTTAGTTAGTAAATATGCTAGTTTTTATATGGATAAAGGTTATATTATAAATATATCAAGTAATAATGCTATAAATAAAAATGATCCAAATACATTAGAATATGATGCTTCAAAAGCAGGTATAATTTCCTTAACACATAATTTAGCAAAAAAACTTTCCCCAAATATAAATGTAAACTGTATAGCCCCAGGATGGGTAGAAACAAATGAAATAACAGAACTAAATAAATCATTAGATAATAAATTTATAGAAGAAGAAAGCAAAAAAATATTAAAAGGAAGGTTTGCTAAAGAAGAGGAAATAGCATCTCTAACTTATTATTTAACAACAAATAATTATATAAATGATACCGTAATAACTATAGATGGAGGTAGTATTTAATGAATGTACAAGAAAAAGAAATAGAAATAAAAGAAGAACTAAAAAAAATAGATGATATATGCTTATTTAATAGTAAAAAAGTATTAGATGCTTTTAAAAAAAATAATTTATCAGAAATTCATTTTAATAGTACAACAGGGTATGGTTATAATGATTCAGGTAGAGAAACAATAGAAAAAATATATAGTGATATCTTTAAAGCAGAAGATGCTTTAGTTAGAAGCCAATTCATTTCAGGATCGCATGCATTAACTGTAACTCTTTTTGGACTATTAAGACCAAATGATACATTACTTTCAATTTCAGGGCTTCCTTATGACACATTACATGAAGTAATAGGAATTAAAGAAAATAAGAGTTCATTAAAATCATTTGGAATAAACTATGAACAAATTGACTTAATTGATAATGATTTTGACTATAATCAAATTGAAAAAAAATTAAAAGAAAAAAAGATTAAAGTAATCGAAATTCAAAGATCAAAAGGATATTCAACTAGAAAAAGTATTACTATCGATAAACTAGAAAAAGTAATTAATTTCATAAAAAATATTGATAAAGAAGTAATTATTATGATTGATAATTGTTATTGTGAATTTGTTAATACTAAAGAACCAATCGAAATAGGAGCTGATATAGCAGTTGGTTCATTAATAAAAAATTTGGGAGCAGGAATTGCCCCAAATGGGGCCTATGTAGTTGGTAGAAAAGACTTAATTGAATTAGTTAGTGAAAGATTAAATTTACCTGGTGAAGGAAAAGAAGTAGGACCAACTTTAGGAATGAACAAATTGATTTTACAAGGCTTATATATGGCTCCAAGTGTAGTATCATCTTCACTTAAAACGGCTATTTTAACAAGTAAAGTGATGAATGATTTAGGTTATGATGTTGAGCCAAAATATAATGAAGAAAGAGCAGATATTGTCCAAAGTATAATATTTCACAATAAAGAAGACCTAATTAGATATGTAGAAGGAATTCAATTAGGATCAGCAATTGATTCTAATGCAATTCCAATTCCTGTTGATATGCCAGGATATGATGATCAAGTTATAATGGCATCAGGATCATTTACCCAAGGATCTTCGATTGAACTTTCTTGTGATGGACCAATCAGAGAACCTTTTATTGCATATCAACAAGGTGGTTTAACTTATGAATATGGTAAATTGGGTTTACAGTGTGCTGTAAATAGAATTCTTGAATATAAAAAATAATTGTGATATACTAAATAATAGGTGATAGTATGGAAAGAAAAAATAATGAATTTATGTTATGGGTTGTAATATGTGCAATAATTGGATTATTTATTTGGCAAATGCCTAATATCGAAAGATTATTATTCGGAAGAGCAAAAAAAGATAAAACTAAGACAGAAGTAAAAAAAGAAGAAAAACAAGAAGAAACTGTAAAAAGCGGTAGAATTACTTGTGGTATGACTGGTTCAAATGAAGAAACAATTGAATATCAAATTTCATATACTGATTCTAAAGCAACAAAAGTGACAGAGATTATTTCAGCAGTTTATAAAACTGACTCAAATGAATATAAAAAAGCCTTAGAAGTATGTAATAATGTAAGCGATAAATATTCAGGCCATGATGGATTTACAGCTACTTGTACAAATGATTATTCAGTATTCGAAACAAAATATGTATATGATTTAAAAAACTTTAAGGAATTTACTATTGATAGTGATAATAATACTGAAACTATTTCTGTTGATGCTAAATACAATGAAAATATCGATTCAGTAATTAAAAAGTATCAAGAAAAAGGAGCAACATGCAAATAAAATTGGCATAATAGCCAATTTTTTAATGTATTAATTTGTTTAAAGTAGATTTTTATATAAAAATAGTGTAAAATTGTATATATGGTAGGTGGGTAAAATGGGACTTTTTGATAAATTTAAAAATGTTTTTAAGAAAGAAGAAAAACAAGAAGTAGAGTTATATGATAATGGTTTAGAAAAAACAAGAAAAGAATTCACATCTAAACTTAATTTACTTAATATGAAACATAATAAGATTGATGAAGAGTATTATGAAGAACTAGAAAATATTTTAATAACAGCTGATATAGGAATTAATACAGTTGTAAAGTTCGTAGAAAAATTAAGAAATAGAGTAAAAAAAGAAAATATTACATCAGTTAATGAATTAAAAGAAATAATTGTTGATGAAATGTTTATAATATATGTTCAAAATGAAATTATTGTAAATAAAATAAATTACTCTAAAGAAGGACCAACAGTAGTTCTATTTGTTGGTGTAAATGGAGTAGGAAAAACTACATCAATTGGAAAAATTGCTTATAAACTTAAAAATGAGGGCAAAAAAGTATTACTAATAGCAGGAGACACATTTAGAGCCGGTGCTATCGAACAACTAATAGAATGGGGAAATAGATTAGATATTGATGTTGTATCTAGTGAAAGTAAAGATCCTTCAAGTGTAATATATGATGGTTTAAATAAAGCTAAAGATGAAAATTATGATGTTGTTTTAATAGATACAGCAGGTAGACTTCAAAATAAAGTTAATCTAATGAATGAATTAGAAAAAATGAATAAAGTAATTGGCAATATAATTCCAAATGCACCTCATGAAACATTATTAGTAATAGATGCTACAACAGGTCAAAATGGAATAAGCCAAGCAAATAGTTTTAAAGAAATAACAAATATTACTGGAATAGTTCTAACAAAATTAGATGGAACAGCTAAGGGTGGAATTGTTTTAGCAATCAAAGATAGTGTTGATATTCCAGTTAAATTTGTTGGTTTAGGTGAAAAAAAAGAAGACTTAAAAGTATTCGATATCGAAAAATATATCTATGGATTATTTAAAGAAATGGAGTAAGATATGAAAAGTATAAACAAAGATTTATTAGTATTTAGTCAATTCATAATATTTATAATACTAGTAATAATATTTTTAATGTCATTTTTCATTAAAGAATTATTACCATTAGTTAGTTATATAGCAGGTGTATTGTTAATACTTATGTGTGTTAATAATATAAGACTATCTAAAAATAAATTTATATCAATTTTATATGGTTTATGTGGAATATTAGTTATAGTATTAGAAATTTTTAATATATGAAAGAAAGATTATATTTAATTGATTTATACGATATCTATGGTTCATTATTAACTGATAAACAACAAAAATATTTTGAAGATTATTATTTTAGTAATTTATCATTATCAGAAATAAGTGAAAATGAAGATATCACTAGAAATGCTATTCATAAACATATAAAAGATGCATGTGAAAAACTTAATTATTATGAAGAAAAATTAAAAACAAATGAAAAAAATAAAAAGATTTTAGAAATAAGTAAAAAACTTGACAAAGAATTACAAAAGGAAATAGAAGAAATAATATAAAGAGGGTGTTATAAATGTTTGAGAAAATTGTTTACATAAGTAATAGTTCTGCAAATATTAAAATAAGTGGTGAAATAAATACTAGCTTAATGAATATGCATGTAATATTAGAAGATAATGGAAGAAGGATAGTAGCATCAGTCGAAGATATTGATGGTGATGTCGTAAAAGTTGATTTCCAAGGAGAGTTTGTTAATAATAGATTTATTGGTGGTGTTATAAGAAAACCTAGTTTAAACTCAAAGATTAGAATTATCACTAAAGAAGAATTAGATTTAGTTATAGGTGATAATAACCGTGAAACTTCAATGTATTTAGGAAAATCACCATTGTATGATGATGTTGATGTTAGAGTAAATGTTAATGACTTATTTAGTAATCACTTTGCTGTATTTGGAAATACTGGTAGTGGTAAGTCATACGGAGTTGCTAGATTACTGCAAAATGTTTTTACTGGAGTTCAACCATTTAAATCTAATTTTATGATATTTGATGCTTATGGTGAATATCATAATGCATTTAAAGAACTAAACAAAATTAATCCGGATTTTAATTTTAAATATTATACGACTAATTTTAATGATACTGAAGGAGAATTACTTAGAATTCCATTATGGTTAATGACTGTTGATGATTTTGCCTTATTACTTAGAGCAGAAAATCATTCCCAAATTCCAATTATTGAAAGAATGCTTAAATTAGCAAGTATTTTTTCTGAATCAGATGAACAAGCCTTAAAATATAAAAATCATTTAATAGCAAAAGCTTTAATGACAATACTATATACAAATCAATCTTCTCCAAGTAAAAGAAATGATATTTATTCATTACTTGCAAGCTGTAGTACTAATGAATTCAATACTGAAGCTGTAGTTCAAGGAGTAGGATATACTCGTAAATTTAGAGAATGTTTAATTATTGATAAAGAAGGTCAATTTGTTGAAAGCATTTTAATTACTCAATACATTGCAAGCTTTATTGATGAAGAATTAGATAGATATGAGGCAAAACAAGCAAATTATTTTACTTTAGATGACTTAGAAAAGGCTCTTAATTTTACATTAATAAGTGAAGGATTACTTAGAAATGATAAAGCTTATAATGATGCTATTACATTAAAAGTTAGATTACATGCTTTAGCAATCAGTCCATCTGCTAAATATTTTACTTATCCTAGATATATAGATATTAATTCCTATATTTCTAGTTTAGTAGCTTGTTCAAATGGCAGAAAAGCTCAAATAATTAATTTTAATTTAGAGGATATAGATGATTCTTTAGCTAAAACGATTACAAAAATTTATACAAAAATGTTATTTGATTTTACTAAGAGATTAAAAGTAAGAGCTTCAATTCCATTTCATATTTTCTTGGAAGAAGCTCATAGATATGTTCAAAATGATACAGACAATTTCTTACTTGGGTATAATATTTTTGAAAGAGTTGCTAAAGAAGGAAGAAAATATGGTTTGATTTTTAATTTAATAAGTCAAAGACCAGTTGAAATATCTGAAACTGTTATTTCACAAGTTAGTAATTTTATGATATTTAAGATGAATCATCCAAGAGATTTGGAATATATTAGAAAAATGTTACCTAATATAAGTTCAGAAATTGTCGAGATGCAAAAGACATTACAACCAGGTACTTGTGTTGCATTTGGTAAGGCTTTTAAAGTTCCAATTATAATTAAAATGGATTTACCAAATCCTGAACCAACAAGTAGTAACTGTGATGTTTTAAATAGATGGAAATAAGATTTTATATCTTATTTTTTTCATTTGATAAATAATTGACTTTTAAGGTTTAATGTATTATACTATGCCCTGTATTATCTAAGAAAATTTATTGTATTCGGAAATTTAGAAATGAGGTTAGATATTGATGTTAGAACAATAAAATATATTTAATGAAATAAAAAAACTTAGAAAATCGGGAAAATATGATGAAACATTAGAAATGTGTGAACAATTTCTAGAAAATGAAAAAATTCAATCACAACGAATAACAACCTTGACAAAATTAGATTGTTATAATAAAAAATTGAAACAATCTAATTATTCCGATGAAATGCTAGAATCTAAAATTTTAACAAATATATATTTAGATAGAATTTCTGAGGAAGAAATTAAGAATGTTCAATTAAGCGAATTTGATAAAACAATTCTCTTAATGGCCTGTTATGAAAAACATAACAAAAAAAAGGGAATTCAAATTATTAAACAAAAGATTAAAACTGATTCTGATAAATCAGTAATTAAAATATACAATATTCTTTTAGAAAGATTATCATCTAATAGAAACCAAATTTTTGATGTAATAATTTATGCGAATATATTAAAATGTCATATTGTATTTGATGAATCTTTTAAATATGAAGAAAAAAAATCTGATGATGAAATAGTTGTTCAAAAAAATGTCGAAGAGCCAAAAATATTGAATGAAGTTAATAGTACAATAAGACTTCCAAAAAGCAATAATAAGAATAAAAAAACCTACATAATTGTTAAAGGAGAAAATAATAATAGTAGAAATTCTATTAAAAAATCTAACACAAATTTTGAAAAACCAACATTATCAAAGGAAATAAAAAACGAAATATTAATTAAAGATATTTTTAAAGATGAATTAATGATAATTAGTAAGTATATATATTTAGAATTATATAATCCTGAAAGACAAAAACAAGCTATAAAAGCATGGGATGTATTAGAAAGATTATCTTATAGTCTTGTTGATGACAAAAAAAGTTTGAATAAAATCATAACAATAATAGATAAACTTTTCCCTGAAAAAATTGAATTAAATCAAAAAAAATATGTAAAATATCTTAATGGAAAAATGTAAATATTAAGTTAATAACTATTAAAAAAATAAGATTTTATATCTTATTTTTTTTACATTATATAGCTTTAGTAAGTATTTTTGGGGGTATCCATTCTTTAAATTCAATTTCAATTACATTATCAAATTTATCTTTAATTATGTTTGTTATTTCAATCTTAGTACCATTTGCTATTTCAACAATAGATCCAATTTTATATATTTGCATACTACTACAAAATATATCTATCATTTTTGGATCAAACATCATTCCGCTATCTTTTTTTAATATATTTATACTATCATATTCATTTAATTTTTTCTTATATGGTCTTTCTGATACTAAAGCATCAAATACATCACAAACATGTATAATAGAAGCCTCTATCGGAATTTCTTTATCTACTAATCCAAAAGGGTATCCTGTTCCATCAAAATTTTCGTGATGAAATAGAATTGCTTTTAATACATTTTCATCAATATCAGTATTTTCTTTCATAATATTATAACCGTGTCTTGGATGTTGTCTAACTAAATTCATTTCTTCATCAGTTAATTTTCCAGGTTTATTGATGATATTTTTATTAATTAAACATTTTCCAATATCATGAGTTAATGCTGCTATTGCTATATTTATTAATTCACGATTGCTTAATCCTAATCTAATTCCCATAGCTACTGATAAATAAGCAACTTGGTTACAATGAACATAAGTATATTCATCATATCTTCTTGTTCTTTTTAAATTAGAAAATATAATAGGATTATTTAAAATAATGTCTACAATTTTTTGAGCTTTCTTTCTTATTAATTTAGTATTTACACCATTTTCATTAATTATGGGAACTAAATCATCATCCAATAAAGCAATATTATCATATATATAATTACTTGGTTTATCTAAGTGCCATTTTCTTTCACTTAATCTTTTTTTGATATTATCATTAATTGGAGTACCGACTCCTATTAATAATTCACCATTTGTTCCATATATATTACAAGTAATCTTATTATTTTTTATATATCTATCGACCAACATATAACAAACCACCATTAATATTTTAACATAATTAAGATATATAACAAGAGTTAACTTTGATTTATACATTAATTTACATTGAAAATTATTAATAAAAATAATTTTCGTTTGTAAACATTTGTAAAGAAATATTTTAACTTTCTTATTTTATGTTAAAATTAAAATAGGTGATAATATGAATATAATCGATATAATTGTTAAGAAAAAAAATAAAGAAGAATTAACAAAAGAAGAATTAGAATTTGCAATTAACGGGTATTTAAACAACACAGTTAAAGATTATCAAATGTCTAGTTTATTAATGGCAATTGTTATAAATGGAATGAGTCTAGAAGAAACAATCAATTTAACAGACATAATGATTAATAGTGGTGAAACAATTGATCTTGGAATAGATGGTATTGTTGATAAACATTCTACTGGTGGAGTTGGCGATAAAACAACACTTATTTTAGCCCCACTAGTAGCAAGTGTAGGTGTAAAAGTTGCTAAAATGAGTGGTAGGGGATTAGGACATACTGGTGGAACAATCGACAAATTAGAGTCAATTAAAGGTTTTAATGTTAGTTTATCTAAAGAAAATTTTGTAAAACAGGTAAATGAAATCGGTGTATCTATAATAAGTCAAACAGGAAATATCGCTCCAGCTGATAAAAAAATATATGCTTTAAGAGATGTAACAGGAACAACAGAATCAATTCCTCTAATCGCATCATCAATAATGAGCAAAAAAATAGCTAGTGGCGCTAAATACATTACAATTGATGTTAAGGTTGGTAACGGGGCATTAATGAAAAATATAGAAGATGCTAAATCATTAGCAACTACAATGATTGAAATAGGAAAAAGATATGATAGAACCGTAGTATGTGTACTTACAAATATGGATATTCCATTAGGTCATAATATTGGAAATGGATTAGAAGTGGTGGAAAGTATTGAATGTTTAAAAGGAAATGGACCAAAAGATTTAGAAGACTTAGTTTTAGAACTAGGGAGCATAATGGTTTCATTGTCAAAAAATATTTCTAAAGAAAAAGCATACTTACTATTAAAAGATAATTTGTATAATAACAAAGCATATTCTAAATTTGAAGAATTAGTTAAATATCAAAATGGTGATATAAATAACATTGATATTTCTGATAAAGTTATTTCAGTAAAAAGTAATAAGGAAGGTTTTATAAATAAAATTAATACTTTAAAATTAGGAGAAATTGTAAAAAATATTGGTGGAGGAAGAATGAACAAAGAAGATTCTATTGACTATGGAGTAGGTATTGTAGTAAGCAAAAAAGTAGGTCAACCAATATTTGAAAATGAGGAAATAGCAAAAGTATATTTAAGAAATATCGATGTAAAGGTAAATGATATATTAGATTGTTTTGATATTGAAGAAGAATATTTAAAAAAACAACCATTAATATTAGAGGTTATTAAGTGATAACAATTATAGCTATCGTAGTAGCAATATTTATAATAATATTTGATAGTTTAAAAGGTTTTATTTTATTCTCCTTATTTTGCTTAATTTCTTATATGATTATAAAAGAAATTAAAAATAAAAAATATAGTCGTAATCCATTCAAAAAAGTGAAAGAAACTAGAACTATTGATTACATAATAATGATGATTAATGAAAGCAAATTATATAAGAAATATATAATCGATAATGACAATATAATTTTAATGACTGAAACAAATATTTATTTTATGAAAATATTAGATTTAAAAAATAAAATATCTGGAAAAATAAGAGATAATTATCTAATAGAACAAATAGGAAATAAACAATATAAAATAAAAAATATAATTAGAAATTATAAGGAAGAATATAATAGTTATCAAAGTAAAATAAAAGAGAAAATAAGAGAATATATTATTATTAGAAATGATTGTAATATGAGTATTGATGATAAAAATATAAAAATAATTCATAATAAGAATTTGTTATTTGAAATAGACAAAGGTAACAAAAAATATTCCAAAAAAGATATTGATGATATCTATAATAAATTGTTGTAAAGTTTTGTCAAAAAATAGCAAAAGAGTTGAATAAAAAAAATATATATTATATCATCATAATAGAGGGAGTGATAAGTGTGATATATCCATCTATAGACAAATTATTAAATATAGTGGGATCAAAATACTTGTTAGTAAATTTAGTTTCCAAAAGAGTTTCTGAAATGGAAGAAACAAAAAATTATCAATTAAAAGAAAATGAGTATATTTCTAAGAAAGATATTGGTAAGGCATTGGAAGAGTTTTCTAAGGAAGTTGTGAAAGTAAAGGCTAATTAGTCTTTTTTTCTTTTTTATATAGATTATATTATTAAATTGTATTATAATTAAATAGGTGATGAAAATGGATCAAAACTTAAGAAGAACAATAATATTAGAAAATTATCAAAATCCTAAAAATAGAGGATTAGTAGATGATGATAGTTATATATTAGTTAATACCAATAATGAATCTTGTATTGATGAAATTAACTTAATGGTAAAAATAGAAAATGGAATCATTGTGGACGCTAAATTTGATGGTGAAGCGTGTGCTATATGTACTAGTTCAACCTCAATAATGATTGAAACAATAATAGGTAAAACTTTGGAAGAAGCTAAGAATATATACACAAACTTTGTAAAAATGTTAGATGAAAAAGAATATAATTCTGAAATATTAGAAAACGCTATTGTATATGATGATATATATAAACAACCAAATAGAAAAAAGTGTGCTTTACTTCCTTGGTGGGGATTAGAAAAAGTTGTAAAAAAAATAGAAGAAAAATAAAAGTTTACTTAGTGTAAACTTTTTCTGCTTTTAAAGGAATGTCTAAATTATAAATTTTCATTAATTTTTTAATTTTATTGATTTTTTCTATCGTATTTATATATTCTTTATCATCTTTAAATACCTCACTAATATAATCCAAAGGATAAGATAATTCTATAAATTGATCAGGAGTTATAATTTCTTTTGTTTGCCATTCATCATTATAAGGACTATATCTGATTGGAATTATGGTGTTAGTAAAAATTGCTGTATTTTGGGGTCTAGCCTTAATCGGCTCTTTATTTAATTTAACCTTAATTCCAATATAGGATTCACTTTTACTCAAGGCGTTATATACACATTTTTTTTGATTTGTTTTCTTAGTTAAACTAACATAATATTTACCATTGTAACCAATTAATTTACTATTTTTTACAATACCATTTTTAATTAAATTATATTTAGACATAATTCCATTTCTAAAAATACTTTCAATTGTTTCAATATTAAAAGTAGTAAAATGTATATATATGTTATCCATAAAATCAACCCCTTAAAATTGATTTGTATTATATATAAGTTAAATTTATTTGTCAAATTTATTTATAAATGTTTAAAATAAAACATTTTTTTGATAAAATATAAATGGTGGTAGTATGGATAATGGATTAGAAAAATTATTAAATAAAACAGGAATAGAAAGAAGTAATTATACTTTTTTTAATAATGGAAAATTATTAGGAATAATTACAAATGATACCAAAGATTGTTGTTTAATTAATATTGAATTAGAATCTAACTTACCAGTTAAAATTTATTTAGAATTAAAAGAAAAAATTAAAAATGTTTTTCCTAATGTTCAAGTAAATTTTAAATTAAAAATTAAGAATATTAATATTCATTTATTCTATGACTATTTAGATTATTTAATAGAAGAAAATAATATTGATGTTTTAAAAAACAATGATAATATTGTTTATAGAAATAACACTTTAGAATTACAAGAAGAAAATAAATTAACTATTGAATTAGAAAATATGATTATTTCAAATATGAAAAAATTTGGATATGAATTAAAAATAGAATATAAAGAACCTAAAAAAGAAGAAATAAAAAGTGTAGAACCAGTAGCTAAACCGGCTGAACCAAAACAAGAAGAAAAACCTAAATTTAAAAATTATGAGAGAAAACCTAAAGTTCACGAAGATCATCCAGATGTTATATATGGAAGATTAATAACTGATCCAATCACAAGAATGGATACAATAGTTGAACTAAACAAAACAATAACAGTTGAAGCTTTTATATTTGGAATGGAACAAAAAGAACTAAAAACAAAAGATGGTAGAGAATTTAAAATATTAAATTTAAAACTAACTGATTTTACTGATAGTATATATGCTTCTATGTTTTTAAATGCCAATGAAGAATTCCCAGACATCTCTGAAAATAATTGGTATAAAATTAGAGCGCAAGTTAAAGAACCAGACAAATATAATCCTGATATGTCTTTAAGTATAAAAGATATAAATAAATTGGATAAACAAATAGAAAAAATAATTGATGACGCTCCAGTAAAAAGAGTAGAACTACATGCTCATACAATGATGAGTCAAATGGATGGAGTTGTCAATGAAGAAGTTTTAGTTAAAGAAGCAATAGCTTGGGGACATAAAGGAATCGCTATAACTGACCATAATGGATGTCAAGCCTTTCCTCACGTATTTAATTTAGTTAGAAATTATAACAAAGGAAAAGAAGAACAAGATAAATTCAAAGTAATATATGGAACTGAATTAACACTTATTGATGATACTGTAAAAATAGTAGTAAGACCAACAAATGATTCTTTATTAGAAAGTACATATGTTGTATTCGACTTAGAAACTACAGGTTTTAATGCCGGTGGTGAAGACTCTATTATCGAAATAGGCGCAGTTAAAATTCAAGATGGAATGATAATTGATCGATATGATAGATTAATTAACCCTGGTAAAGAAATAAGTGAGAGAATAACAAATGTTACTAATATTACAAATGAAATGTTAAAAGGAAAACCAAACGAAGAAGACACAGTAAAAGAATTTATTGAATGGGTAGGAGATTTACCAATGGTTGCTCATAATGCTAAATTCGATACATCTTTCTTAGAAATGGCTTATAAGAAATATAATCTAGGTGAATATAAAAATACTGTAATTGATACCCTAGAATTATCAAGAACAATGGACAATACATTTGCTAGACATAGCTTGTCAGCACTTGTTAAAAGATATAATGTTCCATTTGATGAAGAAGCACACCATAGAGCTGATTACGATGCTGAAGGAACAGCTTTAGTATTTGCGAAAATGCTAAGAAAATTAAATGATAGAAACTTTGAAACAATAAGTGATTTAGATAAATTAGTATCAAAAGATGAAATACATAAGTATGGTCGTGCTTTTCATGTTAATTTATTATGCCTAAATAAAGTAGGCCTTAAAAATTTCTTTAAACTTATCTCTTTAGCGAACACTAAATATTTATATAAAACTCCTAGAATCCTTCGTAGTGAAATTGAAAAACATCGTGAAGGATTACTAGTCGGAAGTGGATGTTATGAATCTGAAGTATTTATTGAAGCTAGAAGTAAAAGTGAAGAAGAACTTGCCAATATAATTAATTTTTATGATTATGTTGAAATTCAACCATTAGATATGTATTGTCATTTACTAGAATCAGGAGATTTTGGTAGTAAAGATGAATTAATCGAAGTAGTTAAAAAAATAATAAAAACTACAGAAGAATCTGGAAAATTAATGGTAGCAACTGGTGATGTTCATCACTTAAGAAAAGAAGATAAAATTTATCGTGAAATAATCGTAAATCAAAAAGTACCAGGTGGAGGAAGACATCCTTTAGCTCGTTATAAAGAAATACCTAGTTGTCACTTTAGAACAACTAGAGAAATGTTAGAAGATTTTAGTTTCTTAGGTGAAGAAAAAGCTTATGAATTAGTAGTTACTAATCCTAATAAAATTTTGGATAAAGTAGAAGAAATTGAAGTAATAATTCAAACAGGTGGTGTACCATTTTCTCCAAGAGTTAAAGGCGATGATGGTAATTATCTAGATTGTCCTAGGGTAGTTACTGATTTAGTTTATACTAAAGCTAAAGATTGGTATGGAGAAACTTTACCACTTAACATTGAAGAAAGAATCGCTAAAGAATTATATGGAGATGCTGTATTAAATAGTATTAAATATAATTTGGGGAAACAAAACATAACGGATATAAATATAATCTTTAAAGAACTACACGAAACAATATTAAAAGGTTTTGATGAAGTAAAAAATTTAGTTAGAAATAATATAAAAGAAACTACTGAAGAAGAATTAAACGAAGAAGAATTAGAAAAGAAACTTAAAAAGACATTGGGAGGAATTATAGGAGGAGGATTTGATCCTATTTACTTAATTGCTCAAAGATTAGTTAAAAAATCTAACGATGATGGTTTCTTAGTTGGTTCCCGTGGTTCTGTTGGTTCAAGCTTTGTAGCTACTATGATGGGAATAACAGAAGTAAATCCATTACCAGCTCATTACAGATGTCTAAAATGTAAACATAGTATTTTCGAAGATGAAAATGGAAATGCCTTAGGAGCAACTTATTCAAGTGGATTTGATTTACCTAATAAAAAATGTCCAGTTTGTGGTGAAACAATGTATAAAGATGGACAAGATATGCCATTTGCCACTTTCTTAGGATTTAATGCTGATAAAGTTCCGGATATTGACTTAAACTTTTCAGATTTAAACCAAGCTGCAACACACGAATACACTAAAGTATTGTTTGGTGTTGATAATGTTTATAGAGCGGGAACTATTGGTACTGTTGCCGACAAAACAGCATTTGGTTATGTTAAAGGATATTGTGAAGAACATAATATTGTAATGCGTACAGCTGAGGTTGAAAGATTAGCTAGAGGATGTACAGGTGTTAAAAGAACAACTGGTCAACATCCAGGAGGAATTGTAGTTATTCCAGATTATATGGATGTCTTTGATTTTACTCCATTTCAATTTCCAGCTGATGACCCAACATCTGCTTGGCGAACTACTCACTTTGATTACCATTCAATTGAAGATGATGTTTTAAAACTAGATATCTTAGGTCACTCAGACCCTACACAATTAAGACTTATTCAAGATGCAACAGGTATGAATGTTTCTGAAATACCATTAGATGATAAAGAAACAATGGGAATATTTTTATCACCTAAACCACTAGGTGTAACAGAGGAACAAATTATGTGTAAAACCGGAAGTTTAGGAATTCCCGAATTCGGAACAAAATTTACATTACAAATGTTAGAAGATACTAAACCAACAACATTTGCTGAATTAATTAAAATATCAGGTCTATCTCATGGTACTGATGTATGGCTTGGTAATGCTCAAGAATTAATTAGACAGGGAATAGTTCCTTTTAGTGAGGTTATTGGATGTCGTGATGATATTATGGTATATTTAATGTATCACGGATTAGAACCAATAAAAGCATTTAAAATAATGGAATTTGTTCGTAAAGGTAAAGCAAGTAAACCTAAAGAAAGAGAACAATGGTTAGAATATGAACAATTAATGAAAGATTCAGGAATTGAACCTTGGTTTATTGATAGTTGTTCTAAAATAAAATATATGTTCCCTAAGGCCCACGCAGCAGCATATGTTATCAGTGCCTTTAGAATTGCTTGGGTTAAAGTTCATAAACCCGTATATTATTATGCTTCTTGGTTATCTAGTAAAGCAACTGATGTAAATGTTGATGCTATGATAAAAGGTTATAAAGCAATTAAAGATACATTGATTGAAATAAATAATAAAGAAGATTCTACTAATAAAGATGCTGGTGTATTTGAATCTTTGCACGTATGTTTAGAGGCAGCAGCTCGTGGGATAAATTTCCTTAATGTTGATTTATATAATAGTGAGTCAAATGTATGGAAAGTAAAAGATGATAATAATATTTATCCACCTTTTAGTGCAATTGATGGTTTAGGAGATACAGTTGCTAAAAATATAGTTGAAGAAAGAAATAAGCAAAAATTTATTAGTATTGAAGATTTCCAAAGAAGATGTAAAGTTTCAGGAACTTTAATTGATAAAATGAGACTTATGGGTATATTTGAGGGAATGGATGAAACAAATCAATTAAGTCTATTTTAAAAAGGACAATTATTTTGTCCTTTTTGCTTTTCTTCTCTTTTCATTTCTCATTTTTTTAATTAATGCTTTTTCATCTTTTTTAGCTTTATTTTCTTTATCTTTAATTTCTAATAATTGATTTTTTATTTCTTGTAATGATTGAAAAAACTAAAAATAAAAATGAATTAAATAATTTACTTGAAGAATTAAAAAAATCTGCTTCAAAAGAAAGTGATGAGATTACTATTCCTAAATTTGAAGAAAAAACTAAGATAAAATAATTAATAGACAAAAATCACCTTATATGTTAAAATTAACAAAGGTGATTTTTTATGTTAAAAGTTGAAAACTTAGAGCTTAGATTTAATACTAGAACATTATTTAAGAATGTTAATTTAGAATTCAAAAATGATAATTGTTATGGAATAATAGGTGCCAACGGAGCAGGAAAGTCAACATTTTTAAAATTATTGTCAGGTGAAATTGAATCAACTAAAGGTAATGTTATAATTGGAAAAAATGAAAGAATATCTGTTTTAAAACAAAATCATAATGAATTTGATGAATATACTGTAATTGATACAGTTATAATGGGTGATAGTGAATTATATAATATTAGAAAAGAAAAAGATGAATTATATATGAAACCGGATTTTAGTATTGAAGATGGGATGAGAGTAGCTGAATTAGAAGAAAAATTTGCTTCTAAAAATGGTTGGCAAGCTGAAAGTGATGCCGCAATGTTATTATCAGGATTAGGAATTAAAAATGATAAATTAGATTTAAAAATGGGTGAATTAAAAGATAGTGATAAAGTAAAAGTATTATTGGCTCGTGCCTTGTTTGGAAATCCTGATATATTATTGCTAGATGAACCAACAAATGGATTAGATTCTAAAAGTATAATGTGGTTAGAAGAATTTTTAATTAATTTTAAAAATACAGTATTAGTAGTATCACATGATAGACATTTTCTTAATAAAGTATGTACACATATGGTTGATATAGATTATGAAAAAATTACTTTATTTGTTGGAAACTATGATTTCTGGTATCAATCAAGCGAATTAATTCAAAAACAAATGCGTGATTCAAATAAGAAGAAAGAAGAAAAAATAAAAGAATTAGAAGACTTTATCAGAAGATTTAGTGCGAATGCTTCTAAGTCAAAACAAGCAACCTCAAGAAAAAAGTCATTAGAAAAAATTGTTTTAGATGATATCAAACCATCTAGTAGAAAATATCCTTATATTAATTTTGAAATCGAAAAATATTTAGGTAGAGAAGTAATATCTTTAAGCAATATTACTTATAGTATAGATGGTAAAGTTATTTTGAATAATATTAATATGCATATCAATCCAGAAGATAAAATAGCTTTGATAGGAACTAATGAGATAGCTAAAACAGCTTTACTTAATATAATAAGTGGAAAAGTTAAACCGGATTCTGGAAATATTAGATATGGTAGCACTGTTAAATTAGGATACTTTGAAAAAAATCATAGTGAATATTTTAAAAATGATTTAAGTTTATTAGAATGGTTAAGAAATTATAGTGAAAATAAAGAAGAAAGTTTTGTTAGAGGGTTTCTAGGACGTATGCTATTTAGTGGAGAAGAAGTATTTAAAAAAGTTTCAGTACTGTCTGGTGGCGAAAAAGTAAGAGCTATGTTTTCTAAAATAATGTTAGAAAAAAATAATGTATTATTATTTGATGAACCAACTAACCATTTGGATATTGAATCAATAACTTCTTTAAATGAAGGATTAAAAAAATATAAATCTGTTATTATTTATTCTACTTTTGATCAAGAATTAATAGAAAGTGTAAGTAATAGATTGGTCGAAATCAAAAGTGACGGAACAATTAGAGATAAGCAAATGGAATATAGTGAATATATAGAAAAATTTGGATTAGAAGAAAATTAAAAAAAGTATAAATTTGAAAATTGGCTTAGCCAATTTTTAATTTTTATTAAGTCAAATTTATATAATTAAGCTTCTAAAATTCAAAATTAGTCATTTTACACATTCTTTCTAATGTGATATAAACTTTATGAAATTGCAATTTCACAAAAAGAAAGGAA
>CAKOTA010000010.1 GCA_934119965.1 uncultured Bacilli bacterium
GGAGGGCCTAGTCGGATTTGAACCAACGATCAGGGAGTTGCAGTCCCACGCCTTACCACTTGGCTATAGACCCATCACTTTTATAATTTTATCAAAAAAAATAAATTATTTCAATCATTTTACATATATTTTATTAAATTTATGAAATTTTTTATTACAAGTTGTTAAAACTAATAAAAAAGGGTATAATGATATGGATACGTAGGTGATGAAAATGAAAAAAAACTTGTTAAAAAAAATATTAATGGCTATTTCATTTATTTTAATAACTATATCTACTTCTTATATAGTATATGCAGTTTATTTATTAAATGGAATAGAAAATTTTGCTAGAATATTATTTATGGTTATAGTTCTTTTAATATGGGTATGTGCATTTACAGGATATTTAAAGGCCTTAAAAAAACCAAAAAGCAAATATAAAACCATATTTGCAGTAACTTTAATTTATTCAATATTATTATTTATAGGGGCATACTACATAAATGATACATATAACACATTAAGAAGAATGTCTAGTAACTCAACTAATTATACTTCAAGTGTAGTAACACTTAAAGATAATAAAGCAAAAAAAATAAAAGATGTAGGAAATAGTACCCTAGGAATTATAAATGATAAAACAAGTGTCGTAGGTAATCAAATGCCACTTGAAATAATAGAAAAAAATAATCTAACTGGAAAAGTAGAAGAATATGATAGTTTTATTGAATTAATTAAAGCATTATTAAATAAAGAAATTCAATATGCATTTTTACCAGCCAATTATGATATTTTATTTTCTAATATGGATGGAACTGATTTCGGAAATTTAAAAGAAAAAACAAAAGTTATATATAGTCAAACAAAAAAAATCAAAAATAGTAATACAAACAACAATAAAATAGATAAACCATTTACAATTCTTTTAATGGGAGTTGACTCAGAACAAGAAAATATAGCAAATGCATCATTTAATGGTGATTCATTAATGCTTATTACATTCAATCCAACAACACTATCTTCAACAATACTAAGTATACCTAGAGATAGTTATGTACCAATAGCTTGTTTCCCAAATCAAAGAAAAAATAAAATAACACATGCTGCTTGGTATGGTGAAGAATGTATGATAAATACAATTCAAAACTTTACAGGAATAACAATAGATTATTATGTTAAAATTAACTTTAAGGGTGTAGTTAAATTAGTAGACACATTAGGCGGAGTTGATATTGATGTACCTTACGCATTCTGTGAACAAAATAGTAATCGTGAGTGGGGTAAAAATACAGTCTATGTTGAAGAAGGACTTCAAACATTAAATGGAGAGCAAGCTTTAGCATTCGCAAGAAATAGACATACTTGGCCAAACTATTGTCCTAAAAAATATTCAAATTATATTAGTAATGACTTTATAAGAGGACAACATCAACAAATGGTAGTAAAAGCATTATTAAATAAATTAAAAAATATTAAAAATTTAAATACAGTAAGTGAATTAATGGATACAGTAAGCAGTAGTATGGAAACCAATATGACAACATCTGAAATATTATCACTTTACAATATAGGAAAAGATATTTTAACTAAAAACTCGGGTGAAAATGTTGCTGACT
This sequence comes from uncultured Bacilli bacterium, assembly GCA_934119965.1. GTDB lineage: Bacteria > Bacillota_I > Bacilli_A > RF39 > UBA660 > CAJOJO01. Next base: position 1,599 of record CAKOTA010000010.1, read on the forward strand.
TATTAAGTATGCAACGTTTATACCTAAATGGTTACGATGCATATATATATGATCAAGCTATGAAACTAGATTTATATAATTATGTGTTGTATACAGAATCACTAAATGAAGTAGTTAAAGCTATGAAAATTAATCTAGGATTAGAAGAACCAGAAATAATAAAAGAATTTAGTTTTAGTATTGATAATCCTTACGAAGAAACAGTTATAGGAAAAGATACAGTAGGTAAAGCAGCCGTTTCAAAATTACCTGACTTTACAGGAGATACTGAAGCTCAAGCAAGAGCAACTTGTAATAAATTAGGAATATCAGTTAATTTCAAATATGTTTCAACAGGAACGGGAACTAATAATACAGTTATAGGGCAAAACTATAAATCAGGGTACGATGTTTCATATATTAATTCTTTAACCTTAACAATTTTAAGAAAAGAAGAAACAAAAACGGAAACAAAAGTAGAAACACCTAAAACTGAAACAAAAGTAGAAACGCCTAAAACCGAAACAAAGATTGAAACACCTAAAACTGAAACAAAAACTGAAGATAAAAAAGAAGACAATAAAACTAATACAACAGAAGATAAAGAAGAAATAACTATAGAAGATGTAACAGGTACTAAAGAAGACGATTAAAAAAATCGTTTTTCTTTGACTTTAATTAATATATATTATAAAATTATAGTAGGTGATGATATGAAAAAAGGATTTACTTTAATAGAATTATTAGCAATCGTGGTACTATTAGGTTTTATATTCGTTTTAACTTTTCCTAAAGTATTAGAAATAACAGAAAAAAAAGAAGTAGAAATAGATGAATCCATAAAAGAATTAATATATAATGGAGTAAATCAATATATGCGAAATGACATTGATACTTATCCAAATAAGATAGGAAACACATATTGCTTTAAAATAGATACAATAGATAAAGAAAACTTAATTGCAGTATCAGTAGACGATTATTTAGATAAATATGTAAAAGTTAAAATAGGAAAAACTAACAGTTATTCAATAGTAGAAAAAGACAAAGTTAGTAATGAAGTATGTACTAACACTATTGATTAAAAATGATTAATATGCTATAATGAAATTGCTAGAAAGTACGAAAAGAAAAACCTACAAGTAAAACGATTGGGAATCTAATTCATATATTGTGTTGAATGCTTATAATTTAAGAATCCTAATATATATGATGTGATGCCCACCTGGGAGATCAGGTTTATCGTTTTAGTGCTTTCTGGCTTTTTTTTTGCTCTTTTTTATGCTATAATTAATATAGTAGGTGGGTGGAAATATGCCAAAGAAGAAAACTAAAAAAACAACAAAAAAAGAATCAAATAATTATAGTGTAGAACTAATAGGAATATTATTAATAATTATTGCTATAATAGGAATAATACCAGGTACAGGAATAGTTGGTAATTTTATAAGTAATTTTTCAGCATTCTTAGTGGGAACTTGGTATAATGTCTTATTAATTCTAGTAATGATTATTGGTGCTTATATGATTGTAAAAAGAGCTAAACCTGACTTTTTTACATCTAAACTAATAGGATTATACATATTTATAATTGGAATCTTAGTTTTATCACATTTACCATATATAGAAGAAGGAAAACTAGAAGGACTTAAAGTTATAAATGAAACAATCAACAAATTTATGTCTTCTGCTAGTAGTAGAGCTAACTTAGGTGGCGGATTAATTGGGTCTTGTTTCTCAAGTTTATTTGTCTATCTATTTGCAATGAATGGAACTAGAATAGTAACATGGGCTCTTATAGTATGTGGAATAATTATGTTTACTGGAATATCAATTTATGATGCATTCTTTAAAGTAAAAAATAAATTAAAACATGAAAAGAAATTAAAACCAAAAGAACAAGAAAAAATAGAAAAAATTGAAGAAAAATATGAAAATGATAATAAAGTTGTATATCGTTCTATTGAAGAATTAATTCATAAAGAAGAACCTAAAGAAGAAACAAAAGAAGAAGTAGAAGAGATAGAAGAAGATTGTACAGGTTATAGATTACCAGACATTAAGCTATTGAAAGAACCTGTAAAAAATAAGAACAAAGAATCAACTGAAACCATAAATCATAATGTTGATGTTTTACATCAAGTATTAAAGGATTTCGGAATTGAAGGAAGAGTAGTAGCAATTAACCCTGGACCAACAGTAACTCAATATGAAATAGAAGTTAAATCAGGGACAAGGCTAAGTAAAATTTCCGGAATTCATAGTGAAATAGCCCTTGCTTTAGCTGCTAAAGATGTTCGTATTGAAGCTCCAATACCAGGTAAATCAACAATAGGAATTGAAATACCAAATAAGGTAACATCAATGGTAACAGTAAGAGAAGTACTACAAAGTGTACCTAAATCACTTAAAGATTCCACTTTGTTAGCAACCTTAGGTAAGGATATAATGGGTAAACCAGTATGGACTGAAATTAATAAGACGCCACATTTATTAGTAGCAGGATCTACTGGTAGTGGTAAATCAGTATGTATAAATAGTATAATTGTTTCAATTTTAATGCGTGCTAAACCAAATGAAGTAAAACTAGTATTAGTTGACCCTAAGAAAGTAGAACTTTCAATGTATGAAGATATACCACACTTATTAACAGAAGTAGTAACTGATCCTAAAAAAGCTAATGAAATATTAAAAAACATTGTAGCTGAGATGGAAAATAGATATGAAAGATTTAAAGATACAGGTACTAAAAATATAGCTGGATATAATGCCTATGTTGAAAAGAAAAATGAAACAAGTGAAGAAAAAAGAGCAAAAATGCCATTTATAGTTGTAATTATTGACGAATTAGCAGACTTGATGCTAGTAGCAGCTAAAGAAGTTGAAGATTCAATTATGCGAATCACTCAAATGGCAAGAGCAGCAGGAATTCACCTTATAGTAGCAACGCAAAGACCATCTACAGATGTAATCACGGGAGTTGTAAAAGCAAATATTCCTTCAAGAATCTCATTTGCTGTTTCATCAAGTATTGACTCAAGAACAATTTTGGATATGACGGGAGCTGAAAAATTATTAGGAAAAGGTGATATGTTGTTTTTACCACAAGGAGAAAACACACCTGTCAGAATTCAAGGAACATTTATATCAGATGATGAAATTAAAAGAGTAGTTGATTATGTTAAAAATGAACAACCAGTTATGTATGATAAAAAAATAAGCGCTACTGAAGAAACAAAAGGAGCGACGACTTTAGTAGGTGGTGGTGACGCTAAAGAAGAACCATTATATAATGAAATAGTTGAATTTGTTTTGGAACAAGGTAGTATTAGTACATCTAAATTACAACGACAATTTAGATTAGGATATAACCGTGCTGCCAGAGCAATTGACTTACTAGAAGAAAGAGGAATAATAGGCCCTTCAACAGGATCTAGTAAGCCTAGAAAAGTTCTAGTAGGAATAGAAAATAATGATAAAGATGAATAAAATCATCTTTTTTCAAAAAAAATGTATACAAAATTAAAAAAATATAGTATACTTAGTGTAAAGTAAAAGAATAATAAAAAGGGAGATGTTTTTATATGGAAAATAATAATGTTGAAGTAATTGATGATATGTTAGATGGTGTTGAAAAAATGATGGGACAAAAAGTTGAACAACCTGTTGAAACTAAAGTTGAACCAAAAAAAGAAACACCAATAGTAAATAATTCTAATAATTCTGATTTAAATAGTATTTTTGAAAGTTTATCAAATGATGTAGCAGGTGCTAATAAGTTTATGTCTACATTAGCTGAAAAACAAAAAAATGCTAATATAACTGAAGCTTATTTAACTGAACAAAAAGAAAAATTAGAAAAGGAAAAACAAGAATTTGAAAAATACAAAGAAGAACAAAAAGAGTTATTAAAACTTTCAAAGGATAAATTTGAAGAAAATGAAAGAAATCAAAAAGTAAGAATGCAAACTGAAGAAGCTCAATTTAATCAAGAAGTTTTAGCAACTAGAACTGAGTTAGCATTGCAAGAACAAACAAATAAAAATGATAAAGAAAAATTAGAAGCAGAAAGACAACAATTTGAAAAATATAAAACAACTGAAGAACAAAATATTGCAATAGCTAAAGAACAAATTGAAACATTAAAAGACCAATTTAATAAAGAAAAACAAGTAGAAGAAGAAAAAATTAAATTAGGTAAAGAAGAATTAGAAAAAATGAGAGCTCAAAATGAAAAAGAAAAGGAAGCATCACTTACTCTAATTAAAAATAAACAATCAGAATTAGAAGAAAAAGAATTACAATTTGAAAAATACAAAGAAGTTGAAAAGAAAAAATTAGAATTAGAAAGCCAAAACTTATCACAAAGCTGTGCTCGTTTCAAAGAATTAGTTTCTCAATTTAATATGGGATTTAAACAAATGCCAGGACAAGAATAATGGATTTTGAAATACCAAATGATTTAGAAGAAAAAGAAAATTCTTCTAAACAAAAGTTAAATGATGACAAAGTAAGTAATATTAAGAAATTCTTTGATTTAGCGAACGATAATGTCAAATCAGCAACTGAAATATTTAATAAATGTGTTGATATGCGTAAAAAACTTGATAGAGACACAAAAGAACTAGAAAGAAAGCGCATTGAACACGAACAAAAATGTAATGAAGAATTAGAAAAAATTAAAACAACAAAAGATAAAATATTTCAAAAATTAAAAGAAAGAAAAGCTGAAATTGATGAAGAAGCAACAAATGTTAAAGAAGAAAAACTATTGTTATCTAATGAAAAAAGTCGTTTTGAAATGGAAAAGAAAAAAGAATATGAAAAATTAACAGAAGAAAAGAAAAAACAAAAAGATGAATATTTAGCTAAAGCTAAAGAATTAGATATTGATAGAAAAAATATAGAAAAAGAAAGAAAAATTTTAGAAGAAGAAAAAATTAAAGCTAATGAAAAAGCTGATGAATTAGCTGAAAATCTAAATAGATTTAATGAGTTGGTTAAAGAATTTACTTCTGGAATTAATGAATAATCAAGATTACTTGATTATTTTTTGTAGGTGATATTATGATTAAAAATAAATTTTATAAAATAAATGATATAGGAAAAAGAATATGTTTAATTTCTGATATTCATTATAGTATTAATTATGACTTGAATATATTTGCTGAGATAATTGATAATATTAAAAATCATAAACCTGACTATATTTGTATACCAGGTGACTTAGTAGATGATGTAGCTATTCTCTATGAATTTCCAGACAATCTAACGAATTTTATAAAAAGTTTAAGTAAAATTGCTCCTACAATTATATCAAAAGGTAACCATGATGAAACAAATTTTTTAAATCATAAACATACTTATTTAACAAATGAAGAATACTTTTTGAATTTAAATACAATAGAAAATATATATTACTTAGATAATAAAACATTAGTTAGAGATAATATAACTTTTACATCCCTTAGTTTGAGTTATGGATATTATAATAATTATCACGAAAATTATGAGGTATTTAAAAAAGAAATGAATAAAAAAATAAAAAAAATTAATCCTTTAAAATATAATATATTGTTATGCCATACACCAATTCATATATTTAGAAATGATGAAGACATTGTTAATAAATTTGATTTAATTTTATCTGGACATATGCATAACGGATTAGTATTTGATTTCATTGATAAAAAGGGTAATCGTGGATTATTTGGACCTTTTGAGACTTTTTTCCCTAAAAATGCTAGAGGGAAAATAACTAAAAAAATAGAAGAAAAAGATAAAAATTTAATTATTTCTGGTGGTGTAATTAAATTTGCTAATAACAATCCAAAATTTTTCCATAAACTTAACAGATTATATCCAATTAGTATTGATTATATAGATGTGTAAAACTTGTCAAAAATCGACAAGTTTTTATATATTTTATATACTTTAAATTATATATTTGATATAATACTTATAGATAAAATGGAAAGGTGTGATATTATGAAGAAGAAAATATTGATAAGTATAATAATTACTTTAATTTTATTCATACCTGATATTAAAGCAGTTAATGTAAATGATGAAGGTTTTATTAATAAAGATGGTGTACTTTTTTATTCAGAACCTAATTATTCAGGAAATAAAGTTCTTGATACATTAGATACTGGAGATATAGTTAAGATTACGGATAATAATTTAATAGCTTCGAATGATAGTACTAGATGTACAGCTGGATTTTATAGAATAACATTTTATTGGGAAAGCAATAAAAAAACATATAATGGATATGTATGTTCAGATAAAATTACCTTTAATGTTGATACAACAAAGTATGCAGAAGAATTCGCAAGTAATGGAATTCCAGAAATATATTGGACTAAACTAACATTATTAAAAGATAATCATCCAAATTGGAAATTTACTGGTTATAAAACAAATTTAAATTGGGAAGATGCTATTACAGCTGAAAGCCAAGTTGGTATTAGTTATATTCAATCTTCAAATCCAATTTATTTATCTTTAGATGAGGGTTCATATAATGTTTCTAATAATACATATAATCAAATGGAAGCAGGTGGATGGTATGCAGCAAACAAGCAAACTGTGGCATACTATATGGATCCAAGAAATTTTTTAAACGAAATTAATATATTTATGTTTGAAAACTTAGGATATAATCCTTCTTTACAAACAAAAGAAGTAATAGAAAGTATATTTGCAGGAACAGATTTATTACAATATGCTGATTATTATATTCAAGCTGCCACATATGATGGAAATAATATAAGTCCACTTTCTTTAGCGGCTCGTTCTAGACAAGAACTAATTACAGGCGATGGTAAGATTTCGGATTCAGCTAATGGTAATGGTAAAATAAATGATATTGCATATTATAATTTTTATAATATTGGTGCTTTTTCAAGTTGTGAGAATCCAATTTTTTGTGCTTTAGATTTTGCTAAAGGTTATGATGAAAATTATACAAGTTATAATAGGCCTTGGACTGATCCAATAAAAGCAATATTAGAAGGTGCAAAATATATTGCTGATGGTTATATCAATGTTGGACAAAATACTTTATATTTTGAAAGATTTAATGTTACAAGCAACAATACTTATTCACATCAATATATGACAAATACTGAAGCACCATATTCAGAAAGTAAATCAAGTTATAGTGCTTATAAAAATATTGGCAAATTAGATAGTACAATTGAATTTTTAATCCCTGTATATGAAAATATGCCTGCAACTGCTGCATCATTACCAGTTAGTGTTGATCAAACTGCAATAAACAATATGAAAAACAATAGTTCATTTACTGATATAATTTCTAAGAGTGGATATACAGATAATGATCAATATATTACAAATATTAACTTAGGAACTACTGCTGCTCATATGATTGCAGCAATTAAATCATCAGGTGGTGATGTTATAATTACTACAGATGGAAGAAACATAAGTGGTCAAGAAAAGTTAGGAACAGGCGATGTCGCAACTATTAAAGCAAATGGTCAAGAAAAGAGTTACAGAATTGTAATTCGTGGTGATGCAAATGGTGATGGTGAAATAGATGCTGTTGATTATGTTAAAGTATATAAATATATAATGGGTGGTTCTTCATTAGATGGTTCATATTCGATAGCAGCAGATGTTAATAATGATGGAACAGTTGATGCCATAGATTATGTAAAATTGTATAAATATATTATGAATGGAGGAACATTATAATGAAAAAAATTATATTTGGTTTTATAGTTTTCATTACTTGTTCATTTACTGTTAATGCAGCAGCTGTTGATTTATATGCAAGTAGAACAAATGTTACTGTTGGTGATTCAGTAATTATTACGATAAAAACAAATGATGCTATGGGGAAGTATTCATTAACTTCAAGTAATTCGAGTGTTATATCAGGAGGTATTAGTGATGGGGGATTTAAAACTCCAAATGAACAAGCAACTTATACTTTTAGAACAAATAATCCTGGTACAGCAACTATTACATTTACCCCACAAAATATGGCTTTATATTCAAATGATTCTAGGTATACAAGTCCATCTTCAATTACTATTAGAGTAAATGCTAGAAGACAATTATCAACTAACAACAATTTATCTTCATTAGGAATTGATGGTGTTTCTTTAAATCCAGAATTCAATAGTGACACACTAGAATATAGTGTAGAATTAGAAGCTGGAACTGAAAAAATAAATGTTACTGCTAATGTTGCTGATGGCAATGCTAGTGTATCGGGTACTGGAGAAAGGGAAGTTACTGAAGGAGATAATAACATAGAGGTAGTTGTTACTGCTGAAAATGGGGCAACCAAGACATATGTTATTAAAGCTACAGTAAAAGAGTATAATCCGATTAAAGTTAAAGTTGATAAGGAAGAATACACAGTTGTTAGAAACAAAAAAAATTTAACTCCACCTAATAATTATGAAGAAACTTCATTGACAATTAATAATGAAGAGGTTCCCGCTTATCAAAATAAAATAACAAAATATACAATTGTAGCTTTAAAAGATAGTAAAGGTAATCAAAATTGGTATGTAAAAGAAAAAAATAATTACAAACTATATAAAGAGTATAAATTTAGTAATACAGTTTTGTATCCATTAGAACTAGAAAGAATTCCTACTGGTTATTCTAAAACAAGTATTAAATACAATGATGAAAAAATAATAGCATATAAATTAAATAATAATTCAAAATATTCGTTAATATATGCGATGAATGTTGAAACTGGTAAAACAAATATTTATATGTATGATTCAAAAGAAGATACAGTTCAAATTTATAATGATGAACATGTTAATAAATTAGTTTCTGAAAATGAGCTATATTTAAAAATATTAATTGGTGTAAGTGCTGGATTAGTACTTAGTGTAGGAACTATAATATTTTTATTAATTAAAAATAAAAAGACAAAAAAAAGTATTGAAAAATAATACTTTTTTTGTTTAATTTTGTCGAACGAAAAATAATTACTTTTTATCCTAAATGTTATAGAATATAAAATGGAACATTTAATGGGTGTCTACCTCTTTTTTTAAAAGAAGGGAGGTCTGATAAAATGAAAACAAAGACTTTTATCATAAAAGTTTTGAATCTCATTGCTATCAATTTATTACTCCTATCTTTGTTGATAGTGATAATAAAAAAATGACACTTAAGTCAATGACTTAAATGTCTAGCACATTTAATGGTAGGCATTCATAGAGAATGTTCCCTTTTTTATTGTATGAGTGATAACTCATCTATATACATAGTAACACATAATAAATTAAAAGTAAAGTTAAACTATAAATAAGTAATATGCCATATATACTACAATTGAAATAGTAGCTAATATTTGAAATATTTTTTTTATTGACTCTTTTTTAATAATAATTGATAAAATATAACAAATAGATAAACAACATAATAATGAACTTGTAATTATAATTTTTAAATCTTTTTCTTTTAAAACGCTATATATAAAATAATCACAGCTGACTAAGAATAATATGACTAAAAATAATCCTAGAACAAAATTTAAAAAAGGATATTTCTTTTCTTTTGAATCAAAATTGAATAAATTTGCTCTAGTCATTTCTAAGCTATTATGATTCAAATCAATATCTTCGTTTTTTTCGGATTTTTTTTCTTCTAGCCTTTTAGCAAACTCGATGTCTTCCATTTTTTCCAATTTTTTATTTTTCTTTTCTTTAATTTTCTTTTCTTTTTCCTTTTTCTTTTGTAATTTTTTTTCTTTTTTATTTAGTTCTTCTGTGAAGAAATCTACTACATCTTTATCTTCATTCATCTAAATCACCACAAATATTATAACATATTTTAATGAAAATAAAAATATATATAATTAGGTGTAATATGAATTTAAAAGATTATGAATTTAGACATAGAGGACTACATAAAACTGTACCTGAAAATAGTTTATCCGCTTTTAAAAAAGCATTATATCGAAATATGCCGATAGAATTAGATGTAAGAATTTTAAAAGATTCTAACATAGTTGTATTCCACGATAGTAATTTGAAAAGAATGACAGGAATTGATAAAAAAATAGAAACTTGTAATTATGAGGAAATTAAAAATGTTAAATTATTAAATTCAGATGAATGTATTCCCTTATTAAATGATGTATTAAAACTAATTAATAATAAAGTATTATTATTAATTGAAATAAAAGAATACAGTAAAAAAATATGTAAGGGATTAAAAAAAGCATTGAAAGAATATAACAATTTTATAATTCAAACATTTTCAATAAAGACATATTATTGGTTTAAGTTAAATACAAAATTTAAAATAGGAATATTAACATATAGTAATTTAAAATTAAAATTTATAGTAAATCCTGATTTCATTTCAATCTCAAAATATAATGCTATAAAATATAAAAACATTCCTTTATTCATATGGACGATAAAAAACAAAGAAGAATTAGAAAAAGCTAAAAAAATTGGTGATTCTTTTATTGTCGATTATTAATAATTGTGATAAAATTGTATTAGTAGGAGCGTGTTTATGAAGAAGATATTTAATTTTTTAATTGTGGGAATAGCTTTTATTTTATTTTCTGGTAATGTAAAAGCCAATAATATTAGTAAGATATCAATGGATATATATGTTGATAATAACGGAGATGCTTACATAACTGAAGTGTGGAATGCTTCATTAAATAGTGGTACAGAAGGATATAGGTACTATGGAAATTTAGGAAATTCAGAAATTATTGATTACACTGTAAGTGATGAAACAAAATCCTATACTAGTTATAATTCTGATGGTAGTTGGGATGTAAATGCATCATTTGATGAAAAAGCTTATAAATATGGTATTTATGATGCTGGTGATCATAAGGAATTATGCTTTGGAATAAGTAATTATGGAAATAATATTTATACATTAAAATATAAAATAACTGGTTTTGTAGCAACAACTGAAGATTCAGATATTATATATTGGGAATTGATACCAAGCAATTTAGATGTTGATGATGTTTACATAAAAATTCATAGCGATTTTAGGTATGAAGATACATTAGATGTATGGGGATATGGAAATTATGGTGGTTATGCTTATGTATATGATGGTTACATTGAAATAAGCAATGATAGTTTGTCTAGTGATGAATATGTAGTAGCACTAGTCAAATTTGAAAAAGGAACATTCAATACATCAAATGAAATATCAGGTGACTTTAATAAATATTACGAAATGGCTGAAGAAGGTGCTACTCACTACGATGATAAAGAATCACCTTTAGCTACTATATTAAGTGCTCTTTTCGCAATATTTAATGTAGCCTTTTGGATATTTATTATTGCAATAATATGCAAATCAGCATCTGATTCTGGAAATAAATGCGGAACAAAAACATTAGATTATGGTGAACAAGGAAAGAAATTACCGAAAAATGTTAATTTGTTTAGAGAATTACCTTGTGGAAAAGATATTTATAGAGCTTACTGGGTTGCTAACAATTACAATTTAGTAAAGAAAAAAACAGACTTCTTGGGTGCTATATTACTTAAGTGGTTGAAGCAAGAAAAAATAAAAATTGAAAGTAAAACTGTTGGTGCTATTTTCAAAAAAGAAGATACTACAATTGTATTCGATGAAAATGCTACATTAGATACAGAAGTAGAAGACAAATTATACAAATATATGTATACTGCTAGTAAAGATGGAATACTAGAAAGTAAAGAATTTGAAAAGTGGTGTAAAAACAACTATTCAAAAATATTTAAATGGTTTGATGAGGTTTTAGATTATGAAAGCGATAAACTAATCGCAGAAGGTAAGTTAGTTGAAAAAGAAAAGACAACATTTAAAATATTCAAATCAACATATTATTCAGTGGATCCTGCAATGTATGGTGAAGCCATATATATGAAAGGATTAAAAGAATTCTTTAAAGAATTTGAAAATATGAAAGATAAAGAAGCAATTGAAGTAACTCTATGGGAAGAATACTTAATGTATGCTCAAATATTTGGAGTTGCTGATAAAGTAGCTAAACAATTTAAAGAATTGTATCCAGATGTAATTACAGATGATACATATAGTAGTATGGTATTTGTTCATGATATATCTCATACAGGTATGGTAAGTGCATCTACTGCCAAATCAAGAGCTGAATCTTATTCATCTGGTGGAGGTGGATTCTCATCCGGTGGCGGAGGAGGAGGTTCCTTCGGTGGAGGCGGCGGAGGCGGCTTCCGTTAAGAGAAAACATTTTGTTTTCTTTTTTAAAACTGTGTTTATATTTTTAAGGGGATGGTAATATGGATATAAAACAACTAAGATTAAGATTAATTGAAGGAATTAATTTTAATGGTAATATAATTTATAGCGCAGGCTATGATTTGATGGATAAAAGTGATATTGATTTATTGCAATTGCTTACGAATAAAATAACCTATCTTTATGGATTTGTTTTAGAGAAAAGCTATTTTGAAATAAATACATATAATAAAGATTGTGGTAAAAATGAATTCGAGCCAGTCATTGGGGTTGTATGTGATGAAAGTTGGACTGATGATTTTACAATCGCAAATGATAAAAATTCCAATAATTCTTGCTATGTTATTAGAGATAGTATTTTAGAAGTAAGAAATGACTTGAATGAACTATTAATTAATAGTAGATATGGTGTTGATGATACATTAGGTTACGCTTATGGAATAATTACAAATAATATAAGTAATAAAAAAGTAAAAAAATATATAAAATAAATAAGTATTTATATAAAATGATTGACAAACATATATTATTATTGTATAATCATTAAGAAATCAAAAAAGGAAAGCAGTGTATCCACACTCACCTGAATGCGTATAGCATTAGGTAAATGCCAATTATATTTAAATAGTTAGCTAAAAGTGGATACATTATGTGTATTCACTTTTTTATGGAGGTGTCAGGTATCGCAAGGGAAAAAGAAATGTATATTAATGAACAAATACGCGCTAAAGAAGTAATGGTTATTGGACCAAAAGGTGAACAATTAGGGATTAAACCAATTGCTGATGCATTAACATTAGCAAATTATGCTGGTTTTGATTTAGTTATGATTAATAATAATGGTGCAACTCCAGTTTGTAAAATTATGGATTATAACAAATTCAAATACGAAAATAAGAAAAAACAAAAAGAAAACATAAAAAAACAAAGAGAAAGCAACTTAGAAATTAAGGAATATCGTTTATCAGTAACTATTGATGTTCACGATTTTAATACACGCGTAAAGAATTCATCAAAATACTTAGAAAAAGGTCATAAAGTTAAAATTTCAATTAAATTTAAAGGTAGAGAAATGGCTCATCCAGAGTTAGGTAGAGAAGTGCTAGAGAGATTTGCTAAGGAAGTAGAAAATTTAGCAACTCCAGAATCTGCTCCTAAAATGGAAGGAAGATTTATGACTATGATGCTTATACCAAATAAAGAAAAATAGGAGGAATTAATTATGCCAAAACAAAAAACACATAAAGGAATGGCTAAGGTTTGTAAAGTTAGACCTGGTGGAACAATTAAAATAGGAAAACCTGGAACAAGACATAATACAGGTAAAAAAAGCTCATTATCAAATAGAGCTGGTAGAAAAGGTAATGGATTAACACAATCTGATTACAAAAGAATTAAAGATTTTATATAGAAAGTAGGGATTTAAATGCCAAGAGTTAAAGGTGGAACAATACATCGTGCAAGACGCGCAAAAGTTATGAAAGCTGCCAAAGGTTATTTTGGAAGTAAACATAGATTATACAAAACAGCTAAAGAACAAGTAATGCATTCATTATCTTATTCATATAGAGATAGAAGACAAAAGAAAAGAGATTTCAGAAAATTATGGATTACAAGAATCAATGCTGCTTGTAGAATGAATGATATTAGTTATTCAAAATTTATAAATGGTTTATCAAAAGCAGGAGTTGAAGTTAACAGAAAAATGTTATCTGAAATAGCAATAGATAATCCAGCTGCATTTACTGAATTAGTTAAAGTAGCAAATGAAGGTTTAGCCGGAAAAGTTTCAAAAGAAGAACCAAAAAAAGAAACTGCAAAAAAACCTGTTAAGGAAGAAGTTAAAGAAGATTTATCTAAATTAACTGTTGCTGAATTAAAAAAATTAGCAGCTTCTAAAAAAATTGAAGGTGCTTCAACAATGAAAAAAGCTGAATTATTAGAAGCTTTAAAATAATCATTAATTGATTATTTTTTTTGTATAAAAATATCTATTTTTTTCATAATAACCATAGGAGGAAAAATATGGAAAAAGAAAAATATCAAAAAATAGTTGATAAACACAAACCAAAAGAAGATAGATTAAAAAATGGAGCAAAAGCGTTTATAGTGGGCGGAATGATGGGTGTAATTGGAGAATTACTATTAGAATTTTATTCGTATATTTTGGATATACCTACTAAAGAAGCTGGAACTTTTATGATAATAACACTTATATTTATTGGTTGTTTACTTACTTGTTTAGGATTTTTTGATAGTATCGTTAAATGGGCAGGAGCAGGATTAATTGTACCAATAACAGGATTTGCACATTCAATGATGAGTGCTTCTTTAGAATATCGTAAAGAGGGATTAGTAACAGGATTAGGTGCGAATATGTTTAAATTAGCAGGAACAGTAATAGTATTTGGAGTAGTAAGTGCTTATGTTTTTGGACTCGTTAGGATACTTTTATTTGGAGGTACTATATGACATTTAAATATAATAATGTGTACATAAATGATACAATTACAATATCTGGACCATATGAAAAAAAGGGACCATTAGGTAATTATTTTGATAAGAGTTACAATGAATTTTATTTTGGAACAAAATCTTGGGAAGAAGCAGAAAGTAAATTGATAGAAGAATCAATAGATTTATTAATCAAGAAAACAAATAAAATTCCTGAACTAATGATATCAGGTGATTTGTTAAATCAAATAGTTTCATCTAACTATGCAGCATCAAAAATAGGAATCCCATATCTAGGAATATATAGTGCATGTGCTAGCAGTGTTGAAGGTTTAATAATAGGTTCCAATTTAATTGAAGCTAAACAAATAGAAAATTGTGTTTGTTCTGTATCTTCACATAATAATGCTGCTGAAAAACAATTTAGATACCCAGTAGAATATGGTGGAGTGAAACCGAAAACAACAACATTTACAACTACTGGTGGTTGTTCTGCCTTTTTAAGTAGTGAAAAAAATGGGATAAAGATTGAGTCTTCAACAATTGGGAAAGTAGTAGATTTAGGTGTAACAGATGTTTATAATATGGGTGCAGTAATGACACCAGCGTGTGCAGATACATTATATACTCACTTAAAAGAAACAAAGAGAGATATTAGTTATTATGATCTAATTTTAAGTGGTGATTTAGGAAGATACGGAAAAGATATAATGAAAGATTATATGAAAGAAGAATATAATATTGAACTAAATAATTATGATGATTCTGCTTGTATGATATTTGATATAAATAACCAAGATGTATATGCTGGAGGATCTGGACCTGCTTGTTTACCATTAGTAACATACGGATATATATTTGATAAAATGAAGAAAAAAGAATTGAAAAAAGTACTACTTTTAGCAACAGGTGCTTTAATGAGTACAACAATGGTTAATGAAAAAGAAACAATACCTGCTATATGCCACGCTATTAGTTTGGAGGTAATATAATGATATATTTAAATGCATTTTTATTTGCTGGAATAGTATGTTTATTAGGTCAAATAATATTAGATAATACAAAATTGACAGCAGGCCATGTAACAACAATATTTGTAGTTGTAGGTGCTTTTTTAGATATATTTAGTATATATGATAAATTTGTTTTATGGGCTGGTGGTGGAGCATTAGTTCCAATTACTTCATTTGGTCATTTATTAATACACGGTGCTTTAGAAAAAGCTAGTGAATTTGGAATAATAGGTTTAGCAATGGGAATGTTTGATTTAACTTCTTCAGGAATTATTTCAGCAATAGTTTTCTCATTTTTACTTAGTTTAATATTTAAACCAAAAGATTAATTTTATTATTCTTTTTTTTTTAATATTTCATAGTATTTATTAGAGGTGGATTATGAAAAAAATATGTGTTTTTTTACTATTATTAATATTACCATTTAGTGTACTTGCAAGTGATACAATTCCAGTTATGGAAAATACAGAAAATAGTTCTCTAGCAAGTAATGCTACAAGTGCAATATTAATAGAGGCAACTACGGGAAAAATTTTATTCGAAAAAAATGCTCATGAGAAATTAGCGCCTGCTTCTATGACTAAGATAATGAGTATGTTAGTCATAGTTGAATCAATAGAAAAAGGCGTAATTAATTGGGATGATGTTGTTACTGTTTCTGAAAATGCATCTAGTATGGGAGGATCACAAATACTACTAGAGACAGGCGAAAAAATGAAAGTATCTGATTTATTTAAGGGAATTGCTGTAGCAAGTGGTAATGATGCTGTCGTTGCATTAGCTGAAACAATAGCTGGCACAGTAGATGAATTTGTAAATATGATGAATAATAAAGCTAAAGAATTAGGATTAAAAGATACTAACTTTAAAAATCCACATGGATTAGATGAAGCAAACCATTATTCAAGTGCTTATGATATGAGTATTATGGCTAAAGAATTGATTAAACATGAAAAAGTATTAGAATTTACTAGTATATATGAAGATTATTTAAGAAAAGGTACTGATAGAGAATTTTGGTTAGTTAATACAAATAAATTAGTAAGATTTTATAGTGGTGCAGATGGGTTAAAAACGGGATATACAAGTACTGCAGGATATTGTTTAACAGCAACTGCTAAAAAAAATAATGTAAGGTTAATTGCAGTAGCAATGAATGAACCAACAAGTAGTATAAGAAATGCTGAAATATCTAGCATGTTAGATTATGGATTTGCTAAAATCAAAACAGTAGAAGTAGCTAACACTAAAACAATAATTAAAAAAATAGAAATAGATAAATCTAAAAATAAATATGTTGAAATAGTACCTGCTGATAATATAACTATTGTAAAACAAAAAACTGAACAAGTTGGTGAAATAACATATGATTTTAAATTAAATAAAATAAAAGCTCCAATAAAAAAAGGAGAGGTAATTGGTAAATTAATCATAAATGAAGATGGTAAGAAAATAAGTGAAGCTGAGTTAACAGTAAAAGAGAATGTTGAAAAAGCAAATTTTTTAGAATTATACTTTAGAAATATAACTGATATGATAAATGGAAAAATAATCTTTAAATAGATTATTTTTTTTTAGAAAATTATTTCTTTTTTTTGACAAAATGATATAATATTTATGGTGATGTCTATGAGTAAAGTAAAATACTATTTTAAGAGATTATTTAGTATGGATTTTAAAGCAGCAAAAGAAAGTATTAAAGAAGTATCAAAAAGAAGTAAAAAACCAAGAATATATATTTTTTTAGATATGTTAATATGTTCAATTAAATACCAAGCAGGATATATGGATTACAAAGTATTCTTTTTTGAAAACTTAACTAGTAAACAAAGAAAAACCTTCGTTACGCGAGGAGTAAACAATGGTTACTTAAAAACAATGAATGATAGTTCATATTATGAATTATTTAACAATAAGGTTAAGTTTAATGAATTATTTAATAAATACTTAAAAAGAGACTATTTATATTTAAGATCAAACTTAGAAGAATTTACTAAATTTGTAAAAAAACATAAAACAATAATTGTAAAACCTGTGGATTTACAATGTGGCAAAGGAATAAAGAAAATAGAAATAACAAAAGATACAAATATTAAAAATTTATATATGAGACTTATTCATAATAAACAATTATTAGTAGAAGAATGTGTTAAACAATCTAAAGAAATGAACAAATTATTTCCTACAAGTGTTAATACATTAAGAATAGTAACAGCATATAAAAATAAAAAATGCACAGTTTTATTTAGAGCTATTAGAATTGGAAATGGTAATAATGTAGTTGATAACTTTAATCATGGTGGAATGTATAGTGTTGTTAACGAAAAAGGAATAATATATAAACCTGCTATTGATAAAAAAGGTAATGTATTCATTAATCATCCAGTAACCAATACTAAAATAGAAGGATTTCAAATTCCATATTTTAAAGAAGCAATTAAAATGGTAAAAGAAGCATCAAAGGTAGTTCCACAAGTTGGATTAGTAGGATGGGATATAGCAATTACTAATAAGGGACCAGTTATGATAGAAGGAAATCAATTACCAGGTTATGATATATATCAATCTAAAATACACTTAAATGATGATGGAACAGGTGTAAAACCATTATTTGATAGTGTTATTTATGGAAATGATTGATTATTAAAAATTAAGGTGTTATAATTATATATAGCAAAACAATCGAAAGCTTGTGACGCAAAACTATAGGGACTTTAAAATGTCAGCCAGTTGCACTTAAAAATTGGCTTAGACCAATTTTTTTTGAGAGGTAAAAATATGAAAATAGGTAGTACATATAATAAAATATCAGAATTGATCGAAACTAAAATTGACAATATATTTGGTGAAGATAGAACATTAAAAAATAGAATATACAACATTGAAACAATAAGCTTAATAGTATTACTTTTTATTGCAACCGTGATAACATTATTTTTACAAAAACATATGGAAGCTGCAGTTATCGCTTTTATTTGTTTAGCCGCACAATGTGTTGTATTTGTAATTTGTAATTATAGTAAAAATATAAATGTTTATGGTGTATTGTCAACACTTCTTATGAATGTTTCACTTGGTGTATTAGCTAAATTTACAGTAATTCAAGGAATTGTTGGAATATATATTATAATGGCATTATTATATACAATACTATTGTTTAATGGAAGAAAAAGAGTTATTATTTTATGTATAGAGGCTATTTATTATTTATTTTTATTAATCTATGATACAAGTAATATTGCAGCTAGGACAGTTTTATATGGAACAATGTTACATACAATAGTAATATTTATTCATATTATGTATATATCTTTATCAGTAGGTATATCATTATTAACAATATTAAAATTATACGAGAAAAAAAATAAAAGATTGAATGATATAAATGATTATTTGAGTAAAATGTCAATAACTGATCCACTTACTGGAGCTTGGAATCGAAATCATATGGAACAATGCTTGAAAAAATTTATTGACGAGAAAAAGTTTCCTCTTTCAATAATAATGATGGATATTGATTTCTTTAAGAGGGTTAATGATGATTATGGCCATATTATGGGAGATAAAATATTAAAAAAAGTAGTAAAAATTATAAAGAATGTTACAAGCACAAAAGGGATAGTTACAAGATATGGTGGGGAAGAATTTTTAGTTATTTTACCATCATTCAATTCAAATGATACTTATGAAATAGCTGAAACAATAAGAAAATATTGCCAAAAGAATTTAAAGATTAAAGATCGAAATATAACTATCAGTGGTGGAGTTGCTGAATATAAAAATGGACAATCAATTTATACATTTATAGAAGAAGCCGATAAAAAATTATATGAAGCTAAAAATGCTGGAAGAAATAGAATCGTTGTTTAAAGGTTCTTTTTTTTTTATTGTTAACATATAATTTAATGTAAGAAAGGAATGAATATATATGGAAACACTTAAAGTATCTAGTAAATCAAATCCAAATTCAGTGGCAGGAGCGTTAGCTAATGTATTTAGAGAAAAAGGCACTGCTGAAATACAAGCAATTGGGGCAGGAGCATTAAATCAAGCAATAAAAGCAATAGCAATTGCTCGTGGATTTGTCGCACCAAGTGGTAAAAATTTAGTATGTATACCAGCTTTTACTGATATTGTAATTGATGGTGATGAAAGGACAGCAATAAAATTAATTGTTGAGGCTATATAAAAAAGTTTACTTAGTAAACTTTTTTTTATATTCCTCTAAAGTTAAATTGTTTTTATATAAATATTCAGCTATATCACCAACATACCTATAATGCCAAGGTTCATATTTAAAACCCGTTATTTTTGTTTTATCTTTTGGGTATCTTAAAATAAAACCATATTTGTGAGCATTATTTTTCATCCATTCAAATTCTATTGATGATTCAAATTCATCATAGTCATTATTTGACCCCATCACATCAACGGCCAATCCAGTTTGATGTTCAGAATGTCCTGCTTTCGCACTACATTTTAAAGCGTATTCTTCACCTTTATTTTTTACATATGAATTAAACAATTCTTCTTGATAACTATAACTTCTATAGGTTGATACGGCTATAATTTTATATCCTAATTTATAAGCATCTTCACTTAATTTTTCAAAGTTAGTAGCTGCAACTTCTCGCATATATTTATATTCATTAGCGTATTTTCTATTTAACATTATTAAATCACTAGGTATATAATTTTGATTTAATTTATTATTTTTATTTACTAGAACATTTATATCATCAGGATTATCAATATTTTTAATGTTTTTATAGAATTTGTTTCCAAATATGTTTAAATTTTTTGTGTAGAATAGAACAATTAAAAATGCTAAAAATAGATAAAAACATAATTTAAAGATTTTTAGACTCATATAATTCACCAATATATTATATGAAAAAAAAGAATATTATTTAACGAAATACGCATAATATTCTTCATAAGTAATATTTAATTCTTTGATTTTGGTTGCTACTTCAACACCAACGTACCTGTAATGCCAAGATTCATATTGGTATCCGGTAATATATTCTTTACCCTTAGGATATCTTAAAATAAATCCATATTTATAAGCATTATCTTGTAACCATGCGTATTCTTTTGAATAGGCAAAAGTATCAAAATTAGTTGTTCTACTTGTAACATCAAATGCAAGGCCTGTTTGGTGTTCACTATATCCAGGTCTAGCAGAGTAGGTATCAGCTAAAGCGTAGCCATCTCTTTTACCATAATTATTATATAGATAACTTTGAGTATTATAACTTCTATAAGGTGAATTAATATATAACGATAATCCAGTTTTAGAAGCATCTTCCCACATTAATTTATATTTTTCATAAACCTCACTATTTAATGGTTGATTAACACCATATTTTGATTCAATAGTAACCATATTGTCAGGTACATAATCTTTATCCAAATAATTAAATTTATTGACTAATATCAATGTACCTTTACTTAAGTCAGCAGGTGTTGCATTAGTATAAAATTCATAATCAAGATTACAATTAACATTCAAAATAATATTATAATTGTCTAGGTTATGATTTTTTTTATATTCTATATATCTATCTAAGTTGTCATTGATATAATATTCTTCTTTCATTAAAGCGACTATTTCTTCGTTATATTCAATATCTTTATCATAAAAATCATTATTTACAACATACATTGTATCTTGAATAGAAAAGTTATATTTACTAAAATCTAAATAATCATTTAATTTTTCTTCTTTAAAGTTTTCATTTTTAATTAATTCGATTATAAATTCATTGTAATCGTATTTTAAGACAATGTCAGGATTTTTTAATGTGTTGATTATTTCAATTTGTTCTTCATTATATCCTAATTTTTTAAATTCATTTTCTTCTTTTGTAAAATATTTAAATCCTAAATAAGCCAATATAGTTATTAAGATTAAACTAATTATTATAATTATCTTTTTCATTTGTCACCTACTATATAATATTCGTAATATTCATCATAAGTAATATTTTTATCATAAATTGCTTTAGCTACATCAGTACCAACATATCTATAATGCCAAGATTCATAATCGTATCCAGTTATATCTTCTTTACCTTTAGGATATCTTAAAATAAAGCCATATTTGTAAGCATTCTTTTGTAGCCATTTAAATTCATCTGTTTTTTCAAAATCATTCATAATTGTGTTATATGTAACAATATCAAGAGTAAGTCCAGTTTGATGTTCACTAAATCCGGCTCTAGCACTTACACTATCTGCCCATTTTTCACCTTTGCTATCAGCATATCCGTCCCATAATGTTTCTTGAGTTTTATAGTCACGATAAGAAGATGTAACTATCAATGTTAGATCTTCGTCTTTAGCGGCATACCACATTTTTTTATAAGCAGTATATACTTCTTCTGTGATGCTATTGTTATCATATGAATAATAATTGCTTATTGGAACAATGTTTTTAGGCGTATAATTTTCCTTTAATTGGTTAAACTTATTAACGAGCATTAAATTACCTTTACTTGTATCGGTAGCCACAACTATATCTTTATCATACCATTCATTATTAGCTTTAACATTAACTAAACTAACTATTTTACTAATTTTTTCATCTTTATGTTTTTTATAGTATTTGATATAAGTATTTAGATTTTTAAATAGGAAATATTTTTGATTTATGAATTTTGTGTAATCTTTATTATAGTCCATTTTTAATATTTCTTTAATATATTTATCATCTAGTTTTAAGATTATTTCTGTTTGTTCATTATTATATCCTAGTTTCTTTAATTTATAGGGATTACTATTAATATATTTAATATATTTTATTCCACTTATGATTAGAACTATAAAAATAATTATGCCGATTAATCCATAATATACACTTTTTTTTAATCTTCTTTTCTTTTTCATAACATCACCTATATTAATTATAAACAAATTTAATTTAAAATACAAGATGGAGGGAATTATGGAATTATTTATTTTATGTCTTAAAATATTCTTTGTAAGAATCATTGATGTTTCAATGGGAACTTTTAGAACAATTATAACAGTTAAGGGTAATAGAATAGCTGCTACAATGATAAGTTTTTTCGAAACATTGATTTGGTTTTTGGTGGTTAAGGAAGCATTAAATACCGATATTAATAGTATATGGATAGCTTTATCATATGCTGGTGGTTTTGCGACTGGAACATATTTAGGAACTTTTTTAAGTACAAGGTTTATTAAGGGAACAATCGGTTTTCAAGTTATTTTGAGTAGTACTAATGACAATGTTGTTGATAGTTTAAGAAATAATGGATATGCTGTATCAGTGGTAGAGGCTAAAGGACAACAAGATAAAAAATATATGTTATTTATTGAAGTGGATAATAAAAAATATAATGGTTTAGTTAGATTAATTAAAAGTCTAGATGATAAAGCTTTTATTATAGTTAATGATACTAAATATGTAATAAATGGATATTTTGGTAGAAACTGATTTTTAAATCAGTTTTTTTTCGACAAATTATTTAATTTTTGAGTGTTAATATAAAAAACATTTAAGGAGGAATTATGGACTATTATGTAGAAATAAAAGAAGAGTTAATAAAAAATGAAGTTTATAAAAAGACAAAAGATTATAGTAAAAATAGAAGTGATTTACAAACTTATTATAATGTTGGAAAAATGTTAAGTGAAGCGGGAAAACATTATGGTGAAGGAATTATAAAAGAATATTCTAAAAAATTAACTAATGAATTAGGTAAAGGTTACACGATAACTAATCTAAAATATATGCGTAAATTCTATCTTTTTTCAAAAAGTCAGACATTGTCTGACCAATTAAGCTGGAGCCATTATATTGAATTATTGTGGTTAAATGACAATCAAATTAAATATTATATTAAAGTAACAGAAGATCAAAATTTATCCGTAAGAGAATTAAGAAAAAAAATAAAATCAAATGAATATGAAAGATTGGATGAAAAAACAAAAGAAAAATTAAAAAATGATAATAAATTAGAAGTTCAAGATTTAGTAAAAAATCCTATTATATTAAATACAGATAAAGAAATAATGAGGGAAAAAATGCTGCAACAATTAATTTTAGAAAATATGGATAATTTTCTAGAGCAGTTAGGTAATGGTTTCTGTTATATAAAAAATGAATATAAAATAAAAATAGGTGACATTTATAATTATATTGATTTGCTTTTGTATAATATAAAATATAAATGCTATGTTGTAGTAGAGTTAAAAATAACAAAATTAAAGAAAGAACATATAGGTCAAATAGAAACCTACATGAATTATGTAAATATAAATATAAAAACGATAGAGGAAAACAATACTATAGGAATAATAATCACTAAAGAAGAAAATAAATATATAATGTCATATTGTAGTGACGAAAGAATATTCAATACAACTTATGAATTACAGGAGGTTTAAAATGAGTTACTATGAAAACATAAAAGAAGAGTTAATAAAAAATGAAGTTTATAAAAAAGTAAAAGATTATAGTAAAAATAGAAGTGATTTACAAACTTATTATAATGTTGGAAAAATGTTAAGTGAAGCAGGTAAACATTATGGTGAAGGAATTATAAAAGAATATTCTAAAAAATTAACTAATGAATTAGGTAAAAAATTTGGAATTAGAATATTATATAGATTTAAAAAATTTTATGAAACTTTCTGTAATCAAAAAGTGGCGACATTGTCGCCAAAATTATGTTGGTCTCACTATGATTTGATTTTATCAATAAACGATATTAGTCAAATTGACTATTATATAAAAATTTCAGAGGAACAAAATTTAACTGTAAGAGAATTAAGAAAAAGAATAAAATCAAATGAATATGAAAGATTAGATAAAAAAACAAAAGAAAAATTAAAAAATGATTATAAATTAGAAGTTCAAGATTTAGTAAAAAATCCTATTATATTAAATACAGATAAAGAAATAATGAGAGAAAAGATGTTACAACAATTAATTTTTGAAAATATGGACAATTTTCTAGAGCAGTTAGGTAATGGTTTCTGTTATATAAAAAATGAATATAAAATAAAAATAGGTGACACTTATAATTATATAGATTTATTATTATTTAATTATATTTACAATTGCTTTGTTGTAGTGGAACTAAAAATAACAAAATTAAAGAAAGAACATATAGGGCAAATAGAAACCTATATGAATTATATTGATAAGAATATAAAAAAAATAAATCAAGATAAAACAATAGGAATAATAATTACAAAAGAAGAAAATAAATATATAATGTCATATTGTAGTGATGAAAGAATTTTTAATACTACTTATGAATTACAGGAGGCTTAAAATGAATTATTATGAAATTATTAAACAAGAACTAATCAATAATGAGATATACAAAAAAGTAAAAGATTATAGTAAAAATAGAAGTGATTTACAAACATATTACAATGTTGGAAAAATGTTAAGTGAAGCAGGAAAACATTATGGTGAAGGAATTATAAAAGAATATTCTAAGAAATTAACTAATGAATTAGGCAAAGGGTATACTATAACAAATTTGAAAAGGATGAGACAGTTTTATTTAATGATTGAAAAAGGTGCCACATTGTGGCACCAATTATCTTGGAGTCATTATAGGGAATTATTGCCATTAAAAGATATAAATAAAATTAATTATTATATTGAAATGGTTAAAAATGGTAATTTAACTCAAAGAAAGCTGAAAGAGAAAATAAAATCAAAAGAATATGAAAGATTGGATGAAAAAACAAAAGAAAAACTAAAAAACAATAATAAATTAGAAGTTCAAGATTTAGTAAAAAATCCTATTATATTAAATGCGGATAAAGAAATATTAAAAGAAAAGATGTTACAACAATTAATTTTAGAAAATATGGACAATTTTCTAGAGCAGTTAGGTAATGGTTTCTGTTATATAAAAAATGAATACAAAATAAAAATAGGTGACACTTATAATTATATAGATTTGCTTTTATACAATATAAAATATAAATGTTATGTTGTAGTAGAGTTAAAAATAACAAAATTAAAGAAAGAACATATAGGTCAAATAGAAACATATATGAATTATGTAAATAGAAATATAAAAACAATAGAAGAAAATAAAACTATAGGAATAATAATTACAAAAGAAGAAAATAAATATATAATGTCATATTGTAGTGATGAAAGAATCTTTAATACTACCTATGAATTAGAAAGGGTTATATGAATTATTTACATATCATTAAATAAAGTGTATAATGAAACATATTAGAGGGAAGTGATTTTAAAATGCTAGAAGTTAAAAATGTAACAAAATATTATGGTGACTTCAAAGCTGTAGATAACTTATCTTTCACAGTTAAAGAAGGCGAAATATTTGGGTTGCTAGGTGTTAACGGAGCAGGTAAAACTACAACATTTAGAATGATTATGGGATTACTTGATGCCACAGAAGGAACTATTCTTTTAGATGGAAAACATATAGATTATAGTGTTACTGACAAAATAGGATTTTTAACGGAAGAAAGAAGTCTACTCGTTAAAATGACTGTAAGAGAACAAGCTATATTTTATGGTACATTAAAAGGAATGGAAGAAAAGAAAATAATTGAAAGATTAGAGTACTTATTAAATAAATTTGGAGTTTCAGATTACATTGATAAAAAAATAAAAGAACTATCTAAAGGTAATCAACAAAAAATCCAATTTATTATGGCTATTATTAATGAACCAAAATTATTAATATTGGATGAACCATTTAGTGGTTTAGATCCATTTAATGTTGAACTATTTAAAAATGAAATAGTAGAATTATCAAAAAAAGGATCAATTATTATTTTCTCATCTCATAGAATGGAACATGTTGAATTATTCTGTAAAAAATTAGTTATAATTTTAAAAGGAAAAACAGTATTAGAAGGATATCTAAAAGATATAAAAGAAAAATACCGTAAGAAAAATATTTTCATAAAAGGGGATATTACTAAAGAAGAATTACAAGAAATTAAAGGTGTTTTAGAAGTAATTGAAAAATCTGATGAGTTTGAAGTAAAAATTGAATCTTCTGAAATAGTTGAATCAGTGTTTAAAGTAGTAAGTAAGAAAAAAAATATTACAAAATTTGTTGTAGAAGAACCAACATTAAATGAAATATTTGTGTCAAAGGTAGGTGAATCATATGAAAAGTAAATTATGGTTTTTAACTAAAGTTTCATTAAAAAGAAAAATTGATACAAAATGGTTTAAAATAGTTAATATTCTTTTATTAATTGGTATAGTGGCTTTATGTAATATTGATTCAATTATCAAATTCTTTGGTGGAGATTTTGATGAGTTAACTAAAGTTTATGTTATTGATAATACTGAATATACATTTGATATTTTAAAAGAACAAATTAATACAACAAGTAAAACAATTAAT
Source organism: uncultured Bacilli bacterium (assembly GCA_934119965.1). Lineage (GTDB taxonomy): Bacteria > Bacillota_I > Bacilli_A > RF39 > UBA660 > CAJOJO01. Next base: position 28,687 of record CAKOTA010000010.1, read on the forward strand.
GGAGAGACATCATCATTTGATGTAATTAAATATGAAAAAACTGAAGATGATGCTTTAAAGGAAATAGAAGAGAATAATAAAATTATTTTATTCGTAGTTAATCCTGATGAAAAAAATGTTTTAAGTATAAAAATAGTGTCTGAAGGTTATATTGATACGATACCTTATCAAGTATTATATCAAGCTGCCAATGTCACAAAAAATGCAGTAGCTATGTCTCAAACTAATATTGATCAAGAAGAACTTAACAAAATAATGTCAGCAGTTGAAATAGATAGGGTTATATTAGATGAAACTAAGAAAACTGAAGATGAAAGTATGGAAACAATTATGTCTACTGTTTTCCCAATTGTAATATTACCTTTCTTTATGTTGACAATATTCTTGATTCAAATGATTGGGATGGAAGTAAACGACGAAAAAACAACTAGAGGAATGGAAATAATTATCTCAAATGTATCTCCAAAAACACATTTTTTCTCAAAAATATTATCAGGTAATATATTTGTTTTATCACAAGGATTATTTTTGATAATATATGGCACTATTGGACTATTTTCAAGAACTCTATTTGGTGGAGGAAATGTTATTGATAGTTTAGGTGGAGAAGTAGGTGGAATTTTAGATTCTGTATTAAATAGTCAATTTGTTGATAAGTTAATATATATAATACCACTTGCACTAGTTTTAATGATATTAACATTTATTGCATACTCATTACTTGCAGGCATTTTAGCAAGTATTACTACAAATGCTGAAGATTTTAGTCAAATGCAAACACCAATTGTAATAATTCTATTAGTAGGCTATTATTTAGCAATGATGGCAGGAGTATTCAAAGGCGCTATATTTATAAGAATATTATCTTATATCCCATTAATATCTGCTATATTATCTCCATCATTATTAGTTTTAGGTCAAATTGGAATAGTTGATGTATTAATCTCTATATTATTAACTATAATAACAAATTATTTATTAATTAAATATGGTTTAAAAATATATAAAGTTGGTATCTTAAATTATTCATCTAAAGATTTATGGAAAAAAATGTTTAAAGCAATGAAAGAATAGTTTTAATAAACTATTTTTTTTCATATATTAATATAGGTGATTCTATGGCATTTGATAAATTAAGAACATACATAATGGAAGATGAATTCGAAGTTAAATTACTAAAAGATAGAATAGACATATTGAATTACGAATCTATAGGACATCTTGATTCGAATAAAATAATTATTAGGCATAAACAAGGCAAAATTACAATAAATGGTAAAAATTTAGTTGTTTCAAAATTACTCAAAGATGAAGTATTAATTATAGGAAAAATAATAAATATAGAATTGGGAGAATAATAATGAGAAATGAATGGCTAAATAAATTTAAAACAACTTATTATATAAAAGTCAAAGGTAGAAATATTGAAAGATTTATTAAAAGATTGATTAGTGTTGACATTGAACTATTAGAAATTAAATACTTAAAATATGACGAAATAGTAGTTAAAATTTATAAAAATAATCTAGAAAAAATAGAAGAAATTAAAACTGTTTATGATGTTGAAGTAGTAGAATATACGGGCTTTTATAAATATAAAGAATTACTTAAAAAAAATAAATTAATTGTAATATCAATTGTTTTAGCATTTGCTTTTGTTTTGTATTTAAGTAATACAATTTTTTATATTGATGTTATTCATAATGATAAAAATATAAGAGAATTAATAAAAGAAGAACTAAGTGAAAATGGAATTAGAATATACTCATTGAAAAAAGATTATAAATATATAAACAAAGTTAAAAATAAAATAATGGAAAAACATAAAGACAAAATAGAATGGCTAGAAATAGAATCTAGTGGTACTAGATATATTGTAAAAGTAGAAGAAAGAAAAATAAATGACATAAATGGTAATAATGAACCGAGAAACTTAGTCGCAAAAAAAGATGCTGTTATACTTAGTATTGAAGCTAGTGATGGAATAATCGTAAAAAATAAAAATGATTATGTAAAAAAAGGAGATATTATTGTAAGTGGTAATATTGATTTAAATGGTGAAATAAAAAAAATAGTTCCAGCAACAGGAAAAGTATATGGTGAAGTATGGTATAAATTAACCATTGAATATCCTTTAAACTATACGGAAAGAAAAGTAACTGGAGAAACAAAGAAAGTATATACTTTCAAATTTATGAATTTGAATATAAGTTTATATAATAACTATCTTGTAACTAAAGAAAAAATATTATATAAAAACAAAACAATACCATTTAGTATAGTAAAACAAACAAAAAATAAAATTTTAAATATTAATCAAACATTAACTAAAGAAGAAGCGACTAGTAAAGCAATAGAAGTGGGATTAGATAAAATTAAAAGTAAATTAAATGACAATGAATACATAATTGACACAAAAAAATTGAAAGTTGAGACAAATAATAGTAAAATAATATTAGAACTTTTTGTTTCAGTATGTGAGGACATCACTGATTATAGTCTGGTAGAAGGTGAACTAAATGTTTGATATAACAATTAAGAATATTTTAGCGAATATATGGCCAATGGTATTAATAATAACAGTTATTTTGTCAACATTAAGAATATCATATATTATTAAGAATAAAGAAAAATTTTATTTTTATAAAGAAGCATTTAAATTAGGCTTTATTATTTATATAATAAGTTTATTCTATGTTGTAACTTTCCAAGATGTAAGTTGGTCAACATCTAATTTTATTCCTTTTAAAGAAATACTTAGATACGAAATATTTTCGGGATTATTTTTTAGAAATGTTGTAGGGAATATGATAATGTTTATTCCCTATGGCTTTTTTGTATCATATTTTTTAAAAACAAATAAAAAAAGTATTGTATTTTTACTTTGCTTAATTACTTCGTGTACAATTGAGGTAACACAATTAATTATAGGAAGAGTATTTGATGTTGATGATATTTTTTTAAATGTTATAGGTGGCATATTAGGATATTTTATATATAAGATAATTGAAAAAATAAAAGATAAATTGCCAAATTTCTTAAGAAATGAAATTTTTTACAATATATCTGTTATAATAATAGTAAGTTTGATATGTGGATACATATATTATATTTTAGGAGGATTTAATGTTTGAAATAATTAATGAAACAAAAGAAGAAATAAAAGAATTAAAAGATGTTGAAATGGTCTTAAATAAAGCTATTCTAGAAGAAAAAGTTGGACAAGTATCATTTAATGTTATCATTGTTGATAATGACTATATTCATAAATTAAATAAAGAATATAGAAAAATAGATAGACCAACAGATGTTATTACATTCGCGCTAGAAGATTATGATGATATAAAATATGAAGATTTTAGATTATTAGGAGATATTTATATTTCTTTAGATAAAGCAAAATCACAAGCAATAGAGTATGGACATAGTTTTAAAAGAGAAATTTGTTTTTTGGCTGTTCACGGATTTCTACACTTATTAGGTTATGATCATATGGAAAAAGAAGAAGAAAAAATAATGTTTGGTAAGCAGGAGTTGATTTTAAATGAAGCAGGAATTACGAAATAAAGATACTGGAACACCATACCAAAGATATAAAAAAAGTTTTTTCCACGCTATAGATGGAATTATATATGCTTTTAAATATGAACATAATATGATTATTATTCTAATGGCAACCATAGTAGTTATACTAATTGGGATAATGCTTAAAATATCTGTTACCGAATGGCTAATCTGTACTTTAATTATAGGTATGATTATAGCAACAGAATTAATTAATTCGGCAATTGAAGCTGTAGTAGATTTGGAAACAACAAAAACTCATCCTTTAGCTAAGATAGCCAAAGATACAGCTAGTAGTGCGACATTAATATTAGTTATTGTTTCAATTATAATTGGATGTGTAATATTTATGCCTAAGATAATGTTATATATAAAATAGGGCTTAAAACCTTATTTTTCTTTGCATTACTTCTTTTTTTTTGGTATAATTAACTATGGTGAGATTATGAATGTATTAAACAAAATATATGATTATGCTCTAGAAGAAATAATGGGAGATAGATTTGGTAGATATTCAAAATCTATTATTCAAGATAGAGCACTTCCAGATATTAGAGATGGTTTAAAACCAGTTCAAAGAAGAATATTATACGCAATGTATAGAGATAGAAATACTAGTGATAAACCATATAAAAAATCAGCTACGGCTGTAGGAAATATAATGGGACATTATCATCCACATGGTGACTCATCAATTTATGATGCAATGGTTAGACTAAGCCAATGGTGGAAACAAAATACTCCATATATCGATATGCATGGTAATAATGGTTCCATTGATGGTGATGGAGCAGCAGCAATGCGTTATACTGAATCTAGATTATCAAAAATTTCTATGGAATTATTAAAAGATATCGATAAAGATACAGTTGATATGGTATGGAATTTTGATGATACCTTAAAAGAACCTGTTGTTTTACCCGCTAAATTTCCAAATTTATTAGTAAATGGATCAAATGGTATTAGTGCGGGATATGCAACAAATATTCCAACCCATAACTTAGTAGAAGTAATAGATGCAACCATAAAAAGAATAGATAGTCCAAATTGTAGATTAGATTCTATTTTAGAAATAGTAAAAGGTCCAGATTTTCCAACTGGTGGAATAGTTGAAGGAAAAAAAGGAATAATTGATGCTTTTGCAACAGGTAGAGGTAAAGTAATAGTTAAAGCAAAAACTGAATTTGTAAAGGATAAAGGTAAGAATACTATTTTAGTAACAGAAATACCTTTTGAAGTTAATAAAGCTTTGTTAGTAAAAAAAATAGATGAAATTAGAATTGACAAAAAAATTGAAGGTATAGTTGAAGTATTAGACGAATCAAATTTTGAAGAACCAACTAGAATAGCCATAAATTTAAAAAAAGATGCTGACAAAGAACTAATATTAAATTATTTGTTAAAAAATACTGATTTACAAGTATCATACAATTATAATATGGTTGCTATTGTAAATGGTAGACCAATGACAGTTGGTATTTTAAAAATATTAGATGCTTATATAGACCATCAAAGAGAAGTAATAACAAGAAGAAGTAAATTTGATTTGGATGTTTATAAAGAAAGAATGCATATTATTGAGGGATTAATTAAAGCTCTATCAATATTAGATGATGTTATCAAAACAATTAGAGCTAGTAAAAATAAAGCTGATGCTGAAATTAATCTAACCAAAGAATATGGATTTACTGATAAACAATCTAAAGCAATAGTGGCTTTACAACTTTATAAATTAACTAATACTGATGTTACAGAATTGAAAGCAGAATTCGAGGATTTAAAAAATAAAATTAATGCCTTAGAATTAATTTTATCTGATGAAAATAAATTAAAATCTTTAATGAAATATGAGTTAAAAAAAGTTAGAGATGAGTATGGAACTCCAAGAAAAACTGAAATTAGAGATGAAATAACAGAAATAAAAATTGATACAGTTAAAATGATTCCAAAAGAAGATGTAATTGTTGTTGTAAGTAATGAAGGTTACATTAAGAGATTAAGCAATCGTAGTATGGAATCAAGTGATGGTGAAACAGGATTAAAAGAATTGGATTATGTAATTGGTAAATATAAAATGAATACAATGGATACTTTATTGTTATTTACAGATAAGGGTAATTATTTATATATTCCAGTTTATGAGATACCTGATATGAAATGGAAAGATTTAGGTAAACATATAAGTAATATAATATCTATATCTGCTGAGGAAAACATAATTGCAAGTTTACCAGTATATGATTTTGATAAAGAACAATATATAACGATATTTACTAAAAATGGTATGGTTAAAAGAACTAAATTAAATGAGTTTAAGGCCTTAAGATATTCAAAACCAATAACTTGTATTAAACTAAAAGATGATGATAAAGTAGTTGATGTTAAATTTAATACAGATAAATATGTATTTGTTTCAACTAATAATGGTTATGGTTTAACTTACAAATTAAGTGAAGTTCCTATTGTTGGTTTAAAAACTAGTGGAGTTAAATCAATTAGTTTAAAGAATGATTTTGTTGTAAGTTCAACAATATATGGAGATAATCTTGAATATTTAACAGTTATTACGAATAAAATGACTGGAAAAAGAATAAAATTATCTGAATTTGAAGTAACTTCAAGAGCTCGAAAGGGAGTTCAAATTGTAAGGGAAATTAAAACTAATCCATATTATATTTTAAAAACCTTTATAATTAATTATAAAGAAACTTTAGGTCTTAAATTAAAGACAGAAATTATAGATATTAAGTTAACTGAGTTACCAATAATGGACCGATATTCTACAGGTTCATCAATATCAAAAAGTGAGATAGTTGATGTCTTTGAAACAAAAATATTAGAATCTAAAGAAGAAGTAAATGCAAAAGTAGAAAAAGAAAATATTGATTTAGATACAATTGATCAAAAAATGATGACGATTGATGATTTTTTGAAAGAATTATAGAAAGGAATGATTAGATGTTACACGATATTTTAATGATTTTAATAGGACTTATTATAGGAGCAGTAGCTGGATTTTTAATAGCTAAAAAATATATGCAAAAGTATTTAAAACAAAATCCACCTATTAATGAACAAATGATTAGAGCTATGATGTCAGGAATGGGTAGAACTCCAAGTCAAAAACAAGTAAATCAAATGATGAAACAAATGAATAAATATATGGATTAATCTCCATATATTTTTAATTATTACATACTTGTTATAAAACAATATAAGTAGTATAATTTTATTTAGAGAATATATTAACAGTTGAGTGCTGCCTCCGAAGGGAGGTGATGAAATGTCAAAGAAAGATTTTTTAATCTTTGCCTTAATCATTATCATCATTCTACTTATATTTCTATTATTCAAATGATAATGAATTATAAAAAGAAAAAGCACTCAATCTAACAAGATTAAGTGCATACCAAATTAAATGAGTTAGTACTCAACATCGAGTTGTTAAGTATTCTCCTTTTTTATTTTATGCAAGATTTCCTTACATATACATAATATCATAAACTATATTTTTTTTCAACTTTATTATTTAATTAATTGGACAAAATAAAAAAAACACATAAACACATATTATTAATTAGAGGTGTGATATGTTTAAGAAGTTAATTAGTTATTTATTCAAAGATTTTTATTTTTTTACGGCTGCTTATTCGAACCAAGTTTTTCCTGATCCACTATCTAAAGAAGAGGAAGAAAAATATTTAGAAAGAATGAAATTAGGAGATAAGGAAGCAAGAAATATACTAATAGAACATAATTTAAGACTAGTTGCTCATATCGTAAAAAAATATGAACATAGTAAAGAAGATAGTGATGATTTAATAAGTATTGGAACGATTGGATTAATAAAAGGAATAGATAGTTATTCTTATAAACACGGAACTAGAATAACTACATATTGTGCTAGATGCATCGAAAATGAAATATTAATGTATTTTAGATCAAATAAAAAGAATAGTAAAAATATATCTTTAAATGAAATGATAGGATTTGATAAAGATGGAAATGAAATATCTTTTTTAGATATTTTAAAAACTCCAGATCCTGAATATGATTTAGATTTACATCAAAAAGAAAATATAATAAATTTAAGGAATTATTTTAATATACTTAATGATAGAGAAAAAGAAATAATGATAAAAAGATATGGATTAAACAATACTGATGAAGTAACTCAAAAAGAAATAGCTAAAGAATTAGGAATCTCAAGAAGTTATGTTTCAAGAATTGAAAAAAGAGCTTTAACTAAAATGCTAAGAGAATTTATTAAAAACAAAAATATTAATTGAAAAATAAAAAAAAATATAGTATAATATAAGCAATATTTGTTTGAAAGAGTATTTAATTTAAGCATTTTAGAGAGAATGAATTTGGTGAAATCATTTATGTAAAAATTAAAGAAGACAGCAAACGCAAAATAATCGTATATCTGCGTTAAAGATTTAAGGCGTATAGAAATATCTATAAATTAAGGTGGCACCGCGGGTAAACTCGTCCTTAATTATAGGTATTTTTTGGTATTTAGGAGGTTTTTTATGGAAAAAAATGTGGTAGCAATTTATAAAAAAATAAAAATAGTAGAAGATTTATACTTATATAAATTTGAAGAAATAGCCACTAATGTTGAGTATAATTTTATTGATAATACAATTAGTTATGTTAAAGATAATAAAAAAATAACTATTTATGAAATGGAAGATCCAGCATTTACTGTTTCTGATGAAAAAATGTGTTTTAGTGATTATATAGCAATAGAAGATTTAGAGAAAATGTATAATAAAACTAATTATCAAGAATTATTAGATATTTATAAGGAAGAAGCTCAGAGTTTTATTAGAATTGGTTATTTTGATGCTGAAAATGACATTTTAAAAATAATAAACAGTGATATATTAGGAATTGAAGAAGCAGAACCAGACATTAGTTTTAATGAGTATGTACTAACAGGCATGTCAGATTGGCCATCTGAAGTTACTTTTCCAATTGAGACGATAGAAGCAATGATTAAAGAACTAGAATTAAAGCAATATGAATCATTGAAAGAGAGACTTAAAATAATAATTGATGAAAATAATATTATAACATCTGGATTTCAAAAAAATTCCCAAGATAATTCTGTTGCTAAAAAGAAAGTTGAAAAGGTAAAGAAGGAAGAACCAAAGGAAACATTAGATGATGTTATGAATGAACTTAATTCTTTAATAGGTCTTAATGAAATAAAAAAAGAAATCGATAAATTAAAACAATATTTAAATTTTAGAAATAATACTAAAGACAAGATCATATTATCTGAACCAAACTTAAATGTTGTGTTCAGTGGTAATCCAGGAACTGGTAAAACTACAGTTGCTAGACTTTTAGCTAAAATTTATTATTTACTTGGATATGCTAAAACAGACAAATTTAAAGAAACAACAGCGCAAGATTTTATTGCTGGATATGTTGGACAAACGGCAGTTAAAACTCGTGAATTAATAGATCAAAATAAAAATGGTGTTATATTTATAGATGAAGCCTATGTATTTTCTTCTGCCGCACAACAGTTTGCTGATGAAGCTTTAGTAGAAATAATTAAAGAAATGGAATCTAGAAATACTATATTTATATTTTCTGGATATACAAAGGAAATGGAAAATTTTATTAAAATGAATCCAGGTATTAGATCTAGAATAGGCTATAATATGGAATTTAAAGATTATAGCACTGAAGAACTATATGAAATATTTGATGCTAAAGTTAAAAAAGCTAAACTAATTGTAAGTCCAAAAGCAAAAGAAAAAATAGTTAAAATAATAGAACAAAATAAGAAATTAGAATCATTTGGTAATGGACGATTTATTGATAATTTATTTGATAAAATAATCATTAATCATTCTTTTAAAATAAATGATTATACATCTGTTAGAAAATTAAAAACAATAACAAGTGATACAATTGATGATGAATTAATTAATAGTTTAAAACCAAAACAAAAAGTAAATAGAATAGGATATTAAGGAGGAACTATGATACAAAAACCAAAAGGAACATATGATGTATTTGATAAAAAAGGAAAGACAATATTAGAAATAGAAAAAATATTAAAAGCCTTGATGGAAAAATATAATTATAATTATGTTAGAACACCCTTATTTGAAGCAAGTGAATTATTTCATAGAGGAGTAGGTTCTACAACTGATATTGTGACTAAAGAAACATACGATTTTGTTGATAGAGGAAACAGAAATATGACTCTAAGACCAGAAGGAACTGCTGGGGTTGTTAGGAGTTATATTGAAAATAAAATGTATGCTAACGCAAGTGGTCCAACTAAAACTTGGTATTATGGTCCAATGTATCGATATGAAAGACCACAATCAGGAAGATTTAGAGAATTTTATCAATTTGGGGTAGAAGTGTTTGGAAGTGATTCACCACTTATAGATGCTGAAGTAATAAGTATACCAGTAAATTTTTATAGATTATTAGGACTAAAGGGAATTAAAGTAAATATTAATTCTTTAGGTGATACGGAATCAAGAAATAATTATAGAGAAGCTTTAAAAAAATATTTTGAGCCGCATTTAGATGAATTATGTGATGATTGTAAAGAAAGATTTAATAAAAATCCACTTAGAATAATTGATTGCAAATATGATGCTAATTTAGATATAATAAAAAATGCTCCTAAAATAATAGATTATTTAAATGAAGAAAGTAAAAAACATTTTGAAGAAGTAAAAAAATATTTAGATGCAATGGATATTGAATATGAAGTAAATCCTAATATTGTAAGAGGACTAGATTACTATACACATACAGTATTTGAGGTTGAAGCAAATGTTACTGGCTTTGGAGCTCAAAATGTATTATGTGGTGGAGGAAGATACAATGGATTAGTAGAAACCATTGGTGGTCCTAATACACCAGGTGTAGGTTTTGCTTTGGGGCTAGAGAGATTATTAACAGCTTTAGAATTTGAAAATATTGATTTAGTTAAAGAAGATAATTTAGATATTTATATTATTCCAATGAATACATATGAATATAGTATTTCGCTAGGCAATGTTTTAAGAATGAATGGATTTAATGTTGAAGTTGATTTTACTAATAAAAAAATAGGTAATAGTTTTAAACAAGCTGATAGATTAAAAGCAAAATATATAATTATAATTGGAACTGATGAAGTTAATAGTAAAATATTAACAATAAAAAATAATGAAACAAAAGAAGAATATAAAATTGAAGAAAATAAATTAATTGACTTTTTTGATGAAAAGATAGAGGGATAATATGAAGAAGAACAATACAGATTTTAATGTAAAAAATGTAGATGAAATTGTTACGTTATATGGATGGGTTTCTAAAAAAAGAAACCTTGGAGGATTAATATTTATTGATTTAAGAGATAGATCAGGAATAATTCAATTAGTTGTTAATCCAGATACAGCTTGTTATAGTATTGCAGAAAGTTTAAAAAATGAATATGTAATTAAAATAACAGGAAAAATTGTTAAAAGAGAAAATGCTAATAATAATTTGAAAACAGGCGAAATAGAAGTAATAGTTAATGAATTAGAGATATTAAATACTGCTAAAGAAATACCATTTAGTATAACTGATGATACAACTGCTTTAGAAGATACAAGACTAAAATATAGATATTTGGATATAAGAAGAAATCCAATTAAAGAAAGATTAATAACAAGACATAAAATAACAATGGCTGTAAGAGAATTTTTAAATAATGAAGAATTTATAGAAATAGAAACGCCTATTTTATGTAAGTCAACACCAGAAGGTGCCAGAGATTATTTAGTTCCTAGTAGAGTAAACAAAAATAAATTTTATGCTTTACCACAATCTCCACAAATATTTAAACAATTATTAATGGTTGGTGGTATGGAAAAATATTTTCAAATTGCTAAATGTTTCAGAGACGAAGATTTAAGAGCTGATAGACAACCAGAATTTACGCAAATAGATATGGAAATGAGTTTTGTTGATGAAAATGATGTAATGAATTTAACAGAAAAATTAATTGCTTATGTTTTTAAAAAGGTTAAAAATATTGATATTTCATTACCACTTAATAGAATGAAATATGATGATGCTATTAATTATTATGGCTCTGATAAACCAGACTTAAGATTCGATTTAAAGATTACTGATATTACTGATATATTTAAGAATACTGAATTTACAGTATTTAAGAATGTAATTGAAAATAAAGGAATTATAAATTGTTTAATTGTTAAAAATGCTAGTGATAAATTTTCTAGAAAAGATATTGATAAGTTAACTGATTTAGTTAAGACTTATAAAGCTAGTGGTTTAGCTTATTTAAAAATAGCTGATGAAATATCAGGAAGTATTGCTAAAGTTGTAACTGAAAATGAAATAAACGAATTAAAAAACAAATACAATTTAGAAAATAATGATATTGTATTTATTGTTGCTGACAAGAAAAATATAGTTAAAACTAGCTTGGGAGCTTTAAGAATTAGATTAGCTAATATTTTAAATTTAATTGATAAAAATGAGTATAAATTATGCTGGGTTACTGATTTTCCATCATTTGAATGGAGTGAAGAAGAAAATAGATATATGGCTTGCCATCATCCATTTACTGCTCCAAAAGATGAAGATGTTGATAAATTATTAAATGATAAAGCTCATTGTTATTCAAAAGCTTATGATATAGTTATTAATGGTTATGAAGCTGGTGGTGGAAGTATTAGGATTCATAATCAAGAGATTCAAGAAAAGATGTTTGAAGCTCTAGAACTCTCACAAGAACAAATAGAAGAAAAATTTGGATTCTTTGTTGAAGCTTTAAAATATGGAACACCTCCACATGGTGGTTTAGCTCTAGGTTTAGATAGACTTACAATGTTATTATCTAATACTGAAAATATAAGAGATGTAATAGCTTTTCCTAAAACAGCTAGTGCTTCTGATTTAATGAGTGATTGTCCTAATTATGTGGAAGAGAAACAATTAAATGAATTAAATATAAAATGCAAAGATTAATCTTTGTGTTTTTTTTGTAAAAGCAGTGAATTTTGAATAAAATTATAAAAATATATATTCAATTTTAAATTTTGATTAAAATAATTTTGAAAATTGATATAAAAAATAACAAAATTAGTCATTTTACACATTCTTTCTAATGTGATATAAACTTTATGAAATTGCAATTTCACAAAAAGAAAGGAA
>CAKOTA010000011.1 GCA_934119965.1 uncultured Bacilli bacterium
TAATCGAATAGATAAAGTACGCCATATGTTTAATAAAAAAGAAAATTAAGTTACTATTCGCTAAATTACAATTTATAGATTAGATAAAGATAATATTTGAGTAGATAAAATTCTACTCTTTTTTGTAATATAAAATAAGGAGGAATGTATATACCAAATTGGACTACAAATAGAATTATTTGCAAAAAAGAATTAGGCGATAAATTACTAACAAAAACTGATGGAGGATATTCATTGGATTTTAATAAATTAATTCCTATGCCAAAAGAGCTAAAAATAGAGGCAGGATCTAATGGCGAAAAAGGGCTGATTTTTTTGTATCTAACATCGTTAGATTTGAGTGATAACATAGATATTAGGAAAGCATATAAAAGTTTAAATCCTTTTAACCAAGATATCCATACTGATCCATATTTTGAAAAGATTAATTCTAATCTTTCAAAATATAAAAAAGATGAAAATTTTCAGGAATCAATTGAACTTGGCAAAAAATATTTAGATAATTATATTAAATATGGATATTGCAATTGGTATAATTGGTCTATTGATAATTGGGGAACTAAATGGAATGTGGAAGATGATTGTAGCATTGAATATGACAAAGTTAAAGAAGAATATACTATTACTTTTGATACAGCATGGAGTTGCCCTGTAGGGATACTCAAAGAATACAGCAAAATGTGTAATGATGGTGAACTGGATTGGATGTATTATGATGAAGATTATGATGGTCATATATTTGTAACTAAAGAAAATGGCGAATTGATGTCAAGAAAAGAATATTTTGATATTGATTATGATGGTGATATTAGAATATAAGGAGGAATAAATATACAAATTACAAAAAATAGAAGTTTTGAAGTAAGCCAAACTTTTTTTGATAAATTAGAACAAAAACTAAAAAATGTTTCAGATAACTTGCAAGGATATTATAAAACTTTTAACAATTGTAGAGAACAAGGATTAATGCTAACGATTTATGAACCTACTACAGATAATGAATTGCTAATATGGGCTTGTGAGAGTCGTAATAGTGATAACATTATGGTTATTACAGCAGATAGGAGTTGTTCTGATATAAACGATATGTTTAATGATACTGCTTGGAGGTCTGCAAAATATTTTAAATATGACGAATATGATAAAGCAGTTAATCATGTATATAACATAATAAAAAAACAATTTAATAAGTTTTTTTTAGAAGAATATAATACAAAATTTAAAATGCATAAATGTATTGCTGATTTACAGCATATTCAAGTTGATGCAAAAGATTTAGATTATGAAGATTATTATGATCTTGCTACATTTGAAGATGTGGATAATTTGTATTTTTGTGACTTAATTATTCTTGAAGGCAAAATGGGTTTAAGATATTCAAAATATACTGATGCTTATAAAGATGAATTTGATAACCTTATCTTTGAAGAATGGGAACCTGACTTAACAAGTGATACAACTTTAATGTTAGGTCTGCAAAAAAAATTAAGAGATTTTATAGAAAAAGAAATAGATTACGACATTAATATTGGTATTGGAATATAGGGAGGAAGAAATATAAGTACAAGAGCAAGAATTGGAATATTAAAAAAAGATGGTAATATTGAGAGTATATATTGTCATCATGATGGATATCTTGATGGTGTTGGTAAAATATTAAATGATAATTATCAAAATTATAATGATGTAAAAGAATTAATAAAATTAGGAAATATTTCAGGATTAGGAAAAAAAATAAATTCTGATAATAAAAAAGATGAAACAATTGCTTATCATAGAAATTTAGGGGAAGATTATAAAAAAAATAAACCAATGGTCACTAAATCTTTTGATGAATTTCAAGAGATTTTATTTGATGCTTGGATCGGATATATTTATTTATATGATGAGCAAACTAATAAATGGCTATGGGATAATTACACAGCTGAAGTTTCTAATTTAGAATTAAAATCACTTTCTGATTGTTTTAAAAAAGAGGTTGAGAAACCGTTAGCACCTATTATTGGAGCAGATGGTAATGTATTTAATTTAATTGGTATATGTAGTCGTGCATTAAAAACTGCAGGATACCCTGATAAAGCAAAAGAAATGACTGATCGAATTACTAGTTCAGGAAGTTATGATGAAGCACTCTCTATAATGTGCGAATATATAGAACCAGTTAATCAAAATTATGAAAAAATGGAAGATATCAACGATTATGATGATATCTATATTAATTTATAGGAGGATTTAAATGTTAAAAGATTATCAAATAAAAAGAATTAAAGAACAATACCCTAAAGGAACTGAAATTGAATTAATTAGTATGGAAGATTCTCAAGCAGTTCCATCGGGTACTCATGGTATTGTTGATTTTGTAGATGATATGGGTACTATTCAAATGACTTGGGATAATGGTTCATCACTTGGATTAGTTGTTGGTGAGGATCAATTTAAAGTCATAAATAAATCAAAAATAAATGAATTATCTTGTAGTGAAGTTAAAGGACTTCGAGATAGAAATTATGAATTTTTAATATTACAAGGTTGTGGTGGTGAACTATCAGAATGGGTTGATGGTTTCACTAAAATGTTAAAAGATGAAGGAATCGTAAAAGATTCCTTTTCTTTTGATGAAGTTTATTCATTTCAAAATAACAATTTAACTAATATTGCATTTGCTCTTAATAATAAAGATTTAGATATTGGTAAATTAGCAATGTTTAGATTAAAGATTAGAGAAACATTTGGAGCAATGTGGTTATCTGACTATATTGACAATGGATATATAAAAGATATAGGAATATAAGGAGGAATTATCTATTTCAAAATATATAAGAGTTAAATCTAATTTAAATAAGATTATAAAAATTGATAGTGATAATCTAGATGAGGCAATAGAAATTGCTAAAGAAGATTTTTCCGAGTTTGAATTAACTTCGGAATGGCTTAATGATCGTGAAGTAACTTTTGAGGAAGAAAAAAATATTACAAAGTTAGGAAAAGAATTAGCAAAATTATATTCTATTAGAAGCGATAAATATGAGAGTTTTGATGATATAAAAAAGTTTGTTGATATGGTTTTTAAAGATCCAAATATAGCAGATTATGTATATGAAGAAACTATTATGTCATTAAAAGAAGATTATAATATTTGTCCTAGCAATATAAACATATAAGGAGGATTGATGTTTGTTAGAAGAACAATTAAAAAAGATAAATGGATTAAGTTTTCAAGCTAGTAAAACTAAAGATGAAAAAGAAAAGGAACAATTAGAAAATGATGTTAAATCCATTATATTTGATTTAAAAAAACAAGCTATTGAAAGTTTTAAATCTGAAAGCGATATTAAAAAGTTTTTAGATAATATAATTAAGTTCAATAATTATTCATATAATAATCAATGCTTGATATGGATGCAAAATCCTGATGCAAATTATGTTGCACCACTTCGCACTTTTAATAAAATGGGATATCGTATAAATTCAGGTGAGCAAGGTATTAAAATATTAGTTCCAACTTTTTATACAATTGTTAAAATTAAAACTGATGTTAATGGTAAATATGAATATAAACCACTCTTTGCACTTACTGAAGATGAATTAAAAAAATATAAAGATAAGTCAGATGATTCAATTACATATTATAGTGAAAAGTTAAGTAATTTCAAAGTTGGTTCAGTATTTGATGCAAGTCAGACTAATATGCCTTTGGATGAAATCAATGAAAAATTAAATCCTGTTTTGGAAGATGATCGTGCTGAAGGAATTGAGGATATATTTATTAAATCAATATATCGTGATGGTTTTAAAGTAAAATATGAAGATAAAATTGAGTCAGGTGCAAAAGGATATTGTGATTTTAAAAATTCCACAATAGTTGTGCATAAAGGTTTAAGTAATCTTATGAGATTAAAAGTTGTTATTCATGAATATGCCCACTCTCTTGCTCATAAGCATTTACTTAATAATCATCAAGATTATCAAGAACATAGAAACAAATATGAAACAGAGGCAGAATCAATTGCTTATGTTGTTTCAAAATATTTAGGTATGGATACAAGCCAATATTCAAATATGTATCTTTATTCTTGGAGTAAAGATAAAGATTTTAAAGAGATAGATGATTCTCTTAATACTATTGTTAATTATTCTAAAATGATAATAAATAATTATGAAAAAATATTATCTAAAAGTCAAAACATATCGTTAGATGAAAATTCATATAATTCATATGTAAGTATTTAAGGGGGAATTAATATTAATAATCTAGGAGATATGTTAATCGAAATTGGAACTATCATTAATAAATATCAAAAACAAAATGAAGTTAATAATGGTAGTCAGATATTATTAAAAACTAAAGAAGTATTAAATCGATACCCTGCTATTAGCAATTATGGATTAAATGAAGCAATTAAAAATGGTTTTATTCCTGTTGTTAAAATTGGTAAATTAAATTATTTTGATGTTAAAGATATTGAGAAATATCTTGCTAGTAATAAAATCGTTGTTAACGAAAATGAAAAAGTTAATAAAAAATATGTTTAGGAGGAATGATATATAGGTAAAATAAACGATAACAGGATGAAAAATATTTATCAGGAGTCTGATGGGGTTTTTAGAATTGAATTAAGTAATGGTTTTAGAGATGATGGTACTCGTGATCGAATAGTTGAAAGAGTTTATGGTACACCTGAAGATGCAATCAAACGAAGGGATGAAATGAAAGCACTTCAAAAACAAATGAAAGAAGAAGGACTTAAAGCAGAAAATGGTGGCTACACTCTTACTCAAACAGCAAAAATATATTTAGATGATACTAAATATCAAAAGAGATCACTCACTACTATTCGAGGTTATAAACAATTACTTAATAATTGGATTTTACCTGATTTAGGTGATATTAAAATTAGAAGTATAACTGAACAAGATTTAGAAAAATTATATGATAAAATGAGAAATACTATTAATCCACAAACTGGCAAACCACTATCTGAAACTTATATTAATCATTGTCATAAACTTATTACATCCATTTTCAATTATGCTAAAAAGAAAAAATGGTTATTATCTAATCCTGCAGAGTTTGTAATAAATCCCCCTAAATTAAAAATCAAACAAAGAGATTATTATAACTATGAAGAAATGATGGAAGTTTTTGAACTTTTAAAAAATTATGATATTAGATTTAGAACTGCAATATTTACTTTGTTTAATACAGGGTTTAGACGAGGCGAACTTGGTGGCTTAAAATGGAAAGATATAACTAAAAGAAAAATGCCTATTACTGAAAATGGTGTGAGAAAATTCCAAACTACTCATATTATTAGTATTAATCGTGAGCTTATGACCGTGTCGAAGGAAATGCAAGAAGATCCTGATTTTTTGAAGAAATACGATATCATAGAACAAGTAACTGATTCATTGGTTGCCATTAAACCTAAAACTGATAAAAGTATTCGTAAAATTGTTGTTGTAGATGAGGTATATGATGTATTTATGGAATATAAAAAATATCAGATTGATAATGGTTTTAATCCAAGTGATGATGATTATATTTTTAGAACATTAGAATTAAATAGTGTTTGGCATCCTGATTATATAACTAAAGAATGGGCAAGATTTATAAAAGATAATAATTTAAAACCGATAACTGTCCACGACATAAGACATAGTCATGCAACTTATTTATTATCAATTGGAGTTCCACCACAAGATGTTGCTCGTAGACTTGGTCACTCTGAACCATCTACAACTTTAAGAATATATACTCATAGTAATTTAATACAAGATCAAAAAATAGTTAGTATGATGGCGAGTAACATTTTTAATAATGATATTCCTGATGTAGAAGTTCAGCCATTAACTTTATTATCAATTTTAGTAAATGATTCTACACTTACTAATGACGATGATTTGTTTAATACATTAGAGTGGTTAACTCATGATAATATTACTCGTGATGATTTAGATAGTTATATGAATATGTGTAAGCAATATATATTGGATAGTAATCCAAATTTACAAATGTTTAATCAAGCTATTGAAAGTATTGATCCTGAATTAAAAGACAAACTACTTGGTGGCATTTTTGCCATTTTTGATAATAATCATGAACTTTCACTTAATCCTATAAGTGATATTACTAAATATAAAGATGAGAATATTAGTATATAATAAATCCCACAATTCGTTGGAATTGTGGGAATTTTTTTAGTTGGTGGCTATTTTCAAGAATACTAGCAGTCCAAAAGACCTTTGTTGCACTTTTTAATGTTAATTGGTGGCACTTTTGGTGGCAAAAGTATCGTTTTTAATCAAATTATATCGTATAATATCAACATATGAATTGGCAGTTTGGCTTGGTTTTATGGTGATTTACTATTTTATAACAGGAGTTTTAATATCCTCCAAAACCGCTGATGTGGGTTCAACTCCTGCTACCCCTGCCATATTGTAAATAGACTCCTTATGGAGTTTTTTTGTTAGGAGAGATTATTTTGAAAAAAGGTTTAATTTTATTAATTATTAGTGTATTATTCATTACTGGGTGTTCAAATGATGCAAAGAAAGAAAATACTAAAGTAGATAATAAATCTAATAAGGTTACACAAAAAGTGGAAAAAACCAAAGAAAATACTGAATCAGAAGAAGAAATAAGTGAAACTAAAGAAGAAATAACTAAAGAGGAAACTACCAAAGAAGAAACTCCAACTATCAATCAACAAGTAAACAATACTCCTAGTGAGACAACAGAAAATACTCAAACAGAAACTCCTGCTCAAGTACCAGCTTGTACACCAAAAAAATTTGATAATACATATTCGTATGTATATTCTACTCAAGATGAATGTAAAACAGGTGGTAATCTTGCATTTATGGATATAACAGAAGATGGTACTAGCGATATTTTCGCATATGGTTGTCGAGAAATAGTTGATGAATGTGGAACTACTTATTATGGTGTTATCTTTTATAATGCCCCTGATAGTATAGTATATAGATAGTTTAACTATCTTTTTTTGTACATAAAAAATCTACCGAAGTAGATTCTATACATATATTATTGTTATTCCAGAAAAGTGAATTCCTCCTGTAAGAGTTAGAATATTTTCTGAATTGCTTACTGGTGTATTTCGTTCATCGATTCCACCGGCAAATACATTAACTTGATTTATAACTTTCCAATCTTTAGGAATATATAATTCAACTCCACTAAATGAAACGTCTAATTCAATAGTCGCACCATCTTTACTTAATTTAGCTTGATCAAAATATACTTTAGCGGCTCCAAATGAACAGTCGATTAAACCACTTTTTAAATTTTCAGCGTTGACATATTTGATAACAGAATTAAAATTTACATCAACATTAATAATATTATTATCATCTCTTTCAATTGTTGAATTATATTTATGATTTTTACGATGTCCAAATATCAAGTGTAAGCCAATACTTAGAAATAATGCACATAATAATAGTGGCCAAGGTGTAATTGAAGTGATACCTAATTCTTTAGCATACATACAACCTACAATAGCGGGTGGAATTAGAATTGAACTAAAGTTTAAATGAATTATACCCTTAATAAAAATAGGAATTAAAAATAAAGTAACAATGAAATAAAATATGTTTCCTATTTCAATATAACCTAAAGCATTGATAATAAGGGCTGTTCCAAGTAATACAAATAATATTCCAAATAGTATTTTTTTTCTTTTAATGTTTTTTGAATAATCATTTCTCATAAAATCTCATTTCCTCCATTCTTTCTCTTAATGTTTTAAAATACATTCTAGATACATATACCTGTTTGTAGCTTTTATTAAATTTGACTACACTAGAAGACGTAATATTTTTTTCTATCGAATAGACATAATTAATATTAATAATAGTAGATTTTGATATCCTTAAAAAATTATTTGGTAAGATGTTTTCTAACTCATAAAGCTTATATTTTGTTTCAAAAATATTGTCATTTGTATGTGCACATATACAAGTGTCAGTTGTTTCGAAAAACAAAATGTCACTAAGGGGTAAAAAATATTCAGTTTCTTTTTTATAAAAAGTCAATTTCAAACTTTTGTTATTTAATGAAGTGATATAATTTTTTATTTTTTTAATGTTATCATTAATATCAGAACATTTTATAACTATTTCTTCTTCTTTTATGTTTTCATCAATATCAATTTTAATTTTCATATTACTGCCTCCTACAAGTTCATTATATACTAAAAAAATTAAAAGTAAAATAAAAATAACTAAGTGGTTAAAAATACTTATTAAGTGGTTAAAATATTGAATATAATAAAAATTTATTGTATAATAACACCAGTTATATTATTTCTTGGAATAATTTTTATTTTTTTTTGGAAATGGTATAATTGATATGAGGTAGTTTTATGGATGGATTAGTGTTAATTATAATAATAGATTTATTGATAATAGTAACAGTTTATTTTTTATTTAAATTATTTGATAAAACTAAAGTTATTGCTGAATATGAACCAAAAAATACATTTGCAATTCTAATACCAGCTAGAAATGAAGAAAATGTAATTTCCAGTTTGTTAGATAGCTTAAATAATCAAAATTATCCGAAAGAATTGTATGATATCTATGTGATACCAAATAATTGTAATGACAAAACTGAAGAATTATCTAAAGATAAAGCAAAAATACTTAAGTATGACATAAATTTTAAAACAAAAGGTGAGGTTCTAAAGAAAGCATTTAGCGATTTGATGGAATATGATGCTTTTATAGTGTTTGATGCAGATAATGTGGTTGATTCTAATTTTATTAAAACGATGAATAATTATTTATGTAATGGTTCGTTAGTAGTTCAAGGTTATAGAGATAGTAAAAACTATGAAAATTGGTTATCATATAGTTATTCAATATTTTATTGGTTACAAAATTTATATCTTGAAAAAATAAATTCTTCATTTATAAGTGGAACCGGTTTTATGATAAAAAAAGAAGTAATAGAAAAATATGGATTTAATGTTGAAACTTTAACTGAAGACACTGAATTTTCTACTCTTTGTGAAATAAATAAAATTAGAATAGATTTTGCTAAAGAAGCAATTACTTATGATGAACAACCAACCGATTTTATAACATCTTGGAATCAAAGAAAAAGATGGACTGTAGGTGTAGCTCAAACTTTAAAATTATATTTTAAACGAATTATTGAGACTAGTAGTATAAATTCATTTATTATTTTAAATAATCCAGTATTTAATTTAATAGGTTTAATTATAGCTTTACTGTATTTAGGCAATATGAATTATTTTATAATACTTATATCATCGTTATATATATTTATGATAGTAATTGCATTTATAACAATTTCATATAATAATAAAAAGTTAGATCATAGATTATTTTTGTTTCCAGTTTTTATTCTAAGCTGGGTACCAATAAATATAATTTATTTGTTCAAAAAAGATTGTGAATGGAAAGAAATAAAACATAATAAGAATTTATAGGTGGTAAGTATGAAAGAAGTAAATGAAAAAAAGGTATTCGCACAGGGATATTGTTTTATTAAAATTTTTTTATTCTTTGTAATAGGTTGTATTTTAGGAGCATATTATGAGGAAATAGGATTTATAATAAGACACGGATATTGGGCACCAAGAAGAGCATTATTATATGGTCCGTTTAGTCCTGTATATGGGATTGCGTTTATGTTAGTAGCAATAGTGTTTGGTAAAAAAACAGATATGAAATGGACAAAGGCATATATTTATTGTTTCTTTTTAGGAGGACTATTAGAATATTCATTAAGTTGGATTCAACAACTAATATTTCATTCTAGATCGTGGAATTATGAGGGATATTTCTTGAATATAGGTGGTAGAACAACTGTAATATTTATGTTTGCTTGGGGATTAATGGGGATGATTTTCATTAAAATATTATATCCATTGATTTCTAATTTGATTGAAAAAATACCATATAAGATTGGAAATATTTGTTTTATAATATTACTAATATTTATGATATTTGATATATCAGTTTCTTTTGCAGCTACTTTAAGACAAACAAACAGAAGAAAAGGAAACCCACCAATTACATTTATCGGAAAATTATGCGATGAAATATATCCTGATGATGTTTTAAAAAAAGTATATAATAATGCCGTATATGAATAGATTTTATAATCTATTTTTTTTGTAAATAAGTGTAAATAATAAGAATATAATAAGTTCAAAAAAAATACTTATGTTATAATTAAATAAGATAGGAGTACTTATGAATAACTGGATTTTTTTAGGACTTATTTATGGAATCATAAGTGGGATTTATTTTTTATTTCAAAAGCAGGCTATGAAGACTAATCATTCAATAGAAGTATTTGTAACTTATGTTACGATAGCTTTCTTAATAGTTTTTTTGGATATGCCTGATTTATTAAGCATTGAACCAAAATATTTATTATTAATTTCAGTTAAATCTTTGATTATGCTGGTATCATTTATTTTGTCATTCAAGGCAATGAGTAAATTATCTGTAAGTTTATATGGTGTCATCAATATGTCAAGAATATTATTTACGACATTACTGGGTATAATAATACTTAATGAAACATTTGGCAAATATCAAATAATAGGAATGATATTAATATGTTTGGGTCTATTATTGATAAATTCATATAAAGAAGAAGATAAAAAAAGTGATAAAAAATACATATTAATATTATTTATTGGATGTGTTTTTGCTTCCATAGGAGGACTTTTAGATAAAATTATTTCTTTAAATGTTAAACCAAGTGATTTCCAATGGTGTTTCTTATTATATTTATTTTTATATAGTTGGCTATATGTATTAGTAAGAAATATTAAGATTAATTTCAAAAAATCTTTTAAAAATCCTTGGATATATTTATATAGTATTTCTATGGTAGTAGCAGATAGAATATTGTTTACTGTTAATAGTATTTCTGAAAGTGAAATTTCGATAATATCGTTATTAAAACAAATTTCAATTATTATAATGATATTAGGTGGAGGAATGCTTTTTAAAGAAAAAAATTTAAAATATAAACTAATTTGTTCGTTAGTAATAATAATGGGACTTATAGTTATAGTGATAGGAGGATAAATATGAGTAAAGTAGTTTTAGTTGGTTGTGGAAATGTCGGTATGAGTTATGTTTATGCTTTATTAAACCAAAGAACAAGTGTTACTGAAGTTGTTTTAATTGATTTAAATAAAGATAGAACTGAAGGGGAAGTTTTAGATTTAAGTCATGGTTTATCTTTTTCACCATCAAAAATAACTTTTAAAGCAGGTGAATATAGTGATTGTAGTGATGCTTCTATAGTTGTTATAGCAGCAGGCGCTAACCAAAATCCTGGTGAAACTAGAATGGATTTAATTAATAAAAATTCAAAGATATTTAAAGGTATTGTAAGTAGTGTTATGGCAAGCGGATTTAAGGGAATATTCTTAGTTGCAACTAATCCATTAGATGTTATGACATATTTAACTTATAAATATTCTGGTATGGATTCTAGTAGAATAATTGGCTCTGGTACAACTTTGGATACATCTCGTATGCGCTATATGGTAGGTGAAAGATTAGGAATTAATCCTAAAAATATTCACGGATATGTAATTGGTGAACATGGAGATTCTGAATTTATTCCTTGGTCTATTGCGAGTGCTGGGGCAATTAGAGTAAATGAAGTTATTTCTAAAGAAGAGCTTGACAAAATCGAAGATAGTGTTAGAAATGTAGCCTATGAAATTATTAATAAAAAAGGTGCAACTTACTATGGGATTGGCATGTGTTTAGTAAGAATTACAAATGCTATTTTAGGTGATGAAAATACTATAATGACAGTTTCTAACTATGATGAAAAAGAAGGATGTTATTATGGATATCCAGCTATTATCAATAAAGATGGTATTAAATCTCGTACTAAATTAGACTTAACAAGTGAAGAATCTTTAACATTACAAAAATCAATAAATATTATTAAAACTGCTATTCAAAGTATAGAAGAATAAAAATTCTTCTTTTTTGTGTTATAATTTTAATAGGTGATATATATGACTTTGTTAATTGTTGAAGATGAAATAAAATTAAGAGAAGAATTAAAGCAGTTTTTAGAAAACAATGGTTATAAAGTAATAACAATAAATGATTTTGATAATACTTTATCAGAAATTAAAAAAAATAATTGCGATTTAATTTTAATGGATATAAATTTACCTAATATAAATGGTGAATATTTGGTAAAGGAATTAAGAAAAGATAGCAATGTTCCAATAATTATGGTTACAAGTAAAAATACAGAAATGGATGAATTAATTAGTATTAATTATGGAGCTGATGATTTCATAGTTAAACCTTATAATCCACAAATACTTTTAGCAAGAATAGAAAGAATCTTAAAAAGAATTAATAATAATGATAATAGGATTGTTTATAATGATTTAATTTTAGATGTCTCAAAATCTTCAATAATTAAAAATGATGAGGTTACTCAATTATCTAAAAATGAGTTTAGAATTTTTTACTATTTGTTATCTAATAGGGGTAAGATTATTTCAAGAGATGATTTAATTAATTATTTATGGGATAACAATGAATTTGTTGATGATAATACTTTAACTGTTAATATCAATAGACTTCGTAATAAATTAGCAACTTTAGGATACAATGAACTAATTATTACTAGAAGAGGGCAAGGGTATATAGTATTATGAGTTTAATTAATTATATAAAAGATAAAGTTTTCGAGATTATACTATCAATTGTTTTTATTCTACTTATGTATGGATTATTAAATTATATTGGAACTAATAATTATTTAATATTATTAATTTTAATTGTAATTATATTGTATTTATTAATATTATTATTTTATGATTACTTTCGTAAGAAAAAGTTTTATTTAAATTTAGAGAATATTTCTAATAATTTGGATAAGAAATATTATTTGAGTGAAGTAATTGAGAAACCAGATTTTTTAGAAGGCAAAATATTTACAGATATACTATATGATATTGATAAATCTTATATTGAAAGTTTAAATAAATATAAATATTCAGTTGAGCAATTTAAAGAATATATTGAATTATGGTGTCATGAGATTAAAACTCCAATTGCTACTTCAAAATTAATATTAGAAAATAATAAAAAAAATATTTCGGATGAAATTGATAAAATAGAAAATTATGTTGAACAGGTTTTATTTTATTCTAAAAGTGATGTTGCAGAGTTAGACTATATAATTAAAAAAGTTAATTTGAAAGATATAGTTAATGATGTAATAAAGCGAAATAAAAAAAGTTTAATTAGTAAAAAAATTAAAGTTAATGTATTTACAAATGACTATTATATTAATAGTGATTCTAAGTGGTTAGAGTTTATAATTAATCAAATCATTTCAAATAGTATTAAATATATTAGTGAAGATCCTGAATTAATTATTGAATGCAAAGAAAATCCTGATAATAAAATATTAGTTATTAAAGATAATGGTATTGGTATAGATGAATCTGAAATAGATAGAGTTTTTGATAAAGGTTTTACAGGCAGTAATGGGAGAAAAAAGTATGCTTCAACGGGTATTGGGCTATATTTGGTTAAAAGATTATGTCTAAAATTAGGTTATAATGTAAGTATAAGTTCAAAGTTAAATAATGGAACAACAGTAATGATTGTTTTTCCGAATAGTTCTATGTATGAAAAATTAAAATGAACAAGATAATTGAATATTAATTAAAATTAATTGAATAAAAAATTTTTAAAGTGTATAATATTACTAATTTGTAGGGGGAAAAATATGGTAATAACAATTATTATTGAAGAATACTATAATTTGATTTGTGAAATGAATTATTTACTAATTTTATCAAATCAAACATTAGAGGATAAAGAAAATGTTCCATTTGTGAGAGAAAAAATATTGATAAATAGTAATTTTAAACATATAGATATAGAAAATATTTTAAAATATTTACAGAGTTCAATAGATGACAACAATTTGAGCCATAAAATTATTGATTACTTAAAAAAATTAATAATATTTGCTGAAAAATATAATATTGATTCATTTGAAGAAATAGAAGATAAAATTCTAATATTATGGGATCAAGAACATATATATGATGAATCATTACTAAAATATATTATTAGAATAGATTCAGATAGGTTATATAAAATATATATTGATATGGTAAGAGAAAATTTGATTAAAGATCCAAACATTAGTATTGGTACTTCGTCTGAGCCATTGTTTACTATGCTTCCGAAAAAGAAAGAATTGTTAATTTATAATTTAAAGGTTATTGCTAATCCGTTGGTAGATTGGACTATATTAAGGAATGGAACAATCGCGCTAGAATCTTTTATTTATAAATATGAAACAAGTGAAAATGAGATGTTAAAGAAATATTATCATGACATAATAATGATTGCTATAAAAGGCAATATGTGTTTATTTAATAATAGATATTTAAAAAAATCAAGTTATAGTTACTTTGAAAATGTCACAGGATTATATTTATTATCATTATATGAAGATGAAAATATACAAGGTATACATAATAGATTAAATGATGCTAATTTTATAAAAGAAATAAAAGAATACTTAATAAGTAGTGATGGATATAATCATCAATTGGAATTATATAAAGAACATAATCTTCCAGGAGATAGAGGTTTAAATCAAATAAAATTATTAAGAAAGAATAGATAGATTTTAATGAATTATAAAAATATTAATTTATTCAAAAAATATGCAATTAAATTAGTAATTTAATTTTTAAAACAAATAATGATTCAATAGAGATTAATAATAAAGTCCGATAAAAATAATGAAGATATAGCAATATATCTTTTTTCTTACAAAAATGTAATAATATTTAAGATAAATCGATTGTTAATAGATAATTTATGTAATAAAATTATATCTAGGTGGTCGAGATGTATACAGATGTAATATTAAAAGGATTATTATATTTTCCTATTGTTGCTTTATTAATAACATTTCCATATATGTTATATGAATATCATAAATTTGGTTCAATTCATCCATATAGAACATTTATTATATATTCATTTGTTTTATATCTTTTAATAGCTTATTTTCTAGTAATACTTCCACTACCAACATTTGAAAGTGTTGCTACATTAACGACTCCAAGAATGCAGTTAATTCCTTTTTCATTTATAAATGATATTATAAAAGAAAATACAATTGTTTTAGGAAATATAAACACATATTTACCTGGATTAGCTAAATCTTGTTTTTATGTTCCCTTATATAATGTTTTTTTAACGCTTCCTTTTGGTATTTATTTACACTACTATTTTAAATTAGATTTAAAAAAAGTGACGATATTTTCGTTTTTATTAAGTTTATTTTTTGAATTGACACAATTAACAGGATTATATTTTATTTATCCAAGAGGATATAGATTATTTGATGTTGATGATTTATTATTAAATACATTAGGTGGTGTAATTGGCTATTATATTGCTTTTATAGCAATTAAAATATTGCCTAGTAAAGATGAAATAAATGATAAAGCCTATGAAATAGGCAAAAAAATATCATTTATAAAGAGAATAACAGTATATATACTTGATATATTAATTTACTTTACAATTGATACTATTATTTATACTTTAACAAATAAGAATGCAGTATTTATTTTATGGGTTATCTATTATATTTTAATTCCAATAATATTTAAAAGAACAATAGGGCAAAAATTTTTAAACATAAAATTACAAAGTATGAATGATAAAAAAATATCTATCTTAAGAATTGTTGAAAGAGAAATCTTATTAATAACAACATACTATGGATTTCCGATTATAATTATATATATTTTCTTTCTTTTATATTATTATTTACATATAAATTTATTATTTGGATTTATAGTTATGTTTATAATATTAATCTATTATATAATTGTTTTAATTAAATTAATTAGAAATAAAGATTTGTTATATGAGAAAATAAGCAAAATTAAATTAAAAAGTACAATATTACAAAATTGTAATGATATGTAATTTAAATCAATTGTTAATAAAAGTCATTTAAAATATAATGTTTTTGAGGTGAAGAAAATGAAAGTTTTAAAAATAGAAAATTTAGAAAAATACTATGGTAATAAGGGAAATATTACAAAAGCAGTTGATAATATTTCTTTTGAAGTAGAAAAGGGAGAATTTGTAGCTATAATGGGCGCAAGTGGAAGTGGTAAAACAACTTTACTAAATTGTATTTCAACAGTCGATAAAGTTACAAGTGGACATATTTATATTAATGAGAAAGACATAACAAAAATTAGAGGTAAAAATTTAAATAAATTCAGAAGAGAAGAATTAGGATTTATATTCCAAGATTTTAATTTACTAGATACTTTAACAGCTTATGAAAACATTGCTTTATCATTAACAATTAATAAAGTAAAAACAAATATGATTGATAAAAAAGTATTAGAAGTTGCGAAAGAATTAGAGATTGAAGATGTTCTTGGAAAATATCCATATCAAATGAGTGGTGGTCAAAAACAAAGAGTGGCAAGTGCTAGAGCGATAGTTACTAAACCATCCTTAATTTTAGCTGATGAACCAACTGGGGCATTAGATTCTAAGTCAGCTAGAATGTTACTAGAAAAATTTGAAAATTTAAATGATGATTTATCTTCAACAATATTGATGGTTACCCACGATGCTTTTACTGCTAGTTATGCTGATCGTATTATATTTATCAAAGATGGAAAAATCTTTAATGAAATAGTTAAAGGAAACAAAACAAGAAAAGAATTCTTTGAAAATATAATTGATGTGGTCACATTACTTGGAGGTGACTTGAATAATGTTGTTTAGTTTAGCCTTTAAAAATATCAAAAAAAGTATTAAAGATTATAGTATTTACTTTTTTACTTTAGTTATTGCTGTTTCCATATTTTATATTTTTAATTCTGTTGGTAGTCAACAATCAATGATGAATTTAACAGCTAATAAAGAAGAAATGATTATAGTTTTAGTAAAAATTATAGATTACTTATCAGTTTTTGTCTCTGTAATCTTGGGATTTTTGATTATATATTCGAATAACTTTTTGATTAAAAGAAGAAAAAAAGAATTAGGACTATATTTAACTTTAGGGATGAGTAAATCTAAGGTATCTGCTATATTAGTTATAGAAACATTATTAGTTGGTCTTATTTCTTTAGGTGTAGGATTATTAATTGGAATAATTGGATCACAATTTTTATCGTTATTTGTAGCCAAATTATTTGAAGCAGATATGAAAGATTTTACATTTATTTTTTCAACATCAGCTTTTTTTAAGACAATTGTATATTTTGGAATAATATTTATATTAGTTATGGTTTTCAATGTTTTCAATTTATCAAGAAATAAGTTAATTGATTTATTGACTGCTTCAAAGAAAAATGAAAAAGTAAAGTTTAGAAATAAATATGTAGTTACAATATCATTTTTATTAGCAATTGTTCTTTTA
The DNA here is from genome assembly GCA_934119965.1 of uncultured Bacilli bacterium. Taxonomy (GTDB): domain Bacteria; phylum Bacillota_I; class Bacilli_A; order RF39; family UBA660; genus CAJOJO01. The sequence goes on from CAKOTA010000011.1 coordinate 17,492, forward strand.
GGATATGCGTATCATTTACTATTTAGTGGAATTTTTTATCAATTAAATAATGATATAATTAAAATGCTTCTGTCTGGGGCGTTAGGTATGTTATTACTTTTTTTCTCAATATCTGGATTTGCACTAAAAATATTTCAATTAAATAAAAAAATATATTTTAATGATTTAAATATGTTTACTTTAAAACAAATTAATAGCAAAATTAATACAACTGTTATTTCAACTACAATAATATGTTTAATGTTGTTATTAACAATTGGTATTTTATCAGGTTCTCTTTCTTTGGCTAATATGATGAATAGCGATTTAGAAAAAAATAATGTGTTTGATTTTACAATTCATAGTTTTTCAGATGAAGAGTATGAATTATATGAAGGGAAAATTGACAATTATTTAAGTGATTATGTTATTTATGATATAAGTTATGATGGTGTTTCTGTAGAAGATATTCTTGGGGAAAAAATTACTTCTAAGCTATCAAATGAGTTATCAAATGAATCAGTTGGTACAAATGCTGTTCCAGTTATAGTTGAAAGTGATTTTAATAAATTGATGAAATTAGAAAACGAGGAAACTGTTCAACTTAAGGAAAATGAATATTTAATTTTATCCAATTTTGATAAACAAACAGAATATTATAATTTAGCACTTAAAAATAATCACAAAGTCGAATTTACAGATAGTAGTCAAAATAGTTATTATTTAGTTCCAGCTAAAAACAAGGCAGTAGAATTACCGATAGAAAATAGTATTAGTGGTAATACTGGTGTATTTGTAATAAGTGATGAATTAAAAGAAAAAATTAACCTTGAAATTTATAACAAAGTTATTGTTGGAAATTATAAGAATACAAATAAAGAAGAAGCAGAAAAAGAATTTTTTGAGTATATTGGAAATAATTTTCACGATTATGGTTATACAACTAAATTAGTTGAAGAAGCAAGTAGTATTGGTACAAAAGCTATGTTTACATTCATTGGTTTATACTTAGGAATTGTGTTTGCAATAAGTAGCGCTACTGTTTTAGCAATTTCAGAACTATCAGAATCAAGTGATAATAAAGAAAGATACAAAGTTTTAAAATTAATTGGTGCTGATTACAAAATAATTAATAAATCATTATTTATTCAAATTTCTGTTGCTTTCCTTTTACCTTTAATATTTGCAATAATTCACGCTATATTTGGATTAGGAGAGTTTAACAAAATTGTTAAATTAATGGCTTCTATTGATTTAACTGGTAATATAATTGTGACATCATTATTTATTATAATTGTTTACGGTGGATATTTTATAGCTACTTATTTAGTTAGTAAAAATATAATAAATGAAAAAAATTAAAAATAAGCTAATTTTGCTTATTTTTTTTATTTTCTTCTCAAATATTGAAAATTGGTCTAATAAATATTGAATTTTGGTGTTATTTTTAGCAATTTTAGTATTTTGACTTTATATATTTAATGCTTTATATTCTTTGTCAGAAAGGAGATTTTATGAAGAAAATTATTTATTTTATTAGTATTATGTTTTTGGCTGTTAGTATTAAAGCGATAAGTCCGGAAGTTAATTATCAAGAAGGAATTTATAGTAATAGGATTGGTGATAAATTATATTCTGGTCAAATGGCTTTTATGTTTATGGATGGACATATTGTTTATTGTTTGGAACCTTTTGAAGTTGTTGGTAGAACCTATTATGAAGATAGTGATTATTTAAATAGGTTTGATGAAGCTACTATTGAATATTTTGAATTAGTTGCTTACTATGGTTATAATTCAGAAAGAAATAGTATATATCACTATATGGCTGCTCAAGAGATAATTTGGGAGAAAATATTAGGAGGTGATTATGTTTATTGGACGACTGGCATAAATGGAACAGGTGATAGAATAAATATTGATAGTTATAAAAATGAAATAATTGATAATGTTAATGCTTTTTATGTGAAACCTAGTTTTGAAGAAGATTCATTTTCTTTTCCATTTTTTGATGAAATGGTAATTTATGATCAAAATAATGTTTTTAAAAATTATAATGGATATCACTATGAAGGAAATAATATCGTTATTAAAAATGATAATGGATTTAAAGTTTCTATTTTAGAAGAGGGAAGACAAACAATATATTACAATAAATTATTAAAAACTGATAATGATACTATAGTATATACAGGAAGAGGGAATCAACCTTTAGCCAGTTTTGGAATTAATAAAAATATAACTGGTGAAGTATACATATATGGTAGAGCGTATGAAACTAGACTTGATTTGATTTTTTATGATAACAAGACAAATGAAAGAATTGATGATGTTGATTTTACTGTTAAAAATTTGGATGGAAATTGGGACCATGAGGATGGTATATATCGCTATAATACACCTATAGGAGAAGGAAAATATAATATTGAGGTTAATGACTATGTAATAGTTAGTGATGATTATTTTGTTATAAAAAAAGAAGACTTGAAAAGGGAAACTACCATTGAAGTTTATCTGGAGAAAAAAAGGAAAAACCCAATTATAGATGAGCCAATAATAGATGATGAGGATATTGAATTATTGCCAAATAAAAGTGAAGAATTACCAAAGAACGATCCGGAAGATGAAATAAAATCAACAAATCCTATATTAAATGAGATAGAAGAATCTGATAATTGCGAAAATCCTAATAATAAGGATACTACATCCGTAATAGAAGAATCGGATGATGAGAATAAAATATTTTCTGAATTGCCTAATACTTCAAATTATAATTTTCTTAAATATATACTATTAATAATTAATTTGTTTATAGGAATTATTTTATATGAAAAAGCTAGGGATTAGTTTAATTGTTATATCTATATTATCATTCTTAATTTTGAAAATTTATTTGTTATGTGAATATGATAGTCATTCTAAAACGATTGATAGGATTTTTATTAAGGGTGAGAAACTAGAAACTAATTATATTGGTTATATTGAAATAAAAAGTATAGGCATTAAAAGAGGAATAGTAAATGGTATAAATGATGATGTACTTAATAATAATGATGTTGGAATGATTAGAGATAGTAATATTATATTAGCAGGTCATGGAGTTGAAAATGTATTTGGAAGATTAAATAAAATAAATGTTTTTGATGAGGTTAAAATACATTTATATGATAAAGATTATTATTTTACAATTCATAAAAAAGTAGTAGTAACTAAAGAAAATTTAGATTATTTAAATGAGGATTTAGTTTTAATAACTTGTACTAATGATGATAGGAGATTGTTAGTATTAGGCACAAAAAAACCGTTATAAACGGTTTTATTTTAATATGTAAGGATTTTCTGCAGTACCATCACCAGACACATATGTTGTGTTAGCATCAATATGAATTACAGCTCTAATTCTTGAAGTGTTGTTAGCAGTTGTAACCATAGGAGTATTGACAAATTTATATACTTTATTTGTTTTGTCAGCACTTGCAGTTATTGACCAATATGAAGTTCTGAAGTTACTTAAATAATTGTAATTTTGACAAGCTCTATTTAGTGGACTAACACAATTATTATCTAATGATGCTAATCCATATTCATTTACTTGAAGTAGACCAATCATAAAATTATCATAAGTGTTGGAACATTCTATAGAACCATCTTTTGAATCATCAGTTTCTTTTCTTTTTCCAATGCATAAATTTTGACTAATTATATAACTTTTTGCGTCATCATTAAATTCTTCATTGTTATTATATAATTCTTCAAGTGAATCTTTGATTCTACTTACGGCAAAATCATTAATTCCTTCATTACTTTTAACATCAATGTTATATCTATTATCCCATACAATTTCATCGCGAACTGTTGTTTCCATCATTCTAATTGTATTATCGTTATTTATTCTAATTATACGCCATTCTTTGTCAGCAAACTTAACATAGTTATTAACTTTTTCTCCTCTAAATATATATGAATCATTATAGGCATATAACCCATCACCAGATTCAACTACATTTTTCTTAATAACATCACTTAGATATTTTGTTTTGTAATCTTCGCCACAATCTAAGAATGCAGTATATAAGATATAATTGTTGTTTGTTTTAGCATTTACTTTACCTTTACAAACTGCTTCTTTATTAGGAGTTAATTTTGTTAAGTCTTTTAAGTATTTTTTCTCGACTAATGTATCAATATTTACAGATATTTCTTTATTGCTTATATCTTTAAATTCTTCTATTCCTTGTTCATCTTCACTATAATATTTTTTAGCGGCCACAATCATTTTATCTTCGATTGCACTATAACTAGTTCTATTTCCTTTTATTATTTTAATAACAATTATTACTACTATAATTGCAAGTAAAATAAATAAAAATGAAAATAATTTATTAATTAATTTTTTATCCATTTTCTTTAAGTCTGGCATTTGTATTTTTTTTAAGTCCATAATTTCCCTCCGATTTCAAGTATATTATACAATAAAAAAAAGATTTTGTATACAATAATTTGTTTAAGAATATAATTAAAAAGGTGATACTATGATTAATATTTTGAAAGGCATTTTCATTGGGATGGGTAAAATTATACCAGGGGTATCTGGAAGTTTAATTGCGATGTCACTTGGTGTTTATGAAAAGTGTATTGATATTATTAGTAATTTCTTTACTGAAATTAGATATAATTATAAATTTATTTTTGAATTATGTTTGGGTTTTTTACTATCATTTATTCTTTTTAGTAATGTTATATATTATTTTATAACTAATCACTATTTTTTAACAATGTGTTTATTTATTGGTTTGATTATAGGTACTGTGCCAAATATTTTATCCAGAAACAAAATAGAATCGAAAAGGGATTATATATATTTTTTTATTTCATTTTTAATTATCATTTTGATTTCTTTTTTAGGAAAAGGATATATAAATATTGAAAACGATTTTAATGGTTATTTATTTACTGTTTTAATTGGTTTTATTGATGCAGTTACGATGATTATTCCTGGTATAAGTGGTACAGCTATATTTATGGTTTTAGGAGTATATGAATTTGTTTTGTTGTTATTTAGTAAGTTATTGTTTCCGTTTATAATTTTTTTTGGAATTGGGCTTATGATAGGAGTTTATATAACTAGTAAATTAATTAATTATTGCTTTAAAAATTTTAATCATCAAACTTATTTATTGATTCTTGGGTTTGTATTTTCATCTTTGTTATTTTTAATTATTGATACATTTAGTAAGTCATTTAACTTATTAGAATTTGTAGTAGGAATAATTTTAATTATATTTGGGTATTTTATTTCGTATTTTTTAGATAAAAAAGAAATATAATTTGATAGAGGTGATTAAATTGGAAAAGAAAATTCCAAAAGTGTTTGCAAATAAAATAGACAAGAAAATAGAAAATAACGAAACTTATTCGTATACCAGAAATGATGATATTTTTAAAGAAAAAAATACTAAAGAAGATAATTTAGATATTAATAGTAAAATTAATAATATTTTTAAATCAAGTGGTTATATTTATAAAATAGATGTAAATATTAAATTAAAAGATGGAATAGTTGATAAGAGAATTATTGGTAAAAGAAATGGTTATTTAATTACAATGGATAATGAATTAATTAAAATCTCTGATATTTTGGATATAAGTATAAAATAGATCATTGTTAGACAATGATTTTTTTTGATTTTTAGGTGAACAAAATTTCAACTTGGGAACTTGTCAACCATTTAGACAACTTTTATGGAGGGTGTATAATGATGTAAAGGATGTGATGTTGATATGCCACGAAAATATGAACGTAGTTTTAAGTCTATGATTATTAATCTTATTGTGAATGAAAAACATTCTACTATTAAGACTGCTGAACAATTTAATATTCCTCTTAAAACTTTAGAAAAATGGATTACTGCTTATAATAAAAATAATAATGTATTTAATTCTGATTATAAATCTCAAGCTCAAATCATTATCGATTTAAAAAAACAAATTGCCTCTTTACAAAGAGACAATGATATACTAAAAAAAACGATTTCTTTATTAGCAAAAAAGGAATAAGTTTATTTGAAAGTATTGAACAATTATCTAACCATTTTAGCCTTCTTTCTATTTGTAAAGCTCTTAATGTTAATAAATCTTCTTATCTTTATTGGTTAAATACTGAAAAAAATAATAAGTTTGTTTTATCTAATTTCTATTGTTCTTTATTAAAAGTATATTCTGATTCTAATGGTATTTATGGTTCTCCTAGAATTACTATTATTTTAAACCGTAATGGTATTCTTTGTAGTCAATCTAAAGTAGCTAAAGCTATGCATTTACTTGGTATTAGAAGTATTGTTTCTAAACGCTTTCCTCAAAAAAAATCTAGAATTACTGATAAAGAAAAATCTTTAATTGTTAATTTAATTAAAGATTTAAAAGTCGATCATTTAAATCAAGTTTGGACTACTGATGTTACTTATATTAAAACTATTAATGAAGGTACATTTTATTTAATCTCTTATATTGATTATTTTTCTAAAAAAGTTATTTCTTGGGGACTATTTTCTGACCAAAAAACTGATAAATTAATTATTGTTTTAAAAAAAGCTATTAAAAAGAGAAATCCTTCTCCTGGTTTAATTTGTCATTCTGATAAAGGTTCTCAAATGCGTTCTAAAAATTATAGATCATTTTTAAGTAATCATAATTTTGTTTTCAGTTATACTGAACTCGATCATTCTTGTGATCAAAATGCTGCTCAAGAATCATTTCATGCTTCTCTAAAAAAAGAAAAGTTATATCAAATGGATCCCTATACTTTCGAAGATGCTTATAAAGCTATTTTTGACTACATAGAAGGGCTTTATAATCCAACTAGATTACACTCTTCCATAGGGTATTTATCCCCTGATAATTTTGAAAAATCAATCAGCTAAAGCTGATACCCTCCATAAATGTTGTCTAAAAGGTTGACAAGTTCCCGTCTGGGGGGGGGGTATAATAAGCATAGAAAGTAAAATAGTTACAATGATAATCGACAAATTATTTATGTAAAACTATATATAATAAGAGTATAATGCAAAAGGGAGTATAATTATGAAAAAGATGTTGAGTAATAGACTGTTTATATTTATAATTAGTGGGGTATTTTTTGCAAGTGTAACATTATATGCTGCTAATATTTATTATGCAAATGAGATAAAATATACACCAACTGATTTAAGTTGGAATGTAACTGATGTAAATGAAGCGTTGAATGATTTATATAATAAATACAATAATAATCGTATAAATATTCCAATTATATCTCTACAAGCTGTTAATGGTTCGAAATGCTACTTAGTATTTGATATCACAAATAAAAAGAAGTTATCATTTGACTTAAGTTTTGGTCAAGCAGGTGCGGGATATATTTTAAAATATGGTTATTCAAAAAGCTTGGATCCAAAAAATACATCGGATTTTGTAGTATTAAAATCCTGGAATAAGGCTCAACAAGTAGAGATTACAGATTTTTCTGATATAGAAACAGGGTATATATTTCTTTGGTCATCTAGTAATTGGTGTCAAACATATATTTCAAATTTAGTAATTGAATAAATATACAATATAAAAAGACTTTTTAAAAGTCTTTTTATATACATTCAACATATGTATCATTTAAACATCTAATGCAGCAGCAGCAATTTAAATTCATAGTGAAGAAACTGTTAGTTGCTACAAAAGGATAAACAGAACTACCATCAGTATTTGGTGCTAAAACTCTAAATGTTGCACAATTATCATCTATTTTTTCTATTCTGAATGCACAAGAAGTATTGTCTGTTCCGTCACATGAAGAATTAAATTCTTTAGTTGTTGGCATTTTCCATGGAGTTCCATTACCACAACAAGTGTATAACATTACTGGTCTAGTATTGCATCCTATTGTTGTAGTTCCACAACCTAAGAATCCTCTGTCACATGTATCTAAACAAGCATCACTACATTCAGCATTTTGTTGTAAAATACAAATTACTTTTAAGATGTCAGCAACGCAATTAGAGTTTCCATTATTATTACACATATAATCCACCCCTTCTTTTATTTTCATTATAGTTTATGTTAGGTGTATAAAATTGTGTTAGCCATTCACCTATGATAGACAAAAAAACAAAAAATTTGGTATAATGTTGTGGGGTGAAAAAATGAGAGCTATAGTATTATCAGGAGGTGGCTCTAAAGGGGCATACCAAATTGGTGTATGGAAAGCTTTAAGAAAGCTTAAATTGAAGTATGATGTAGTAACTGGAACTAGCGTTGGTGCATTAAATGCAGCTCTTATGGTTCAAAATAATTATTATAAAGCACTTTATTTTTGGAGAAAATTGTCTTTTAGTGATGTAATAGATGAAAAAATTGACAAAAACATAACTAAAAAAGAAATATATAAAAAATATTTGAGCGCTGTTATGAATGGTGGTATGAAAACAAATAATTTAAAAAAAACAGTTTCAAAAGCCATTAGTGTTAAAAAAATATACAATTCTCCAATTGATATGGGGATAGTAACTGTTAAAAGTAAAGGTTTAAAACCAGTATTGCTTAGAAAAAAAGATATAAAGAGAGATCAACTATATGATTATTTAGTAGCTTCGGCATCTTGTTTTCCAGCATTTTCGAAGAAAAAAATTGGTGATTCTGAGTATATAGATGGTGGTTTGTATGATAATATGCCAATTAATTTAGCAATCGATATGGGAGCAACAGAAGTAATAGCTATTGATCTTGAGGAAGTTGGAATTAAAAGAAGAGTAAAAAATAAAGAAATTCCAATTACTTATATTTCTCCAAATAATGATATTGGTTCGTTTCTTATATTTGATCATAAAATGGCTAAAAGAGCTATTCGTATTGGTTATAATGATACAATGAAGAAATTTAAAGAACTAGATGGAAATGTATATACATTTAAAAAAGGTGAAATTAGAGATAGTTATTTAAAATATTGTGATGATTTTAGAAATGAAGTTGAAAAAATAATTGAAAATAAAATGCTTGAAATAGGTGTATATAAGAAAATAATAGATTCCAAGAATTGGGAGCAAGATTATCTTAAAATGTTAGAACAATTAGCAAAAACCTTTGAATTAGATGATTCTCTTATATATAATATTCCTAGATTTAATAAAATGCTTATCAAAAAATTTGAAGATACAAGTGAAATTATTGATATTCAAGGATTTATTAAAAAGGCGGATTTTAAAAAATTGATTAATAAAAGATTACTTGTAAAAAAAATGTATTTTTATAAGAGAGAAAAATTAGCTTCTCTATTTCCAAAAGAATATTTAATGACAATATATTTAAAATTAATTATTGGAAATGCAGTTGTATATTAAGTAGGTGAAAAAATGAAAAAAATATTTATGTTACTTATAGTTTTATTTGTATTGTATTTTGGTTTCCAAATAGCTTTTAGATATTTGGATAAAGGTCATACATACGAATATACTTTAAATAGTGATAAAAAATTCGAAATAAAAGAAGTATTAATTCAAAATACTAAAAATGAAAGAAACAACTATTATTTTGAAATAAAAGTTGAAGATGAAATATTTAGTTTTCAAACATACAATATTTATAGTAGAGCTACTGGTATCATAAAAAAAATAAAATATTTTTCTAATTCCAATTATAAATGTATTTTACCTTTATTAGCTAAGAATGAATATGTTACTGATATGATTTGCAAAAAAAATGATATATATTATTACTATAGTAGCATAAGAAATAATGATCCAGAGGTTGATAATTTTGCTGATTCTAATATAGATTTTGAGGTTTATAAAGATGATACTGACATAATTAAAAAAACAAGCAATTTTTATGTTTATAATAATTTATTAGAAAATAAATATATTGCGGTAGATTATTATAAAGGAATATATGTTGTTAGTAAAAATTCTAAATATAAAAAGATAGAAATATTTGAAAAAGAAAAATATAATCGTCCTATTTCGACACAGGTTAATAAATATTATTTAAGTGCTGACTATGATAAGGATTATGAATTCAACGAATTTAAATTAGTTAATTTAGAAAATTCTAAAATAGAAAAAATTATTTCTGATTATACAATATCATTTGATTCATATATTCAAGGTATTATAAATGATGAAGTATATTTATTTGACAAAACTAATAAGAGACAATATAAGATTGATGTAAAGAATAAAGTTGTTTATTATATTGGAAATGAAAAAGGAATTAAAATTTATAAAAATGGTGAATTTATTTTAGAAAATGTATATAAAGCAATCAATGAAAATATTACATTTGATGAGTATACTACCGACAATAACATTGAAATACCAGACTATAATTTATTTAAAGTAAATGGAAATAAATTATCAGGATATTATCTTGTTTATCAAAAGGTTAATAATGTCTATAAAGTGTATAAAGTAAATGTTCAAAATAAAGATATAATTACTTATCTATTTACAACTACGGATATTAATTCAATTAAGTGTAATAATGAATATATATTTTTTAAAGATAGTAAAGAAATTAAATATTTTAATGATTTAATAGGTGTTAAAACATTATTAAAATATAATGAATTAGAATTTAACAATAAATTAAATTTCTATGTTTATAGTAAATAAGAACCCTGTTCTTATTTTTTCATATATTAATATAGAGGTGATATTATGTATCGTGTTTATCAGGTACAAGTTAATGATACTTTAGAAACAATAGCTAATATGCTTAATACAAGTATTGATAATTTAAAAAAAATAAATGGAATTAAAAATGATGTTAATTTGATGCCAGGTAGTTTTTTAATTGTTCCCGTAACAGATGATAGATTTACAACTTATAGTGTTAAAAAAGGAGATACAATATATTCAATTGCACAAGCTAATGGTTTAAATGAAGATTTACTATTAATGGTAAATGGCTTAAATAAAGAAGATTATATTTATCCAAATCAAGAAATAATCATACCATCTAAAAATTATAAATATTATGTAACTAAAGATGGAGATACTTTAGCATCTATCGCAAATGATTTGAAAATTGATTACAATACAATATTAAAGAATAATGATGAAATTAGATTAGAAGAAGATCAATTAATAATATATAAGACAAATTAATGTCTTTTTTTTGTGTGCGAACAAAATTTCTACTTGAAAAATGTGCCTGGGGGGGGGGTATAATAAGCGTAGAAAGTAAAATAGTCTTAAAAATAATCGACAAATTACTTATGTAAAACCATATATAATAAAAGATATGATTCTAAAAGGAGTATAATTATGAAAAAAGTACTGAATAATAGATTGTTTATATTTATAATTAGTGGAATATTATTTACAAGCTTAGGAGTATATGCAACAATTACATATAAAGCAAGTGATATTGTTTATAACGCTAGTAATGGAGTAAGCATGAATGTAAATGATGCGTTAAACGAATTATACAAAACTCGTAAAGGAAATTATTATTACTATTATGCAAATGGAACTGTAGTGTATTATAATCCTGAAACAAATAGTAAATGTAGTGAAAGCGAAGCTATAAGTACAACTGAAACAAAAACAGGGTGCATGAAGTGGTATATATTTAATGATTCATCAGAGTCAGATACAGTAAATATGATATTGGATCATAATACAACGGCAATAGTATTTTATAATTCAGGTGGTACGAATACTGAAATGAACGAAGTGGCAACAGCCCTTGAAAATGATACATCAACTTGGAATAATAAACTAAATGCTAGATTGATAATGGCTGATGAAATAGCAAAAATAACAGGAAATTCAAATTTTGATAGTGCCACATCAACGGCTTGGTTTTACCTTGATAATAATACTCAAACTCAAACAGCAACAAAACAAGGAGCTAGTAAATATCATTGGTTATTTGATTATACATCTGCTTGTACAGGTGCTGGATGTAGCATACAAGATAATAATAAATATGTATATAGTGGAACATCAAAAAGTACTATAGCTGGTTATTGGACAAGTACACCTATGGCTGGTACTACTAACACTATTTGGGTTATAGATAAAAATGGCAGCTTGTGGAAAGGTGGCAATGTCAGTACTTCAACTGGTCGTGGACTTCGTCCAGTAATAACAGTATCAAAATCTATTATTTCTTAATATTACTAAAAAGATAAATCACTATCTTTTTTTTTTAAGAAATTTAGTATATAATAATAACATAAGGGAGTGAAAAAAATGAAAAAAGTATTATTAGTATTATTAGTTATGTTATCATTGGTAGGATGTTCTAAAGGAACATATACAGAACCAGTTGAAATTAAATATGATGAGTTTCAATCAAAAATAGATAATAAGGAATCATTTGTACTTTTTATGTGGCAAACTGGTTGTTCACATTGTGAAGCGTTTGAACCAACATTAAAAGAAGTAATAAAAGAAAAAGATATCTTAATTTATTCAATCAATTTGAAAAATTTAACAGAAGAAGAATATGCAAAACTTGAAAATAAAACTTTCATAAAAGGTACACCTACTATGGTTTATATTGAAGAAGGATCTGTTCAATCAACTAAATTAGTTGGAAATAAGAGTAAAGAAGATTTAATCGATTTTTTAAAAAATTATGAAGTTATAAAATAGGGAGGAAACTATGGAATTTAGTGTGATAAAGCAGTATGGTGAAGATTTAACGCGTAAAACATATGTTACTAATCCAGCTATTGCCCGTGAAGAAGAAATAAAAAAATTAATAATGGTTTTATTAACGCCAGAAAAATCTGGACTTTTAATAGGTAAAGCTGGTATTGGTAAAACTGCCATCGTAGAAGGTTTAGCATACCTAATTCAAAGAAATGAAGTTCCAGATGCTTTAAAGGGATATAGAATAATCAAAATAAATTCAACATCATTATTAGGAAAAATGGATATAGATGGAAAAGAAGAAATGATTATTCAAATGTTAGTAAGAGAATTAAAAGAAACTGAAAAAACAATCTTATTTATCGATGAAATACATACCTTAATAGGTGGTAAACAAGATGGCCCTATGGATTTAGCAAACATTTTAAAACCTGCTCTAGATAGAGGAGATATAAAGGCAATAGGTGCTACTACTACTCAAGAATATGATACTTATATTATAAGAGATAGAGCCTTTTTAAGACGTTTTGAAAGAATAGATGTTTTAGAACCAGACGAAGCTACAACAGTTAAAATATTGATTGGTTCATTACCTAAGATAGAAAAACAAACAGGATGTAAATTCAAATATAATGATTATGTTACAAAAATGTTAATTGAATCTATTGTAAGTGCTACATCAGAATACAAAAGAGTATATGGTTTAGCGGCTATGTATCCTGATGTTTCTTTTTCTGTATTGACTGGAGCTTTTTCACAAGCATTGTTTGATAATAGAAATGAAGTAGATGTTTTAGATGTTTATAATGCTATCAAAGTTTCAAAAAGAATCTATCCAGACAGCATAATTAAAGAATTAGCAGCGTTTAGAGAAAAGTTTGGTGATTTTTGTAAAGAACAAAATATTGAATTACCAATTGTAAGCATTGATGAAATTAAAGGTGAAAGTGATTTTTATTAATAAAATATCATTTATATAGAGGTGAAAATATGAGAAAAATACCATTAAAGAATTATTTTATTTTAGCGGCAATAATAATATTGTCAGGAATTATTGTAATATATATAGCTAATATGTATAGGAATAAAAAAGACTATGAAAAAGAAAACACAATGTCATTTTTAAAAGAAATCTATGCTAAAGATTTTGAAAACTTTATAATTGAAAATCCGGATTCAATTGTATATATTAGTGATGCTTCTAATGAAACATTGGAGTTAGAACTAAAAAAATATATAATTGAAAAAGATTATATCCAAGATATTGTTTATATTGATACAAATAAAATAAATATAGATTTTGTAAACACTTTAAAAAAATATTCTAGTTTGATTAATGATAAAATGCCAAATGTGCTTATAATTAAGAGTGGAAAAATTATTAATATATTTTATGTAGAAGAAGATACAACGCCATCTCAAATAATCGAATTTATGGGACTTTATTATAATGATTAATGTAGTTTTATTTGAACCAGAAATACCTGGTAACACAGGAAATATAATGCGTACTTGTGCGGGAACAGGTGTTAAGTTGCATTTAATAGAACCATTAGGATTTAGATTAGATGAAAAAAGTATAAAAAGAAGTGGTGTTAATTATATTGAACATTGTGATTATAAAGTATATAAAAACTTCGATGATTTTAAATCTCAAAACGAAGGGACATATTACTATCTGACTAGATATGGAAAGAAACCACATACTTCATTTGATTATAGTAATAAAGATGAAAATATTTATATAATATTTGGTAAAGAAAGTACGGGTATTCCTAAAGAAATACTTAGTAAGGATTTAGACCATTGTATGAGGATGCCTATGAATGATAATATAAGAGCATTAAATCTATCTAATACTGTTGCTATAATGGTTTATGAAGTATTAAGGCAACAAAATTATCGTGATTTATTATTTACTGATCCTTTTAAAGGCAGTGATTATTTAGAAAAATAAATAAAAAGATTGTCAAATCTTTTTTTTAATGATAATATATAGTATAGAGAATAGAGGAGGATACTATGGAATTTATTGAAAATAATTATGTGTGGATAATAGTTATCGGTGTCATTGTACTTATGACTATAATTGGCTACTTTGCTGATAAAGCTGAAACTAAAGAACCAAAAGAAAAGAAAATTAAAAAGAAAAAACAAAAGAAAAATCAAATAATGGAATCTGTTCCAGAAGTAGAAGAAGAACAAACAAATGATGAATTACCACCAGAATGGGATGAAAATAGTAAACCAGTTGAAGAAGAACAAGAAGTAATGAATATCGAAGGAACTGCTAATACTGATAATTGGGATGTATTACCTGAAGTAAATGAAACTGAAACTTCAAATGACAATTCATTAAGTGAAAATGATATTTCTTTTGATGAAAATGATATTGACTTTGAAAACAAAGAAGAAGGTATCAGTGAATTATCTAATAAAGAAAACAATGAAGAAACTAAAGAAATAACTGCTGAGTCTGAAGTAGATTCTGAAAGTGAAAAAGTGAGTGATGAAATAGATACTCAAGATAACAAAGTTGAACAAACAGATATTCAAACTAATGAACCAACTGAAGAAGAAAACAAATTTAATATATTGGATAATGATACAGAATTAAATGAAACTTCAGATGAAATAACAGATAATTCAAATAATGAAATGATTGAAGAACCAATTCCAGAAGAAACAAACGAATTAAATAATTTAGAAATAACTTTACCAAACATCGAAACTGTAAACGAAGAAATTAAAGACGATGATGATGAAGATGTATGGAAATTTTAAAAAGTAGAATGTTCTACTTTTTTATTTTTCTATTTTGTGATATAATCTTGTAAGAATAAAGGAGGTATTTATGACATTTGAAAGTATAGCTAGTTTATTAGTAAAATTATTGGATGTTTTGCTTGTTTGGCTAGTTCTTTATTATATTTTAAAAAACTTAAGAAAAAATGTAAAAATGGTTTTACTATTTAAGGGAGTATTAATAATAGTAATTTTAAAAATTATAAGTGATGTTTTAGATTTGGTAACAGTAGGTTATTTATTAGACTATGTAATCACTTGGGGACCTTTGGCTCTTATTGTAATATTCCAACCAGAAATAAGAAATGTCTTAGAATATTTAGGAAGAAGTCAACTTTTAGGAAGACACAAAATGCTTACAGTTGATGAGAGAGAAAAAGTTGTATATGAAATTGTAAATGCAATGGAAGCTCTAAAAAAAGATAGAATTGGAGCTCTAATAGTTATTGAGAGAGACAATAGTTTAACAGAATATATTCAAAAATCAAAAAAAATATATGCTGATATATCAAGTGACTTACTAGTATCAATATTTTTCCCAAACAATCCATTACATGATGGTGGTGTAATTATTCAAGGTGATAAAATTACAAGTGCAGGAGCAGTATTTCCAACTAGTGATAATTTAAAAATAAGTAAAAGATTAGGAACTAGACATAGAGCTGCTTTAGGAATATCAGAGACTGGTGATTCAATATCTCTAGTTGTTTCAGAGGAAACCGGAAGACTATCAATAGCGATGAATGGTGAATTACACTACAATCTTACTTTGGATGAAGTAAAAATGACCTTACTAGAAGAACTACGACCAAAACAATCTTTATTAATGGACTACAATGAGGAAGGTGAAGAAAATGAAAGTGATAACTAATTTTTTTAAAAACATAATCTCCTTCATAGATAAAAAAATAGTAGTTCCAATTACAAAATTAGTATTAAAAATAACTTCAAATTTTGATAAGTCTGGTAAAAAGGTTGAAAATTGGTTAACAAAAACAAACACATTATTATTTATTTCATTATTTTTAGCAATTGCTATATTTATAATGATTGATCAAAAAATACTTATATATACAGATAACAATGCAGTTGTCCTAAAAAATCAACCAGTTAAAGTAAATTATAATTCTGAAAAATATGTGGTTGAAGGGTTACCTGAAACAGTTGATATAACTTTAATAGGCTCAAAAACTGACTTGTATATTGCTAAACAATCATCATCACATGACATTAATATAGATTTAGCTGGATTAAAAGCAGGTACACATAAAGTTAATATTTCGTATAATCAAAACACAGGATCAATTGAATCTATGGTTAATCCAAGTGTAGCAACTGTAATAATTTATGAAAAAGTTTCTGAAACAAGGACAATGACAGTTGATATTATAAATAAAGATAAAATAGATTCAAAATTATCAATTGAAAACATAAAATATGATACTGATAAAGTAGTAATTAAAGGTGCTGAACATCAATTAAAAGAAGTTGTAAGCATTAAAGCATTAGTTGACTTAGGACATTTACCTGCAAACACAGTTGGTACATATACATTAAAAGATGTTCCTTTAAAAGCTTATAATGCTGACGGAGAAGTTGTTGATGTTGAAATAGTACCTGAAACAATTGATGTTACTCTAGATGTTACATCACCAAGCAAAGAAGTACCATTAAAAGTAATTCCAACTGGCGAAGTAGCCTCAGGATTTGCAATTAGTACAATGTCATTAAATGAAACAAAAGTAACTATTTATGGTGATACTGAAAGTTTAGGACAAATAAATTATATTCCAGTATCAATCGATGTTGCTAACTTAAAGACAAATAAAAACTATAAAGTTGAATTACAAAAACCAGTAGGTATAAAAGCATTATCAGTTAATAATGTAACTGTTTCTGTAACATTAGGAGAGGTATCTAATAAAAAAATTGATAATGTTGGAATTGAATATCGTAATTTAGCTGAAGGATATACAGTTCAAGGAATAGATAAAACTCGTGTTACTGTTACACTTAAAGGAGTAGATTCAGTAATTAAAAATATTACTTCTGAAGATGTTATGGCTTATATTGATTTGGAAGGGCTTACTGAAGGAGAACAAGAAGTTGAAGTAAAAGTTGAGGGAACAGATAACAAAGTTCAATATGTATCTATGACTAAGAAAATAAAAATTAAAATTTATAAATCAGACAAATAAAAGGCACTTTAACAGTGTCTTTTATTCTTCAATATGATTAAATAATAATCCAATATTAATTATTCCACATACACCTACAATTATATAGACTATGGTAGCAAGGATTTTCATATTTATTAATTCAACAAATAAGTAATTAACTAAATTGAAATCAAATAAGCCTACTAATAACCAATTCAAGGCACCAATAATTGTAAAAACTAGCGCTGTTTTTTGTAGTGTTTCCATTCTATCATCCTTTCATTATATTATTCATAATATATATTGCTCAAAAAAATAAAAAATATTCATAATATGTTTTTTCACAAATATAATTAAATGAAAACATATATGAGGTGAAAGAATGAAAAAAATAGGTTTTGGAGTAATTACAATATTATTATTAATATGTACAGGATGTTTTAATAATAATAAAGATGTTTTAAAAACATTTAAAAACACAGTTGAAAAATTAAATAGTTATAAAATAACTGGAACACTTGAAATAATTAATAATGAAAATACTTATACATATGACGTTGAAGCAGCTTACAAGAAAAATGATATGTTTAAAGTTGACTTAAAAAATAAAACAAATGAACATCAACAAATAATATTAAAAAATAAAGAAGGTGTATTTGTTTTAACTCCATCATTAAATAAGAGTTTTAAATTTCAAAGTGATTGGCCTTATAATAATTCACAAAGTTATTTATTACAAAATATTTTAAATGATATTGAAAATGACGAAGACAAAAAAATTGAAACAAAAGATGATATGACTATTGTTAGTACACTTGCTAACTATTCAAATAATAAAAAATTAACAAAGCAAAAAATATATTTTGACAACAATGCAAATATTAAAAAAGTTGAAGTATGCAATAAAGATGACATAGTAAAAATAAGAATGACATTTAATAAAGTTGATATAAATGCTAAAATTAAAGATGAATATTTTAATTTAGATAAGAATATGAGTACAACAAAAACAACGGTTGCTGAAACAACACTGGAAACAGCACTATATCCGATGTATATTCCAGATAACACTTATTTACATGATGAACAAAAAGTTTCAAAAGAAAATGGTGAGAGAATAATTTTAACATTTGCTGGTGACAATCCCTTTATGTTGATCGAGGAAACAGTTAATTTAAATGAAAATGATACTATTCCAGTTTATGGAGAAATAGAATTACTTAATGATACTATAGGATATGTATCAACTGGGTTAGCATCTTGGATAAGTAATGGGGTTGAATATTATGCGGTAAGTGAAACAATGAGTAACTCTGAATTATTAGAAGTTGTAAATTCAATTAGTACTTTACCAGTTGGCAAATAAAAAAAATAATGTTATAATTTTATTGGTGATTTAAATGGAGCAAACATATAGTACAAAACAAATTATAATAATTATGGCAGTAATATTATCAGTTATACTTGTATTCTACGGAATAACGGTATTAGTAAGTAATAATAAAAAAGAAGATACGAAAAATGATAATAATTCAGATACTGTAATTCAATATGAAGAAATATTAGTTGGTGAAATATTTAAACAAAATAATTCTGAATATTATGTTTTAGCCTATGATAGTACGAGTGATGGTCAAAAATATAAATCAGATATCAATACATATGTGACTAAAGAAAATTCTACTAAAACATATTTTGTTGATTTGACTAATGCATTCAATAAAAAATATGTATCAACTGAAAGTAATTTTGAAAATGAATTTCCAATTTTTAAAGAACCAACATTGTTAAAAATAGTAAATGGTAGTATTGTTGAAGCATATGAAGGAAATTCAATCAGTGATAAAATAACAGATCTTAATAAAGAATAAAAAATTATTCTTTTTTTCTTTATTGTAGAATAAATCTATAATATATGATATATTAATATAGGTGATGATATGAAAAAAATAAAGAAAGAAGTTAACAATAAAAAGTTTAGTACAATAGAGGTAATTTTTTTAGTAGTGATTACATGTCTTGTTAGTTTATATTTTGGAACTAAAATTACATATAAAGAATCAAATAAAGATGAATTTTTATCTGAAATAGAAAAAGTATATAAAGAAATTACGACAAACTATTATACTGATGTAAATAAAGATGATTTATTAAGTGGGGCAATTAATGGTATGACCAGTGCCTTAGATAAGTATTCCACATTAATAGATAGTAGCAGTAATGAAAATTTTTATTTAACACTAGAAGGAAGTTATAGTGGAGTTGGAATAGAAATATCATCAGATAATGATAACAATATCTTTATAATAGGGGTTTTATCTAATTCTCCTGCAGAAAAGGCAGGGCTAAAGGCTGGCGATATTATTAAAAAGATAGATAACATCGATTTGTCTAATAAAGATTATAAATATGTTTCTGAATATATACGTAAAAATTCTAATAAAACTGATTATAAAATTGAAATATTAAGAGATGGGGAAACATTAAACTTTGATTTAAAAAAAGATACTGTAATGATTAAATCTGTTTCTTCAAAAATAATTGAAAAAGAAGATAAAAAAATTGGTTATATATATATATCTATATTTTCTAATACAACAGCATCTCAATTTAAAAAAGAATTAGACAATTTACAAAAAAATGGTATTTCATCTTTAATAATAGATGTTAGAGAAAACACAGGAGGGCATCTTACTACGGCTGTTGGTATTTTATCAGAATTATTATCATCCGAGAATGTTATATATCAAATTGAAAAAAATAGTAAAAAAAGTAAATTTTATTCATTAGGAAAGAAAAATTTTGAATATCCAATAGCTATAATTCAAAATGGTGACTCTGCTTCAGCTTCTGAAATGCTAGCAATATCTTTAAAAGAAAATTTAAATGCTATAATAATTGGAGAAACTAGTTATGGAAAGGGAACTGTACAAGAACTTAATTATTTAAGTAATGGTGATACATATAAATATACAACTAAAAAATGGTTATCTCCAAAAGGAAAATGGATTGAGGGAAAAGGAATAGTTCCAGACTTTGAAGTAAAACTTAATGAAGAGTACATTAATAATCCAACAGATGAAAATGATAATCAATTACAAACCGCAATTAATGAAATATTAAAAAAAATGTAATCGTAAGGATTATGTTTTTTTATTAATTTTTTATATAAATGGTTTGCATAATTCTTACTCTATATTGTAAAGACTTTATTTTTTTTATAAAAAAGTTTATAATGTACAAGAGGCGGTGACATATGAAACAAATGTGTGTAGGAGATAAATTGAAGATTCAATGTTATAAACATAATGGGAAAGTTCATAGATATTGGGATGAAGCGACAATAATAGATATGAACAAGGAATATATTGTGTGTGCGAATAATAAAATATTAGTGATAGAGTCAGATGGTAGCACAAGAAAAACTAGAGAACCAGCTGTAATGTATTTTTTTAGAAACAAATGGTTTAATATAATAGCACAATTGAAAAAAGATGGAATATCATATTATTGTAATATTGCTACACCATATATAATAGAAGATAACACAATTAAATATATAGATTATGATTTAGATCTAAGAATATATGCAACTGGGGAATATAAAATATTAGACAGACAAGAATATAAATATCATAAAAAATTAATGAATTATTCAGATGAATTAGATATAGCAATAAAAAATGGATTAGATGAACTAATAAAATTATATAAAAGTGGTAATAAAATATTTAATACTGAATATAATTTAGAGTACTACAATCAATATACAGCACTTGATAAATAGTAATATAAATTATCTATTATAATAAGTAATATACACATAAAATGTCGAATTTAAAAAAAATTTCAAAAAATTAAAAAAAACTATTGACTAAGGTGTTTGTATTTGATATATTAATAGTGCTTTTCGAGAGAAAGACCTAAAAAAGAAACAAAAAAACAACATATTTTGTAAAATTTAAAAAAAATTCAAAAAATGTTAATTTAGGTATTGACTTAATGAAAAGTTAATGATATATTAGTAGTGCTTTCAACGAGAAAGCCGAAATGATCTTTGAAAACTGAGCAAAAATGTCAATTCATAAGTTAGGAAAAAAACAATTCAAAACTTAAAAGTATGACAATGCTTTTTTATTGTCAACATTTTTTTGGAGAGTTTGATCCTGGCTCAGGATGAACGCTGGCGGCATGCCTAAGACATGCAAGTCGAACGAAGGGGCCCATTGATAATTATCGAAGCTATGAGAGCTTGCTCGATTAGTGAACTTGATTTGATTTGGATTTTCCCCTTAGTGGCAGACGGGTGAGTAACACGTGGGTAATCTACCTTAGGGACTGGGACAACAGTTGGAAACGACTGCTAATACCGGATGATTCATATTTAGATAACTAGATATGCTAAAAGGGGCTTCGGCCTCACCTTAAGATGAGCCCGCGGCGTATTAGCTAGTTGGTAAGGTAATGGCTTACCAAGGCAACGATGCGTATCCGAACTGAGAGGTTGATCGGACACATTGGGACTGAGACACGGCCCAAACTCCTACGGGAGGCAGCAGTTAGGAATATTCGTCAATGGGGGAAACCCTGAACGAGCAATGCCGCGTGAGTGATGACGGTCTTATAGAT
>CAKOTA010000012.1 GCA_934119965.1 uncultured Bacilli bacterium
TGGCTCAACTTGGTAGAGCACTTGGTTTGGGACCAAGGGGTTGCAGGTTCAAATCCTGTTTTCCCGACCATTTTTGTTTAGTAACCATGAAAATGGTTTTTTTATTGTCTCAAACCAAGAAAGATTATGATTCTAAGTTGCCAGGGTATATACCTTCGACCTTTTGGAATAACATTTCTAGATCGTCTTTTTTTATGCAAAAAGCTGAGCCATGATCGTATATTTTTCCAAATTTATCTGGGGTTTTATATATACCTATTCTGAAAACAATTCTTATTTTTCCTTTATCAATTAAATCAATAAATGTATTAAAAGATTTAAGAATGAAAAAATCTAATGTTTTATATTTGAAAAAAATTTCATTGTTTATATATTTTTTATCTACTTCTATAAGTGCTAAAACTTTTAGCTTTCTAAGTAATTTTTCTTTTATCACATCAAAACTCCATTTTGTGTTGCTATCTATTAGTTTAAATTCAGAGTCATATACATTTAAAACTATATTTTCTTCTTTTCTATTAACACATAGTTTAAAATAATAATTGCTATTTCCTTTTTTATACTTATATGAATAAATATCCATATTAAAAATATTGAATTGTGGAAATTGTTTATCAGGGTAACCATATTGATTTACAATTCTTTTTATTTCAAACAAAAAACTGTCCGGAATGGCACTAAATAGTGTTATATATTTTTCCTTTGGACTGCTTTTAGTTTTAATTTCGATGTCATTGTAATCAGGTATTTCAAAATTTGTCCAATTATTGTTGATTATTTTTTCGAAAGTTATTCCAGCAGAGCCATAGTTATTTTTTTCACCTTTTACCCATCCTGTTTTTTTAATTTCCAGAAATTTTTCTGATAACTCTATCATTTGACTTTGGATCGTGTTTGTTTCTGATTGTTTATATACTACTAGATTTTCTTTATTTGTTTTTATTTTTCTCACCTCCTCATTAAAATTATTAGACAAAACTTTCTAATTTCCTTAAAAAAATTAAAAAAATTAAAAAAATATTCTTATAATATAAGCTTTAGAAGAATTATTTTAGCCAAGAAAAATAAAATTATATGGGAGGTACAATATGAGAATAATTCCTAATGTGCCCCCAAAACTATTTACACTGAGTGCAATTGCTGTTGGCTATCTTCTTATTGATGATACAACATCTAATGAGCAAAATGCCTTGGGAAATTGGCTAATGTTGACAGCTCAAGTATTATGTACTAATGCTTTTTATAAACAAGTCCAAACTGAAAGAGGAATTGACTATTCAAATACAACCACATCTCAAAATCAGTCAGGTTACAATGAGTACAACAAAAGTAATAGTTATCATCAAGATCAATCTTTTTTTTCTAAAGTTAATCAACATAATATGAAATCAAATTGTTCAGGCGATAGTGACAGTGATACTATTGAAATGTTACAAAAGATGATCGATGCCATTCAAAAGGAAATAAACAATTTAAAAAATAATTGATTGTGAAGTTAGTATGAAATTGACATAAAATGAATATAAAATGATTATATTGAAAAATATTGACAAAATTTAGAACATTATTATTTAAATTTAAAAATTGACAAAATAAAATTAAGTGATATTATATTAGCACAAATGAAAAGAAGTGAAATTTTAATATGAAAAATCTTAATATAAATATAAAAGCAGTAGCAATTTTATCAGGAGTTGTATTAGCAAGTTTTATAACAGATGAAAGGACACCTAAAGCCATTTTTGAACCTGAAGTTGCATCAGTTGTTGATATAAACAAATTTGAAGTTGAAAAAGAAGAAATAAAAGATAATATTGTTTCAACTTGTTATATTAACGATGAACAAAATGATGCATTAACTGACAGTCAAAATGATAATACTGATACAATAGTAATTAGTTTTGCTGGAGACTGTACTCTTGGAAATGATAAAAAAGTAACATACTTTGATGATATGGTTTCTAAACAACAAAATGATTACTCATATTTTTTCAAAAATGTTAGCGATATTTTTAAAACAGATGACTACACTTTAGTAAATTTAGAAACTACTTTTACGGATGCTACACAATATGCTGAAAAACAATTTAATTTTAAAGGTGACTACGAGTATGTAAATATATTAAAAGAAGGAAATATAGAAGGAGTTAATATTTCTAACAATCATACAAAAGATTATCTAGAAAAAGGCTATACTGATACAATAAATACCCTTGAGAAAGCCAATATTGATTATTCTGGTGATGACTACATTCACATCGAAAATATTAAAAATATCAAAGTTGGATTTGTTGGCTTTAAAAATGCAAATTTATCAATTGAAAATATTGATGATAAACTTACACAATTGAAAAAATATAATCCAGAAATAATTGTAGCATCTTGCCATTGGGGAATAGAAGGAACAAACGAATTTAATTCAGAACAACAAGAATTTGCCCACTATTTAATTGATAATGGTGTGGATATTGTAGTTGGACATCATCCACATGTACTCCAAGGAATAGAAGAATATAAAGACAGACATATAATTTATTCGTTAGGAAATTTTTGCTTTGGTGGAAATAGTAATCCAAAAGACAAGGATAGTATGATAGTTCAAGAAAGCTTTAGCTTAAAAAATGGCAAATTAATCAATAATGAAATAAAAATAATTCCTTGCTCAATTTCATCAGTACCAAGCACTAATAATTTTCAACCAACTCCATTGTCTGGCGATGAAAAAGAAAGGGTTTTGAATAAAGTACTAAAACATAGTTATAATTTTGAATATTAAATATTAATGTAATAATAAAATAAATTTATTAAATATTACTAATTTTTAGCAATTGACTTTAGCAATTGGCATAATCAACAATTATTTAATTAATAGTTGACAGATATTTAAACTATGAATAACTTACATTAATACATTATCAATTGCTATAAAATCATAACCATTATGTTTCAAAATAAGTTCCTGATGTTTGAGAATATTTAAAATCTTAATTTAGAAAAGTTAAACTAAATAATCAAATAACTAGTAACATAGTTATTTTTTTGATATAATTTATGTATGGAAAACACAAATTTCGAATGAAATTATAGATAACAAAAAGGAGTATAGAATTATGAATAGAATAAATAAATACTTGAATGAGAATATAACAAAAGTTATTTTGTGGTTTGTTCTTCTTAGCCCGATTTTTGATCTAACAACATCAATTCTATTAAATATTGCAAAAATTGAATTTAATTTTATAATTATATTTAAAATGTTATTCATGATAATATGTATTTATTACTTGTTTTTTATATCAAAGTCAAAATATAAGAAGATATCAATCACATACGTCATTACTACATCCATATATATAATTATATATTCACTAATGATGATTAAACAAAAGGACGTAAGCGTTTTGTCATATGAAATTCAGAATTTATTTAGAAGTTTCTTCTTTCCACTTACTTTAGTACCAATTTTTAATATATATGAAGAAAAAAAATTCAATTTTAATAATAAACATCTATCAATAATTCTTTTAGCATATATCATTCTACTCTTTATACCGACCATTACTAAAACAGATTTTTCAAGCTATGCCTATAGCAAAGTTGGCTCAATTGGATGGTTCAATTCAACAAATGAAATTGGAGCAATTATATCAATTCTATTACCATTTGGAATTTACAATTTATTTAGAGTTAAAAACTTGTTATTAAAAATAGTGATACTATTAACTTCCATCTATACATATTTTTCACTAGGAACAAAAGTACCGATATTGAGCCTTGTGATTGTAATTATGGCATATTTTTTAATTTATATAGTTAAAATTATTAAACAAAAAAAAATAAAACAAATATCAATTTTATTGATTTTAGTATTAATAATGGTTGCAGCGTCAATTGTTTTGATTCCTAAAACATCATTTTATAAAAACATTAAAATTCATCTAGACTTTCTTGAAATCAAATCAATAACTGATTTTTATGATGTTCATATTATAGATCATTTTATTTTTAGTGAACGTGTAAGCTTTTATATAGATACTAAAAAGAATTATATGAAGGCACCAACAGAACAAAAACTGCTAGGAATAGGATATATCGAAAATTATGGAACTGATGATGTTAAAATTAAAATGATAGAAATGGATTATTACGATATATTTTTTAGAAATGGTTTAATCGGTTTTATTTTATACTTTATTCCGTATATTATAATTCTAGTCAAAGTATTTAAAAAATTAAGTTCAAAAGACAACATATTAACAACTGAGAAAATGAATCTATATTTAAGTATAATATTGATATTAATTTTATCATTATTTTCGGGACATATAATAACATCCCCATCAGTAAGTATCTTTTGCACAATTATATTAATTATGACATTGAAGGAGGATAATAATGAAAACGGCATTTTTGATAGTTAATTACAATGATTACAAAACCACAATTCAACTTTTAAATAATATTAAAGAATTTCAATCGTTAGATAAAATAGTTGTAGTCGACAACAATTCTACCGACAATTCCTTTGATGAAATAAAAAAATATATTAAAAAAAATAAGAAAGATAAATTTATAGATATAATTAAAAACTTTGAAAATAAAGGTTATGGATCAGGCATAAACTATGGAGCTAAATATTTAAAAAAAACACTAGGCGATTGTTATATAGTAGTGAGTAACGCTGATATAATAATATATTCAGATGAAGATATATCTAAATTAATATCAACTTTTGATTCGGACACCGCTGTTGTGGCTCCAATTATTAAAGAACATACTGGCGTAAGTAGAGGTTGGAAAGTACCAACGCCATTTCAAGATAGTTTATTAAATATAATATATATTCATAATTACCTAAGGCCTAAATTGCTCTTCTATAAAAATGAATATTATAGTGAAAAAAACATTCAGGTTGATGCTGTATCAGGGTGTTTTTTCATAATTAATTCAAAATATCTAGAACAAATAAATTATTTTGATGAAAATATATTCCTATATTATGAAGAAAATACTTTAGCACAAAAATTGAAGAAAATAAAAAAGAAAACAATAATTAATACACGGGTAGAAGTATTTCATAATCATTCAGTAACAATTGATAAAAATATAAACAAACTTAAAAAATATAAAATTCTAAAGAAAAGTCAAATGTATTTTCAAAAAAAATATAATAATGCCAATATATTAGAACAAATATTATTATTTACAACAAACAAAATAACTTTATTATTACTAAGTATAATATATACAATAAAGAAATAGGGAGTAATATATGAAAAGAGAAAAAATTAGTGTTATAGTATCTTGCTATAACGAAGAAGAAACAATACCATACTTTTATGAAGAAATAACAAAAGTTGCAAAAAAAATGAATGAAGTTGATTTTGAATTTATGTTTGTTAATGATGGCTCAAAAGATAAAACCTTAGAACTGATCAAAGATTTAGCAAAAAAAGACAAAAGAGTAAGATTCATATCATTTTCTAGAAATTTCGGAAAAGAGGCAGCAATGTATGCTGGATTAGAGAATGTTACAGGTGACTATATAACATTAATGGATGCTGATTTGCAAGATCCACCATCAATGCTACCTGAAATGTTTAGTATTCTTAAAGAAGAAAAATATGATTCAGTTGGAACAAGAAGAGTAACTAGAAAAGGTGAACCACCTATTAGAAGTTTTTTTGCTAGATGTTTTTATAAAATAATAAATAAAATGTCAAAAGTTGAAATGGTAGATGGCGCCAGAGATTATAGATTAATGACTAGACAAGTAGTTGATTCAATTATTTCTTTAAAGGAATATAATAGATATTCAAAAGGATTATTCAGTTTTGTTGGCTTTGATACTAAATGGTTAGAATACGAAAATGTTGAAAGAGTAGCTGGAGAAACAAAATGGTCTTTTTGGAAATTATTTAAATATGCTATTGAAGGAATAGTAGCATTTACTACTGCCCCTTTATCTATAGCAGCTGTATTAGGAATTTTAATGTGTTTTATTGCTTTTGTTGCTATTATTGTTATTATTGTTAAAACTCTTGCTTTTGGTGATCCAGTTGGAGGTTGGCCATCTATGGTTTGCATTTTATTATTTGTAAGTGGAATTCAATTATTTTGTATGGGAATAATTGGACAATATTTAGCTAAAACATATTTAGAAACAAAAAATAGACCAATATACATTGTAAAAGAAACAGAAAAAGATTTATAAATTATATAAACAAAAGACTTTGTAATGTTAAAGTCTTTTATTTGTAGATAAAAAATGATATAATTGTATAAGTTAGATATGGAGGCAAATATGAAAAATATAGATAATGCCATTGAAATTAAAAATATGACTAAAAGTTTTAAACTTTTTTATGATAAACCAAGCACTTTAAAAGAAAGACTTGTTTTTTGGAACCATAAAAAAGCAGAAACTAGAACTGTTTTAGACAATATAAATTTAGAAATTAAAAAAGGTGAAACAGTAGCTCTTATTGGTGTTAATGGTAGTGGTAAATCTACATTACTTAAATTAATGACAAAAATTATTTATCCAACAAGTGGTATAGTAAAAACAAATGGTAAACTTACCTCACTTTTAGAATTAGGTGCAGGTTTTCATCCTGATTTTACAGGAAGAGAAAACATATATTTTAATGCCTCAATTTTTGGATTAACAAGAAAAGAAATAGACAAGAGATTAGACAAAATTATAGAATTTTCAGAATTAGAAGAGTTTATTGATAACCCAGTAAGAACATATTCATCTGGTCAATATATGAGATTAGCTTTTTCAATAGCTATAAATGTTGATGCTGAAATCCTTTTGATTGATGAAATTCTAGCTGTCGGTGATCAACATTTTCAAGACAAGTGTTTTGCAAAATTAGAAGAACTAAGGGATAGTGACAAAACGATTGTTATTGTTAGTCATAGTTTAGGTTCAATTGAAAGAATTTGTACTAGAGGAATTTGGATTCACGAAGGAAAAATAATGAAAGACGGAAATATTCATACTGCTATAAAGGAATATTTAAAAGTATGTGAATAGGAGGCAATATGAAATTATTTAAAGATTTATATAATTATAGAGAACTTTTAAAATCAAATGTAAAAAAAGAAATTAGAGGAAAGTATAAAGGGTCATTTCTTGGTGTTCTTTGGTCTTTTGTTAATCCTTTACTAATGACACTAGTATACGCTATAGTATTTCCATATTTGATGAGAGGTTCAAATTATGAACACTATACAACATTTTTAGTTATTGGTATTTTGTGCTGGAATTGGTTTACTATATCAATATCACAAGGAACATTTACAATTATAGGAAATGGACCAATAATTAAGAAAGTTTATTTTCCAAGAGAGATATTACCAATTTCCATTGTAACGAGTGGCATGGTTAATTATTTAATTTCTTGCATAATTATATGTTTATTTTTGATATTTAGTGGAATTGGTTTTAGTATATATATATTAATATTACCATTAGTTATAATTACACAATATTTGTTAACTTTAGGTATTATATTTATAACTAGTGCAATAAATGTATATATAAGAGATTTAGAATATATAGTTAATTTTATTGTTCAAATGTTATTCTACGGAACTCCAATTTTATATTCTATGGATATATTTACAAATGCCCCTAAATTGATAACAAATTTGATTAATTTAAATCCTATGTCAACAATAGTAAATTCATATAGAGATATATTTTATTTTCAAACAATGCCAAATATGATGAATCTGTTATTAGTGTTTGCAGGTAGCATAATACTATGTTTAATTGGGTTAATAGTATTTAGGAAACTTGAAAAAGGTTTTGCTGAGGAAGTATAATGACATCATTTATAATATTACATTATAAAAATCTAAAAGATACTATTGAATGTATTGAATCAATAAACAAAATTGATGGGGATAAATCAATAATAGTTGTCGATAACAATTCCACAACAAAAAAAGAACAAAAAATTATACTAAAATATACTGAGGATTTAATTTTACTAAAAGAAAATATGGGATTTGCTAAGGGAAATAATGAAGGCTGCAAATATGCGATAAAAAAATATCATCCAGATTTTTTATGCGTTATTAATAATGATATAATAATAGAACAACAAGATTTTTGCAAAAAAGTAATTAATGACTATGAAAAATATGAATTTGATGCACTAGGGCCAAAAATTTTAACTGATGGTGGAGATTCAGTTAATCCATTTAAAACATATGATACAATAATAGAAATAAATTCAGAAATAAAAAAATGTAAAAGGAAAATTAGAATATTTTCTTCAAAAACTTTAAGCATAATTTATAAATTTTTATCAAATATTAAGCACTTAATAATAAGAAAGCAAATAAAATTTGAAAATGGTAAAAGTATGCAATTTGATGTTTCACTTCATGGATGCGCAATAATTTTTTCAAGAAAGTATTATGAAAAATTTGACGACGTTTTTTATAATAATACATTCTTATATCACGAGGAAGAATTTTTAAGTCTCAGAAGAGATAAATATAAATTAAATTTTATGTATGATCCATATTTGGAAGTGTTTCATAAAGAAGGTGCTTCTGTAAATAATGAATATAAAAATAATCGAGAAAAAATAGTTTTCCGAAATAATGAAAGACTAAAATCACTAATTTTATTGAAAGGAATGAGGTGCAATGATGAAACAAAAAATAATTAAATGTATTAATATATCTTATCTTATTATTTCGTTTTTTTTCTTAGTATGGTTTTTAATATTTTCAAAATTAAAGATTGTAGATTATTTATTGATAATTTCAACATTATTAATAATTAGATTAGTATTAAGGATACTTTTCAGATTAAATTATAACAAAAATTATAATATACTATTTAATTGTGTATTTTTGTTAACTACATTTATATTTATTATTTGTAATGATTTTGATATTAATGTTATGACAAATTTAATAATTTTATTTGTTTATGTTTTACTAATTGAAAATTGTTTTTATAAAGGATTTAAACAAAAACGCGCACCACAGGTAATTCTACTTTTTTTCTTAATTCCTCTATTTGCAAACAAAACATTTAATTTATTAGATAATATATACAGCATTTTACCAATTATAGGTATAGCAGCATATAACTTTTTAGATAAAGCGAAAATTTTATCTATAAGAAATATATGCATATATATATTAAATGGCGTTTTATTAGCTGTGGTCTTAAATATTAATATTATTTATTCTTTATTACTTGTCATTTTGATAATTATGATTTTATTTCATTCTAGACGCAATAATGGAAAAAATGTTTTGATAATTATATTTACAGCATTTATCATCACATTTGCGATATTTAATATTTTAAATATTGAATACTCTCAATTTCATTCCGAATTTTTAAGCAAATATGAATTAATGTGTTTGATATCATTGTTATTAATAAATATTTATAATAATATTTATATAATTAAAGATAAAAGCCAAAGTCTAACAATTAAATTTTCTCTTTGTCTATTATTAATATATTTTATAGTTGGTGATGTTGATAAATTATTATTATTAAATTGCTTACCACTTTTATTTGTTGCCGCATTTGAATTTATTAATTTAGAATTATCAATTCCAAAAATTAAAACGAATATTTATAAAGAACTACACCTAGGAAATAAAATAAATAGTACAAAAAAAGTATCAGTAGTTATTCCTAATTATAATTATGAAAAATATATTATTGAGCGTATCGATTCAGTTTTAATGCAAAAATATCCTATATATGAATTGATAATCTTGGATGATGTTTCAACAGATAATAGTGTAAAAATTATTAAAAATAAGATTAACGAAATTAAAAGAGAATATCCTGAATTGAAAGTTAAATTTATCCCTAATAAAGTTAATAGTGGTAATGTTTTTAAACAATGGCAAAAAGCATTTGAATCAATTTCTGGTGATTATTTATGGATTTGTGAAGCAGATGATAGTTGTTCTAATAATTTTTTAAAAAATGTTATGAGGGGATTCAATGATAAAGATGTGGTTATTTCGTATGCAGAATCACTAACAATGGATGAAGATAATAAAGTTTTAATGAATAACTTGAGACCATGGATTGATTTATACAAATTCGGGAAATGGAATTGTGATTATAAGAGAAATGGGATTGAGGAAATAACAACAACAATGTGTATTAATAATACAATTGCTAATGTTTCAAGTTTAGTTTTTAAAATTGATAAAAAAATTCCATATAAAAAATATTTAATAGATGCTCAAAGCTTTAAATTAGCAGGAGATTGGTATTTTTATCAAAAAATTTTAAGACATGGAAAAATTAAATATTGCTCAAAATCTTTAAATTATCATAGAATGCAACCTAGATCTGTAACTTTAACAACAAAAGATGATGTACACTATAGAGAAATATGTCGTATTCAAGATGATATTATGAACGATTATGCTATATCTGATGATATAAAAAAAATTGTCAAAGATAGAAGAGATAGATTAAAAAGACAATTTAAAATATGTGAAGATGAATTGGAAATGCTTAGTTTAGACTTTGATGATGTTTTAAAAAAATCAAAGGTTAAAGATGATATTCTATTGAGTATAATTATTCCAGTTTATAATACTGAAAAATATCTTGATAAATGTTTAAATAGTGTCTTTTATAATTTACCACCAAAAACAGAAGTAATTATAATCAATGATGGAACTCCAGATAATTCTGAGAGAATAATAAAAGAGTATATTTCTAAGTATCCTAAGGCAATTAAGTATATAAAAAAGAAAAATGGTGGTTTATCCGAAACCAAAAATGTAGGATTAAAGAATGCTGTCGGAAGATATGTGATTTACCTTGATTCTGATGATTGGGTTAATTATAATATGTATGATGTGATGTTAAAAAAAGCACTTTTAACCAATGCTGACATAGTATATTGTGATGTTGATGTCGTTTATGAAGATGGCAGAATTGTATTCAGCAGTTGCACAAATTATTCTCGCAAAGAAGAAATCCTTAGGGAAATGGATCACGGGTTAATGGCGGCTTCATGGAATAAAATGATTAGAAGATCATTATTTGATGGATTAGAATATCCAGTTAAATATAATAATGAAGATGTGGCAATAACTCCAATATTATTTGTTAGAAGTAAAAAAACTGTAAAAATAGATTCTCCATTTTATAAATATTTCCAACGAACAGGTTCAATTCAAAATAATGGATTTTCAGATAGAAGATATGAAATATTCGAAACATCAAAATTATGTTTTGAAAATATAAAAAATCTAAAAGAAGAAGAACAAGAAATGATAAGAGGAGTAATTTATACCAATCAATTAATAAGTATTTTACTTTGGGTTGTTCCAAAATTTGAAAAAGAAAAAAGATATGAGATAATTAGTGAATTCATAAAGAGAATGGCTGAATTTGATGATATTTATACGAATAAGTATGTATTGGAATTTTCGAAAAAAATGAAAATCAAGGGTATAATGAAATCATTAAAAAATAAAGATGTAAGGAAAGCAGATTTATTATTAAAACTTTATAGATTTAAAAATATTTAATCAAATCAACAATTTTTAAGATTTACTATAAAAACTACATATTTTAGTGTAAAAATTGATTATCAAAATAATAATCAATTTTTTTGTGAGATAATAATGCAAATCTATCATCAAGTATCCAAAAATCTTCTAATTTATAATTTTTTGATTAAATCTTCAATTATTTCTAAATTTTTTCAAAAAATTATTTAATGAAAAAGGAAAATTGGTTATTTCAATGTTTTTTTAAATGACTTTTTAATAAAAATTTGGTACAATTATATTGGTGGTAGTATGAACAAAATAGTTAATAGAGCAGTACTAATTTTGACTACAATTATTTTTTCTATTATTTTTATATTTTCATTATTTATGCAATCAAATGTATTTTATAATCAAAATCATTTAATGAGTTTGTTATTAACAGTACCAATATTTATTATTTTTTATAATCTTATAAAACTTAGAAATATAGAAAGATTTAAAAATTTATCTATAAAAAAAACGATACTATTTTTGATAATATATTATCTAGTGATTTCGATTATGCAATTCATAGTATTTAAATATTTGTCAGTTGAACCAGGATGGGATTTTGGAGTAGTATTTGATAGTGCTGTTAAATATGCTAATGATGGGATAAGAACAAAGGCCTCTTATCCTGAATATTTTCAATATTTTCCTAATAATATAATGCTTTTTGTAATTGAAGTTATTTTTATAAAAGTAGGAAATTTATTTGGAATTAAATCGTTATTTAGCTGTTATATTATGAATGTTGTTTTTATAGATTTTGCTATGTTATTATTATTTTTAGTATTAAGAAAAAAATATGATAATATAACAGGTATAATAGGTTTGTTAATTTCTCTGTTCTTTATACCATTATTTTTATATGTACCAATTTTTTATAGTGATACAATGTCATTGTTTGTTCCATTATTAATAATGTTATTGTATCTATATGTTGATGATAATAAATCAAAGACTAATTATATTATTTTTATTTGTTTAGGGTTTGTTTTGTTCTTAGGATGGCAAATAAAAATCAATTCAATATTTATTTTAATTGCCGTTTTATTTGATTATATTCTAAATCATAAAAAAATTTTTATAAATTTATTATTAATGGTAATTATATTTGTAATTTCATCATTATTATTTAAATTATTAATAGTAAATAATAGCAAATTTGAATTTCAACAAAATGAATATGGAAGTTACCCACTTACTCATTGGATTATGATGGGAGTAGAAGATATAAACAAAGACAACTCCGGTAGAAATTCATACGGCGGTTATTCCATTGAAGATTATGATTTATCTAGAAGTTTTCCTACTGGAAAAGCCGCAGTAGAATTTAATTTAAAAGAATATACAAGAAGAGTAAAAAAATTAGGTATAATTGGATATGGTGATTTTTTATTGCGAAAAAGTGTTAATATATGGGCTGATGGTTACTATTTTTCTGATACAAAAATTAACATAAACCCTAAAAATAGTGATAATCTAATAAGAAATTTTATGTTTAATAATGAAAATAGCAAATTTTTGATGGTTAATTTTACACAAGCAGTTCAATATGTGTTTATTTTAACACTTATAATTGGTTCGATAATAAAAATATCTCAGAAAGATAACAAATTTGACTACTTAAGATTAACAATAATTGGGTTATTTGTTTTCTTTCTATTTTGGGAAGCCAGAAGTAGATATATATTTAATTACATACCAGTATTTATTTTAATAATTATAGAAGGAATGATGATTTTAAATGATAAAAGAATTGATAAAAAAATATAAAGAAATTATAATGTACTTAGTATTTGGAGTTTTAACAACGCTAGTAAATATAGTAAGTTTTTACATAATGGATAAATGTAACATCAACTTATATGTTAATAATACAATTGCCTGGATTTTATCTGTTTTATTTGCTTATATTACAAATAAATTATTTGTATTTGAAAGCAAAAGCTTAGAGCCAAAAGTTGTAATAAAAGAAGGATTATCATTTTTTGGCTTTAGATTAATATCTTATTTTATGGATATGCTTTGCATATTTATAATGGTAGACATTTTTTCTATAAATAAGATGATTTCAAAAATAGTAGGCAATGTAATAGTAATAATAGCAAACTATATATTCAGTAAGTTATTTATTTTTAAAAAAGGGGACAATTAATATGATTAATTTTGAAAAAAAAATAATTAATTTTTTAGAAAAACATATTCATGTTGTATTTATTTTATTAATAATTTTACTAACTCTATTTATGAAAATAAAGTTGTTGGATTTTGAATCAGGTGATTATCAATCATTCTTAAAAGATTGGTTTGATTACTTAAAAAATAATGGTGGTATATATGCGCTTAAATCATACATTGGTGATTATAATGCGCCATATATAACAATAATGGCATTACTAACATATTTGCCAATAAAAAGTTTATATTCTATAAAAATGGTATCAATATTATTTGATTATATATTAGCATTTGCAGCAGCATTATTAGCAAAAGAGTTAGCTCCAAAAGGCAAAAAAAAATATTTAACACTAATGACATTTACATTTATTTCTATATTGCCAAATGTATTATTAAATGGCGCTATGTGGGGACAATGTGATAGTATTTATGCTTCATTTGTAATATTTTCACTTTATTATTTAGTTAAAGAAAAATACATAAAGTCATTTATTATGCTTGGCATAGCCTTTGCTTTTAAATTACAATTCATATTTATTTTGCCATTATATATTGTTTTATATGTATGTAAAAAGAAATATTCAATATTGTATTTCTTAATATTACCTATAACTAATATAATATTATGTTTGCCAACAATTATGATGGGGAATTCAATAAAAAAAGTTATGTCTATTTATTTTGCTCAAACTGGTACATATTCTGATTCGTTAGTAATGAACTTTCCAAATATATGGAATATATTTCCTGCAAACCCTGATATTTTTTACACAATCGCTGAAATATTGTTTGTTATTATGTGTGGATTAATGTTGTATTATATCATACTTAATAAGGTAAAATTTAATAATGAAAAAATGTTGTTGTTAGGATTATGGTTTACTATAATAGCAACATTTATATTACCAGGTATGCATGAGAGGTATTTGTTTGTTGGTGAAATATTATCTGTTATATATTATCTTATATATAGAAAAAATGGATATTTAGCCATCTTTATAAATTTGTGTAGTTTAATAACATATTCAATATATTTAAATAGTTTTCAATTTATTTATATGGATATATTAAGTATTGCAAATTTGTTTATTATAATTATTTTTACAAACATGATGTTAAAACAATTAAAAGGAAATAATAGAAGAGGTGTAGAATGAAAACATTATATGTAGTTATTCCTTGTTATAATGAGGAAGAAGTATTAAAGGAAACAACAAAAAGATTAAAAGAAAAATTAACAAATTTGATTGATAAAAAAATTATTGGTAAAGATAGTAGAGTAATGTATGTCAATGATGGATCTAAAGATAAAACTTGGGAATTAATCAAAGAAATTAATTCTAAAGAAAAATTATTCACAGGTATTACCTTGTCAAGAAACAGAGGACATCAAAATGCATTAGTAGCTGGATTACTTACCGCTAAAGAATATGCAGATGTTGTAATAAGTATGGATGCTGATTTACAAGATGACATTAATGCGATAGACGAAATGTTAGAAAAATATAATAATGGTTGTGAAATAGTTTACGGAGTCAGAAGTTCAAGAAAAAAGGATACATTCTTTAAAAAAGTGACTGCAGAAGGATTTTATAAATTTATGAAATTAATGGGTGTTGATATAGTATTTAACCATGCAGATTATCGATTAACAAGTAAAAAAGTGTTGGAACAATTTGAAAATTATAAAGAAGTTAATCTATTTTTAAGAGGAATATTTCCTTTAATTGGATATAAAACAGATGTTGTATATTATGAAAGAGCAGAAAGATTTGCTGGTGAATCAAAATATCCATTAAAGAAAATGCTTAACTTTGCTTGGGATGGTATTACTTCATTTAGTGTAAAGCCATTAAGATTCATATGTTCTTTAGGATTTATAATTTTATTTATAAGTTTTGTTATAATGGTATATTCATTAGTACAAAAAATAGGTGGAAATACAGTCGATGGTTGGACATTTATAACTATTTCAATATGGTTTATAGGTGGATTACAAATGTTATCGATTGGTATAGTTGGAGAATATATTGGAAAAATGTATAATGAAACAAAGGCAAGACCTAGATATATTATCTCCGAAAATTTAAATGAAAAATAGAATTTTAAATAATGTTGGTGATGCTAACATTATTTTTTTGTTAAAAATTTACAATATGATAAGAACTAATAATTGTATGAATTATTAGAGAAAGTATTAATGATTTTAACAAAAAAATAACAATTATGGATACTAATATAATTGCTCATTTAGATAATACCGAAAATTTAGAAAAAATTATTGAAAAAACATACATACCATAATAAAAGAAATCAATTTTCTTTTTTTTTTCGACATAGTATGATATAATTTTAATATAGGTGAATTAAAATGAAAGAAAAAGTTTTATTTGTTATTCCTGCACACAATGAGGAAAAAAATATTAAAAATGTTATACTGGATATACAAAAGAATTTTCCAAAGGCTGACATTGCGGTGATAAATGATTGGTCTACGGATAAAACAGAAGAAATTGTTACAAAAGAAAATGTTATATTGCTTAATATGCCATTTAATGTTGGATATGCTATGGCTGTTCAAACTGGAATTAAATATGCTAAATATAATAACTATGATTATGTAATTCAATTCGATGGTGATGGTCAACATTTAGCAAGTGAAGCAATCAAAATTTTTAATAAAGCAATACATACCAATGCCGATATAGTAATTGGCTCTAGATTTTTGAAACAAACTGACTATAACCATCCTTTATTTAGAAGGATTGGAACAAAAACATTTTCTTTAATTATAAAGTGGTTTTGTAAAACAAAAATTACTGATCCAACTTCTGGTTTTCAATGTTTAAATAAAAAAGTTATTAAAAGGTATTCAAGAATGCAAGGCTATCCAGAATTTCCAGATGCAAACTTAATTATTGAAATGTTATTGGAAGGATACAAGATAGAGGAAGAATCTGTTATTATGAAGGAAAATAATACCGGCGTAAGTATGCACAGCGGAATTATGAAACCAATTAAATATGTAGTAAAAATGTTTTATGCCATCGTATTTATTTTTGCAAAATATTTATTATACGGAAGGAGTAAATAATTATGAAAAATGAATATTTTATAATTATAACTTGTATACTAGTAATTTGTATGTTTAGAAATGTAGCAAGAAGTAGAATACCAGTTAAAGAAAGTTTCTTTTGGATGCTTGGAAGTATTGCTGCCTTATTTCTTTCAATATTTCCCAAATCTATTAATGGAATAGCTGAATTTTTTGGTATATCATATGCTCCTTCATTATTTTTCGTTATATGTATTATTTTCTTGCTATTTATGAATTTTAGGGATAGCAAAAGAATAGCGGAGCAACAAGAAAAAATAAATGAACTGGGGCAACAAGTTGCAATTTTAAACGGTAAAAAATCAAAAAAATAGAAATTTGGTGAGGTATGAAACAAAAAATAATAAAAAATATTAAAAAATATAAATTTCTTTATTTAATAGATATTTTAATAATTTCCTTTATTTTTTTGTGTCCTATGGAGAATATAACTTCTAGTTATGTTTCGTCCGAGGGATATAGGACAGGCTATATTTTAGATAAAGATGTAGTAGTTAGACAAGAATTTGTATCTAGTTTAGGTAATATTGAAAGAATATCATTAATGATTTCTACTCTTGATAAGAATACAAATTGTGAAATTATGTACAAAATTTTAGATAAAAAAAATGATATAATAGATGAACAAAAACTGAATAACAAAGAATTGTCATATACTGAATCACCATCTGATTCGTCAACCGATTATGTAAATTTTTATCTAAAAAACAAACAATTTGATACAAAAAATTCTATATATTATATTGAACTAAGTACAAATTGTGATTCAATTGTAAAAGTTCAATATTATGATGCCGATGAACAAGAAAAAAAAGCCATATATAATGGAATTGAAACAAATAAAAAAATGGCTATTAGATATAGTGGAGTAAATAAATCATATAATAATATTTTATACCCATCTATAATGTTTGTTATGACATTAATTATAGTTCTTGGAGGTAAAAATGAAAAACAGTAATAGAAAATTAAAAGGTTTTTTATTAATCATTTTATCTGTTATGTTATCTGCACTAATAGAGGTTGCATTTTTTAACGGAATAAAAATGCACAATATTGGTAATAATAAGGGAACATTTTCTTTAAAAGATTACACTAAGGTAGAAAAAGAAATTATAAAGGTACCTATAAATAGTGAAAATGATGAAAATAAAAATTCGATATTATTCAATGAAAATCTAGATTTAGATGATTTTGAAATAAATGAAGTTGAAGGCGAGACTATTGAAAATAGTCAGCCAGATACTATTGAGTATGAGGAAAAAGAAGCAAAGCATTTTGTAATAGATTTAAGTAAGATGTATGTTGATAGAATTTCCATGAAATATCATACCAAAAATGATTATTATATGAGAATCAATTATACTAATTTTGATGAATATGGTAATCCTTTTGATGATTCAATAGATGTCAATTTTTTGAAAGAATTTAATACAACTACTATTGCTATAAATAGTGATATTGAAAAAATCGAGTTTAATATTTATGACGATGATACAACCGAATTTGATATAAGTGATATTTTGGTAGTTAATGAATTTTGCTTTAATATATATAGGTTTTTCTTGTTATCTATATTTTTAATTTCAATTAGCATATTATATATATTTAGAAAAATAATATTTAAAAAAATTGAGTATTTATTTTTAATAGTAGCATTATGCACTGGAATAGCTCAAATTTTTATTATTCCATGTTTAACAGTGTATTCATGGGATGACCATGTTCATTTGGAAAGAATGTATTCTTTATTTGAACATGGAAATGTGAAAACAACAAAGTCATTTGATTTTTCATATAGTTTAAGATCTAGTCGTGATGGCATTTCATCATCCTATGAAAATTATAATTTAGTTTATAATTATTTAAATAAAAACAATAATATTGCAGGTGAAGGAATTGTTAATGAAAATAAGTTTATCTCATACGATAGTTTTACCTATATACCATCTGCAATAGCAATAAAAATCTGCAAAATATTAAAAACACCATATACTTTATTATTTCATATGGGGAAAATAGTAAATTTGTTGATTTATATAGTAATTATGTTCTATGCCATTAAAAATGCTAAGGTTGGTAAAAAGCTATTATTTGTTCTTTCGTTATTGCCAACAACTATATTTTTAGCGGCACAATATTCTAGAGACGCAATAATAACAGCGGGAATCTATTTGGCATTATCCGTATTTTTAAATTGCTATTGTGATAAAGAAAAAATGAATCAAAAAAATCTAATTATATTTATTGCCTCAATAATAGTTGCTAGTTTGTCTAAAGCAATATATGTTCCTTTCCTTTTACTATTACTTATTATGCCAAGCAATAAATTTGAAAATAGTAGAAATGCAAAATGG
Organism: uncultured Bacilli bacterium; assembly: GCA_934119965.1. Lineage (GTDB taxonomy): Bacteria > Bacillota_I > Bacilli_A > RF39 > UBA660 > CAJOJO01. The sequence continues at coordinate 19,216 of CAKOTA010000012.1, forward strand.
ATTAAATTACTTGTAGTTGTATTGCTATTTTTAGCAATGTCAACCTTTGTATTTCCTGCTATGACATCAAGTTCGAGTGGTATTAGCGATATAAGAGGTGGAAATACAAACACAGGTGGACAAATGAAATTGATAATGTCACAGCCACTTTCATTTGCAAAAGTTTTTAGTACTTATATAAAGGATGTTATTTTTTATCAACTACTAGGTAACAAAACATTAGGATTTTGGCACAACTTTAATTATATTAGAGGAGAAAAATATTATATACTATTATTTATAATTATGTTTTGTGCTATCTGTTCTGAAGATAAATCAAAGTTTAAAATTGATTTAAAACTCAGATTATTTCTATTGTCTATTTCTTTCTTTATAATATGCCTAATCTGTGGAAGTATGTATTTGTCGTTTACACCGGTGGCTGCTACAACTATATTGGGTGTACAACAAAGATATTTTGTACCATTGTTGTTTGCAATTTTTATAACTTTTAAAAATAAAAATATAATTTGTAAAATGGAAGATGAAAAAACAATGAAAATTATTACAATGTTGTTGTTGTACATCTATTTCTTTGATACATATAATTCGATTTTTATGAGTCTATACCCATAAAGATGAAAAATTGGAGTGTTAGTTTATGAAAAATAAAATATTATATTTAGTGGTTCCATGTTACAATGAAGAATTGGTTTTAGAAGAGACCACTAAGCAAATGTGCAAAAAATTAAAAGAATTAATTTCAAAAAAAATAATTTCCAATAAAAGTAAAATATGTTTTGTTGATGATGGATCTTCTGATAATACATGGAAAATAATTAGTGAATTATCAAAAGAAAATAATAAAGTTATTGGAATCAAGCTTTCACACAACAGAGGACATCAAAATGCCTTGTTAGCGGGATTAATGGAAGCAAAAAAATATGCAGATATGGTTATAACTATAGATGCTGATTTGCAACAAGATATAAATGCAATAGATAGATTTGTTGAAGAATATTATAAAGGAAATGAAATTGTGTATGGAGTTAGGACCTCTAGAAATACAGATAAATTTTTAAAGAAATTCACATCACAAATTTTCTATAAAATTATGAGTAAATTTGGGTGTGAATCAATTAAAAATCATGCCGATTATAGACTTACATCAAAAAGAGTATTGAATGAATTAGAAAAATACAAAGAATCTAATTTATATTTAAGAGGTTTATTTCCATATATGGGTTTTAAATCATCAATTATATATTTTGATGTTTTTGATAGATTTGCTGGAAAATCCAAATATAACTTTTCTAAAATGCTTACATTAGCTACTGATGGGATAACTTCTTTTAGCATCTTACCAATACAACTTGTTTTCTCATTAGGCGTTACAATTACTTTTATTTCTTTATTAGTGTTAATGATAATATTGATTTTATTTATATTTAATAAAGTTATGTTAGGGTTAAATATTATAGTAAGTTGCTTGTTTTTGATTTGTGGAATTATTGTTACTTCTTTAGGAATAATAGGCGAGTATATTGGAAAGACATATATTGAGACAAAGCAACGTCCAAAGTATAGTATAGAGGAGATTTTAGATGAAAATATTAAATAAGTATATAGATATCAAATTTATTAAATTTGCTATTGTCGGTGTAATAAATACAGTTTTTGGTACGGCAATTATGTTTGGACTTTATAATGTGTTTGGATTCGATTATTACTTTTCTTCATTTTGTAACTATTTTTTTGGTAGTATACTTAGTTACTTCTTGAATAAATATTTCACTTTTAATTATAAAAAGAAAGATCTTAAAGTTGTTATTAAATTTATAATTAATATATCTATTTGTTATCTTATTGCTTACGGAATTGCAAAGCCATTAGTAGGTATAGTTTTATCTGGTTACAATAAGAAGATCATTGAAAATATTGCTATGCTAGTAGGCATGATATTATTTGTATTTTGTAACTATTTTGGACAAAAATTATTAGTGTTTAAGGAAGGTGAAGATTTAAATGAAAAAATATAGCAAAAAAGAAATTATGATAGTGTCATTAGTAATAATGTTATTTGTTTTTGGTTTTGTACTATTAACCGGAACATTTAACTCTTCTTATCATTTACAAGATGATCATGAATTTATTAGAATTAGTAATGATCTTAAAGAGAAAAATATATTAAGTGTAATATTTGATTGGACTAGCAATGGTTTAAATATTAGATTTAGACCATTGTATCACATAATTAGAGTGCTATTAGTTTCAATTTTCGGGCTACATTTTAAATTGTGGTATACTTGGAAGGCACTAGAAATATGCGGGATTTTATTTTTCCTTTATTTCTTTGCTAGAAATTTAAAATGCAATAAATTTGTATCTTGTATTTTTACACTATTGGTTTTAATTGGAAATCAAATTGCGATATGGTATAGATTAGGCCCACAAGAGTCAACAGGACTTCTATTTCTTTCAATAGCACTGTTTTTTATTTCCGAATATTACTTATATAATGAAAATAAAAGGAATATAATAATTGCTGCAATATTTATGTTTCTGATGTCTCTGATGAAAGAAAGTTTTGTTTTAATGTTGCCACCAATTTTGTTCTTAGGACTTGGATTATATAGCTACAAAAATGGTGATAAGAACATTAAAAATATTTTAATTGATAATAAAAAAATTATAATGGCAATCATGACTTTATTTTTCATTGAAATTTTTGTGATAGTATTTTTGATTGGCACAAACAAAATAGGATATGCAGGCTTTTCTAGTGATACAACAACATATCAATATCTTGAGGGAATAAGGAAAAGTTTGATTTCGGATGGACTTATTAATCAGGCAATTTTATTTTTGATTGCTAGCGGAATAACATTAGCAAGCTATAATAACATAAAAAATAAAAAAAGTTTTCTAGGAATAATATTGTTTGTTGTTATCACAGTTATTTTTCAGTTGGCTCTACATGCAAAATCAACAATGTTTGAAAGATACATTGTTCCAATGAGTGTTGCTTATTCATTTATAATAGTTATTTTAGGATCAAAGTTTCTTAAAAATAAAGGTACATTGATTATATACTTTGGTTTAGTATTATTGGTGATTGCAGGTTTGTTTAATCAATCAATAACAAGAGCAAGTGAGTTCGCTAACAACGGGAAAAATATTAATGATTATTTATGGTATATCCGTAATAATATCGATAAGAATAAAAATATTTTTATAGCAATGAATGGTGAATTAGAGTATTCTACAGACATTTATTTAAGAAACTTTGGTTATAATAACCTATACGAATATGAAAGTGATTTTAAATATTCTACATTACCAACAAACCAAATTAAACCAGTTGATGATATAATTAAAAACATTGATGTTGTAATCTTAACAGAGCAATATTATAGTTTTATTTTTACAGAAAAATACTTGAACTCAACCGATTTTAAACATTTGAAATTTGGTTCATATGAAATATTTACTAAATTATAAAGTTATTAATTGAAAAGGTTCAATGTCAAGTAGTGTTGGTGAAACCAAAAACTAATGATAAATGAATTGTTAAAGATGACTAGAAATAGTCTTCTTTTGTTATGTGGCAAGAGGATTATAGATGCCTTTTACAAGCATAACTCTAGCTTTTAAATGGTCAAATTTTCTATAACCACAAGCATTATGTTTAAGTTGTTTAATGATGTTGTTAGTACCTTCAATCAGTCCATTAGAAAGCTCATAATCAAAGGCATTAACAATGTAATTTTCAAAGTTTAAAAATGTTTTAATAGCTACTTTAGAATATTTATTTAATTTTTTATTATCTACATTATGAATAATGTTTAGAAATTTATTTTTATCACGATTATCAATGGATTTAATAATTCCTTGATATAAATTGTAAGTATAGTATAAAGTATCATCAGTATTTATAAGATACTGGACAATATCATATTGAGACATTTCTTTATTAAAATTTTTAGAATATTTTTTATTGCCTTTATCTAAATCATCTTCATTTTTAAGAATTAATTTCCAATATTTTTTAAGTTTATTATAATTAGGATTGGAATTTTTACATAAACTTATTCTAGTTTTATCTAAGGCATTTCTAATTTGAAAAACTATATGAAATCTATCAGGAATTAGAGTTGCTTTAGGAAATAGTTTGTGCATTAATAGATAATAAGGTTTATATAAGTCCATAGTAATAAATTTAACCTTCATTCTTTCAGCTCTTTGATATCTAGAGAAATATTTATAAATATCCTTTGAAAACCTAGAATTATTAATATCGAAAATGTTTCTAGACTCTTGATTAACAATGATAAAAGCAAGTTTAGAAATAGTATCTTTAGTAGCAGAAAACTCGTCAATACCAAAAGATGTAGGAAGAGAACCATTATGTTTAACAAATTTATCGACAGAAATATCATCTAAAATTCTGTTTACAGAATTAGTAGAAATGTTATTTCTTTTAGCAATGTTTTTTTCAGAATCTTTAGTCATTAAATCTAATATGACTGATGTACGAGTATCATTAGAAATTTGTTTATGAAAGTCAACAATGTTGGTAGAAGCAGTAAAAGTTTTATTACAATGTTTACAAAAAAATCTTTGTTTATCTAAAAGAAGAATAGTATTGTAATTACAAGCTTTATTAATTTTTATTTTACAGTTACGTTTGAAATTCCATTTAATAATATCATTGTGGTCATTATTTATACAATTACATTTAGGACAAAATTTTGGTGTATAGGTAAGATAACCATGAAATATTTTAGTTTTAACTCCTTTTGTTTCGATCATTTCTAAACAATTTTCGTAAAAATATATATTTTCATCTTCAATATTTAGTATTTTTTTAGTATAATCAGTATGAGTCATTCAATCAGATCCTTTCGATGTTTTTTAGACAACTACATTGTATCATGAGTTTCTGATTATGACTCTTTTTATTAACTAAAAATAGTATTAGCGATTTTACTCACCAACACTATTTATTATAGAACCTTTGAAAAACCACTTTGGTGGTTTTTTTATGATAATTTTATAAATATATTTTCTTTAAAAAAAACTAATTATATAGTATAATATATATATATATCACAATTAAGGAGTAAAATATGAAGATATCATTAATAACAGTTTGTTATAATTCTGAAAAAACAATTAAAGATACTATTGAATCAGTATTAAAACAAACATATAAAAATTATGAATATATAATTGTTGATGGTAAATCAAAAGATAATACATTAAATATAATTAAATTGTATGAAAAAAAATTTTATAACAAATTAAAATATATATCTGAATCTGATAAAGGATTATATGATGCAATGAATAAAGGAATAAAACTTGCAACAGGAGATATTATTGGAATATTAAATTCAGATGATATACTATACGATGAAAATGTTTTTCAAAAAATAATTGATAATATAGATAATTATGATGGTATTTATTCAAATTTAGTATTAATGAATAATGATTTTACAAAAGTAACAAGAAACTTCAAATCAAAAGAAGCAACATTAAAAAAAGGTTGGCATCCGCCACATCCTACATTATATTTAAAAAAAGAAATATATAATAAATATGGCAATTATAATTTAGATTATAAAATAGCTGCTGATTTAGATTTTATGTATAGAATTCTTAATAACAAAATTAGATTAAAATATGTTGATACTTGTTTTGTAAAAATGAGAACAGGTGGAGCAAGCACAAATGGTTTAAAAGGGTATTATAAAAATTTTAAAGAGTCATATAGGGTATTAAAAGCTAATAAAAGAAAATTTCCTTTATTAACAAATATATATAGAATTTATGATAATTTAATTAAACAAAAAATAATGAAGTAGGTGATAAAATGAAATATGATTTTGAAAATTTGTTTTTTTGTTATACAATGTTAACTTTTTTTGTGTTTCTAATATTAATTTCGTTGAAAAAAAATTACAACAATAATTGGTTAGATATAAATAGTACTAATACATTAAAAGGAATTGCAATAATAACAGTTATATTTCATCATTTTGCAACAAATATGAAATATAATAGTATTTTTAAAATTATTTTTGGTAATATTGGTTTTTTAGGTGTAGCTATATTTTTATTTGTTTCAGGATATGGATTGCTAAGTAGTTATAAAAATAATCATAACTATTTAGAAAAATTTTTAAAAAATAGATTTTTTAAAATAATTATAATTTTTATCATTTCTAGAATAATTATTCTTTTGATTTCTAGAAATATAGTTATCGCAACACAAAGTGATTGGTATACTTACATAATTTTATATTATTATTTCTTATTTTATATGGTTTACAAATATATAAAAAATAATAATTTAAAAAAATATATAATGTGGTTATCTTTCATTCCATATATTTTAATATGTTTATATTTGAAAAAAAGCCCATATTGGTATAATACTTCAATTTGTTTTCCGTTTGGATTGTTGATAGCAGAATATAAAGAAATTGTATACAAAGTGATTAATAATAATTTTATCAAATTTTTGATACCTTTAGGTTTATTTATATTAGTAATGGTTGTATTTCAAGTAACTGGATTTATAAGTAATCTGCGATGGCTACAATTTATAACACCAATAATTTTTATTTTGTTAATTATAACATTATTAACAAAATTCAAATTAGATTCGAAAATTCTTAAATTTTTTAGTAACATATCATTTCCATTATATTTGTTGCATATTTTTTTATTTAAATACATTTATAATTTAGGAATACATTCTGATTTTGTTTTTGTAATAACAATAGTAGTAAATATCCTTTTTGCAATTATCATTAATAAATTATTAAATATAATTTATGGGAGAAGTATATGAAATTAGTTCAAATTAACACAGTATGTAATGGATCAACTGGCAAAATAATGGGTGACATTCAAAAAGCGGCAAATAAAGAAGGATTTGAGACTATTTCATTTTATGGAAGGAGAAAAGGTTACAAAGATTTAAAATGTGAAAAAATTGGTGGATTTTTCTCATTTTGGTATCATGTTTTTTTAACAACTGTTTTTGATATGCAAGGTCATGGTTCATATTTTAAAACAAAGAAATTAGTAAAAAGATTAAAAGAAGAAAATCCTGATATAATACATTTACATAATATTCATGGATACTATATAAATTATAAAGTATTGTTTAAATACTTAAAAAATGAATATAAAGGTAAGTTGTTTTGGACATTTCACGATTGTTGGCCATTTACTGGACATTGTCCATATTTTGATTTAGTTAATTGTAAAAAGTGGCAAAAACAATGTTATAAATGTCCAAATAAAAAGAAATATCCAATTAGTTTAGTTTTTGATAGATCATATAAAAATTATATAGAAAAAAAGGACTTATTTACTAATTTAAAAAATTTAACAATTATTACTCCATCAGATTGGTTAAATAAATTAGTAAAAAAATCTTTTCTTAAAAATTACAATGTAATAACCATTAATAATGGAATTAACTTAGATGTATTTAAACCAACGATTGATTTAACAATTAAGCAAAAATATAATATTCCCGATAATAAGAAAATAATTTTAGGAGTAGCAAGCATTTGGGAAGAAAGAAAAGGATTAACAGATTTTATAAAATTATCTAATTTAATTAATGATGATTTTGTTATAGTTTTAGTTGGTTTAAGCAAGAAACAAATTAAATCATTAAGAGAATATAAAAATATTATTGGAATAGAGAGAACTGATAATCAATTAGAATTAGTTAAAATATATTCTGTTGCAACTTGGTTTTTGAATTTAACATATGAAGATAATTATCCAACTGTTAATTTAGAATCAATTGCTTGTGGAACTCCAGTAATAACTTATAATACTGGTGGATGTAGTGAACAAGTTAATAATAAAACAGGCTTTATTGTAGAAGTTGGAAATATAGAAAAAGTAAATAAATTAATTAATAAAAAACTTGAGGTTAATAATATAAAAATCAATAATAACAAAATTAATGATATAGTTGATTTATATAAATAAGGGAGATGTAAAATGAGAATAAAATCATCATTGTATAATTCTTTATCAAATGTTTTAATATTAGTTTCAACAACAATTATGACATTTGTTGCGAGGACAGTATTTATACAAATATTAGGAAAAGAATGTATTGGATTGGATGGATTATTTACTAATATATTAACCGTTTTATCGGTAGCTGAATTAGGAATAGGTACAGCAATAAATTTCAGTTTGTATAAACCAATACAAGAAAAAGATACGAAAAAAATAAGCAAAATAATGAGTTTTTATAAAAAGATTTATAAATGCATTGGAATAATTATTTTAATAATTGGTTTTATAATAATGTTATTTTTAAATTTAATTGTAAAAGACTACACAATAGATAATCTATATTTAATATATTTTTTGTATTTGTTAAATACAGTTATCACATATTTTATTTCTTACAAAGATGCATTATTATATGCCAATCAAAAATATTACGAGTTGAGTAAACTAAGAACAATATTTATATTTTTATTATATGGGTTTCAATGTGTATTTTTATATATTACAAAAAGTTATGTAATGTATCTTTTGATTTTATTAATATGTAAATTTGTTGAAAGAATATTAATTAACATTTATATCACAAAAAAGTATGGAGAAATTGATTTTAATTGTGATGAAAAATTGGAAAAAGAGGAAGTAGAAAAAATTAAAACGAATGTAAAAGGTATGTTCTTTCATAAAATAGGAAATTATTTTTTGAATAGTACTGATAATATATTAATATCTGCATTAGTTAATATCGCAACAGTAGGAGTTTATTCAAATTATTTAGCCCTTGTATCAGTAGCAAGAAATTTTATTACAACTTTTTTAAGTGGTGTTACTTCAAGTTTTGGAAATTTAATTGCTTCATCAGATAATGATTCACAAGAAAGGGTATTCAGAATATTAGATTTTCTTAGTTTCATAATATGTGGTTTTGTGACAGTATGTTTTATAAATCTTCTAACACCATTCATTCAGTTATGGTTAGGTAAAGAATACGTAGTTGATAATATGACAATGATTATGATTTGTCTAAATTTTTACTGTTATTGCATGTTAATACCAATTAACATTGTAAAAGATGCTTCAGGACAATATTATATTGACAGATATATCCCAATAATTCAAGTTATAGTAAATTTGATAGCATCAGTCATTTTGTCTCAAAAATTTGGCTTGTTAGGCATTATACTAGGAACATTTATTAGTTATATTTTGGTTATATTATGGAGTAAACCATTAATTGTTTATAAATATATATTCAAAAAATCTGTAAAAAAATATTATATTAGTCAAATAAAAAAAATTATTATTATCAGTATAACAAGTTTAATTATCATATTTATATTTAATAATATTAAATTTAAATTGAATATATTCAATTTAATTGTAAAAGGATTACTATGTTTTATAATATATGGTATAATGATATTGGTTGTTTATTATAGAAGTAATGAATTGAAAAATTTAATTAATATTATTAAAGATTTATTTAAGGATGTGAAGAATGAAAAATAAGGTATTGTTATCAATTATATGCCCTGCATATAATGCTGAAAAAACAATTGGTAAATTAATAGAATCAATAGTTTCTCAAAATTATAAGAATTATGAATTTATTATTTTAAATGATGGTTCAAAAGATAAAACATTTGAAGTAATAGAGGAATATGCTAAAAAATATAAAAATATTGTTGCTATTGATAAACCTAATACAGGTGTTGGTGATACAAGAAATGAAGGCTTAAAAATCGCAAAGGGAAAATATATAACATTTGCAGATGCAGATGATTGGTATTCTGATGATTTTTTTGAAAAAATTATCCCAGAAATAGAGAAAGAAGATTTTGAATTATTAGTATTTAATGCAAAGGTAATGAACTTTGATGAATATATGTATGATTTGATACCTAAAAAATATAAAGAGGGTTCATTTATAACTTGCGATGGAGTTAAAAAATATTTGCAAGGAGAATTTTGTCATAAAATAGGCAATGTCCCATGGAATAAAATATATCTAAAAGATGTAATTACCAAAAATAATTTAAAGTATGATGAGGATAAAAAAAGTGGAGAAGATTTAATTTTCAATGTTTCATATGTGACGAAGATAAAAAAATATAAGTATGTTGATGAAAAATTATATTATTATGCACTTAATATGAATACTTTAACTACAACTGATTACCGAAAAAACTCTATTCCAGAAAATTTAAAATTTTATGACCTAATAAAAAAAATTTGTATAGATAGTGATATTAATGACTATGAACAATTTTTATCCTTATTCTTTTTGAGAAGATTTCCTGGAATTATTTTGAATGAAACAAATAATGATAGTTATATAGATGGTAAAAATAATATAGATGATTATTTAAAGAGTACAGTTATAAGCAATGTTTTAAAAGATATTAAAATTAAAAACTTTGATGTGAAATTATTAATTGCATATGTATTTTATAAATTTAAACTTTATAAAATATGTTATAAATTATTATGGAATAAGAAACATAAAAATTGGAAGTGAAGATATGAGAAAAAATATAATGTTAAGCGTTGTAATAATCTCTTACAATCAAGAGAGATATATAAGAGAAGCAATAGAAAGCGTAATAAATCAAAAAACAAATTATGAGTATGAAATATTGTTGGCCGATGATTGTTCTCCTGATAATACTGGGAAAATAATGAAGGAATATGCTGAAAGATATCCTGAATTAATTAGATTACTTGAAAGACCACAGAATTTAGGAGGTGCTAAAAATTATCTAGATGCATGTCTTAAAGCAAGAGGTAAATATATTACTATTTTAGAGGGAGATGATTATTGGTGCGATGAAAATAAAATCCAAAGTCAAGTTGAATTTCTGGAAAAAAATCCAGAATATTATGCAACATCTCACCTTCAAGAAGGACGAAATTTAGACAATGAAGTAAAAGGATATTTTCCTAAGAATATAAGAAAGAATACTACTATATTTGGTGTAGATGATTTCATACAAAATGATAAACTTTTTTCTTCATCCGCAACATTATTTAGGAATTTTTTTCAAGATGAAGAAAAATTAGAAAAATATAAAATATTGAATAAACTGGATGATTTAATTGGAGACGCACAAATGAATATTTTTTTATGTTCATTGGGAAAAATTTATGTAGAAGCAAAACCAATGATGGTGTATAGAATGAGAAATAATGATGGTAATAGTAATTTTAATTCATCTCATTCTATAAATGAGATTCAATATAGATATATGAATATTTATATAAAAATTGAAAAAATTTACGATGGCAAATATTCTTTATATAAAAAAATAAAATATTGCTATACTCTTGGAGTTGCTTATGATTTGTGTAAATTTAAATTTGATGATATAAAAAAATTTAATTTGATTTGTCCAAATAAATATAAATGGAAGATAATATTATTATTTCCATTTACAAGCATTAGTATTTTATTTAATAGATTTATAAAACGATAGGAGTGAATTTATGAGTAGTTTTTATACAAATGAAGAATTAATAGAATTGGGGTTAAAAAGTTTTGGTGACAATGTTCTTATAAGTAAAAAATGTAGTATATATGGTGCCAAAAATATTGAAATAGGTAATAATGTAAGAATTGATGACTTTTGTATTCTAAGTGGTAGAATTATAATAAAAAATAATGTTCACATTGCCGCAGGCGTTTATATTTTTGCTGGAAGTGATGGAGTATTTCTTAATGATTTTTCCGGAATATCTTCCAGATCTGTTATATATGCTGCATCTGATGATTATTCGGGAGAGTATATGACTAATCCAACTGTTCCTGATGAATTTAGAAATGTTAAATCAGAACCTGTATACATTGGTAGGCATACATTGATAGGAACAGGATGTACTGTATTGCCAGGAGTAAAAGTTGGTGATGGAGCTTCTGTTGGCGCAATGAGTTTAATTAATAAGGATGTCGAAGAATATACAATGAACGTTGGAATTCCATGTAAAAAAATTCGTGAAAGATCAAAAAAGATGCTTGATTATGAAAAAGTTTATACAAATGGAAGAAGGATATAAATGACAAAAATATTAGTAACAAAATCTTCAATGCCAGAATTAGAAGAATATACAAATGAAATAAAGGATTTATTTGAATCACATTGGTTAACTAATAATGGCATTAAGCATATTCAATTAGAAAAGGAACTTTGTGAGTATTTAAATGTTAAAAATATTAAATTATTTTGTAATGGTCATATGGCATTATACATTGCACTTAAAGCTCTTGATTTAAAAGGCGAAGTTATAACAACTCCATTTAGTTTTGCATCAACTACTCATGCAATAGTTCAAAATGGTTTGACGCCAGTATTTTGTGATATAAATAGAGATGATTACACAATAGATGTTGACAAAATAGAAGCATTAATTACTGATAAAACTTGTGCAATAGTTCCAGTTCATGTGTATGGAAATATATGTGATGTTGACAAAATAGAAGTAATAGCAAAAAAGCATAATTTAAAAGTAATATATGATGCAGCACACGCATTTGGAGTAAAATATAAAGGTGAATCTATATTAAATTATGGAGATATTTCAATGCTAAGCTTTCATGCAACAAAAGTATTTAATACTATTGAGGGTGGTGCATTAATTTATAATAATTCAAGTTATTCTGATAAATTAAATCAATTAAAGAATTTTGGAATAATTGATGAAGAAAATGTCGATTATGTAGGAATGAATTGTAAAATGAACGAATTTCAAGCAGCAATGGGATTATGTAATTTAAGGCATATAGATTCTGAAATAGCAAAAAGAAAACTAATTGTAGAAAGATATGTTGAAAATTTGAAAAATATTAAAGGAATCAAATTAAATAAAATTCAAGAAAATGTAATTTCAAACTATGCATATTTTCCTATAGTTGTTGAAGATGAATATGAATTAACAAGAGACGATTTATTTGATTTGTTGGCAAAAAATGACATCTGTGCAAGAAAATATTTTTATCCTTTAATTAACGATTATGGTTGCTATAACAAAAAATATAATTCAGAAGATACGCCTATTGCTAAAGATATAGCGGATAGAGTAATTACATTGCCATTATATGCTGATTTATCATTGGAAACTGTTGACCAAATATGCAATATTATTAATAATGTTAATAACCTAAAAAAAAGTTTAAAAAAAATTAAATAAAAATAATTATTATATGTTATAATTATTTTAGAAAGGTGCTAGTATAGAATTTTGGTTTTATACTAGTTTTTTAAGGTGAAAATATGAAATTAATTCTTGAAAAACCTGCCAATGAATATCCTTATAAATTTGAAATTGTATATGAAAAGGAGTTGCAAAGTAGTGAAATAAAATTATCGGCAAATGAAATTTTAAAAAAAGAAAATATAATATACAATGGGGTTCCTTTGTTAGAAAATGAAAAAAAATACATTGATTTTTATTATAACAAAGAAGGAATAATTGAATTTAAAGTAAACATTATTAATGTTCCGATTGAAGATTATGAGGAATATGATATTTTTTTAAAAAATAAAGTAATTGATTTTAAGGTACTTACGGGTTTTGGATCATCCGGTGGATCATTTATCGATATGTTTCAGACTTTTTATGATAGTATTGTTATATTTGCAAGTGAACATCCAATATTATTCAGTATTGCACTTGATCAACTAAAAATTATAACTCAAAAGATATTAAAATATATTTCTGAAAAATGTAATTTTGATATTTTTAAAAGGGCAATATATCATAAGAAAAAAATAACTACTGATCAATTTATAAAAGCATTCGAATTAAACAAAATGAATATTCCTAAAAAAGATCTTGATCAAATAGTAATGGCAATTTTAGTTAATCTAGGATATGATTATGATTGTGACAATGATGTTTGGATTTATAAAGTTGGCAAGTAATAAATCTAAATATTAATAAAATTAATTTTAATAAACAAATTTTGACAAAATAGTTACAAATAGAGATTAATATGTTACAATTTATTTAGAAAAGTGCTAGTATAGACTTTTAAGGGTTTATGCTAGCTTTTTTTGTAGGAGGAAGTATGAAGAAAGTAATTTATACAATAATGTTATTTAGTTTATTAATAACAAACATTTATGCTAGAAGTGGTTGTTGTTCATATCATGGAGGATTCACTAATGAATGTCGATATGGAAAACAAGTATGCCAAGACGGAACAGTTAGTAAAACATGTACATGTGAAACATACGAAAATATTCAATCATCTAATTCTCAAATAAATAATCAATCTCAAAATTATAATGAAAGAAGAAACATATATGGCTGTACAGATAGTAATGCAAAAAATTATAATAACAATGCAACAAAAGATGATGGTAGCTGCATATATTATAAATATGGCTGTACAGATATAAACGCATATAATTATGATGAAACAGCAGAAAAAGATAATGGTTCTTGTATTGAAAAAAAATATGGTTGTATGGACAAAGAGGCTTTAAACTATGATGAATCTACTAATATAAATATGGATTGCATATATGAAAAGCAAGAAGAAGTAGTAAATCAAGAACGTTTTAGCAAAAATGAAAATATTACTCAAGATAATGAAGAAGAAGATACTAATGTAGTTCCAACATTGCTAACAATAGGATTAGGAATATTTGGAATCAAAAAACTTAAGAAAAAATAATAATTAAACAGTTGGTAAAATAAGTATATTTTTATCAACCTAATAGAATATTTTATTTATTAAGATTAAAAATTCATATATTAATATGAATTTTATTATTGACACAATAGGTTACATATGTTACCATTTATGCTGAAAGGAGTGCATATGAGACCTGAACAAATAAGACAACTTTCCGAATACAAAAAATTAATTGTTCAAGGCAATAGAAAATTTCAATAAATATAAAGATATAAATATTGAATTGGATAAAAATGATGAAAAAATACTAAGAGATTATCAAAAAGATGGGGTCAAATGGTTAAATACAATATATAAATGTGATTTAGGTGGAATATTAGCTGATGAAATGGGACTAGGTAAAAGTCTTCAAACAATTATATTTATAAAGCAAATATTAAAAGAAAAACCAAACGCTAAAATAATCATAGTAGTACCAACATCATTAATATATAATTGGCAAAAAGAATTTGAAAAGTTTGCTCCAAAACTTAAATACGTAGTAGTAGCTGATAACAAACAAAAAAGAAAAGAAATATTCTCTAAATTAGATAACTACAATATATTTATAACTAGTTATGGATTAATAAGAAATGATAAAGATGAATATGAAAATGTTAACTTCGAACTATGTATAGTAGATGAAGCCCAAAACATTAAAAATAGTCAAGCTGAAATGACAAAAGAAATAAAGAAAATAAATGCAAAATGTAGAATTGCTTTAACCGGTACACCATTAGAAAATAACGTAACAGAATTATGGAGCATATTCGATTATATTATGCCTGGATATTTAAATAACATTACAAAATTTAAAGAAAAATATAATATATCCGATGTCGATGAAAAAAGCCTTGAACTATTAAAGTCACTTAATTATCAAATAAAACCATTCATCCTAAGAAGAAAAAAATCAGATGTAATAAAATCATTACCTGAAAAAATAGAAAATAAAGTATACATTGAATTACCAAACAAACAAAAAATGTTATATTTAAAAGTACTAAATGATACAAAAAAAGAAATGGATGAAGTGATTGAAAATGGTGGTTTCCAAAAATCAAGAATGAAAATATTACAACTATTAACAAAATTAAGACAAATATGCATAGATCCATCAGTAATGTATGAAAACTACGATGGTGAAAAAATAAAAATAGAAGAATTAATTAGAATAGTTAAAGAGAATATTGAAAATGGACACAAAATATTAATATTTAGTAGTTTTAAAAGAGTTATTAGATAATGTTAAAAAAGAATTCGAAAAAAATAAAATTACTAACTATATGATAGATGGATCAGTAAAAAGTAAAGATCGAATGAACATGGTAGAATCATTTAATAGCGATGATACTAATTGTTTCTTAATTACCCTTAAATCAGGTGGGACAGGCTTAAATTTAACAGGCGCTGACGTTGTAATACATTTAGATATATGGTGGAATCCTCAAGTAGAAAATCAAGCAACAGATAGAGCTCATAGAATAGGTCAAACTAAAACAGTATCGGTAATAAAATTAATTACAAAAGGAACAATCGAAGAAAGAATAATTGAACTTCAAGATAAGAAAAAAATATTAAGTGAAAATTTAATTGAAGGCAAAGATAGTAGTGAAACATTATCTTCATTATCAGAAAAGGAAATAAGAAAATTATTATCAATAAGTGAATAGGTAAACCAAAATTTACTTATTTTTTATACAAAAATGTGATTTTTATTTAAAAAAAACTTACAAAAGTGTGATGAAAATAGGAATATTAATAGCAAAAATGTGATATAATAGTAACAGGAGTTGATATTGTGCAAAGATTTATAATGAAAAATCTAATTAATTGGAAAAATAGTAATTCAAGAAAACCATTAATATTAAAAGGTGCAAGACAGGTTGGAAAAACATATATTTTAAAGGAATTTGGAAAAAACAATTACCATGATTTTGTATATTTTAATTTTGACCATGACGATGGATTAGCTGAACTATTTAAAAATACTAAAGATCCTAAAAGAATAATAGAACAACTAATTTTAGTTGCTGGTAAGAAAATTGAACCTGAAAAAACATTAATAATCTTTGATGAAATCCAGGAATGTCCAAACGCTTTAAACTCGTTAAAATATTTTCAAGAAGAAACACCGGAATATCATATTGCATGTGCCGGATCCTTATTAGGAATAAGATTGTCAAGAACTTCATTTCCTGTTGGAAAAGTAGATTTTTTAAATTTGTATCCAATGACATTTAGTGAATTTTTAATAGCTGATGGTTGTGATAATCTTGTAGAATGTATGAACAAAGTTAAAAATGTTGAAGCAATCCCAAAAATATTTGAAGATCAATTATTAGAAAAATTAAAAATATATTATGTAATTGGTGGCATGCCAGAAGCCGTTTATAGTTGGGTAAATGAAAAGGACATTGAGAAAGTAAATTACATTCAGTCAAATATAATTACATCATATGAAAGTGATTTTTCAAAACATACAGATAATAGTGAGGCAAATAAAATATCTTTAATATGGAATGGAATTCCTTCTCAACTTGCAAGAGAAAATAAAAAATTTATTTATCATGCAATAAAAGAAGGCGCTAGAGCAAGGGAATACGAAAATGCTTTAAATTGGTTAAATGACGCTAACATAATATACAAATGTTATAATGTGAGCAAGTGTAGTTTTCCTTTAAAAGCTTATAATGATATATCTTCATTTAAAATTTATGTTAATGATGTTGGATTATTAAGAAGAATGTCAAATCTCGATAGTAAAATAATTTTAGAAGGAAATAAACTATTTGAAGAATTCAAAGGTTCATTTTCAGAAAACTATGTTATTAATGAATTAATTGCAACATTTGATATGATTCCTAATTATTATACATTTAATCGAAATGAAATAGATTTTGTAATTCAATACAAAAATAAAATAATTCCAATTGAAGTAAAATCTAATAAAAGTACTAATAATGTTAGTTTGACAAAATTTAATAACAATAATGATAATGATTTCTCATTTAGGTTTTCTGTAAACAATCTAAATAGAGATGGCAAGATAATTAACATTCCATTATATTTCATTGAATATATTAAAAATCTTGATATATATAGTGACACATTATGAAAAAAATAATATTCTCATTATTAATTTTAGTCTTATTATTTATTAATAGTAGCTTAACAAAAGAAAAATATATTGAGACCAATAAATCTTTTATAACACTTCCAAACTATATAAGTACTGTAGCAACCACTCAGTATAAAAAAAGAATGAATCACGAAAGATTAACAAATAAATCAAAATTTTATTTTGAAAATAATAATTTATATAATAATATAATAGGTTTAGTATCAACCAATACAAAAAAAATAATAGATGTTTCTTCATATCAAGGTATAATAGATTGGGAAAAAGCAAAACCTGAAATAGATGGTGTAATAGTTAGAATAGGGTTTGGTTATTCTACAGAGGACTCAAAATTACAATATAATATACAAGAATTAAATAGATTAAAAATACCATATGGAATATATTTATATAGTTATGCTGAAAATAAAATAGAAGCTTTAGAAGAAGCAAAATTTACAGAAAAATTAATAAAAAAATATGACATAAAACCAACATTAGGAATATATTATGATATTGAAGAATTTTATGTAAAAGGAAAAAAAGTGAACATCTCCAAAGAAATCTATCAAAAAATAATTGAAACATATATTAACTATTTAAATGAATACAAAGTAAATGTTTATACATATGCTAAAATGTATAAATACAAATTTAATGAAACAACAAAAAAATATATTACTTGGATAGCGCAATATAATTATTACTTCACATATAAAAAACAATACAAAATGTGGCAATATACAGACTCAGGAATTGTAAATGGAGTCAAAGGATATGTTGATATAAATGTGATGTTTGAATAGGCTTTACTCAAAATATAAACTTTATTTTAAACAATTAAAATTAAACTAAAACATAAAAAGATTGAAATTAAAGAGTGTCTAAGGAATTCTGTGTAAATGGAATCTAACCACGATATTTTGAAACCTTAATTGGTTTCTTTTTTGTTATTTAAATAATAAAATATAATATTTAATTTTCAAAGAACTAAATCCTTCCATCAAACATAATAGATAGTTCAGATAATATCGGTCCCCAATTTCTATATGCTTGATCCCACTTTTTAGATATATTTTTAGTAGCTAAATATAAACATTTAAGTAATGCCATATCTGTTGGAAAAACAGATTTAGTTTTAGTAAATTTTCTAAATTGTCGATTTAAAGATTCGATTGTATTACTAGTATACATTATTTTTCTAATCTGTTCTGAGAATTGAAAGAATAGACAAATTGCATCCCAATTTTCTTCCCAAGTTTTAAATGCTGATGCATATTTATCAGACCATTTATTCTTTATTTCT
>CAKOTA010000013.1 GCA_934119965.1 uncultured Bacilli bacterium
TTTCTTTAGCAAAGGTGGTGAATAATAAAATGAATGTGTCCATAGAAATTTTAGAATTTCCTTTGTGCGTAAAAAAACAAGATATTAAGAATTAAAAATATTATTAAGTTAAATATAGAATATATATCAGAAAAGAATATTGCTTTTAATAACTCTAATCTTGGATTAAAAGAATCACATAAGATTATTATTGGTAAAAATTATTTGGATTATTACCAAAAATAAAAATTAAATTGCTATATAAAAAAGAAATCATTTGATTTCTTTTATTTATTTTTTGTAGTTTTCAACTTGTTCGATGAATTCACTAGTTTTAATATCTAAAGCATCACAAATTTCAAAAACTTTATTGATAGTAGGAGAACTATCTCCGCGTTCAATTCTGCCAAAATATTTTCCGTTTATACCTGCTTTTTCAGCAAGTTTTTCTTGAGTAAAACCTCTTTCTTTCCTTAATTTTGTTAAAATTTTTTTGAATACTTCCTTTTTATTCATAAAATACCACATATATGTGGTTTACTCACCTCCTTCAATATGATAGCATATATACTCAAAAGTGAGAAGGAAGGTAAAGTATGATAAAGGAAATTGATTTAAGAGCATTAGTTAATGATAACTTAAAGTGCGAAGAACATGATGTAAGCCCATCATCATTTGGGCTTAATGAAACTATTAATTTGATAGAAAGACCATTCGAAAAAGATAAAAAATGGAATAAAAAGGAGAAAACCAATTATATTGAAAGTGTATTTCTCAATTGTTCATTACAACCAATAATAAGATTTAAAAACAATAATCACACAATAATAGTAGATGGTTATAATAGATTTTTAACAATAAAAGAATTTTATAATAATGAATTTAGTCTTGAAGAAAAAGGATTAAATCAATTAAAATTTTTAACAAATAAAAAGTATTGTGATTTAAATAAAGAAGAAAAAAATTACTTTAATAAAAATGCATGCATTAAAATACTGGATTATTCATGTGAAACAAAAATAGAAGACAAAGAATTTTTAAATTATGATGAAGAACTGGAAGTTTTAAAATATTTATATACTATATATAATACAGGCCTTAAATTAGAAATTGAAGAAATTCAAAAAGCACAATTTTTTGATGATTTAATCACTACAAAAATAAGAACAAAAATAAATGAAGATTCTGAATTTTTAGAACAGTTAGAAAAATTGAAATTATATAGTGGGAGGAAAAGAAGAAATAAGGTAGACAATATTCTTCTTAACTGTCGATTATTAATTTCTTCGACATATTCAAACATTTATAATTTTTCATTTGCCCCTGATACCCAAACAAGAATTGAAGAAAATTACTTACCTAATATAGATAACTTAAATAAAAATGATATATTTGAAGATTTTGTAATTAACATAAATCAAATTTATAATAATTTAATTAATACTCAAAAATGGGAAAAATATTTATATTTACATTGTAAGCCTTTTATAGAGGCTACATATTGGCTTATATCGATTATAAGAAAAGATAATTTGATAGATCCTTTTTCTTTTGATTTTATGAAGTATTTGGAATATTTTGGAGAAAAGGAAGAAGCAGAAAAAAATTTTGATGTTCATAATTCTCATTATAGTAAAAGTATTTACAAAAAATATTATATTGTCGCTAAATATTTTGAAAATCAATATAATATTAAAATGAATAACTATTTTAAAGAAGGAATATCAAAAAATAATGGAGTGAAATTGATAAATAACATTGAAGAATTATATAAAAGAGATTTTAGCTTTACCCCTGAAAAGATTATGATTTCAAATTTGTTATTACAAATAAAGGAATCAAATTATAATATAAGGCCATATTATCAGCGAACAGAAATAATGAATATTTCGTTATCTTCAAAGATAATTGAAAGTCTTTTATTAGGCATAAGAATTCCGTATATACTTACATGTGATAAATATATTTCTGGAAATTATATTACCGAGGTAGTTGATGGACAACAAAGATTACTATCAATTTTAGGAATGTTGGAATCACCATTTATGAATGAAAATGGACAATTAGAATATTCAAATAAAAATGGTTATAGTTTAAAAAATTTAAGAATTTTAAATGAACTAAATGGATTATCATATAGCGATAAGAAAAACGGTAAAAAATTATCAAAAGCATATATTAATAAAATAATGAATAGTTATTTATATATTTATAAGACAAAAGATAATGGTAATGCTACATTTGATACGATTGACTATTTTGTAAGATTAAATAAGAAATCATCTTTGATTAAAGAAAATTCATATAGAATGTTAAGTTTAACAGCTGATAGAAGAATAATGGAATATTGTAATTTAGTAAGTTCAAACTTTTTAAATACTCTTTTACCTAAAGAAAATAAAAATGGTAAACCATATACAATAACTCTTAGACTATCATATTTATTTTATAATAAGTTATATAATGAAATTAATTATAATAATTATAGCAATATAAAAGTAAGCGGTTGGTTAAACGATTTCAATAAATTTAAAGATAAGAATATTTATACAGATTCAGAATCAATAGAAAAACTCAGAATTAAATATTATAATTCTATTAATGAAACTAAGAAATTTTTGTTTAAAGTTGATAAATTTTTGAATAGTGTTGATAAAACAATATCAGAATTAGTGTGTTTAAATAATTTTTCACATATACCACTTTCGTACTATTATTATCTATTTTGTTTTTTAGGCACAATATCAGAAGATGATTTGATTAATCAAAATCAAAAAATATATAGCATAATGAAATCTTTTTTTTCAAAAATAAAGGATAAAAATATAGTAAACAATGATATAATACCATCACTAAAATTTCATGTTAAACAAGTTTTAGTTTTTGATACAAGTGTAGTTAATAATAAATAAGCTAGAAAATCTAGCTTTTATTATGAAATAATGAATAGAATTATTATAATAATTGACATATTATATCAAAAATAGTATATTTAAAATAGCAGAATGGGCGAGTAATTATATGAAAGTATTGTGATGTATATGTCAAGGAAAATTTTTAGCTTTTTTTTATTTGTTGCATTTATGTTTGAATTAATTCTATTATTATTTTTTTTGGTAGAACAAAGTAGAATAAATGTAGCTACAACAAGTATTAATAAATTATACAAAGATACAGAAATGAGAATTCCAAAAGTAGGGATAAATAGAAAACAAATAGATAAAGTACGAGATATCACTGATAAAATCTACTTACAAAAAAATAAGAAAAAATTGCTTGAAAATATAGATAAACTATATGATTTTCAAGAAGCAAAAGATTTATTATTTAGTTGTTTTTCAGGCGATAATATTTTACCAAATATCGAAGAAGAAACAATAAATCAATTAAATTTTAAAATGACAAGACTTAATAATAAACAAAAACAACCTTTATTAGAAAAATATAATACTTTAAGAAAACAATATTCGGATATTATAGAGGCAAAAAGTGAATTAAATAATTTATTTGTTGATAGTAATTTCAAAAATGTTAAGGAAAATATTTCAAGAGAGGAAAAAAATCAAGTATATAAAAAACTTCAAGATTTGCCACAAAAAGAAATATTAATTCAAAATCAACAATATTTGGACGCTGCTGAAAAATATATATTAGATAGAGAAGAAAAAGAGCGATTAGCAGAGATTAAAAGAAAACAAGAAGCAGCACGTCAAGCCGAATTAGCTAGACAATATGCAATAAGAAAAGCACAAGAGGAAGCTATAAAAAAGGCCGAAGAGGAAAAAAGAATACAGGAAGCTTATGTTGAAATTAATAATGTTCCGTATATAAATCAGAGAATAAATCAAGTATATAATGGCTGTGAAGCTGCTTCTTTACTTATGGCATTGCAACATAAGGGGTATGCGAGTGATTACAATTTAGTTAGAATGGCTGAAGAAATGCCTAAACATGAAAACGATCCTCATAAAGGATTTATATATTCAATTTTTGATATGACTCCAAATGATGTTACACATTGGATAGCACCAGATGCATTGGCAAATTTTGGTTCTAAATTTGCTAAAACTACAAATGTTTCGGGAATAAGTGCTAATGAAATAACTCAATATATTGACAATGATATTCCCGTAATTATATATGCTACATATGGTTTTATGAATGCAACAAAATGGATAGGTGAAGTTCCATTGAATCTACATGTCATGCTAGTGGTAGGTTATAATAAAATAACTGGTGCATATGTAATAAATGATCCATGGGCTGGAAAAATTATAGTTAAAAAAGAAAATTTTGAGAAGATATACAATATTAAAAAATATGCTGTAGTTGTTGAATGATTATATTCTAAACTGAGCATATTTTTTTATGAAAAATACCTTCAATTTATTTTTATATTAATTAACAAATTTTAGATAATTTCATATACTTAATTAGGGAGGTGCCTATGAATGAATTAAATAATACTGCTACATCAATTGGTAATTATAATAATATTCCTACTTCATTAACATCCAATGTTTCTGTAGTAAATATTATAGATGGCTTATCTTTAACAAAAGAAGCTGACAAAAAAAATTGGGGAAGTGGTGAACTTACTTATACGATTACCATCGATAATCAAACAGATACATCATATGTTAAACCAATAGTAACAGATAAAATAGACACATCATTGGTTGAGTTTGTTACTGGAAGCGTTATGATTAATGATACTCCTGCTACGGAATCTCAATTTTCTTATGATGCAGGAACAAGTACATTAACAATTAACTTAGATGATGTTGGCGCTACATCAAAAACTACCCTCACGTTTCGCGTTACAAAAAAAGCGTAATAAATTTTTTACTTTAAAAAGTTGCTGTTATTTAGATTATGGCAGTAAACAAATTCAAAGTAATTATGTTACTGTTATAAGTCCGATAAATAAATTAGCAGGTGATAACTTTACTTGTGGAACACCTTATTGGAACAATTAAAAATCACAAAAGTGATTTTTTTAATAGTATTAATTATTATAAAAAACTAATTTTATTTGTGTTTATTAAACTAATAAGCATAGGCTCTTTATAATCATTTAAATTAAAGTTAGTAAAAGTTTCTTTCATTATTTTATTATTATCATTTATTGAAAAACAACCATAACTCATATTGTTTATTGATTTTCTATATACATAAAATTTATTTGGCAATGATAAGTTATTGTAATTATAATTATCATATATTTCTCCCGTTAATGGATTAAACAAATACCATTTATTATTTAAATATATTTCGAGAAATGAACAACATTCTTTTGAACTTGATTTTGAAAAATTATTTCGTAATTTTTGAATCCAATTGATGTTATAACATGATACAAAAATTGTAGGTACTCCTTTTAATCTTAAAATTGAGCTTAATACTAGTGCTGCATCATTACTATCATAAATTGTTTTAGAAATTATAATATCTTCAACTATTCTCCCAAATCTATTTTCATTATTATCAATTTTAATATTAAAACTATTTATAAAAAGTTTATATAAATTTGTAATATCACTAATACTATTTATATTATCAATTGAGCTAGCAAACTTAAGTGATTCAACATTTACAATACTTTGACCAATATTAGTTAGATAGTCGTTAATATTATTCCTGTTAATGTTACATATTTCAATTATTGATGGTCTAATAATCAAACAGTTTTTCTCATATTTATTTAGTGATTCATCAATATTGACAATGTATCTTCTTAATAACTTACCTTTTTTTTCATAATCAATGCATACATCGGTTAATAAGCCATAGTTATTTTCAATAATTTTTCTTGATCCAATATTTTCATCATTGCAAGTTATTATTACTTTACTTAATCCTAATTCCTTACATTTCTTGAGTATTAAATTAAGAAATTTTGTTCCATATCCTTTATTTCTATAAGATGGAGAAATAACGTAACTTATATTTCCACCATAAATTTTATAAATTTCATTTGCTTCTATATTCGTTTTTATAATAGAATTTCCAATTACATTTCCGTCTTTTATAAGCCAATATGGATATAAATGCATTTCGTTTTCATTGTTTCTAGATTCTTCAAATTTTCTTAATATTTCTTTATAATTGGTATAGAATGGGTTATCTTTACCACAGGAATATATTTTGTAGTCATTATTCCATTGTTCTAGTAAATCATTATCTGTTACTTTCATTTCTTGTAAATAAATATTTTCCATTTGTTACCTTCTTTCATAAACAATTATATCATAATTAAAATATTTTTTCGAAAATAAAAAAATGTTTTAATTAACTGGTTTTTTTATAAAAAATTTGGTAAAATTTAGGTGGTGACTAAAATGGAAAAAGAGTTAAAACAACAAACAAAAAAAGAATTAAATAAAGTTAAAAAAGGAATGAATGAATTTAAAACATTTATTTCAAGAGGAAATGTTGTGGATATGGCCGTTGGTGTCATTATTGGTGCGGCATTTGGAAAAATAGTTACTAGCTTAGTCAATGATATATTAATGCCACTAATAGGAATATTTTTAGGTGGTCTAGATTTTAGTAGTTTAAGTATAAATATTGGTGATGCAACTATATTATATGGTTCCTTTATCCAAACGATAGTTGATTTTTTAATAGTTGCTTTTTGTATATTTATGATGGTAAAATTCTTTGAAAAATTTAAGAAAAAAGAAGAAAAACCAATTCCTGTAAAAAGTGATGAAGTTAAACTATTAGAAGAAATAAGAGATATATTAAAAAAATCACAAAAGTGATTTTTTTTAATTTCTTATTAACTTTCTAATTGTTTCATACAAAAATGGTTTATACTCATTAATTGGTAATGGTTTATTTTGAGTAATTGTTGTAAAACAAGTTGAACTAACTAGTTCAACAATCATAAATAATGTAATTTCAGGATTTTTAATATTAATATTTTTCTCTTTAATTGTATTTATAAATGAATCATATACTCCAATTTCATTACTATTTAATAATTTAGTTAATTTATCGCTATAAAAACCTAACGACAAATCTTTGGAAATAAAATTTATTAATGTTGGATCTTCAACTAATCTGTCAATAACATAGTTAATAACATAAATAACTTGATCTTCAAAATCTTCAATGTAATTGTTATTTAAACTATTAATGGCATCTTTAAATAAATTGGCAGATGTTTTAGTAACTAAAGTTTCTTGTAAACTATATTTATCTTTGAAATATAAATAAAATGTTCCTTTAGCAACACCAGCTTCATCAACAATATCTTGAATAGATGTATTATTTATTCCTTTTTCCGTAAATAATTTATAAGCTGCATTCAAAAGTTTTTTTTCTTTTTCATATTTTTTTTCTTCAATTTTATTAATAATTTTATTCTTTAATTCACTCATAAAAACACCTTCGATTTAATATAATTTTATCGTAGAAAAAACCATTAGTCAATTTAAAAAACAAAAAAAGACAATATTTTTAAAAAAATATTGACTAATAGTCATTTGTGTGCTAGTATATTAACTGACTGGTGGTCATTAGGAGGTAATTATGAAAAAAATAGGTGAATTTGTAACTAAACATAAAATATCCATAATTATTATTTCTTTATTACTTTTAATTCCAACTATCATAGGAATTAAAAATACTAGAATAAATTATGATATATTAGTTTATTTACCAGACGACATTGAAACGATGAAAGGTCAAGAAATATTAAAAGATGATTTTGATATGGGAGCTTTTTCAATTTCAATAATTGATAATATGAGTTCAAAAGATATTATTAAATTAGAAGAAAAAATAAGAAAAGTAGAAGGAGTTAATTTAGTTGCAACTATAGCTGATGTAACTGGTTCAACTATACCTTTAGATTTTTTACCAACTGAAATAACAGACAAAGTTATTAAAGACGGCTCAACTTTATTATTTATAACATTTAAAGATACAACATCTACTGATGAAACTTTAAATGCAGTAAAGGAAATAAGAAAATTGGAAAGTGATAGTACTAAAATTGGTGGTATGACTGCTATGGCACTTGATACAATGGATTTATCAAATGAGGAAATAGCTGTATATATAATTATTGCGGTAATTTTATGTATTATTATTTTAACTCTTTTCTTGGATTCATATGTAGTTCCAGTTTTATTACTTGCAAATATTGGTTTAGCTATTCTTTATAATATGGGAACTAATGTATTTTTAGGAGAAATTTCATACATTACTAAAGCAATAAGTGCAGTATTACAATTAGGAGTTACAACCGATTTTTCAATCTTCTTATATCATAAATATGAAAAATCAAAGAAAAAAGCGAAAGATAATAATCAAGCTATGAGTGAAGCAATATCCGAAACTTTAGTATCAGTACTAGGTAGTTCATTAACAACAATTGCTGGATTTTTAGCACTTTGTACAATGAATTTAACTTTAGGTAAAGATATTGGTATAGTAATGGCAAAAGGTGTTCTATTTGGACTTATTTGTGTTGTTACTGTATTCCCTTCATTATTACTAATATTTGATAAATGGATAGAAAAAACAAGTCATAAACCATTTGTTCCTGAATTTAAACACATGAAAGAATTTGTAATTAAACATTATAAATTAATATTTGTAATATTCTTAATATTAATTATACCTGCAAGTATTGGTAACTTTAATACAAAAGTTTATTATAAATTAGATAAAAGTCTTCCAGAAACATTAGATAGTATTGTCGCTAATAATGAATTAAAAGAAAAATTTAATATTGTTTCTCCAGAAATTATTTTATTAGATAAAAATATTAAAACTAATGCTAAAGAAGAAATGATATCAAAATTAAAAGAAATTGATGGAATTGATTTTGTGTTATCAGGTACATCTCTATCTAAATATGGTATTGATGAAATATTAAGTGAAGATATAACAAAAATATATAAAAGTGATAAATATGAAATGATTTTCTTTAATTCGTTATATGATATAGCAACTGATGAATTAAATGATCAAATAGATGAAGTTAATAAATTAGTAAAAAAATATGATAAAAACGCTATTATAGCTGGTGAAGGTCCACTTATGAAAGACTTAGTTCAAATAAGTGATCAAGATTTTAAAAATGTTAACTATAGTTCCCTAGCTGTAATATTTGTTATAATGATGTTTGTCTTAAAGTCAATCTCATTACCAGTTATTTTAATTTGTGCGATTGAGTTTGCAATTTTCATAAATATGGGTATTCCATATTATACAAATACAACTATACCTTTTATAGCATCAATTGTAATTGGTACTATTCAATTGGGGGCTACAATTGATTATGCAATTTTAATGACAACTAAATATCTAGAGAAAAGACAAAGTGGTAAAGATAAATTTGAATCAATTAGATCAGCTTTAAATAATTCTGTAAGTTCAATATTTGTTAGTGGTATGTGTTTCTTTGCTGCTACTATTGGTGTTGGAGTATATTCAAAACTAGAAATGATTGGTTCATTATGTACTTTAATTTCTAGAGGAGCAATAATAAGTATGTTAGTAGTTATCTTAGTACTACCATCATTATTGCTTATGTTTGACAAAATAATATGTAAAACAAGTTTAGGTTTTGGAGGTAAAAATATGAAAAATGTTAAAAAACTAGGATGTTTGTTATTACTATGTGGTATGTTTGGTATTAATAATGTAAGTGCTTTAACTAAAGAAGAAACAGTTTATACAAAATTAAACGCTGACGGAAGTATCAAAAATACAATTGTAAATGAACATTTAATTAGTAAAGATAAAACTATAAATGATGTAACTAATTTAAAAGATATTTTAAATATAAATGGTGATGAAACTTTTGAATTAAATAATAACAATATTGTATGGAATAATTTAGGTAATGATATTTTTTATCGAGGAACAACTACTAAGAATTTACCTATTGAAACAAGTATTACTTATAAATTAAATGGTGAAGTAAAAAATGTAAAAGATATGTTAGGAAAAACTGGTAAAGTTGAAATAGTTGTTAATTTCAAAAATAACAGTTCAAAAGATGTATTGGTTAATGGAACTTATCAAACTATGTATACTCCATTTGTTGTAACTATGGGAACTATTTTAAATAATAATAATTTTGATATTAACATTACAAATGGTAAGGTAGTAAGTACAGGTACTAACAATATGGTAGTTGCTCTTGCTACTCCTAATTTAGGAAATAGTTTAGGAATTGATTTAGATAATTTAAATCAAATCACTCTATCTTATACTACAAAAAGTTTTAGTTTAAGTAGTATGTATTTTGTAATTAGTCCTAGAGTATTAAGCAATATCGATTTAAGTGTTTTTGATAAAATGGATGTAATTTATTCTAAAGTAAATACTTTAGGTGATAGTTCAAAATTACTAGTTAATGGTTCTAAACAACTATTAAGTGGTACTACTGAATTAAAAAGTGGTATAGAATTAATTAAAAGTAATTTAGATAATTCTATTTCTTCATTAGAAAATAGTGCAGCTATTGATAGTGCTACATTATCTTATATTCAAAATTTAGCTGTTACTAAAGCTAAAGAACAAATAGTTGCTATGGAAAATTCAATTAGAAGTAGTGCTGAGACTAAAGCTATAGAAGGTTTAACTGAAGAAAAAATTAATCAAATTTATAATGGTGTAATGTATTCTTTAGCAACTAATCCATATTATCTAGATTTAGCTAGTAATCCAACGAAAAAGGCTGAATTAGATGGTATTATTAAATCTGTTGTTGAAAATGTTTCAAAAATAGTTGCTAAAAGTACTGCTAGTGATGTAGCATATCAAACTTCAATTGAGGTAGCAACATCTACTGCTAGTAGTTTATCTAGTATGATTGCAACTAATGTAGCAGAAACTGCTAAAACTAATACTATAGAATCTTTAAAAACATTAAGTGCTGCTCTTGTTAAGTTAAGTGATGGGGCAACAAGTTTAAATAATGGTGCTACTGAATTAAGTACAGGATTAGAAAAATTTGATAGTGAAGGGATAAGTGCTATAACTAGTTTAGTTAATAATAACTTAAAAGGTTTTGAAGAAAGAGCAAAAGCATTAGTAAATTTAAGTAAGGAATATAGTACATTCACTATGAAAAATAGCGATACAATTGGAACTACTAAATTTATAAATGTTATTGATTCAGTTAGTAAATAAGACAGTGGAAACACTGTTTTTTTATGAATATAAATAAAAAAAGATTACATAATTTATATATGAAGTGAATAAATATATATTAATTAGCACTCACTATTGACAAGTGCTAAAAAATGAGTATAATGTATATATGAGAGGTGATAGTATGAATATGGAACAAGAAAATGTTTTAGAAAAATATGGTCGTAATATCATTGAAGATGTAAAAAAGGGAAAAATTGATCCTGTAATTGGTAGGGATGAAGAGATAAGAGCTATTACTAGAGTTTTATCTAGAAAAACAAAAAATAATCCCGTTTTAATAGGTGAACCCGGTGTTGGTAAAACAGCTATTATCGAAGGTTTAGCTTTAAGAATTGTTAAAGGCGATGTTCCAAATAGTTTAAAAGATAAAACAATTTGGGAATTAGATATGGCTAGTTTGATAGCCGGTGCTAAATATCAAGGTGAATTTGAAGAAAGACTTAAGAATGTTTTAAACGAAGTAAAAAAATCTGAAGGAAATATCATTATGTTTATTGATGAAATTCATATGATAGTTGGTACTGGTTCAAATAGTAGTATGGATACATCTAATATCTTAAAACCAATGTTAGCTCGTGGTGAAATTCATGTAATAGGAGCTACTACATTAAATGAGTATCGTAAATATATTGAAAAAGATGGAGCTCTAGAAAGAAGATTTCAAAAAATATTAGTTACTGAACCTACAGTTGAAGATACAATCACTATTTTGAGAGGATTGAAACAAAGATTTGAAATTCATCATGGAGTAACTATTCAAGATAAGGCAATAATAAGTGCTGCAACTCTATCTAATAGATATATAACTGATAGATTTTTGCCAGACAAGGCAATTGATTTAATTGATGAGGCTTGTGCTACTATTAGAGTCCAAATGGATTCTGTTCCAACTGCGCTAGATACTTTAACTCGTAAAATTATGAAATTAGAAATAGAAAGAGAAGCTTTAAAAAAAGAAAAAGATGAACTATCTAAAAAAAGAATAGAAGAAATAGATAGTGAATTAGGTAAATTAAAAGAAAAAGAAAAAACCTTAAAAGATTCTTGGAACAAAGAAAAACATTTAAATGAAGAAATAAAAAAGAAAAAAACAGAGTTAGAAAAAGCAAGATTTGATTTAGAGCAAGCTGAAAATAGCTATGATTTAAATAGAGCTGCTATTTTAAAACATGGTGAGATTCCAAAATTGGAAGGAGAATTGAAAGAATTAAATCATCAAAATGAAAATAAAATTTTAAGTAATGTTGTTGATAGCGATTCTATAGCAACTGTTATTTCAAAATGGACTAATATTCCAATTGCAAAGTTATTAAGTAGTGAAAAAGAAAAACTATTAAACTTAGAAGAAAATATGAAAAAAAGAGTAATTGGACAAGATGAAGCCTTAAAATTAGTAAGTGAAGCTATTCTAAAATCAAGAAGTGGTATTAAAGATCCTAATAGACCAATTGGTTCATTCTTATTTTTAGGTCCAACTGGTGTTGGTAAAACTGAAATTGCTAAAACTTTAGCATATGAATTATTTGATGATGAAAAACATATGATTAGGATTGATATGAGTGAATATATGGAAAAATTCTCTACTTCAAGATTAATTGGTTCGCCTCCAGGATATGTTGGATATGAAGAAGGCGGAGAATTAACTGAAGCAGTAAGGAGAAATCCTTATAGTATAGTTCTATTTGATGAAGTTGAAAAAGCTCATCCTGATGTTTTAAATTTGTTATTACAAATACTTGATGATGGTAGAATAACAGATTCAAATGGTCGAACAGTTGATTTTAAAAATACTATTATAATAATGACTTCTAATTTGGGAAGTGAATATATATTAGATGGTAATACTGACAAAGTAATTCCTTCGTTAAGAGAATTCTTTAGACCTGAATTTATTAATAGATTAGATGAAATAATCGTATTTAAACCACTTGATAAAGATAGCATTTCTAAAATATTAGATAAAATTTTAAGTGAAATTGAAAAAAGATTAGTTGATTTAAATATTCATTTAAAATTAACTGATAAGGCAAGAAATCAATTTATTGAAACTGGCTTTGATATTAATTATGGAGCTAGACCTTTAAAAAGATTAGTTAGTAGAATAGTTGAAACATATTTAGCTAAGTTAATAATTAGCGATAAAATAAAATATGATGATACTGTAATTATCGATTATGATAAAGACTATATATTCAAAATAGACAAGTAATTCTTGTCTATTTTTTTTCTTTATTATTTGTTAATTCTAAAATATAATCAACTGACACTTTATAAAATTTTGTTAATTTAATTAATATTTCAGTTGGTATATCATTGTCACCTGTTTCATAGTGGGAGTACCCTCTTTGTGATATTTTTAAGATTTCAGCAACTTCTTTTTGAGTTAAATCGTGGTCTTCTCTCAAATCTTTAATTCTTTTGTACATTTTCCCACCTCAATTTAATTATAATTTAGACTGATTTATTCCATTGATATTTAGACTAAATTAGTCTGTTGTTGATATGGATATATACTTTACACAGATGAAGTAATTAATTATTGACTACATAATCAATGTTAAGTATAATTTAATTGGAAAGTAGGTAATTTTGTGGAAGAAAAAACTAATGTTAATTTGGGTAATAAACCTAAGAGAAAAAAAATATTCTTAATTTTATTGTTAATTTTTCTAATAACTATTATCTCCGTTTTTATTATTTTTATTATATTTAAAAATGGAAATTCAAATGACAATAAAAATATTGGTAAAATAGATAAAAATGATATTGTGTTAAATGAATCGTATAGTATAAATGAAAATATTATTAAATCATTATCGATTTCAATAAACAAAGACAGATCATATATTTTCTCACCAAATGAAAACCCATTGTTTGGATTTACTAGAAGTTTGGCGGAAGATGAGGAAATAAATGTTGAAATTAATTTATATAAATTTACAAATTCGAAAGAATATCTGGATTTTATAACTTCGTCATCAGAGAAATTAGACAGTTCTAAATTAAATAAAATTAAAAGTTATAATGTTAAGATGCAACAAAGTGTTGAAAATCAAAGAGTTGCTCATTTTGAGATACCAGACAGATTAGAACTTGGTTTTTATGTAATGACTTATAAAACCGATGCTACTGATACAGAAATTGATGGAAATTATAATTTTGAAGTAATGGGTGATGAAACTTTCCAACCATTTATTGTAAGTAATTTGTCAGCTTATGTATCAAATACTGAAAGAGATACTTTAGTATGGGTATATAGTAATGAAACTAAGAAACCATTAAAAGATGTTAGAGTTAATTATAATAATAGTATTTTCAAAACAGATAAAGAAGGAAAAGTAATATTTGAAAATATTATTAATCATAACGAAGATAGAGTAGAGTTTATCGATATTAAAGATGGCAATGATGAAATATTAGTTGCTATAGCAAATTTTAATGTCGATAATTACTATACTGGGTATATTTATTCTGATAAACCAATATATAAAAATAGTGATACTATAAAATTGTGGGGATATGTTCCTGTCAATTTATTTATTGATAAAATTGATTATAATTTATTTAAAGTTAAAATAGGGGAAGATTTTATATCAGTTACTCCAAGCGAGAATGGAATATTTACAACGGATTATATATTAAATAACGTTAGTAATGGTGATTATGACATTGAATTATATTATAATAACACCTCAATATCCGAAATAAAAACAGTTAAAGTATATGATTATTCAAAAGATGAAATTGAGTATAACATTGAAACTGATAAAAACAATTATATGTTTAATGATACTGCTAATGTTAAATTAAGTGCTACTAAATTAACAGGGGAAAAAGTGGCAAATCAAAAATTGATTTTAGAATCCTCTGGAATAAATACATCTTGTTATACTAATAATGATGGTTATTGTATTATAAGTGTTAAATTAGACAATCATGTTATTAGTAATTCTTTTGATAGTCTAGTGAATATATTTTTAAGTGTTTATACAGATGAATCTCGAAAAAAATATGAAACTGTAACATCTAAAGATATTACAGTAGTATATAATGATATTGATTTAACCGTCGATAAAAAAATTCAATCTGATAATTCGTTTTACTATGATATAAAATTGAAAAAAATAAAAGTCGAAAATGATAAATTGGTTTATTCAGATACGACTGGTACTGTCACAGTAAAGACAACTAAAATAGATTGTAAAAGAAGTGCAATTGCAAAAGCAGTATACAATGATAATTGTGATTTATCTGAAACTAAAGAAGAATTAGTAAAAAACTATAATGTTGATGGTAATTATACAATCAAGGATATCAATTATGTAGCATCAGTTCGTGCTTATGATACATATTCAGAAAGTATAGAATATGATTCTCTTGAATTCACAATTAATGATAATTACAATCATGTATGTAGAAAATATATTAAAATTCCAATTGTTAATGCTGATAACTATTATTTGACCGAAAATGTTTCAAGTGCAACATTATCAGAATTCTCATTATTTAGTACACACCGTGTTTATCTTTATCCGATTCTTTCTTATACAAAAATGAAGAATGGAGGAACTTATTTTGGCAATTCAGGTGGAGCCATGACAGATACTATGTTATGTGCTGGTACCCCTTGTTTTGAATATTATTCATTAGGTGATAAAATTGATTTAACGCTAAATAAAAATGGAGCAACTACGATTGAAAAGAAAAATCAATTAACATACTTTTTTAAAGAAAAAGTATTAGATACATATATGAATAAAAAGGATACGACATTCAAAGATAATTATTTTCCAGGTGTAAATGTGTCGGGGGCATATTACAATGAAAATGATTCAAAAATGTATTTGATAAAGTATAATTACTTAGATTATAAACATACTGATCGTAATGTAAAAATAGCTATGAACTTAGATAAAGAAAATTATGAACCAAATAATACAGTTACTTTAAAACTAAAAGTAACAGACAAATCAGGAAAAGGAATTAAAACCGATATGTTAATAAGTGTGGTAGATGAAGCAATTTTCTTATCGAAAGAAGATACAAATGATAGAATAGTATCAATCTATAATAATAAATATTTCCCATTTTATCAATATTCAACATATCAACCATTACCATTTACTCCAATGGGATCTGGTGCTGCAGGTGGTAATGGTGGAAATTTAAAAAATGGTGATACAATTTATTTTAAAAATATCAAAACTGATGAAAATGGTAATGCTACAGTTACATTTAAAACAAATAACAATGAAACTAAATTTAGAATTACTGCTATTTCAGCAAATGAAGATTTATATTATGGAACTAATGTTATAAAATTTGTATCCAAAAAAGGTTAATTAAATAACCTTTTTTTGTTATAATTAATATGGTGATAATATGTGGTTTATATTTACTTTAATAACTTTTATAGCATGGGGATTAGCTGATTTATACTATAAATTAGGTAATAATAGTGATAAATATAGTCATATAAAGACTGGTATAATTGTTGGTTTAATAATGGGTATACATGCGACTATATTTATGATATTTAACAAAGAAAGTATTAATTTGATGGAAATAGTTAAATATTTACCTGTTTCTTTATGCTATATAACAAGTATGGTTATTGGTTATAAGGGATTACGATATTTGGAACTTTCAATTAGTTCTCCTATTCAAAATTCTTCGGGGATAATTACTTCTATATTATTGTGTTTAATTTTTAAAGTAAAATTAAGTTATTTAGAAATATTGGGAATTTTTATTATATTTGTTGGTGTTGTAATTTTATCTATTTTAGAAATGAAAGAAGGTAAAAAGGAAAAAGTAATAGGTAATTTTAAATATTTTATTGTAATTTTTCCAATTATATACGCAATTATTGATGGATTAGGAACTTTTTTAGATGCTGTATATTTAGATCAGTTAGAATTGATAAGTGAAAATAGTGCACTAATTGCATATGAATATACATTTTTAATATATGGATTAATAATGGTAATATATTTAAAATATAAAAAAGTACCATTTAACTTATTTAATGAAAAAAATAAGATTAAAGCTGCCTTATTAGAAACCTTGGGTCAATTTACATATGTATATGCCATATCTAATAATTCGGTTATCGCTGTTCCTATTATTTCTTGTTATGCAGGATTATCCGTATTATTATCTAGATTTTATCTAAAAGAAAAATTATCAATTTTAAGTTATGTCGCAATCATAATTATATTTATTGGTATTTTGTTACTAGGAATACTAGAGGAAATTTGATTTTTATCATTAAAAGTAGTATAATAAGTCTACTTTACTACAGAATGTACTAAGTACATTTTTTTTGACCAATGAAAGGAGGATAAAAATGGAAAAAGAAAAAGAATTAATGCTTAAATATAGTTTTGCTCTTGAAGTATTGAAGACCGAAATGAATATTTTAATTAAAAATTATGAGTATAAAAATAGCTATAATCCAGTCGAACATATAAAGTCTAGAATTAAAACTAAAGAAAGTGCGATTAAAAAATTAGAAAAAAAAGGATATGATTTAACATATGAAAATCTAGAAAAACATGTTCATGATATGGTTGGGCTTAGAATTGTATGCTCTTTTATGTCTGATGTTTATGAAATTGTTGATTTAATCAAGAACTCAAAACAATTTAAAATAGTAGAAGAAAAAAACTATATTCTTAATCCAAAAGATAGCGGTTATTCTAGTTATCATTTAAACATATTAGTTCCTATTCATTTGGATAATGAAACAGAATATGTTGAAGCAGAAATTCAAATAAGAACAATTGCAATGGATTTTTGGGCCAGTCTAGATCATAAAATTAGATATAAATTCCCAAGTGAAATTCCAGACGAAGTAAAAGAAGAAATGTTTAATTGTTCTTTGGATATAAGATTGCTTGATAATAAAATGGAAAATCTTAGCCAAGTGATGAAAAAATATAATGAAAATTAATGAATATGTGTTATAATATATAACCAAGAGTTAGAAGGTAGTAATATGAAGGAATTATATCAAGATATATTCACAGAAGATTATCCGTTATTTATTGACAAATATTTAGAACTTCCAGAATTTAAAAGAATAGATAATATTGGAATTTTTTGCGGTGCTGATTATGTGAAATATATGGGAATTAAATTTTGGTATTCACGCTTAGATCATAGTAAAACTGTAGCGCTTATGACCTATCATTTTACGCATAATAAAACAATGACTTTGGCAGCACTTTTTCACGATTTAGGTACACCTTGTTTTAGTCATTGTATAGACTATTTGTTAGGTGATTCAATTAATCAAGAAAGCTCTGAAAAAAGTATTAGTGAAATAATTAATAATTCTGATGGGATAAAGAAATATTTAGAATTTGATAATGTTAATATTAATGATCTTGATGATATAAGCAAGTTTACAATCGTAGAAAATAAAAAACCTAAATTATGTGTAGATAGATTAGATGGAGTTCTAAGTACTTGTTTAGCTTGGGCAAAAACAATGACACTAAAAGATATAATGACAATTTATAATGATATAATTGTAGTAACAAATGAAGATAATGAATTAGAATTAAGCTTCAAAACAAAAGAAATAGCTGAAAAATTTTTTAAATGTTCATATGAATATAGTATGATTTTGCAAAAGAACGAAGATAAGTTTATGATGCAATTTATTGCAGATATGTTAAAAAAGGTAATAACTGATGGACAACTTAACTTACAAGAGTTATATAAAATAAAAGAAAGCGATGTATTAAAAATTTTGGAACAATATCCATCTTGGAATATCTTTTGCAACCTAGATGGAATAGAGAGAGCTGAAATAATGCCAGACGGTTATTATGTAAATGTAAAATCTAAAAAACGATATACTAATCCATTGTGTGGTAATAATCGTATCATTAATATTTCCGATAGATGTGCTGAAATGTTAAAAAAATATGAAAAATTTGAAGATACAAAATATGTTTATTCTAAGAAGATTAAGAACTTATAGGTTCTTTTTTTGAATATTTATTTACATATATGACATAATATATATAGAAATCTTATTTTATTAGCACTTATACTTGACAAGTGCTAATAAAAGTGATATTATTATAATTGGAAAGAGGATGAGGGTATGAATTTAATCCCAAGAAAATTTTATTTAGATGACATTTTTGATGATTTTGTTACTTCTGGAAATAATAATATGAAATGTGATATTTATGAATTGAATGGCGATTATCATATTGAAATGGACATTCCTGGATTTGATAAAAAAGATATTCAAATCGAGTCTAAAAATGGTTATTTAACTATAACAGCTTCAAAAGAAAGTAATGATGAAGAAGAAAATAAGAATTATATTCGTCGTGAAAGAAGTTATGGAAAATTTGAAAGATCATTCTATCTAGGCGATTTGGATGATCAAAATATTGAAGCTGAATTTAAAGATGGAATGTTAAAAATAACAGTTCCTAAAAAAGAAGAAACAAATGATAAAAAATTCATCGAAATTAAGTAAGAGAGTTTTCTCTCTTTTTTTGTGTAAACTTTACACTCTATATTTGATTGAATAACATTTTTTGTTTATAATAATAATAGGTGAATAGTATGGATTATAATTATAATAGGATTATTTTAGAACAATATTTGGATGGATTATTTAAATATATTTTAGAAAAATATGGCGTAACTGAATTAAAAGCATTATTTAATGATTTAATTGATGGAAAAGAATCAAATTTATTAAATAAAAATGTTCAAAGTGAAATTAATAAATATTCTAAAGATACCATTAGACTAATTATAGAAAAAAACATATTATTCTCTCTAGAAAATAGTGTTGTAAGTATTAAAAAAACATATTGGAAAGTTTTAAAAGATAGAAGTCCAAGAATTAATAGAGTTTTACTTAGCCATTATTATGACAAATATATAGATTTGCTTAAAAATAAGCAAGTTATATATAAAGCAGAAACAATAGAAGACTTAAATAAAAAATATAATGATGAAATTAAAAATAGTATGATGCTTAATCATAATTTTGATGATATTATTAAAAACACATCTAATATTAGCTTAAACCATATGGAAAATTTGAATGGAAATGGTCGAACAATTAGTATCGGAACTAAAAGAAAAGGTGGTATATTTTTAAGTAGGGAATCTAATATTGGGTATGGAAACTTTATTAATAAAGAAGAATTTATCAATAAGATTAGAAAAAATAAAAGTTATAAGGTTACTGTAAATGGCAATATTGGAAGTCAAGATTTAGAAGAGATTGTTAATAGAATAAGCCAAAGAATTAATATTTCTACAAATGAAAAAAATTCTAATTCAAGAATTATTATAGATGCTAATTCAAATAAAAAGGCAGGTAATATATTTTTAGGAAAAAATGGATTTGAATTACCTAGTGGTGATTATGTGAGTGTAGAGGAGCTTTCTTTAGCAATCAACAAATTCATTACAGAAAAGAATAGGAAAACTAGAAAAAATAGAATAATTAAAACAAAAGAAATTTTTAAAAAATTTGCTGCTACTGCCGCCTTAGCTGTTTCGTTGCTTACGACATCTATTTCGTCAGTTAATAATAGTAATATTCAAGTTGTATCTGCCGAAAATAGTTTAGATAAATTTTATTCTAACAATGAAGATGAAACAAAAAATATTATATTAAATGAACAAAATGTAATTGAAAATAATCAAACATCTGCAGAAATTCCTGCTCAAGAAGAACAACTAAAAACAAATAATGATTTTGAGAATTCTAATGAAACAGTTCAAGAGGATAATTCTGTAAATAATGCTGATATTGAATATTCAACTGAAAATGAAGAACTAGAAACTAACACTAATGTTATTTCTTCAACAGAAGATTTGATGGTTGATGGTAATAAAGAATTGACAGAAGACAACAATATCGATAATCAAGAAAATATTAAGTCAGATGAAAATGTGCAAGAATTTACTAATTCAAACGAGGCAAATACTGAAATTGAAGAAAATATGAATGAATTGTCAACAGACGAAAATAATAATTCGATTGAACAAACAAATCTAGAAACTAGTGATATGAATGATGAGGAAAAAAGTCAAATTTCTGAAGAAAAAACTGTATTAGATGATGTCACTTCAACTGATGATATGATTCCTCAAACAGTTGATTCTTCTGAAGAAGTACAAGATGTTGAAAAAGAAAATAGCGATTTACAAATTGATGAAAATACTTCGAGTTTATCAGAAATAAATGGCAATGATATAGCAAATTATGCTGTTCAATTTGTTGGTAATCCATATGTCTATGGTGGTACAAACCTAACAGAAGGAACAGATTGCTCTGGATTTACACAAAGTGTATATTCGAATTTTGGTGTTAATATTGCTAGGGATTCTAGTTCACAAATTAATTCGGGTGCAAATATTGGAACTAACATAGAAGATGCACTGCCTGGTGATTTGCTTTGTTTTAATGGTCATGTAGGTATATATATTGGTAATGGTCAAATGGTGCATGCGGCTAATCCTAAAAGAGGTATAGTTATTAATGATGTTAATTATGATAAAGATAAAACTTTAAAAGCAATAGTTCGTCCAACTGGAGTTAATGAAAATGAAATTACTGCTAAAACAAGGTAGGAGGATTTATGAAAATAAATGATGGCCAAATAATAACTTTAGATGATAAAAAAGACTACATTGTATTAAAACAAGTGGTATATAATAATACTAATTATATTTATTTAATTACAACTTCAAAACCTGTCGAAGTAATGTTTGTAAGACAAGATGCAGATGAATTAACTTTAGTTGTAGACGATAATGAATTAAAAGAAGTAATTAATCTATTAAATAGTAATAATTTAAGTGAGTGAAGGCTAAATTTCACTCTTTTTATTGCTAAAAAAAAGAAAATCTTATATAATGTAATATAGGATAGAATAAAGAGGTGTTATATGGAAGTAAAATGCAAAATATGTGGCACAATTAATGATGGTGAAACTAATTTTTGTAAAGGATGCTTTGTTAAGTTAGATGTTCAAAATCCAGAAAATGTTACTTATAATCCTAAGGAAAATGAAATATCAGCTGAAATAGAAGAAAAACAAGAAACTATTCCTTGGAGTGATGACAATCCTATAGAAGCATCACAAAATGTTATAGATAATGAGTTAGCACAAATGCAAAGCAATCAAATAATAAATTCTAATATTAATGAAGAAGTAAATAATGATGCAGTTATGCAACCAATGGTTGAAGAAAATATTCCAGTAATAGAAAATAATGAACCTATTGTATCAAATCAAATAGAAATACAAAATAATGAACCTATTGTATCAAATCAAATAGAAATACAAAATAATGATTTGTCTCCAATTGAAAGTAGTGAAATGAAGAGTATTGAAGAAGATAATTTTGTTTTAGAACCAATAAATGATGACAATTCAGAAACTACTCAAATGTTAAAACAAGATAATGTTCCTGCAATACAACAACAAGAGAATATAGAATTAAAACCAATTACTGATGAAAATCCAAATGAGAAAGATTTAGATGCAACAGAAATAATAGATTTTGATTCAATAAATGAAGCTTATAATAATATAAATAATGAAGTTGTTTCACTTGATAATAATAAGGTAGAAACTTTAGTAGAACCAATTGATATTGATTCAAAAGAAGAAATTGATAATAAAATAGAAAATAATATCGAAGAAGTAGATACTGTGAAACCACTAGAAGTTGAGCCTCTTGTTACTTTAGATAACTCACAAGAAATTATGGAAGAATCAATTCCTGAAATAACAAATGACAATTGGAGTAATGATTCTAAATTACCTGAATTAGATATGGATCAGTTTAACGATGATTCTTGGGAAAAGGAAACAGAAGAAGTAGAAAAACCAAGTTCTGACATTGCTTATATAAGCGGTGGAAAATTGTTCTTTAAGTTTTTATTGAATTGTTTATTATTTGGAGTAATATTTGGAGCCATTTGTATTGGATTTAGATATTTACTAAATAATATATTTAATCTTGGTAATAATGCTGAGTTAGTATTTATAGTTATAAGTTCAATTTCTTCAATAGCTACATTACTAATTGCGACAGACAAAACATTTAAAAAACAAGTTCCTTTGGCTACAAAAATAAATGGTACGACATTTTCAATATTATTGTTTATAGCTTTACCATACTTATTAATTAAATTAGTTTATAATTTATATGTTGGTACAACATTTGTAATATTCCTAATATTGATTGCACTTTCTCTAATTATTTTAGCAATATTTTTTAACTATATGAGAAATTTAATTAGAACTAAACATCAAATGAAAAAAGATGATAAAGCATCATTTATTTATGGATTATTCAGCATATTATTGATTGGTGCAACACTATATGGAGTTTATACATATCAAGATAAAGATTATAGTTTATCATTTAATACATTATTTAATGGTGGCGCTAATGTTGAATTAGCAAAATCATATATTGCAGAGGTAGAAAAAGCCATCGCCAAAAATAAACAAGAAATTGATGGATATGAAATACCTAATGTAATAGAAAATGTTGAATTTGCTTCATATG
The DNA here is from genome assembly GCA_934119965.1 of uncultured Bacilli bacterium. Lineage (GTDB taxonomy): Bacteria > Bacillota_I > Bacilli_A > RF39 > UBA660 > CAJOJO01. The sequence goes on from CAKOTA010000013.1 coordinate 23,743, forward strand.
ATGGAAAAAAACCAGATGCAATGGCATTATATGTAAATGAAAATGGAAAGGTTTCATCTGGAACTATTATTGTAGACGGAAAAGTTTATTCATATGATGGTGAAAAAGTAAAGGCAAGTTAGCCTTTTTTTCTTTTTCTATGTTATAATTTTAATAGGTGGTTATATGGAATATGATATTGATAAATTATTAGAGGAAATAAATTTTGAAAAAAATATGCACAAAAATATAAATAATATGTTATTAACTGAAAATCAAATAGAAATTTTAAATAGATATAATATAGATTATAATAAGTGCAACTCAATGAGTGAATTGCTATATTATATTGATGAATGTTTAGATGAAGTAGATGCTGAGGATTTGGAAAAAGTTTCCTTAGAAATAGCGGAAACGAATTATTATATGAATACTAATAAGTAGGTGAAAAAATGTTTAAAAATTATGATACAATTATATGCCCTGATAATATTAAGAAAAAAATATTAAAACAAATAAGTGAAGAAAAAAAGATAATAAATTTAAAATTTTATACTTTGAATGAATTTAGGAATGCTTATTTCGGAACATATAAAGTAGAAGCAATGTATTACTTGATGAAAAAATATGGTTATAAATATGATGTTGCTTTAACATATCTAGATAATTATTATTTTAATTTAGAATTAAAAAAAGAATTAGAAGAAAATAATCTGATAAAAAAAGAAAAGGTAAATATTAATAAAATAATTATAATTGGATATAACAAAATCGATAAATATTTACTAGACGAAATAAAAAAATATGAATATGAAATAGTCGAAGAATCAGAAAAAAAATTCAAAAATAAAGTTTATGAATTTAATACTATGGAAGAAGAAATAAATTTTGTAATAAGTAAGATTATAGATTTACAAAAAAACATAAATTTGAATGATATTTGTTTAGTAAATGTAGGTAATGAATATATTAATGACATAGAAAGACTATTTAAATTCAATAATATTCCAATTAACTTAAATATTAAAAAAAGCATTTATGGAACGACGATTGTAAAGAATTTTTTAAAAAATCTTAAAGAAAAAAAAGAAATAACATTAGAGGATAATGAAATTAGTAAATTAATTGTCAAAGTTGTAAACAAATATGCATTTAAAGAATTGGATGACATTATTATTGGGTGTATAGAAGCAGAATTAAAAAAAACATATTTCAAAGATGAGGTTTTAGATTGTGCAATTAATTTGGCTTCTATTGATGAAATAGATGATTCTAAATATTATTTTGTTTTAGGATTTAATGAAGGGGTTTTGCCTAAACCTTATGTAGACGAAGATTATTATAATGATTCTTTAAAAAAAGAGTTTGGAATTTTAACTACATTAGAAAAAAATTTGCTAGATAAAAAATTAGTTATTAATAAAATCAGTAGAGAAAATGTAATTTTATCATATAGGTCAAAGGATGGAAATAAAACTTTATATCCATCTAGTATTATTGAAAAATTGAATTTAGATGTGATAAGGGAAAATATTCCTAATTATAATTCTGATTTATACAATAGGTTGATTTTATGTAAAAAATTGGATAATTTAATTAAATACAATGAGGTAGATGAAGAACTAAATTTATTATATTCAAATTATAGTAATACTAATTATTTGACTTATAATAATAAATTTACAGGTATTAATAAAGATTTATTTGATAAATTTATTGATAATAAATTAGTTTTATCATATTCTTCTATTGATAATTATAATAAGTGTGGTTTTAGATATTATATAAGTAATATTTTAAAATTAGACAAATATAATGAAACTTTTATGACATATATTGGAAATTTGTTTCATTATATTTTATCGATTTATAATAATGATAATTTTAATTTTGAAATAGAATTTAATAAATTTATCAGTGATAGAGTATTTAGTAATAAAGAAGATTTTTTTATTCAAAAACTAAAAAAAGATTTGATTTTTATAATAGATGTATTGAAACAATATGAAGAGTATAGTGAATTAAATAATTCTTTATATGAAGAAAAAATATATGTTAATAAAGATTCTAATATCAAAGTTACTTTTATGGGGATTGTTGATAGAATAATGTATAAAGAAGAAAATGATAAGACTTATATTGCCATTATTGATTATAAAACAGGTAGTCCTAATATTAATTTGGACTATTCAATATATGGATTAAATATGCAATTACCGATATATTTATATTTAGTTAAAAATTCAAAGTTAAAGAATCCACAGTTTATAGGTTTTTATTTAGATAAATTAATTCATAATAAACCAAAGTATAATGAAGATGTATTGAAAAAATATAAATTAGAAGGTTACACTATTGATGATGAAACATTAATTAGTATTTTTGATAAAACTTATATGGATAGCAAGATGATAAAAAATATGAAAATGACTAGTAATGGTTTTTCTAGTTATGCTAAAACAATAAGTAAAGACCAAATTGATAAATTAATTGAATTAGTTGATAAAAAAATAGAAGAATCAAGAGATAATATTTTAAATTGTAACTTTGAAATAAACCCTAAACGAATAGATGATGAATTGTTGGGATGTAAATATTGCAAATACAAGGATCTTTGTTTTATGAGGGAAGAGAATATTGTGAATTTAAAAAAAATGAGTTTTAATGATTATACTGAAGTATAGGAGGTGAATTATGCCAGATTGGACTAAAGAACAAACAGCTGCTATTACATTAGATGGTAGTAACATTATAGTAAGTGCTGGAGCAGGAAGTGGTAAAACTGCTGTTTTATCAGAGAGAGTATTAAGAAAAGTTAAAGATGGAATCGATATTGATAAATTACTTGTTTTAACTTTTACAAATGCTGCTGCTGCCGAAATGAAAGAAAGAATTAGAAAGAAACTAAAGAAAAATAATTTCAAAGAACAGTTAAATAAATTAGATAGTGCTTATATTACTACCTTTGATGCTTATTCACTAAGTCTAGTAAAAAAATATCATTATTTATTAAATATAAATAAAAATATATCAATTTGTGAAAAAAGTATAATGGACATCAAAAAACAGGAAATTTTGGACGATATATTTGAAGATTTCTATAAGAATGATCAATTTAAAATACTTATAGATGATTTTTGTACTAAAGATGATTTGGATATAAAAAAAGAAATATTAAAAATCAATGATAAATTAGATAGAATCTATGATAAAGAAAAGTATTTAGACAATTATTTAGAAGAGTATTTTAATGATGATTTTATTGATATAAAAATAGAAGAATATACAAATATAATTAGAAGTAAGATATCTCTTATTAATAAATATTACATTGAATTAGGAGAATATGTAGATAATGATTATTATGAAAAAATAACTAAAGATTTAGGTGAACTTTTATTAGCAAAATCTTATAATGATATGATTTGTCCTACTAAATTATCTAGTTTACCTAGGAATAGTGATGAAGAGGCCAAACAAATTAAAAATGATATTACTTCTTTATTAAAAGACATAAAGGAATTAACTATATATAGTAGTGAGCAAGAAATTAAAAATGAAATTAAAGAAACAGAGAAATATGTGGCTGTAATAATTGATTTGATTAAAGAATTTGACAAGAGAATTAACTTATATAAAAACAATAATGACTTATATGAATTTGTTGATATTACTAAATTGGCTATAAAATTAGTAGAGCAAAATGAATTAGTAAGAAATGAACTAAATTACAATGAAATATTAATTGATGAATACCAAGACACTGACGATTTACAAGATTTGTTTATATCATACATAGAGAATAACAATGTTTATATGGTAGGAGATATTAAGCAATCTATATATCGTTTTAGAAATGCTAATCCTAATTTGTTTAAAACTAAATACGATAGTTATAGTAGTAATAATGGTGGAATTAAAATTGATTTAAACAAGAATTTTAGATCACGAGAAGAAGTTTTAAATAATATTAATTTAATATTTAATCAAATAATGAATGATACTATTGGTGGCGCTAATTATAAAAAAGAACACCAAATGATTTATGGAAATATAGATTATTCTAATACTGGTATAATAGATACTGATTCTAATATGGAATTATTAAGTTATGAAGAACAGGATGATTATAAGAAAAGTGAATTAGAAATATTTATCATTGCTAATGATATCAAGAATAAGATAAAAGATTACCAAGTTTTTGATAATGGTTTAAGAAAAATTAAATATAGTGATATTGCTATTTTAATAGATCGATCAACGGATTTTGATTTGTATAGAAAGATTTTTGAATATTTGGGTATTCCATTAGTTGTTTATAAGAAAGAAAAAATTAATGATAGTGATGAATTAAAATTAATCAAAAATATAATTACTTTTTTAATTACAAGTGATGAATTGAGTAAGAAATATTCATTTATGTCTATTTTAAGAAGTTATTTGTTTGAAGAATCGGATGAGAAAATATTTGAATATATAGTTAATAAAGATTATAGTATATTGAATGATTATTTAATTGATTATAAATTAAAAACACCTTATGAATTGACTGACTATATAATAGATAAATTTGATTTTTATAATAAAATGATAAAAGTTGGAGATATTCAAAATAGAATGTCAGTTTTAGAGCATTTAGTACAATTATCTATTAGTTTAACAGATATGGGATATGACATTTATGATTATTTAAATTACTTAGAGAAGGTTATTGACGAGAAAATAGGTATTGAATATAGTGTACCAACTAAAGATAGTGATAGTGTTAAAATAATGACTATTCATGCTTCGAAGGGTTTGGAGTTCCCTATTTGTTATTATAGTGGTTTAACTTCTAAATTTAATGTTATGGAATTAAAAGAGAAAATATTATATGATAAAAACATTGGCATTATAACTCCAGTAATGAATAATGGTATTAAAGATACTATTTATAAGGAATTATTGAAAAATAGTTATTATAGTGAAGAAATCGCAGAAAAAATAAGGTTATTTTATGTTGCTTTAACTAGAGCAAAGGAAAAGATGATAGTTCTACTACCTAATAAAGATATGAAAATAAGGACATTAGATGATAGTGTAAAATTAGAATATCGCTCATTAGGTGATATGTTATATTCAATTTTTAATAGTTTAGGTGCATATATAAAATTAATTGATTTTGGTAGTATTAATTTAACCCATAATTATAATTTATTCAAAGAAACAAGTTATAAAGATAAAATCAATATTACGGATAAAAAAATAATTATGACAGATTTAAATTTTGATAGTCATATTAAAGAATCAAAACATTTTTCTAAAGAAAATAATAAGGTTTATGATATTGGTGAATACAATAATATATTGTTTGGTAGACATATTCATAGTGTATTTGAAAATATTGATTTTAAAAATCCAGATTTTTCTGATTTGACAGATTTTGAAATAAAAAAAATTAATTCTTTTATGGAAAATATTAATTTTTATGAGGTTATTAATATTTATAAAGAATATGAATTTATTTATGATAAAAATGATGAGTTACATGGGATTATTGATTTGTTATTAGAGTATGATAATGAATTTAAGATAATTGATTATAAATTAAAGAATACAGTTGATGAAGCTTATATTAAACAGTTAACTGGCTATAAAGAATATATTAAGAATATGACTAATAAAAAGGTTTCAACTTATTTATATTCTATAATTGATGATAAGTTAATTGAGGTGTAAAACTGTAAACAAAATGTAATTTAGTTGATTTAAATGATGTTTTATATTATTATTAGGATAGGTGATAATATGAGATATTTGAATTTAGATAAAGTTATGATCGGCTCAAAATTAGGGAAAAATATTATATATAATGAAAATCAAGTTTTGTTACGAGAAGGTACAATATTAACTGATGGTTTGATTTCTAGATTAAAAGAAAAAAATATTAGTTATGTTTATGTGGATGATGAATTATCAAGGGAAGTACAAATTGAAGAAAATATTCCTTTGACATTGAAGAATTCTATTTCTGTGGCTTTAAGTAAAGTTAATATTGATGACACAATTGAAAATGCTAAAAAAATGGCTGATAAAATATATGATTCTAATAATATATCTGTTGAAAATTATGATTCTAATACAAAAGAAGAATATGACCATTCAATATTTGTGGCTGAACTTTCTGTTGTTTTGGGAAAAGCTTTAAATTATAGACAGGATCGCTTAAACGAATTGGCAGCAGCAGCGTTATTACATGATATTGGAAAAAGTTGTGTTGATGAGAAAAGTATGGAAGAATATGGGGTAAATAATTTATTAAAAAGACTTGGATTAAATTGTTCAATTGATGAATATCGTGATTCCATTCATTCATTTTTAGGGTATAGTATCTTAAATAAAAATGTTGCCGTGAGTGCGATGATGAAACAGGCAGTTTTATTTCACCACGAAAATGTTGATGGAAGTGGAGATTTAAAGATACCAGGTGATAAAATATGTGAGTTTGCTAAAATCATTCATATAGCAAATGATTTTTCTAGAATGATTACAGATGCTGAAAAGTATAATATTCACAACACCAGTGAGGTTATTGAATATTTTAAGTCTAATTCTGGTACAAAGTATGATACAAATTTAGTAAATGTATTCTTTTATCAAATTTCGCTTTATCCACCTGGAATTACAGTTGAGTTATCCAATGGAATGAGTGCTATTGTAGCACAAAATAATACTGTTTTTCCATCTAGACCTATTGTAATTTTAGAGAATGGTATGAAAATTGATTTGTGTAATATTAAATATCAATCATTGACTATTATTGGAGTCGATTTGAATATAAAAAAGGTTATTAATAAACAATTATAAGATACTTTTGTATCTTTTTTCATATATTAATATAGGTGATTAATATGGCAATTGTAAAGCATACTACAGCCGAGAGGGACTTGTTAGCAAGGTTGATGAGGGCTGAAGCTGTAGGTGAAGGAAATTTAGGAATGCTTATGGTTGGAAATGTTGGTGTTAACAGAACTATTGCTGATTGTTTAACTTTTAAGGATATTAGAAGTATTGAAGATATGATTTATCAAAATCCAGGTGGTTTTTCTGGTAAAGATAGTCCTTTATTTTTTAGCAATCCAACAACAGCTGAAAGAAATTTGGCTGATAGGGTGTTAAATGGTGAATATTACTATCCTGCAACAAATGCATTATGGTTTTATGCGCCTAAGATAGGTGTTAGTTGTACAGATACTTGGTGGGATCAAGAACTGTCTGGTAGATATAAAAGCCATTGTTTTTATAAGCCTAGAACAGGTATTTGTAAAGAGGTATATTAAAACAAGAAGAAAAAACTTCTTGTTTTAAATTTTTAATATTTGCCCTATACTAAGTGTATTAGATGTTAAATTGTTTTTTGTTTTGATTTCATTTACTGTTGTATTAAATTTTTTAGCAATACTATATAGACTATCACCTTTTTGTACTGTATATGTGTTTGAACTAGTTGTCGGTATTTTTAATACTTGACCGATAGATAATAAGTTAGATGATAGGTTATTCAATTTCATTATATCATTTTGGGTGGTGTTAAATTTTCTTGCTATGGCATATAGATTGTCACCTTTAACTACTGTGTAAGTTGTATAATTATCGGTTGGTTCTGTTGTTGTTTTGGTTGGTATTTTTAATACTTGACCAATGGATAATAAATTTGAAGATAGATTATTTAATTGTTTTAGTTCATTTACGGTTGTGTTGTATTGATTAGCTATTTTATATAAACTATCTCCACTTTTTACAATGTATGTATTTGTGTCTGATGGAGTAGGTGTTGCAGTTTTTGTTGGTAATACCAGTGTTTGTCCTATACTAAGTGTGTTAGATGTTAAATTGTTAATATTTTTTAGTTCATTTACAGTAGTGTTAAATTTTTTAGCTATACTCCATAAACTATCACCTTTTTGAACTGTATAGTAGTTATTTCCGGTTTTAATTCCAGTATATTCCGCAACTGCATTTACTACTGCTTGAGCTAATTTCTCATAGTCATTTTTTAATTGATCTACATCATCAGCAGTACTATCAAGGAATCCATATTCGACTATTACTGGTTGTGTTTTTCCGGTATTTCTATGGATAAAATAATAATCTTTTGATGTGTCTGATGGTAGTCTTCTTTGATATGCCTTTCTAACATTTTGACCAGCTGCTTCTAAACTGTTTAAAATTAGATTTGCTAGAGTGTTGTTATTTCTTAATGCGTAGATTACTTCAGCACCATCGGCACCTGATGATAGTCAATGTGTAGTTAATTTATGGAACAACAGTATATGAAATAGTCACTAAACCATCCCATTCACCATTCATATGATAATCAGCATCAGACTTAAAATAAATAATTTTTTCATTTTTACCTAATTTTGTATTATCTATTTCAATTTTAAAATGATTTTTTTCTGTCCAATTTTCATTTTTCTTACCAAAATGATTATCCATTTTATAAAATATTTTCTGTGTATTAGGAGAAGTTACATAAATTGTTATTTCTATTTCATCCCCATCTCGAAATATTTCTTCTAAATGAGCCCAACTATTTTTATATATTTTACCATTTATATTAAGTGATTCATATTCAGGAAAATAAGTAGACTTTTTTTCTATATCTCCTCTAAATTTCATAATTCCATTTTTTATATTACCAATATATCCAACTAATAGGTGTTTCTGGTAATCTAATAAATCTCTATTATGTGCGTTCGGATTTCTAAAACTTTCTAATTGTGATAATTGATGTTCAATTATTTTTTTCTCATCGAAACATTTTTTAAATATATCCCAATTCTTTATTATAATTGTTTTTAAATCATAAAAATCAGAATAATAAATTTTTCTATTTTCAATTGATTGCCCTTTTAATCTTTTTCCTTCCTCTAACATTCTGCTATTCCAAACTTCTAACCGTTCTTTTGTTACTCCCAAATGTTTTTTCCAATCATTACCATATTGATTTTTTAATATATACATAATATTATTTCTTAAAAAGTTCTCTATATCTCTCAATGATTTATCAACATCTATTTTTTCTTCAACCATAGCTTTCCTCCTAATACTTGTTTTCTAATACAATATTTACTTTGACGTTTCTATTTGTTTTTCTTCCTTATATTCATAATTTAATCTATTTTGCTTAGTAACAACAGACTCTCCTAAATTTCTTTCTATATCTTCTCTTGCTACTTTTGCTGCATGTCCACCCATTCTAGCAACCTCTTTATTTTGTTCTAAACCTTGCGGTTTATGTTTTTCAGCTAGTCTTTTTGTGGTTTCTTCTGATAAATCAGTTAATATTACTTCAATGTTATCCATATTATCTCTTAAAGATTCTTTACGGAGTCCTTTATATTGCTTATATTCTTTAGCTGTCATACCAGACCACTCTTTATAGATTTCATTAGTTAGTATAGCATATTCTTTACCTTCAGTTATACCATTTTCTTGCCAAATATCAGTTAATTCTTTTCTATCTTGAATTCCTTTTAATCTTTTTGCAATCCATTTTTCATCATAACCTTTAGCTCGATATATATCTATAGCTCTTTGAGCCGCAAGTGATGGGTCAAATACTTCATCAATTCTTTCACTTCCCAATTTAGCTAACCATCCTTTTATTGGTTCAGTATTTTTACTAGGAATAGATTCAATTATTCTAAACATACCCTCAATATCAACTACATCAGTATTATAATATTTACCATCTGAAGACTTTAATTTCAGTTGGTTACAATTTGTAACCGACTCATTACCCTCTTTTTTTAATCTGTGTTTTAACACTTTCCAATAATTTCTAGGATTATCACTTTCTGATAAAACTCCTACTACATCGACAACACTAATATAATATTTTTCTTTTTCTTTATCCCATACAGTTCTTATTGCTTCGTTATTAAAAATTTTATTAATTAAATGCATTTTATTCTGATTCATTTATAACCTCCTACTTCTTTTCAAATTTAGATAATTCAATTATATCTTCTAAATTTTCCACTCTCCTAAGATATTCTAAACCGCCATCAACAGCTATGCTTTTGCAAGTACATCATTTAAAATCATAAACACATTTAGACTCGATAATGTCTTTGCACTTCCTGCATTGTATTTTATTTACTAATATCTTATTATCATTAGATAACTCTTTTTCTTTTGATTTTTCACTATTCATACATCATATCTATATAATCCATTACAACTTCTTTTATACCTAATTTTTCTGCATATAAAGATAGCTTGAAGAGATCTTTATCCTTTCTTTTTACATATTCTCTAACATTATATTTGATATGTTCTATATCCATTCTATTTTTAGATCTAATAATATCACATATACATCTTTCAATATCATACACTTTCACTTTATTACCTAGGGGTGTTTCCATTTCAATAAGACCAAGTTCATAAATATCATTATCAACATAAAATACATTATGTTTTCTTAAGTGAACACTATTATAACTTCTTTTTACAGTTATATCATACATATCATTTGGAGCCTTTATAGATAAACCATGGAAATATAAAGCTGTCATATGAGAAAATATTACATTAGGCATACTTAATCCAAAAACATAATAATTATCTATAACTTTATTAGAATCAATATAAATACCCGATCTTACTTTTTCTATAATACCTTTTTCTTGCATAATTGAAAGATACATTCTGTGTATATCAAACATATCAAGTTCTTTTGAAGTAATATATCCATTATTTTTTTTCATAAGCTCTTCAATAATTTTAGTATTACTTTTTTCTTGAAACTCTTTTATAGTTAATTTTTCCATATAATACCTCTTTGACTTTTCTACTGAAATTATATCATATTCAGTAGCCTTGTCAAGCCAATAGAATTATTTTTATCATTTATATCGGTTTTGATGATCATATATTTAATAATTTATGTTATAATAGAAGACATTTAGGAGGTGCTATCGTGTTTAAAGATATAGAGAAAAATTACAAAAAGAATTTAAGTGAAACTAAATTTAATAAATTTTACTGGACTGCATCATTTTTATTAATATTGAGTTATTCATTATTAAAAATTTTTGATGATGTTAATCCTTATTTTATTTATGTCTTACTTTTTATTTTTGTTATAGGATATTTTATAGTAAATTATATTAAAATCATGAAAAACATTAATATAAAAAAGAAAATTAGTTTTATAGACAAATTAAAGATTTATAGTAACGAAGTCAAAAAACAAAACTTTAATAAAATTATACAATTATTAAGAAAATATAATTTCAAAACTAAAAATGATTTGAAATTAGCTATTGATTATTTTAATAGCGAAAAGCCAATTAAAATAGAATCAGATTATCTAGGATGGATTGTTTCTATTTCATTAACATTATCATCTTTTATTGAAATTGCATATAACAATGAAATGCAGACAATAGATACAACCAAAATATCGGTTATACTTGGTTCTACATTAGGAATTATAATTGGATTTTTAATACCTATAATCATTTTAAAATTAATCATTAATAACCTATTCATTTCAAAGAAAGCAATTCGTTCAAACTTGAGTGATGACTTATCATATATATATTTAAACTTTAATAAATATAAAAATCAATTATCCAAATATGATTAACTATATATTATTTAACTTCTGACCAAGATGAACAGAAGTTTTAACTTGTATCCAAGTTGAATACAAGTTGTAACTTGATTTGTGAACAGTCTTGTAGCTAGTACATTATTGTATTTCTTCAGCTTTGTGTTAAGCTAGGACAAAGCTACTTAAATTTTGACTTTGGGCCATTTTGGTCCGAAGTTATATTTGTGATATATACGAGTTTAAATTTTATGTACTATTCTGTGCAAATGCACAGAACTTTTAAATCATGAATCTATAGAAAATTTCAATATTTTTATCCTTATCAATTTCAATTTTATCAATTAATATTTGTAAAAGTTCTCTAGCGGGCTTCTTTATATCTATTAACTCTCTTATTCTTTCTTCATATTCTTCTAATTCTTTAGGTTTAACGCTTTCTTTTCTAGTACCTTTATATTTTTCTAAATCCAATTGAGCTTTATTTAATAGACTTTCTGTTTCTTGAGATAATCTTTTATAAGTAGTATCTGATATGTTACCTCTAAATTTATCTTCATATAACATATCAATTTTTGAGATATATTCTCTTATATTATTTTCTAAATATTTTATCTTTTCTTTACTATCTTCTTTCCTATTATCTTTATTTACTATTTCTTTAGATAATGATTTAAAATCAATTTGCTTAATATAATTTTTGCAAGTTGTTCTTACTACTTCAAGTAGAGCTTTTTCTAATTTATCATATGGCATAAAATGTGGTTCACATAATCTTCTTCTTGGATCTCTTGCATATTTATTACAATTA
>CAKOTA010000014.1 GCA_934119965.1 uncultured Bacilli bacterium
AGAAAAATCTATAACTCCAGAATGTATGAAGCAGAACAAAAAGGTTTACAAAAAGGTTTACAAAAAGGCATAGAAAAGGGCATAGAAAAGGGCATGGAAAAGGGCATGGAAAAGGGTTTACAAGAAGGAATTAAGCAAAATAAAATAGAAGTGGCAATGAATCTTAAAAATCTTGGCACAGATGTTGAAACTATATCTAAAGCAACAGGTCTATCAAAAGAAGAAATTGAAAAATTATAATAATTAATAAGCTTCATTTAAATAATGGAGTTTTTAAATGTTTATTATCTATAACTCATAAATAATAAATTAAAAATAAAAGATTGTATATTCTAATTTATTGTAAATTGAAATAATGTGTGCTAAAATTAATACAAGATGTAAGGAGTGAGAAAATGGAACAATATGTACCCGATGCTTATCAAGAAAATATTTTTAAAGTAAACTATGAATTACTAAAATCAAAAGGCATTAAATGCTTATTATTCGATTTAGATAATACGATAGCTCCTTACAATAAAAAAGAATGTACAATAGAAGTAAAAGAATTATTTGATAAACTAAAGAAAGAATTCAATGTGTTTATCTTTTCTAATAGTCCTAAATGCCGAGTAAGTATGTTTGGAAGTCAACTAGGAATAGGGTACGTATATAGTGCAAGAAAACCTGCTAATAATAACTTTATAAAATTTTTGAATGATAATAAGTATATAGAAAATGAAGTTGCTATAATAGGTGATCAAATGGTAACCGATATTAAAGGTGGAAATAATGTAGGAATAATATCAGTATTAGTCAATCCGATGAGTGATTATGACCCAATATGGACTAAAATTGGTCGTTTGAGAGAAAAAAAGATAATGAAAAAATTAAGAAAAATGGATTTATTTAAAGGAAGGTTCTACGATGAAAAAATGTAAAGGTTGTGGAGCCTTTTTACAGGACTCGAACGATAAATTTGAAGGGTATACGACTAATATCAATAATGATTTATGTGAAAGATGTTTTAGAATTAAGAACTATAATGAATATAAATTAGTTGAGAAAAATAATATAGAGTTTACTAATATTTTAAAAGATATAAATAAAACAAATGATTTAGTTGTCTTATTAGTAGATTTGTTTAATATCTCTATTAATCTAAAAGAAATAACTGAATATTTAAATAATGATATATTATTAGTACTAACTAAAAAAGATATATTTTCTTATAAAATACCAGACGAGAAATTTCTTTCATATAATTATGGAATAAACTATATTGATTCACTAGTTGTAAGTAGTAATAAAAATTATAATTTTGATTTGTTATACGAAAAAATAAATAAATATAAAAAATCAAATAAAGTATATATAGTGGGTTACACTAATTCAGGAAAATCAACATTAATTAATAAATTTGTTCATAATTATTCTAAAAATAACATAAATATTACAACTAGTAATTTACCATCAACAACATTAAATACATTAGAAATAGTTATAGATGATGATTTAACACTAGTAGACACACCTGGTATATTAGATAATAGTAATATTGATGTTAATCTACTAAAAAAAGTAATTCCTAAAAAAGAAATAAAACCAATTACATATCAAATTCATAGTAAACAATATATATATATTGAGGATATTATAAAAATTGAGTCCAGTGATAATAATTTAACACTTTATTTTTCCAATGATTTAAAAATAGGAAGAAAATATAAAGATAATAAAAAATTGTTGAATGAAAAGATAGTTAGAGTTAAAAAAAATGAAGATATAGTTATAAGTGGCATAGGATTTATTAAAGCAACTAATGATGAGGTAATTAAAATTAATACGAAAAATAGTTATTTAATCTATACCAGACGTAGTTTGATTTAATGCTTAAAATATTAAAAAAATTTATTGATAAAAAAGTAACAGTAATTTATATAGAAAATGGTATAGAAAAACAAGTAACTGGCACACTTGTTAATGTTAATGATTATAGAAGTGTAACTATAAAAAATGAAGTTATAATTATAATAGGATTTATATCTAATTTTAGTGCCATCAAAAAAATAAAATATTTTGGTATTCCTATTTATAATAATGTGGATTTACCACCTCATTATGGTTATAATCCTTTAAAATTTCCAAATAATATAAATGAAAAGAATAAACAAAAAGAAAAACTGTATAAAAGGACAAAATGAAATTTGTCCTTTTAAATTGATTATTATTAAAAAAAGTGATATACTTTTATGTAGTATTTTGAGGTGAAATATATGAAAAAAAAGATAAAAGAATTTATTGATTTATTTAAAATACATTCAAAGAGTTATTTAAAAACAAATATATTATTTATAACATTTGTTTCAACATCTGTTATAAATGGATGTTTACTTAGATTTCTAACTGTAAAAAATTATTTTGATTTAAAACCAGTTATAGCAGATTTAGCAATTATTCTTATAATTGGTGCTTTTGGATATTTTATTAAGCCAAAACACCAATTCAAATATTTCTTTACTTGGTCAGTAGTATTTACAATATTATGTGTAGTTAACTCTATGTATTATACTAATTACATATCATTTGTATCATTCTCACTACTTGAAACATCATTGCAATTAGTAGATGTTGGTGATGCAGTTGTAAATAATGTAATGGAAATAAAAGATTTTGCATATATATGGCAAATAGTAGCTATGCTATTTGTTAATAAAAGTTTAAAGAAAAGAGATTATTATACAAGAGTAAGTAAAGTTGAAAAAGGAAAAGTAAGAGCTGTAAATACATTAGTAGCAGCAGTAATATTTTTAGGGTTATTTATTTCAACATTAACTAGTGTGGATATTAGTAGACTTAGCAAACAATGGAATAGAGAGTACATTGTTATGAAATTTGGAGTTTATACTTACCAAATAAACGATTTGGTAGCAACTTTAAAATCAACATTAAATCCATTATTTGGCTATGATGAGAAGAATAAATTATTTAGAGAGTATTATAATAATAAAGAAGAAAACACTGAAACAAATGAATACACAGATATATTTAAAGGGAAAAATATCTTAGTGATTCACGCTGAAAGTATTCAAAATTATGTTTTAGATGTAAGCTTCAATGGCGAATATGTCGCACCAAACTTAAGAAAGCTTGCTAGTGAAGGGTTATATTTTTCTAATTTCCATTCACAAGAAAGTGTTGGAACTAGTAGTGATACAGAATTTACAATAAGTACTTCATTAATGCCTGCAAGTAGTGGAACTGTATTTGTAAGTTATTGGGATCGTGATTATGTCACAACTCAAAAATTATTAAAAAATATGGGATACTATACATTTAGTATGCACGGTAATAATTGTACTTTCTGGAATAGAGCAGCCGCTCATAAAAGCTTTGGATATGAAAATTTCTATTGTTATACAAAAGACTTTACAATTGATGAAACAATCGGATTAGGTTTAGCAGATAAGTCTTTCTTTAAGCAAGTTATTCCAAAACTAAAAAATATTAATGAAAAATATAATAATTACTATGGAACACTTATTATGCTTACAAATCATACTCCATTTACTTGGATAGAAGGACATAGTGATTATGAAGTAAATTATAAATATAAAACAGTAAATGAAGAAACTGGTGAAGAAGAAGAACATGTAAGTGATTATATGGAAGGAACTAAATTAGGTAGTTACTTTAAATCAGTTCATTACGCTGATGAAGCATTAGGTCAATTAATTAATGATATGGATGTAGAAGGATTATTAGATAATACTGTAATTGTTATTTATGGAGATCACGATGCAAAATTAAAAAAATCAGAATTTAATTATTTCTATAATTATGACTTTGAAAATGGTCAACCATTAGATAAAGATGATCCAAACTACCATGCAGTCGATTATTTCGAATATGAGTTAAATAGAGCAGTTCCATTAATTATTTGGACAAAAGATAGTAGTGGTAATGAATTATTAAATAAAAAAGTTACTAAAGTTATGGGAATGTATGATGTTCAACCAACTTTAGGAAATATGGTAGGATTTAAGAATAAATATGCTTTAGGACATGATATCTTTAGTATAGATGAAAATGTTGTTACTTTCCCTGACGGAAACTGGCTTACTGATAAAATGTATTATAGTCAAAGTAAGGGAGAAGGTAAAATTCTTAATATCGATGATACAATAAGTTCAGATTATATTGAAAAATATAATAAAATATCAGAGGAAAAAATAGCTGTTTCCGATGCAATTATTGTTTATGATTTAATTAAGAAAACAAATAATCAAATAGGAGAGACAAATGAAAAAGAAAAAACAAATTAATTTTAAAACAATTCTTATAGGTATATTAGTTATTTTAGTTATCTGTTTAGGTTTTTGTGTAAAAGATATTATTAGTGTTTTAAATAGTGGAACTAAACAAGTAGAAATATTATCTAATATTGAGGGTTATGGTTATACTCTAAATGAAAATGATTCAGAATATTTCAAAGAAAAATTTATGTTACTTAAAGATGAATTAAAAAAAGATAAAATTGATGAAGAAAATTATGCTTCTTTAATTAGCGAATTATTTGTAATTGATTTCTTTTCGCTTGATAGTTCAATAAATAAAAATGATGTTGGTGGTATACAATTTGTTTACAAAGATTATCAAGAAGATTTTGTAAAGTACGCTAAAGAAGGAATTTATAAATATGTAGAAAATAATATTTATAAAGACAGAAAACAAGAATTACCACTTGTTAAAAACACAGAAATTAAAAGTATTAATGAACAAAGTGTTACATTTAAAAATGATGTCAAAGATGATAAAGCTTATGTTGTTAAAGTAATAATTGAGTATGAAAAAGATTTAGAATATCCTAAAGAAGTAGAACTTACTATAATTCATAGTAATGATAAATTAGAAATAGCAAAAATGAACTAGAAATTTTTTCTAGTTTTTTAATGCTTTTATAACTTCTTTAATTTGGTGTAATGTAACAAAAATAATATTAACTGAAATTGCTATAATAAGTCCCCATAACCCTATTTTTAAATAAGAAAAAATAAACAAAGTACTAGTTCTAAGGATCATACCATATAATGTTCCTTTCATAGCAGTTTTTGCTTTTCCCATTGCTTGTAAACTACTAGTAATAGGTCCCTGAATATAATGAAGTAAACAAATAGGCGCTAAAACACGCAAATAATTTATACCAATATCAGTATTATATATCAATTTAAGTGGAACATTTGGAATAAATATAAAAATTAATGTCGCAGGTATTCCAATAAGCAATGATAAATTAATAGCTTGTTTTATCTTTGACTTTGTATAATTAAGATTTTTATCAGAATAAGATTTACTGATAACTGGAATTAATGCTTGTGATATAGCCATTGTAAAAAAAGATGGTAATAGTATAAGTGGTAAAACATAACCGTTAATAATTCCATATTCATTAATGATAAATTCACTATCGTAACCAGTATGAATTAAGACAAAGGTCAAAATAATTGGTTCTAAAAAATAACCTATATTGCCTATTAATCTACTCCCAGTGGCTGGTAAACTAATACTTAGAATATTTCTAACATTATTTTTTTTAGGAACAATATTTTTTCTAAAATTCATTTTCTTTGGAGCACAAATAATGAAAATAATAATTGAAGATAACTCACTTAAAATCGAAGATAAAATTAAGAAGAAAATAGTATATTCTATTCCTAAAGGAATTGTAAGAGGAATAACAAAAATAATGAATAATAGTCTAATAACATCTTCTATGATATTAGAAAATGTGTGTGGTAACATTCTTTCTTTGCCAAAAAAATATCCTCGCATAATTGAAGAAATACTAATAAATGGTAGAACAAATCCAATCGCAATAATTCCATAATAGGTCCTACTATCATGAAGTAAATTATTAGAAATAAAACTACCAAACAAAATTAAAAAAATGAAAATAATCAAATTTATAAATAAAGAAATAGGCATAATACCTAAAACTAAAGACCTATTATTAAACTTATTTTCTGCAACCAGTTTAGAAATAGCTACTGGAAAACCTAATTGAGCAATAGAAATTAGTAACATATAAGTTGGCATAATTAACATATAAATACCAATACCTGTAGTACCAATAGTTCTAGTTAAAACAATCTTAATAACCATTCCCAATAACTTAGTAATAAAGCCACCAATAACTAATATAATTACAGACTTTAGAAATTTGCTTTTTTTCATAAAATATCTCCTTAATACCTTTAAAAAAAATGATTTTTCTTATATAATATATATGTAATTAATAATGGAGGTAGAATATGGACATTACATTTAATTCATTAGAAGAGTTATATCAAAGAATTAAACCTGCACTTTTAACAAAAAAAGAAGAAATGCGAAGAAATGGTTATGTATATATAAAAGAACAAGATATATGGAATTATTTAAAAGAAGTAAAATGGGTAAATTCAAAAAATTTATCTTTGTATGATATGACAAGTGATATATTAAATACAGACGATGTTATCATTGATTCATATTTGAGAGAAAAATTAAATTTTAAAAATAGAAAAGTTTATTTTGAAGATTAGGAGTGAGTATATGAAAAAACAAGGAATATTTAAACATTTATTTTTTTGCATTCTAATAGGTGTAATGTGTGTATTATCACTTCCAAGTATCCTTAATAGTCTAAAATTTGGATTAGACTTACAAGGAGGATTTGAAGTATTATATCAAGTTAGTAGTTTAAATGATGAAGAACTAACAAGTGATATGCTTACAAATACATATAAAACATTAATTAAAAGAATTGACTCTTTAGGAGTATCAGAACCAGAAATAACAATTGAAGGTGAAGATAAAATTAGAGTTCAATTAGCAGGTGTAACATCTCCAGATGAAGCAAGAAATACATTAGGTAAAGTTGCGACATTAACATTTAGAGATTCTAGTGATAATTTACTTATGACAAGTGATGTTTTAAGTTCCGGTGGAGCAAGTGTTGGAGAATCATCTAACAAAATGCCAGCTGTTGCTTTGGGAGTTGCTAAAAAAGATGAATTCTATAGAGTAACAAGCAAGATAAGCAAAACCGAAGATAAATTAATAGTTATTTGGCTAG
The DNA here is from genome assembly GCA_934119965.1 of uncultured Bacilli bacterium. Classification (GTDB taxonomy): domain Bacteria; phylum Bacillota_I; class Bacilli_A; order RF39; family UBA660; genus CAJOJO01. The sequence continues at coordinate 7,097 of CAKOTA010000014.1, forward strand.
ACTTTGAAGAAGGTGTCGATAGCTATAAAAAAGAAGGACAAAAATGTGGTACAACAGGTTCAAGATGTTTATCAGCAGCTACAGTATCACAAGGATTTTCAAGTGATGTAATTATCCAAGGTAACTTTACTCAAGATGAAGTAAAAACATTAGTTACATTAATTAATTCTGGTAGTTTACCTACTAAATTAGAAGAAGTGTCATCTAAAACAGTAACAGCTAGTTTTGGTGATAACTCCTTATCTAAAACATTAGTAGCTGGTGTAGTTGGTATCTTATTAGTAATGGCTTTAATGATTGTACTTTATCATTTCTCAGGATTTATAGCTTCAATTGGATTACTAATTTATACAGTATTGACACTAGGTATATTTTGGTTAGTAGGTGGTGTTTTAACACTTCCTGGTATAGCAGCAATATTATTAGGTATTGGTATGGCGGTCGATGCTAATGTATTAAATTTTGAAAAAATTAAAGATGAACTTAGACATGGTTCAAGTTTAAAAACAGCATTCAAAAAAGGTAATTCAAGTTCTATTGTTACTATAGTAGATGCTAACTTAACAACACTACTAGTAGCAATTATCTTATTCATATTTGGTGAAAGTAGTATCAAAGGATTTGCCACAATGCTAATTATAAGTATTTTTGTAACAATGTTAGTAATGGTTGTAATTACAAGAATAATGTTAAAGACATTTATTAACACAAATTATTTTGACGATAAAGCAAAATTATTTGTAGGTAAATATGAAAGAAAAGAAAGAGATTTTAACTTTGTTAAAAATGGATCTAAATTTATACTAATAACACTAGTATTAGTTGGAATAGGAGTTATTTCTCTATGTACTAACAAATTAAATTTAGGAATAGATTTTAAAGGTGGTACTTTAATTACACTTAGTGAAGAAATATCAGATGATAAAATCAAAGAAGAATTAAAAGATTACAAGATAATTGATATTGATAAAGATACAAATATTTCAGTTAGAATTGAAGATACATTAGAAAAATCAGAAATATTAAAACTTCAAAATGAATTTGAAACTAAATATAATGTAAGCACTGATATAAATGTAGTATCAAATGTAGTAAAAAGAGAATTAGTTAAAAATGCTATTTACTCAGTAATTATAGCTATAATTGGAATAATTATATATATATCACTTAGATTTACATTTAACTTTGGTATTAGTTCAATAGTAGCTTTAGCTCATGATGTATTTATGATAATTGCTGTATTTAGTGTTTTAAAATTAGAAATATCTTCTATATTTATAGCAGCTATATTATCAATAATTGGATATTCAATAAATGATACAATAGTTATGTTTGATAGAATAAGAGAAGCATTAAAAAATAAAAATATTAAAAAACAAGAGGAATTAGAAGACATTGTTAACACAAGTATTAAAGACGTAATTAAGAGAAGTATAGTTACAAGTATAACAACAATGGTTCCAGTTATTTCATTAATTATACTTGGTTCTAAACAAATACTAAACTTTAATATAGCACTTCTAGTAGGATTAATAGCGGGTACATATTCATCACTATTTATAGCAGCTTATTTATGGTTTAACTTAGAAAAGAAAAATATTGGTAAACCAAAAAAGAAAAAATGGTATGAAGAACCAACTTTAGAAGAAAAGAAAGTAAAAGGAATAAATTCATAATTTGAAAGATGTGAGATTATGACAAAAAAAAATATTAATTTAACATATGACAAATTAATTGATAAATTAAAAAGTTATATGAAGAAAGAAGAAATTGAACTAGTTGATAAATGCTACAACTATGTTGATAAACTTCATTTCGGGGAAAAAAGACTAACAGGGGAGGATTATATTGATCATCCTCTTAACGTCGCATATATTTTAAGTGAAACTAATGCTGATTTAGAAACAATATGTGCAGGACTTCTACATGATGTAATAGATGACTGTGGTGTTACAAAAGATGAATTAGCAAGCCAATTTTCATATGAAATAGCTGAATTAGTTGATGGTGTTACAAAAATAAATAATTTGAATTTTGAATTAGATAGTCAAGCAGCTATTGCAAATCAAAGAAAGATATTTGTTGGATTATGTGAAGATGTAAGAGTAATTACAATAAAATTAGCTGATAGACTACATAATATGCGTACACTATGGGTTTTTCCTGAGAAAAAACAAAAAGAAAAAGCAAGAGAAACATTAGAAATTTTAACACCAATTGCTCATAGATTAGGTATGAACTCATTTAAAAGTGAATTAGAAGATTTGAGTTTAAGATATTTAAAACCAAATGTTTACTTTGATATAGTTGATAAATTAAATCAAACAAAAGCGGAAAGAGATGCTTCTGTTAACGAGATGAAACAATGTGTTAGTGAATTATTAAATAATAATGATATTAAACACGAGATAAAGGGAAGAGCAAAAAGTATTTATAGCATATATAAAAAATTAGACAAAGGTAAAAAGTTTAGTGACATTTATGATTTGCTTGCTTTAAGAGTGTTTGTAAATACTGAGCAAGAATGTTATAAAGCATTAGGAATTATTCACTCAAAGTATAAACCATTACCTAAAAGATTTAAAGATTATATTGCTATGCCTAAAACAAATATGTATCAATCATTACATACAACAGTAATAGGTGTTGATGGATATTTATTTGAAATTCAAATAAGAACTTATGAAATGGATGAAATAGCCGAAAGAGGTATTGCTTCACATTGGTCTTATAAGGAACAAGGAAGTAATAAGATAGCAACTCAGAATGGAATGGAACAAAAACTACAATTTTTTAGATCAATAATGGAACTTAATAATGATTCAACAACTGATGAAGAATTTGTAAAATCAATTAAAGATGATTTATTTGATAATGTAATATATGTATTTACACCTAAAGGTGATGTTGTAGAATTACCAAGTGGATCTACACCAATTGATTTTGCTTATAAAGTTCATAGTGGAATAGGAGATAAAATGGTAGGAGCTATAGTTAATAATAATATTGTTCCACTTGACTATGAATTAAAAAATAATGATGTTATAAAAGTAAATACTAATAAAAATTCAGCTGGTCCTAGTCGTGAATGGATTGATATTGCTAAAACGGCTCAAGCTAAAAATAAAATCAGAAATTTCTTTAGGAAAATTGATAAAGATGAGTATTTAAAAAGAGGAGAAGAAACTCTTAACAAAGAGTTAAGAAAGAAAAAAGTTTCTTATACAGATTTCAATACTGAAGAGAATATAAATAAAGTTCTTTCTGAATTAAAATTAGGAAGTATTGAAGAATTATATATTAATATAGGAAACAATAAAATTTCTCCAATAGCAGTTACTAATATAATTACTGATGCTAATGATACAAAAGAAGATATTATTTTTAAAAAAGTAATAAAAGAAGAAAATGTAGAGTTAAAAAATGATGTTATGGTAGCAGGTATAGACAATATTAAGATTTCTTTAGCTTCTTGTTGTAAACCTGTTCCTGGAGATAGAATTGTTGGCTATATTACTAAAGGTTATGGTGTTTCAGTTCATCGTATGGTATGTCCAAATGTTAGTGAATTAGAGGAAAGAATAATAGATGTTAAATGGAATAATTTAAATAAAAAATATCCAACTACGGTATTAGTTAGAGCTGAAAAAAAGGAAAATATTTTGGTTGAAATTGTTTCTAAAGCTTCTAATAATAATATAAATATTCAATCAATTAATACTTATAATAATGAAAATGATGTGGTATTTGATTTATTAGTTCTTGTCGAAAATAAAGAAAGATTGTCAAAATTTATTAATGATGTAAGAATGATTTCAAATATTATTGAGGTAGAAAGAAATATTAAATGAGAATTTTAGTTCAAAGAAGTTTAAATTCCAGTGTATCAGTTAATAATAATATTGTAGGTAAAATTGATAAAGGATTAGTAATATTTGTTGGGTTTACAAATGGCGATACTGTAAAAGAAATTGATTATTTAATTAATAAATTATTAAATTTAAGAATATTTGATGATGAATCAGGTATAATGAATAAATCAGTATTGGATGTAGCTGGTGAAATTTTAAGTATTTCACAATTCACTTTATATGCGGATACTAAAAAAGGAAATAGACCAAGTTATATACATGCTATGAAAAATATAGAGGCAAATAAATTGTATGATTTATTTAATGAAAGATTAAAAGAAAAAATTAAAGTGGAAACTGGTGTATTTGGTGCTGATATGAAAGTAAATATTATAAATGATGGTCCAGTGACTATTTTATTAGAAAGTAGGGATTAGATGTTAAAAGATAAGTTGGATTATAAATTATTAAATTGTGCTATTATAATGGTTATTATATATTTATTATATAGGACTGGTAATTTATGGTTAGGAATAATAGGGAAAATATGGAATTTATCTTTTCCATTCCTATTAGCTTTTGTAATTGCTTATGCATTATATCCAATTGTAAGTTATTTAAAAACTAAAGGAGTTCCTAAGGTATTATCAATAATCCTTATTGTAATAGTTTTATTTACTGTTTTAACTATTTTTGGAGTTATTGTAGTTCCACTTTTATTTAATCAACTTAGTAGTTTATTTAGCTCTATTATGTATTTTATTAATGAAATATCATTTGATAGTGCTATAAATATTAGTGGTTTTGAGCAAACTTTATCTAATAGTTTTAATTCTATAATTGAAGAACTAGGTAAATTTGTTTCAAATGGAACTATTAAGATAATAGGTGGTTCCTTAAGTTATTTATCAACTTTGTTAATTTCTTTTGCAGCTGCTATGTATTTTTTAGCAGATATGGAGAATATTAGAAAAAAATTTAAGAAGTTTTTAAATAAACGAAATAAAAGATTATGTAGATATGTTATTTTGCTAGATAAAGAAATGAGATCTTATTTAACAGGTTTTGTTAAAATAATGATAATTTCATTATTTGAATATAGTATTGCTTATACAATAATTGGTCATCCAAATGCAATACTACTAGGATGTTTAGCTATGGTTGCTCAATTAATTCCATATTTTGGTGGAATCTGTAATAATATAGTTGCAGCTGTTACGGCTTTTGTTATTAGTCCAGCACTTTTTATAAAGACTATAATTGTGTTTGTTGTTTTATCTAGTATAGATGGATATGTTATAAATCCACTTGTATATGGTAAAACAAATAAAGTTCATCCATTAATTGTAATTATGAGTGTGTTTGTTGGTGGAGCTTTATTTGGTGTATTAGGAATTGTTATTTCTTTACCAACGGCTATAATATTGATTGCTACATATAAATTTTTTGAAGATGATTTAAAAGAAAAAATTGAAGATTTTAAAGAAGATCGAATTAAAAACTAAAAAGTTTCATAAATTGAAACTTTTTTTGTTATTTTTTAAGGAAATGTAAATATACCATTGAAGTAGGCTATAATAATTATGATTGAAGGTGTTACAATTAACTAAATAAGATGAATTATTTGATTATATTGATGTGCTTAAATTAAATATGATTTATGATTATTGATGTTTTTGGAAATAATTTTGACTTGAATAGACAAAAAAAATGTGATAAAATGTATGGAGAAGGTAGGAGAGAATATGGACAAATTAAACGAATTTGAGAAGAATTTAAAAGTTGCATATCTAAATTATGAAAATAATGATTTAAAAGAAACATTAAAATATTTAGATAGAATGCTAGAAACACTTTTAAAAGAGGATAAATCATTAGAAAGTGATCCATTTTGGAAAACATTATCTTGTGAAGTATTTAAAGCGATAGTGTTAAATAATTTTTATAATAAAGCGGAATTAACAGGAAATGATTTAGATTCTTTATTAGGAAATGAAGAAGAATTAAAGAAAAACATCAAAGGTTTTTGCGATAATTTTAGAAATAATGAATTAATTAATTTCATAAGTCACATTGAAAATATCGCAGACAATCCTTTAAAGGAAGTAATAAAAATTTTAATGAGTAATATAGAAAAAATGAATATTACAAATATAAAGACCGAAAAAAATATTAATAATGATGTTATAGAAGTTATTGATAATCAAAATTTAAAAACAACAAGTTATGATGTAAATAGTGATATAGAAAATATTCTAGCAAAAGAAAATGTATCATATTTTAAAGATGGAAAAGAAGTTTCTGAAGAACATATTATATTTGCTTTTAGTGTTATTGATAGAGACGAAAAAAGTATTACAATAAAAACTAATCCTATGTGTGAAGTTATAAACGGGAAAATAAACTTAAATAATCCTAAGACAGAATTTAAATTATATAAAAATTTAGATTTAACTTTAGCTACACCAACAATGGATAGAGGATATACCTATAAGATATCAATTAAAAATCAAGGAAATAAACAAAATTTTTCTTCTGATGAGTTAAAAGAAATAATGCATCATATACATAGTAATGAATCTGACAATACTAAAAATGATGAATTCAATTTAGAAAAAAATATTGAAAATGTATTTGAAATATGGAATGAAATTAAAAATAAGAATTTAGAGTTAAAAGATTTTTTTGAACAAACTGAAAAAGAATCAATAAACGAATTAATTTATGCTAAAGATAAAGCAACTATTAAAGGTAAAAAATTATCTGAATATTTAAAAGATGATAGTTTAACCTGCAGTGATAAAAGTATACAATTGATAATTAGTTATTTTGGCTTTCAATCTTTATATGATATGAACTTTGCAAATGATGGAAATATTCCTTGTGAAGAAATATCTGTTGATAATGTTGGCTTATTTAGAGCTGTTTTAATGATTAATATTATTGTTAAATTAGATAGTATTGTTTCTGCTGGATTACCTTTAAATCTAAAATTTACATTTGAACGAAAAGAATTTGCCGAAATATTATCTCCTATGTTAAATTATTATTTGCCTAAAATATTTAATAATATAAAAGAAATAAAAATATTATATAAGTAGGATTATGTGTTAGAAAAAATAGCTGAATTTTTAGACAACAAAAAAATAGATGATGAATTATTAAGAAATCTTATTAGTAATTTTATTATAAAACATACTGAATTATATGGAAATATGGTTTCATTTGAGACATTACTATCAAGAATTAATGCAAATTTAGAACAGGTTATTTGGTATGATCCATCAGATGCACCAAAGGGATATGGTTTTCAAAATATGACTGGTCAGTATATAGGATTTAATGATAATTCAATAAATATGTATTTTTCTAAATCAAGTTTGCGTAATCCACAAATACTTGAAGATTTTAAAAGTATATTTTTGCACGAATTAACACATTGTGTATATACAATTAAAAATAATGATGTATATGAAACAGAAACGCAAGTTTTTTGCACGATGGAGCAACTATTGAATGGGAAAGTTGTGGTTGTTAATGGAACAGAAATTTTTATAGAACCAATCATTAATTATATTTCTACCACAATTGATGGTAGAAAAAATTCATTGTATGTACCTCAAACATTAAGTATTGTCCAATTAGCGAACATATTTGGAATAGAAAATATAGTTAGAAGTGCTTTTTATTCTAATGAAAAAGAATTTAGATCATATTTTAATAGGTATTCTAGTGGTGCATATGAATATTTTCAACATAGTTTGAGAGCATTTAACAGTGGAAACTACGATATCGGAAAAAGTATAATGGATAACTTTTTTAAAAATAATATTCCAGATTTGACAATTAGTCAAAAAAGAAAAAATGAACTAAAAGAATTGAGAAATTGCGTTGCAGAATTAAAATATGGAAAGCAATCAGAAGAATTGAACTATGGTTATAGTAAATCATTAAATAAAGATGGATTTATACAAGTAATAACATTATCTGTTATAGTTTCCATTGTTGAAATAATTGCATTTTTATTTATTTATTTTACAATTATTTAAATATTTAAAAAATATCTTTATATAATCAATACTAAACATTACAAAATAAAAGTTTCATAAATTGAAACTTTTTTTGTTATTTTTTAAGGAAATATAAACTTTATGTCGTATGATTTTAATGAGGTGATACTGTGAATGAAATTATTATTACTAAAGTTGAAGATTTAATATATGAGCTTAGAGGAAAACAAGTGATGTTAGATTCGGATTTGGCTAAATTATACCGATGTAAAAATGGAACAAAGACTATAAATCAAGCCGTTAAAAGACATATTAATAGATTTCCAGAAAGATTTTGTTTTCAACTTACAAGTGAAGAATATGATGTTTTGAAGTCCCAGTCTGGGACTTCAAGTTGGAATGAATATGGAGGAGTTAGAAAGTTACCATATGTATTTACTGAACAAGGAGTAGCTATGCTATCAAGTGTTTTAAGAACAGAAGTAGCAGAACAGGTAAGTATAAAAATAATGGATGCTTTTGTAAAAATGAGACATTATATTGTTAATGAAAATAAAAGAATATCTAATTTAGAAATGAAGTATATAGATCACGATATTAAATTATTAGAACATGATACTAAAATAAATGAAATATTTAATCAGTTTAAAACAAATAATAATCATATATTTTTTGAAGGAGAAATTTATGATGCATATTCATTACTAATTGATATACTAAAAAAAGCTAAAGAAGAAATAATTATAATCGATAATTATGCTGGAAAACAATTATTTGATATTTTAAAAGAAATAAAAATAAATATAAAAGTAGTAACTAAAAATATAGATGAAATATCATATAAAAAATATAATGAACAATACGAAAATATTGAAATAATAAATAATGATAAATTTCACGATAGATTTATAATAATAGATAAAAAAATACTATATCATTCCGGATCAAGTTTTAAAGATATAGGTAAGAAATGTTTTGGAATAAATAGAATAGAAAATAAAGAATTAATAAAATATATATTAAAGGAAGTGGAAAATGAATGAAGTAATAACAAGTGATGTCGAAAATTTAATATATGAGCTGAGAGGAAAACAAGTGATGTTAGATTCGGATTTAGCAAATTTATACCAATGTAAAAATGGTACAAAGACTATAAATCAAGCCGTTAAAAGACATATTAATAGATTTCCAGAAAGATTTTGTTTTCAACTTACAAGCGAAGAATATAATATTTTGCAGTCCCAATTTGGGACCGCAAATGCATCAAATATGTCTAGAACTTTACCATATGTATTTACTGAACAAGGAGTAGCTATGCTATCAAGTGTTTTAAGAACAGAAGTAGCAGAACAGGTAAGTATAAAAATAATGGATGCTTTTGTAAAAATGAGACATTATATTGTTAATGAAAATAAAAGAATATCTAATTTAGAAATGAAGTATATAGATCACGATATTAAATTATTAGAACATGATACTAAAATAAATGAAATATTTAATCAGTTTAAAACAAATAATAATCATATATTTTTTGAAGGAGAAATTTATGATGCATATTCATTACTAATTGATATACTAAAAAAAGCTAAAGAAGAAATAATTATAATCGATAATTATGCTGGAAAACAATTATTTGATATTTTAAAAGAAATAAAAATAAATATAAAAGTAGTAACTAAAAATATAGATGAAATATCATATAAAAAATATAATGAACAATACGAAAATATTGAAATAATAAATAATGATAAATTTCACGATAGATTTATAATAATAGATAAAAAAATACTATATCATTCCGGATCAAGTTTTAAAGATATAGGTAAGAAATGTTTTGGAATAAATAGAATAGAAAATAAAGAATTAATAAAATATATATTAAAGGAAGTGGAAAATGAATGAAGTAATAACAAGTGATGTTGAAAATTTAATATATGAAATAAGAGGAAAACAAGTGATGCTAGATTCAGATTTGGCTAAATTATATCGATGTAAAAATGGAACTAAGTCAATAAATTTAGCAGTAAAAAGACACGCTAATAGATTTCCAGAACGATTTTATTTTCAACTTACAAAAGAGGAAACTGAACGAATGTTAAAATCAAGGTTTCAATTTGAAACCTCGAAACAAAAGACTGAAAAAAATATTAAATATTTACCATATGTATTTACTGAACAAGGAGTAGCTATGCTATCAAGTGTTTTAAGAACAGAAGTAGCAGAACAGGTAAGTATAAAAATAATGGATGCTTTTGTAAAAATGAGACATTATATTGTTAATGAAAATAAAAGAATATCTAATTTAGAAATGAAGTATATAGATCACGATATTAAATTATTAGAACATGATACTAAAATAAATGAAATATTTAATCAGTTTAAAACAAATAATAATCATATATTTTTTGAAGGAGAAATTTATGATGCATATTCATTACTAATTGATATACTAAAAAAAGCTAAAGAAGAAATAATTATAATCGATAATTATGCTGGAAAACAATTATTTGATATTTTAAAAGAAATAAAAATAAATATAAAAGTAGTAACTAAAAATATAGATGAAATATCATATAAAAAATATAATGAACAATACGAAAATATTGAGATAATAAATAATGATAAATTTCACGATAGATTTATAATAATAGATAAGAAAATACTATATCATTCTGGAGCTAGTTTTAAAGATATAGGTAAGAAATGTTTTGGAATAAATAGAATAGAAGATAGTAGTTATTTAAAAAATATTTTATTAAAAATATAACTTAAAAATTTCACTTTTTATTCATTTTAAATTCACATTTATGATTTATACTTATATTGTAAGAAAGGAAAGGTGGTAAATAATAGAAAAAATATAAACTACATGACAAACTCCGAATAAGCTTATAAGAACTTTGACGAAATATTCAAAGTTCTTTTTAGTTGTATTTTTGCATATTTATATGTATAATTAAATATAGGATGGTGTCATATGAAAGGATTAAAATTACCTCAACATAAAAAAGAAACGATAAATAATGTAATAAAAAAAATAGATACAAAATATCTATATTTTAATGTGCCAGACGATTATGAGATACTTGTAAAAAAAGGTGATAGTGTTAAAATTAATACTTTGTTAGCTGTTACAACTAATAATACATCTATAATATCAAGTGTGTCAGGAAAAATATTAGAAATAGGAAAAACAATAAAAATTGAAAATGATTTCAAAGAAAAAAAAGAACAAATAGACATAAAAAAAATAGATAAAGATAAATTTATTGAACTATTAAAAAATAGTGGAATTAGAGGAATGGGAGGAGCTGGATATCCAACTTATAAAAAATATGAAAATGAGATCAATACTTTAATTGTAAATGCAGTTGAATGTGAACCATATAGAACTAGTGATTACACATTAGTGAAAGAATACTCTAAAGAAATAATTGATTCAATAAAAAAAATAATGCAAATAAATAATATTTCTAAAACTATAATAGCTGTTAAAAAAATAAGTAAGATGGCTGATTATTTTAAACCTTTTTTAACACCAAATATAACAATATATGAAACCAAAAATATATATCCAGCAGGTTGGAGTAAAGGATTAGTTAAAGAAATATTAAATATTAATGTAAATACTCATTCTAGTGACTTAGGAATAATTGTAAGTAATGTAGCAACTATATATGCTATAGGTGAAGTATTAAAAGGTAATTATTTAGAATCTAGAATTGTTACAATAGCTGGAAATACCGATAAAAAAGGTAATTATAGATTGAAAATAGGGACAGATATAAAAGATATAATTAATACTGATGGTTTAATAATTGGTGGTCCAATGATGGGAAAAAAATATGATAATAACTTTATAACTCCAGAAATAAGTTGTTTATTTGTAAATGATGATAAATTTATTGAGACAACTTGTATAAGATGTGGTAAATGCACAAAAGTATGTCCCGCTCATTTGGAACCAGTTTTGATTAAAGATAACATAGACAATAAGAACAAATTAAAAAAATTAAATCCAAATAAATGTATTGGTTGTGGACTATGTTCATATATATGTCCAGCGAGAATAAACTTAAGAGAAATTGTAAGAAAAGCGAGGTAATTATGGGACCATTTATTAGAACTAAAAATGACACTGACAAAATATTAAAAAATCTTTTTATTGCTTTAATACCAATAATTATATTTTCATTTTATAAAAATGGAATAATTCCTTTTGTAAATAATAAAACAAGTGCAATTGGTTTATTTTATCCACTAATATTTATATTTATTGGAGGATTATCATCATATTTAATAGAAAAAATATATTGTAAAATTTTAAAAAAACAAAGTTATGGAAGTATTTTTCCAGGTATATTTATTTCTCTTGTATTACCAATCAATACACCAATAGAAATATTAATTTTTGCTTGTTTTATAGGAATCATAGTTGGAAAAATGTTATATGGTGGCTTTGGAAACAATGTATTTAATCCAGCACTAATAGGTTGTTTATTTGTACTTACAGCTTATTCAAGTATTATAGTGAATAATGGTGGGTATTTAAATAGTTATGAACTTGATGCTATAGCACGTCCTACTCCTTTATCAAATAGTGTAGAGGGAATTGGAACATATGACACTTTAGTAAAACCATATGGTAATTTGTTTGATTTCTTTATTGGATTAATTCCTGGTAGTGTAGGGGAAACAAGTAGTTTACTTTGTTTAATAGCTTTAATTTATCTTGGAATTAAAAAAGTCATAAAAATAGAAATACCAATTTTCTATATAACCACAGTATCTATTTTAACATATATAATTGGATTATCTAATGGTCTTGGATTATGGTATCCATTATTTCAAATATTTAGTGGTGGCTTAATGTTTGGTGCAGTATTTATGGCAACGGACCCTGTTACTAGTCCTGTAACTAAACTAGGAAGTATTTTATATGGTGTATGTTTGGGAATATTAACAGTAATATGTAGATATTTAACTAGCTATCCAGAAGGTGTATTAACTTCAATTTTAATTATGAATATGCTTGTATTTATACTAGATAAAATAGGCACTAGAGATAAAAATTATATGAAAAAAATTTTAATAAGTATAAGTGCTTTATTAATAATTGCGATTTCTATTATATTTAAAATTAATAGTTCTTTTACTAGCATAGATAATGATTTTAACATAATAGAAAAAAATACTAAAAATAATATTACAACTTATGTAGCAACTCAAAAAGGATTTAAAGGAAATATAAAAGCAGGGATAAAAATAGAAAATAATAAAATAATAGAATACAAAATATTAGAATGTAATGATGACTATTTAAGTATCGTAGAAAAAAATAATTATCTAGAAAAACTAAAAAATAATCCAGAAATAGATACTGTAAGTGGCGCAACAAAAACAAGTACTGCTTTAAAAAAATTAATAATTAATGTTATGAAAGATAGTGATATTTATGAAAAATAAATTTAAAGGCGTAATTACTTTAACAATTACGACATTTATTTGTTCAATATTGATATATTTAGTTACAACATTGATAGGTGGTTAAAATGAATGAATTTTATGAATCAATATTAAATATTAAAAAATGTAGTAGAGATATTGTAATGAAGAAAATAAATGAAATTATAATTGAAGAATTAAATGATGTTACTACATATGTAAATAATATGGAAGGTTTATGTAAAGTATTAAGTAATAATATTAAATGTCGATTAGATAATGAAAATATTAGAAATTTTAAAGTAAATATCAAAAATTTAGGCGCAGTTACTGATCATGAATTTTTAATTGCAAGTTTTAAAAATCAAGATAATAAAACTGAATATATATTAATTGACGCTACTTATTGTCAATTTACAGAAAGGAAAGAAAAACCTCTTCATTTTGAAAATTGGCCCTCAAAGATATTAAGTGAATCTAATCGTGAATTATTAGCTAATTTGTTAAAAAAAGGATTTACATCAATTGATGAAAATTCATTTAAAGATTATATTAATAGTTTTGAAATAGATTATAGTTTTGAAGATATTTTATTAAATAAAGGTGATAATTATGAAACAAATTTTAAAAATCATAAAAAATGAAAATCCAATATTTGTTTTAATGCTTGGATTATGTTCTTCTTTAGCAGTAACAACTAAAGTTGAAAATGCTTTTCTAATGGGAATTTCTGTATTTATAGTTTTGCTATTTTCGGAAATAGTATCTTGTATGATTAAAAAAGTAGTTCCTGATAATGTTAAAATACCAGTATATATTGTCATAATAGGTACATTTGTTACAATACTGGAAATAATACTTAAAGAATATATTAATCCACTTTATAATGCTCTAAGTATTTATTTACCTCTTATAGTAGTAAACTGTATTGTCTTAGGTAGAGTATTATCGGTATCAACAAAAAGTAATATTAAAACGAGTATAAAAGACAGTATTGGCATAAGTATGGGTTATATGCTAGCACTTATTTTGATAGCTTTATTTAGAGAAATATTAGGAAATAATACAATAACCTTAATTGATTCTTTAAGTGAAATAACAAGTTTTAAATTAATAATTAATGTATTTCCAGAAAATAGTTTAATTCCAATGTCATTTATGATAAGCCCTGCAGGAGCATTCATTGTACTTGGTATTTTAATGGCTTTGTTTAATCATATAGGAGGCAAAAATGAATCTAATTAGTTTATTTATCACTAGCATATTATCCGAAAATATAGTTTTAACTAAATTCTTAGGAATTTGTCCATTTGTAGGAACTTCTAAAAAAGAAGATACAGCTTTCAAGATGGGATTAGCAGTTACAATAGTTGTTACATTATCAAGTATAATTACATATTTACTATATACTTATTTGTTGGTACCAACTGAAACAACATATTTAAAAACTTTAATGTTTATTTTAGTAATTGCTTCTTTAGTTCAATTACTTGAAATGATAATTAAAAGATATAGCAAAAATTTATATAAAGCATTTGGAATTTATTTACCTTTAATTACAACAAATTGTGCAGTATTAGGAATAACACTATTGAATATAAATAATGGTTTTAATTTTTTAGAAATGTTAGTTTATAGTATAGGCAGTAGTTTAGGATTTACTTTAATTATTTACTTGTTTGCAACCATAAGAGAATATTTAAATAAAAAAGATATTCCTACACCATTTAAAGGAGCTCCTATAGCATTTATAACAGCTGGAATAATGGCATTATTATTTGGGAGAATAGTATGATAGCTTATATTGTACTGATATTATTATTTATTTTAACAATATTATTATATAAAATAAATAAAGGTAAAAAATGTGGTAATTGTAATATGTGCAGAGGTGAAAAATGATAGGAATTGTTATAATGACTTTGATAGCATTTATTCTAGGGTTAATAATTGTTATAGTTGATTCAAAAATTAATACGAAAAGTAAATCAGAAATTTATTTAGAATTATTACCAGGATATAATTGTGGTGCTTGTGGTTATGCTGGATGTAAGGGTATGAGTGAAGCTATGTTAGAAGATATAAATAACTATAAAAAATGTAAGCCATTAAGGGGTGAAAAATTAAAAGAATTAGAAGAATATATTAATAATCATTAATTATATCATTGTCTAATTTTGTCGAACGAAAAATAATTACTTTTTGCCTTAAATATTATAAAATATAAAATGGAACATTTAATGGGTGTCTACCTCTTTTTCTGAAAATGAAGGGAGGTTTAAAGATGAAGAAAAGAGAGTTTTATTTAAAAATACTTTCTTCTTTCTCCTTTATTTTATTACAGCTAATAATATTGGTTTTAGTAATAAAAAAATGACACTTAAGTCAATGACTTAAATGTCTTATCCATTGTGGTAGACATTCATAACGAATGTTCCTTTTTTATTATATGAGTGATAACTCATCTGTATACATAATAACACACCAATAAAAAAAAGTAAATATCAATTATACGAAGATTTTTATCAAATAAAAAATGCAAATAAAAATTAATTGACTTTGTTATGAATAAATGTTAGAATTAAATTGTAAATCGTTAATGAAAGAATATAGTAGAAGTAATTATTTGTAGAAAGCTAGTGGTAGATGAAAACTAGTAATAATCTTTTATGAATCTACTTTCAAGAGGAATTAATCATTCCCGGAGAAATCCGTTATACTAATTAAGACTAAACTAGGATGGTACCGCATATATTGCTCCTATATTTAGTCTTTTTTTACTTATTGGGAGGTTTAAATTATGGAATCAAAAAAAATAGAATTAATAAAAAGAGAAGATGATTTAATTGAAAAAGCAATAATACTAGTGAATGAGTTATTTAAAAACATAACTGATAAACAAGGTCATCCTTATATAGAACATTTATATTATGTAAGTAATCATCTTGAAACATATGAAGAAAAAGTAGTAGGTTTACTACACGATGTAATAGAAGATACTTATATTAATGAAAAAGTATTGTTAGAATTAAAATTTCCTAAAAATATAGTTGAGGCAGTATCATTACTTACAAGAAACAAAGAAATAAGTTATGATGATTATATTGATTCAATTATTCAAAGTAATAATTTGTTAGCAATTAAAGTTAAAAAAGTAGATATGATGCATAATATGAATAAAGAGAGACTAGCTGCTTTAGATGAAAATGTCAGAAAAAAATTAGAAAAAAAATATATTAAAAATTATCAAAAAATAAATAATATTTTAGAAAAGAGAGGATAAAAATGATAGATATAAAATTAATTCGTGAAAATAGAGATTTAGTAAAAGAGAACATTAAGAAAAAATTTCAAGATAATAAATTACCATTAGTTGATGAAGTTTATGAACTAGATTTAAAATTTAGAGAAACAAAACAACAAGCAGATGATTTAAGAGCTGAAAAAAATAGTAAGAGTTCTTTAATAGGAAATTTAATGCGTGAAGGAAAAAATGAAGAAGCTACAAAAATAAAAGAAGAAATTTCTAATTATGGTACTAAAATATCTGAGTTAGAAGAAAAAGAAGAAGAATTACAACAACAAATCAAAGAAAAAATGATGGTTATTCCAAATATAATAGATTCATCTGTTCCTATTGGAAAAGATGATAGTGAGAATGTTGAAGTTGAAAAATTTGGTGAACCAGTTGTTCCAAACTATGAAATTCCATATCATGCTGACATAATTGAAAAATTAAATGGATTAGATAAAGTTGCTGCTGGAAGAACCAGTGGAGAAGGGTTCTATTATTTGTTAGGTGATATCGCTAGATTACATGAAGCAATGATAGCTTATGCTAGAGATTATATGATAGATCATGGATTCACTTATGCTATTCCTCCATTTATGATTAGAAGTGATGTTGTTACTGGTGTAATGAGCTTTGCTGAAATGGAATCAATGATGTATAAAATTGAAGGTGAAGATTTATACTTAATTGGAACTAGTGAACATTCAATGATAGGTAGATTTAAAGGTGAATTAATAAAAGAATCTGAATTACCAATCAATATGACATCTTATTCTCCTTGCTTTAGAAAAGAAGGAGGAGCTCATGGCTTAGAAGAAAGAGGATTATATAGGGTACATCAATTTGAGAAACAAGAAATGATTGTTTTATGTAAACCTGAAGAGTCAATGGATTGGTATAACAAAATGTGGAAATTAACAGTTGAAATATTTAGAAATTGGGATATACCAGTTAGACAATTAGAATGTTGTAGTGGTGATTTAGCTGATTTGAAAGTTAAATCTTGTGATATTGAGGCTTGGAGCCCAAGACAAAAAAAATATTTTGAAGTTGGATCTTGTTCAACTTTAGGAGATGCTCAAGCTAGAAGACTTGGTATCAGAGTTAAAGGCAGTGAAGGAACATATTATCCACATACATTAAATAACACTGTGGTAGCAACTCCAAGAGGTTTAATTGCTCTAATTGAAAATAATTATAATGAAGATGGAAGTATTAATATTCCAAAAGTGTTACAACCATATATGGGTGGTAAAGAAAAAATAGAAAGGTAGAATAAAATTATGGAAAAAGAAAAACAAAAAAATCTTAAAGTATTGAGTAAGGTAATTTATATTTTAGCTAAAATAGCTAAAGTATTTATGATGATAGGAATAGTAATGATAGTACTTACTATGTGTATAGTTCCTGCAGTATTTAATTATCTTAAAATAACAGATAATACAATAACAGTTGATAAAGAGGTATACAATTATAAAATAGAAAATAATCATGTTGTAGTTACTGATGAGGAAGGTAAAGAATCTGACTTTGATATTAGTGTTAACTTCGATGTAAAAGAGTATCTTAAAAATCATAGTATTAATGACTATGTATTACACATTGAATTATTATTAGTTTCATCAATAGTAATGATAGTTATTTCATATTTAATAATTAATTCATTAGAAAAATTATTCAGAAATATTCATAATGATAATCCATTTACTGAAGAAAATACAGGATATTTAAGAAATATGGCTAATTATTCATTATATTCATTAATTGCATCTATAATATTACAAATTGTATTTAATTTAGTATCTAGTATAGAGACTAGTATTAATTTTGTTGATGTTAATATAATGACAATTTTGATATTATATGCTGTAACTTACATATTTGAATATGGAACTAAATTGCAAGAAAAATCAACTGAAAAGATATATTCTTAAAGCACTTATTAGTGCTTTTTTTCTTGACAAAATAATAATATGTTAGTATAATAACAATTGTTATATAACATTTGTTATTAAAAAGGATGATGATATGCCACCAATAAAGAGAGTTAATAAAGAAAAAATATTAGACACTGCCTTTGATATTGTAAGAGAAAGTGGAATGAAATCTTTAAATACTAGACTAATAGCAAAAAAATTAAATTGTTCAACACAGCCAATATTTTCAGAATATAAAAATATGAACGAATTAAAAAAAGAACTAAAAGAAAAAATATATAATTATCATGAGAAGTATTTATGCCAAAACTTAGACATTAATCATTCTTATAGAACGACAGGAGAAAATTATATTAGATTTGCTAAAGAAGAACCAAATTTATTTAATGCTATATTTGTTGATGAGAAAATAGATGAATCCGAAGATTATGGAAATGTAATTAAGGAAGCCCAAGTATCTACAGGTTTAGATGAAAAAGAAGCTATTTCTTTTCATAAAATAATGTGGTTTTACACTCATGGAATAGCTACTTTAGTAGCAAATAATACAATAAAATTAACTGATGAACAGATTCAGGAGTTACTTGGCATTGAATTTAAAGCACTTATGTTATTAGAAGGGAAGAAATAAATGGAAAATATAATAGAAGTAAAAAAATTAACAAAAAAATATAAAAATTTAAAAGCAGTTGATAACTTAACTTTTAATGTTAAAAAAGGTGAAATTTTAGGTCTATTAGGTCCTAATGGTAGTGGTAAATCAACGACGATAAACTCAATATTATCTTTACTAAATTATGAAGGTAAAATCAAAATATTTGGTAAAGAAATGACACCTAATGCTTATAATATAAAAGAAAAAATAGGAGTTATTTTTCAAGATGTTGCTGTTTTTGATGAGCTAACTGTTATCGAAAATATTGACTATTTTTGTGGGTTATATATTAAAGATAAAAGATTAAGAAAACAATATGTTGAAGAAGCAATAAGTTTAGTAAGCTTAGAAGAATTTAAAAAATTTTATCCTAAACAATTAAGTGGTGGATTACTTAGAAGATTAAATATAGCTTGTGGTATAGCACATAAACCTGAAATAATATTTTTAGATGAACCAACAGTTGCAGTTGATCCTCAAAGTAGAAATAGTATCTTAAGTGGAATAAAAAAATTAAGAGATAATGGCGCTACTATAATATATACTACTCATTATATGGAAGAAGTAGAAATGATATGTGATAGAGTAATTATTATTGATAAAGGAAAAATAATTGCAGAAGGTACTTGTGATGAACTTAAGAAGTTAGCAAAGATAGAAGAAAAAATTACAATTGAAGTATCTAACATTAAACAAGAACAATTAGTAGAAATAGAAAATGACAAGAATGTTGAAGAAATAACTTACGAAAATGGAGTTTTATTTATTGTCTATGACAAGGGAAAAAACAATCTAGGAAGATTAATAGATTACTTAAAAGAAAACAAAATTAAATATTTATCAATATATTCTGAAAGACCAACTTTAAATGATGTATTCTTAGAATTAACAGGAAAGGAATTAAGAGATTAATGTTTTTCCATAACTTGAAATATACACTAAAATCATTATTAAAAAATAAAGGATTGTTATTTTGGGCATTTGCATTTCCATTGATTTTGGCAACATTGTTTAATATGGCTTTTAGCAATTGGACAGAATCAGAAAAATTTGATCCAATAGATATAGCAATCATAAAAAATGATTATTATGAAAATAATGAAGTAGCAAAAAATGTATTCGAATCTATTAGTAAAGAAGATAATAAGGTATTTAATATAACTTATACAGATGAGGATAAAGCTACAAAATTATTGAAAGATAAAAAAATAGTTGGTTATATAGAATATAGTGAAGATAGTTCAAATATTACTATTGAATCTAATGGAGTTTCATCAACTATAATTAAATCTGTAGTAGATGAAATTAATACATATAATATTATGTTTAATGACTTAGTTAAGGAAGATATGTCTACTTCTTTTGATATGAATGAAGTAATAACAAATGTAATTGATAAAATATCAAATATCCAAGTTAAAACAAGAGATATTAGTACTAAAAAACTAGATATTGCTGTAATAGAATATTATTCATTACTTTCTATGACTTGTTTATATGGAGGATTTATCGCACTTACTTGTATTGGAAATTCTTTGGCTTCGATGTCAAATAAAGGTAAAAGAGTAGAAGTTGCTCCTACCAAAAAGGCAGTCACAATTTTTTCGAGTTTAATAGCAAGTTTTATGACACAAATGGCTGGAGCATTGTTATTATTGGGATATCTAAAAATAATAGGAGTAGATTTACATACTGATTTATTGAGATTAGTTGTAATTACTATATTTGGTGTTTTAGCTGGTATTGCTTTAGGATTGTTAATTAGTGTAATAAGCAACAAAAATGAGGATACAAAATTAGGAATTATAATAGCAATATCTATGGCATGTTCTGTTTTAGCAGGACTTACAGGAGTAAATTTAAAGTATG
This sequence comes from uncultured Bacilli bacterium, assembly GCA_934119965.1. Classification (GTDB taxonomy): domain Bacteria; phylum Bacillota_I; class Bacilli_A; order RF39; family UBA660; genus CAJOJO01. The sequence continues at coordinate 28,156 of CAKOTA010000014.1, forward strand.
TAATCGATTCTAATATGCCATTTTTAAATAAAATTAATCCTGCAGCTATGATAACAGATGGTTTGTATTCATTATATTATGATGATATTAGCAGATTTAATTATAATATAATTTCTTTAACTATATTTGTAGTTATATTAATATTAATTTCAATATTTAGTTTAAGGGGGAAAAAATATGACAATATTTAAAACATTCTTAAAACTAGTAAATAAAAATAAAGGTCAACTTATTTTATATACAGCTTTACTTATAACTTTTACTTGTATAACACTTTCTAGTGATAATGCAAATATAAATTATGTTGATGAAAAACCAAATGTAATAATAGTTGATAATGATAATACAAAATTAAGTAATCATTTAAAAAATTATTTTAAGAAAAATTCTAAAATAAGAAAAAATGTAGATAATGTTGATGATGACTTATTTTATCGCTCTTCTAGTTATGTAATTTATATACCTAAAGGATTTGAACAAAGTGTAATTGATAATGATATAAAAGAAATAGAATATAAAAGTGCGGGCAATTATGAGGCTTCTTTAGCAAATATCCTATTAAACAAATATTTAAGTTCACTTGAAATATACAAAGATATGAATATAGATGAGCTAACTAAAAATATAGATAAATCTTTAAAAAGTAATACAAATATAAAGGTTAGTTCTAGTTTAAACACTGATGAATTAGCTAAAGCAGGATTTTATTATTCATTTATGAATTATTCATTATTAGCTGGATGTATTTATGTATTGGTTGTGATTATATCTATATTTAGAGAAAAAAATATTTTGAAAAGAAATGTTGTAAGTAGTATGAATTATAATAAATTGAACCAAAAATTATTATTATCAAGTTTATTGTTTGGTGTTATTATTTGGTTAATATATGTTTTATTATCATTTATAGTAGTTGGAGATATAATGACAACTAGTAATTGTTTATGTATAATTGGTTTATCATTTATATTCTTATTATATTGTTTATCAATTGGATTTTTAATTTCTAATTTAATAAGCAATAAGAATGCTATTAACGGGATAATTAATGTGGTAGCACTTGGGACATCATTCTTATGTGGAACATTTGTTTCTTTAGAATTTTTACCTGACAGTGTTCTAAAAATTTCAAAATTTATACCAAATTACTATTATATTGATGGTATAAATAAATTAATTGACATTGAAACAATTTCATTATCCACATTGGAACCATTATTATTGAATGTTATGATATTGGTTATTACAACAGTAGCATTAATAATTTTATCATTGTTTGTTTCTAAGAAAAAAAGAAAAATTGCATAGGAAGTTATGCCAAAAAGCAAAAATAATTTGCTTTTTTTTGATATAATTAAAATGGTGATTTTATGATACTTAGTGTTAGCAATCGTACAGATGTTGTTGCCTTTTATTCTGATTGGTTTATGAATAGATATAATGAAGGATATATTGATGTTAGAAATCCTTTCAATGAAAAATTAGTTAGTAGGATATATTTTGAAGATGTAGATTTAATTCTTTTTTGTACGAAAAATCCAATTCCTATAATAGATAAATTAAAATTTATTAATAAACCAATTGTTTTCCAAGTAACACTAACGCCATATAAGAAAGATATTGAACCAAATGTTCCACCAAAGGGAGAAATAATAGAAGCAATAAAAAAAATATCTAATATAGTTGGTGTTGATAATCTATATGTTAGATATGATCCTATATTCATTAGTGGCAAATATACTATCAATTATCATATTAAATCATTTGATAAATTATGTAATTATTTAAATGGTTATGTGAAAAATATTATTGTTTCTTTTTTAGATGATTATAAAAATGTTAGAAATAATAAGGATATTTTAAAATATAAAAATTTAACTATGGAAGATTATAAAGCAATAGGAATTAATTTTAGTAGAAGCGCTTCTAAAAATAATATGACAGTTCAAACTTGTTGTGAAGAAAATAATTTAGTAGAATATGGTTTTATAAAAAGAGATTGTATCTCTTCTGAATTGGCGTTTAAATTAACTGGAAAAATTATAAAAAAATGGAAAGAAAGAAAATGTGGATGTGTCCAAATGGTTGATATAGGTGTATATAATTCTTGTAGACATTTTTGCAAATACTGTTATGCTAACTACGATGAAAATAAAGTATTAAATAATTATGAGAAACATAATAAAAATTCTTCTTTGTTAGTTGGAGAATTACATAGTGATGATATAATAAAAAAAAGAGTAAAATAATTGGAAAATTGGTAAAAAACTCTTTTATTTTTAAATATTATGTGATAAAATGTTGTAAGTTTTTATGGGAGTTGATTGTATGAAAAAAACAAAAATAATATGTAGTATAGGTCCAGCAAGTTGTGATCCTAACGTAATGAGTAAAATGGTTGAAAATGGAATGAATGTAGCTAGAATTAATTTCTCTCATGCTACTTTAGAAGAAAAACAAAATGTTGTTGCTTCTGTTAAAAAGGTTAGAGAAATGACAAATAAACATGTAGCAATTTTATATGATACAAAAGGACCAGAATTTAGAAATGGTATGTTAGAAAATGATGAGATTAATTTAGTAACTGGAAATACAATAAGAGTTGTAAAAGAAAGTGTTTTAGGTAATGCTGAAAGATTTAGTGTAAACCATCCTAATGCAATTGAATCATTAGAAGTAGGGAATATTATATTACTAGAAAATGGTTTAATGAAAATCGAAGTAATATCTAAAGAAGAAGATGGAGTTACTTGCAAAATAATTAATGGTGGAATTTTAGGAAATAAGAAAAGTCTAAGTGTTCCAGGAGTTAAATTAGATATTCCATTTATTAGTTCTGAAGATAAAGAAGATATAATTTATGCTTGTAATCACGATGGAGATTTTTTAGCACTATCTTTCGTATCAACTAAAGAGGATGTTTTAGAAGCTAGGGAAATTTTAAAATCACAAAATAGAGAAGATATGAAAGTAATTGCTAAAATAGAAAGTACAACTGGTATTGATAATTTAGATAGTATAATAGAAGTATCAGATGGTGTTATGGTTGCTCGTGGTGATTTAGGAGTAGAGGCTCCAATGGAAGAATTACCTTATTTACAAAAATTAATTATTAAAAAATGCAGACAACATGGTAAATTTTGTATAGTTGCAACAGAAATGCTAGAATCAATGAAAAAGAATTCAAGACCAACTAGAGCAGAAGTATCAGATATAGCTAATGCTGTTATGAATGGAACTGATGCCGTAATGTTGTCTGGTGAAACTACAATGGGAAAATTTCCAATTGAAACAGTTAAATATATGGCTGATATTTGCGAAAGTACTGAAAAATATTTAGACTACTCAATAAATATCAACTATGTTGACAAAAGTATTCCAGGTGCGATAGCAACTAGTGTTGTTGAAACAGCAAATTTATTAACTGCTAAAGTTATTTCAGCTGCAACAATGTCAGGAAGTACAGCAAGATTAATTAGTAATTTAAGACCAACAAGTCCTATTTTAGCGCCTTGTACAAATGAATCTGTAGCTCGTAGTTTAATGCTTAACTGGGGTGTATATCCTGTTGTTACAAAAGTATTTAATTCAACTGATGAAATAGTTGAGTCATCACTACTTTTAGCTCAAGATTTTACTGAATTAAATAATGATGATGTTGTTATTATAACTGGTGGTTTCCCAAATAATATTGATAATAAAAACACAAATTTTATGAAAATTGAAAGAGTAACTAAATAATTTTAGTTATTTTTTTTTGATATTTTCAAATTAATTAGTTCTTAAAAGAATAATATATTTAATATATATTTTTTTTATATAGGTATTTTTTAAAATTATTTCATAAAATAAAAAGAGGTAATAATTATGACAGAGAAAGTTTTATTAGTTAGTTTTTTTGCTAACATATTTTTATCACTAATAAAAGTTATCATTGGTTTTATTGGTAAATCAAGTGCATTAATTTCTGATGGAGTTCATTCTTTTAGTGATTTAATTACAGATGTGGTTGCTATATTTGGTTCTTCTTTATCAATGAAACCAGCGGATAATGAACATCCGTATGGACATGGTAAGTTGGAGTATATTACAAGTTTTGTAATTGGATTAACAATAGTTTTAATTGGAATAATTTTAATTAAATCAATAAGTAATAATAACGTAACTATACCATCAATGATAGTTATTATAGTATCAGTTATTACTATAATTATTAAGTATCTGGTTTCAAAATATTTAATAATTAAGGGAAAAGAGTATAAAAATCTGATTTTAATTTCATCTGGTAAAGAAAGTAGTATGGATGTTATAAGTTCAATTTTTGTTCTTATTTCTAGTTTATTAATGCAATTATCAAATAAAATAAGTATTTTTAAATATTCTGATAAAATAGTATCTATAATTATTGGCATCTTTATAATAAAAACGGGAATTAGTATTATAAAAGAAAGTATTAGTAAAATTTTAGATGAAAGAGAAAATGATAAAATAGTAATAGAAGAATTTAAAAAATTGATTTATAGTTATAAACAAATAAAAAATATTGATTCTTTGATAATTTTAAAATCAGGGCCATATTATAAGATTACAACAGAAGTAAGTATGAATCCTAGAATAACACTATTTAAAGCTCATAAGGTTGCTGAAGAATTAGAAGATTTATTAAAAGAAAAAACAAAAGCACTTTATATAACAATTCATATTAATCCCTATAATAAATGTGATATAATTAAATAGAGGTGGAATTATGCCAGAATTACCAGAAGTAGAAACAGTAAAAAATACATTAAAAAGATTAGTTTTAAATAAAAAAATTGTTAAGGTTAATGTAAGATATGAAAATATAATTGAATATCCCAAAGTAGAAGAATTTAAAACTGAAATGATTAATCAAACAATTAATGATATAAAAAGAAGAGGAAAATGGTTATTATTTGAATTAGATAATTATTATTTGTTGAGTCATTTAAGAATGGAAGGCAAATATATTATAAGAAATTTAGGAGATTCTTATGATAAGCATGAACATATTGAATTTGTTTTTAGTGATAATACTTGTTTGCGATACAAAGATACAAGAAAATTTGGAAGAATGTACTTGTTAAAAAAAGAGGAATTATATTTGAGAAAACCATTAAATGAATTAGGATTAGAACCTTGGGATAAAGAATTGAATATTAATTATCTTAAAGAAAAATATAAATCTAAGAAAAAGGAAATTAAATCAGTTATACTAGATCAATCGATAATTGTTGGAATTGGAAATATTTATGCTGATGAAATATTATTCTTGAGTAAGATTAATCCTTTAAAAAAAGCTAGTGATTTAGGTGATGAAGAACTTGATAATATTATAAAGTATACTAAAGAAGTATTAGATAAAGCCATTTCCTTAGGTGGTACTACTATTAAGTCATATGAGTCTAGTGAGGGTGTTCATGGAAGATTTCAAAATGAGTTATTAGTTCATAACAATAATGGAAATTGTCCTAATTGTAAAAATAAAATAGAAAAAATAAGAGTAGGGGGAAGAGGAACATATTATTGTCCTAATTGTCAAAAGTAAATTATATAACAAAAGTTTTATAAAAAGAAATTAGAATTATATAAGTTTGAAAATTGATGAATCAATTTTCTTTTTTTATAAAAACAGGAAAAACGACAAAAAGTGTATTGTAAAAAGCAATACAATAATGATAAAATAATATAGAAAGTAGGAGTGATTTAATGAAAAAAATAATACCAATAATGTTAATAATGATATTAGTAACAGGATGCGGATGTAATAAAA
>CAKOTA010000015.1 GCA_934119965.1 uncultured Bacilli bacterium
TTTCTTGGTCTTAAATAATTTTCTTCGGCATTTGAATTTACTTCTATTCCTATTTTTTTACCTTTTACATATATTAAGGCATCTAAATATTTTCTTTTGATATTTATATTATTACTATTTAATTCACTTGGTTTTAGTTCTATTTTATCAATTTCTGTTTTTAGTATTGTTTCTAGCAATCCTTTTAATAAATGTTTATTTTGTTCATTTAAAAATATTTCTTTGAATGGTCTATCATATTTACAAGTATAAAATTTTTTTACTTCAGTTTGCATAATCATTCCTCCTCCATTGAAGAAAGAATATCATTTATTTTTTCTAATGTAAATTGACTAATTTTGTTTATTTTTAGACCTATTTTAAAAATTAACCTAGCCAAAATTTAAAATTGAAGATGCTTTTTTATTGCTTTTATGAAAATTAGTAAAAATTAAATTTTTTTTAATTCATATTATTGTAAAGTAAATTTTTTATCATATTATTAATTTTTATAATATAATTATAACTATTAGAATGACTTGTATGGGCTTTAAATGAATTCAAACTTAAAAGCATTTTTTTATAATTTAATTTATTTTCTTGTTTTAATTTATTCCATAAAAAAATATTTTTTTTCAATTTCTTTTTAAATCTTTTTCTAAGTAATATATGATTTTCATATATTTTATAATCACAAAAATCTACTCCTTTATAATTAATAAAATAAGTACTTTTTTTATTTAGTTCTAAATTTAAGTTATTTTTTAAAAATTGACTTATTTTTTCTTTTAATTTTAAATATTCATTATACAACTTACTCATTTTACCTCCAAAAAAGACAGTACAAAAATTAAGTACTGCCATAAATATTCTAATTTTCATCATTTTATTACTTACTAAAATATTTTATTTATGTTTTTATCTATTAAATAGATAGGTATTAAATTTCTAAAATAGTCACTTTTATATATCCTTGAATATATTTTGAAATGAAGTTTGCACTTTTTAACTTTAGTCTGTGACAACAAGGCGGAAGCCAATGTTGCTGTTAGTACCACCTGTGTTCCTATTGAAGTTGAACTGACCAGCAAGTACATCATTGTTGTAATTGCCGCCTCGGTTGAACCAAGGGTTAGAAGAGTCAACGAAGTTCGAATTGTCAGCGTAAAGAGTTCACGAGTTATTTTTTTACAACTTAATACCTACATTTATAAATATAAATGCCAATTTTAGTATTGTCCACCTTGCTGAAAAAAGGGCAAGGTGGACACTCTTTAAAGAAAAGAGTTAGAATTTAAATTTATTCTAAATTTAAATTTATGGTGTGACAACAAGGCGGAAGCCAATGCCGCTGCTAGTGCCACCTGTGGTCCTAGCGAAGCTGAACTGACCTGCAATCACACCAACGTTGTAATGGCCGCCTCGGCCGAACCAAGGGTTAGAAGAGTCAACGAAGTACGAATAGCCAGCGTACCAACTATTATGATATCTTGAACTACCATCACCATCTTTATAATATTGAAATGGTCCCACTTCTCCGGTTGCATCTCCTAAGATTCGATATTGATAACTAGATTCTGTACTTGATGCATTATAAACATCAAAGTATTTTGAATCATAGTTAGTTGGTGTTAAGCCACTGCTTCCTGCATTTCTGCTTATATATCCGGCTACATATTCATAAGCACCACCACTCACATCATATATTCCACTTATATTTCCAGTTGTACTTGCTTTTACTCCGGTTGGTGTATTATATGGTAATGTTATATTTGATGCTGTTCCTGATGTTCCTGGATAACTTGATTGATTTGTCCCGTCTGCGGCACTATATCCTGTTATATAGGCGCTATTATTATTTATCCTTACTTCAGTATTTATTCCATATTTTGAATGTGATAAGTATGCTACTGCTCCCCATTCGGTATTTTTCATCATATGTGAATCTAATTCTCTTTTGTAATTATAGCTTGTTAAAAAGATATTTCCTACTGTTATATTTCTCCAACTATAAACATTTGGCTTTATTATTACTTTACTTGAATCATTACTATTTACTTGAGCTCCTGCTGTACTTGTTGCTCCTTTATATCCTGTTTCATATTTTCCTACCCACATTCCATTACTATCAAATGTTGTAAATGCCGGATGGGTTAGCCATTCTCCATTCTTTGTTCCACTTGATATAGCTACACTCTTGTCTTCAAATTCTATCTCAATTTCTTGTGCTGCACTTGTGGTTGGTTTTCCATTTACTAAATTTGTATTACTTACATTAAATAATTTATATCTATATCTTGGTATCCATACAAAATATGATTCTATATCTTTTTCTTCTATTATATCTCCTACTTTATATGTCTTACTTGGGCTTTCTACCATTATTACTCCATTTGCCCATTCCTTATTACTATAATTGTACCAATTTTCCTTTGTATCTGCTTTTACAAATGATTCTACTCCATAATCATATGTTACTGGAGTTATCTTTCCTGTTACTTTTGGAATACTTGCTCCACTTGTATCTTTCTTCATTTTTACAACTAAATTTCTTGTTTTCGTCGCTTTATTCCCTGCTTCATCTGTCACTAAATATCCTACTACATATGTTCCATGTTTCAATGTACTTGTATTATTTATTGTCTTACTTGTTGTATAACTATTACTGTTATCTTTTATTTCAACATCATCTAGATTATAACTTCCACCTTCTGTTATCGTTATATCTTCCATTTCTCCTATTGTTGGTTTTTCATTATCTATTTTTGTTTCTTTATATGTCACATCGTAGTTATTATTTCCATCTTTTACTCTTGCATATATTGTTGTATTTTCTTCAATTTCTATTTCTATTTTACTTTTATCAACTTTTGTATAATTCTTTCCATCTAAACTATACATATATTCAAATGTATATCCTTCATATGTTGGATATTCTATTGTTATTGTTTTCTTTTTCGCATATCCTTTTGTATCTGCTGTTATTACTGCATCCATTAATTTTTCTGTTTTCAATTCCACTTGCGCTACATACTTTGTATCTTGTTTCAAATTTTTAAATGTATAACTACTATCTCTTGATTCTTTCCAATCTTGAACTGTTACTCCCTCACTATTTGTTAACTTATATCTATAGCTATGAAAGTCTTCCTCAAAATCTGCATGTACTACTTCAACTGTTAAAAAATTTAATCCTATTTCTTTTAACGCTAATGTTATACTTCCATTACCTGTTTCGTATCCACAATTTCCCTTTGATACTACTACTTCATTATCTACTGTATTTCCACAATATTTTCCATCTGTTATATTTACTGCTTCAAATTTCTTGTCTTTTAAATTTATTATTCCTTCTTTAAAGTTTCCGCCTTTTACATTTAGGTCTAATACTGATAATTGTAGTGTTTCTGGATGTTCATAATAATAGTATTCTGCTGCTTGTAATGCTCCATAAACTGAATCTTTAAATGCTGCTTTTCTTGCCTTCTCTATTACTCCTAATATTATTGGTATTGTTATTAACGCTATTATCGCTAATACCACTATTGTTCCTAATAGTTCTATTAATGTAAATCCTTTTTTCATTTTATTACCTCATATTCTACTTTTTCAACTTCACTCAAATCACTATCACTGTTACTTACCAATATCGTTGTTTCCTTTGGTTCTAATTCTTTTACATACCCTAATTGTGTATGCACTACTTTTCCTTCTTTATTCTTATATTTTATATTTATATATTTTTCTTCTTGTTTTTCTTCTTTTTCATTTGTTACTCTTGTTTTTAATGTACTCACTTTATTTTCATACTCTAAACTTATAAATTCTATTTTCATTTCTTCTATATTTTGTTCTTTTACTATTTCTTCTTTCGTGTTATATTTTATTTCTTCTTTCTTTTCTTCTTTTTTATTGCATCCACATCCTGTTATTAATATTATTAATATTATTGGTATTATTTTTTTCATATTTACACTCCTATTCTATTATTTATTATACCCCCCTCCAGACGAAAAAATCAAGAAATTTTGTTTGCTTTTTATAAAAATTTTTTCAAATTAGTATATACAAAAACTTCATTTTAAGATGAAATTTTATTCATTGTAAATTTATAATATGCATTATTAACTATAACTATTTTCTAATCTATTTTAAATTAAAAAAAAGTTTTGCTAATAGTAAAATATAATAAATTTTTGAAAAATTAGGCGGTAAGTATGAAAAAATTTGTTCATTTAGAAAGGACTAACTAAAAATTTTACTTCTTTCTGATGAAAAAACTCTTAAAAAAAATATAATTGAAATATCTAACAAAATTGGAATTAAAACAATCACCCGATATTTTACATATTGAACCTTCACAAGTAAGGTATTATAGAAAAAATCACTTTATAAAAGTGATTAGTCATTTATTATATTCAATAAAACTAGTTATTAATAATATATATTAGGTGAATATTTATGAATAATCTATGGTGTGGCAAAGGAAAATGGTTTATCCTATTTATAATTTTTTCCTTTATCTTATTTTGGCAATTAATTATCACTTTTTTTATTATAACTAGATTTAATTTATTTATTTTATTTTTGCTTACTTTATTTGTTTTGTATTGTGTCATTAGAATAATATGGTGAAATTAAATTATCTGTTTTATATAAATAATCTAATAATTTTCCAACCTTTTTAGTCATTTCGTATTCGGTTGTGTCAAATTCTATCTTGTCTGGTAATGAAATAAGTATAAAAAGTAATTTTCTTTCTTCACTTAATAATGGATAGTCTTTTTCATATAATCTAAGCAATGAGCTAAAATCAAAATCTAATGAATGTTTTTTATATAATTTATAAAAATCAAATATTGGTATATCTATTTTAGATTTTTCCCAACTAATTAAATAAGCATCAGAATTTCTAATAAAATGATCTAATTCTAAATTATTATGAAGAACAACATATCGTTGTTTTTTTTTATCTTTAACCATTTCATACCATTCTTCTAATTCATATTTTGAAAAATTTAAACTATTAAAAATCTTAGAAATACCACGAGCTAAAATATATTCGCTTGGGCTCATATATTCTTTAGTTTCAATTATTGTAATAATATCTGTATAATAACTATACAAATATTCGATATTATTAGTTATATCTTCATATATTTTTTTAAACTCATCATCGGTTATTTCTTTATAATATGTTGTCTTATTATGAAGTAAGGCAATTAATCTAATCATATCAGACATTTTCTGTTCATTAGGCATTTCAATACTATCAACATAGTCTAATATTTCATAATCATCATCAATTGTAATATTAGGAAAATAATTAAAATCTCTTGATCTTAAATATTCATAAATATTACTATTTTTAGTTTCTTTTATTACTTTTTTACCTTTATTAGTATCAACTAATATAACTTTGCCATTCTTACGATAAGATCTAGTTTTTAGATTATTTTTTTTTAAGATTTCAGCAATTTCTAACAAGGAATAATAATTTTATCTCCTATTTTAATTTCACTTAAATCATTATATCCTAAAAGTATTTCTTTAGTTGTTTCATATTTATTAATTATTTGCTCTAATGTATCTCCTTCCCTTACAATATATACAGTATAACTTCTATATGTATCATCTTTTGCATCTAAGCTTAATATATCTTCAGCTTCAATACATCTTTCTTTGCTTTCTTCCATATTTTCCTCTCCAGTTTCTTCTCTAACTTCTTCTTTTCCTTCGATTATTTCTCTTTCTTCTAATCCTTCAACAGAAACATCAATATTTACCTCTAAGGCATTATTATTAACTGTTTCATAATAAAAATCATCTATGTCAATTACTGCTTTATCTAATATATATTTATCATCAAGCGCTACTGTGAATGGTAATTCATATTTAAATGGCTCCGTATTTATACTCGCCTCCGTTAATTTGTATTCACCACTTACAACAAACATTCCCTTAATAGAATGTTCTTCTTTATTTAAGTCATGATCTAATGATATTGAAATTATTTCAGCAACATTAGTATTAAATTTAATTTCTTTTTTAAATGGAATTATTTTTTTCATAGTATCCTCCTATTCATAGTAAAATATATAATAAAAAAAAGATAAATATTACTAATATTTACCTTTTTCTAGTTTTTTTAATAATTTCTTATATTGTTTATAATAATCTCTACTATTTAGATTTCCTACCTTATATTCATCCATTATTTTATTTATTGTTTTTATAACTTTATCATAAATTTCCTTATTTCTAAACATTAAAGGACATTCTTTTAAATATCTTTCAATAGTTAAATAATAATCATCATTATAAATAAAATGCTTTAAATATTTTTCGTCATATTCTTCATCACACAATAATGACTGTAAAAATGTAAAATCTAAATCAATCATTTCGATATATTCATTAACTAAATATGGTTTTAATATCATACTTAATGACTGTTTCTTCAAGTTTTTCTTCCATAAATAATCAATAGTAAACAAGTCATTATTTAATTGCATACTATTAATCATACCTAAATATTCATTATATTCATTTATATTAATATTTTTAATGTTATATCTAAAATTGCTCATAATGTCTATCAATCTGCTTTTCATAGATGCATTGAATAAACCTCTTGAACTATATATTTTAATAAATGAATATAAATTATTTAATAATCTATAATCTGTATAATCAATATCTACTTTTTCATTTAAAACAATCATTTTTTCAAACATTGTATTATAATATAGTTCTTCAAATGTTTTTAAATTAAAGCCTATATCAGCATCCTTTTTAGACGTTTTAATTATTTTGTTATATATATCATCATTCATTTTTATAAACATATCTGATTTATTTTCTAGCAATTTATTACAATCTAATGTGTATAAAATTTTCTTTTTATATTCTTCATCTAATATTAATTTAGGAAAAGAAAGTATAAATTTGTTTAAGAATAATAAATAATTTATGTTACCTACATATTTTTTTATAAATATTTCTTTAAATTGTTCAAAATCCAAATTTAAATATAATATAATTGAATAATCATCTTTAACTGATTCTTCTATATCTCTTTTATTCCAAATAAATGATTTATTTTTTAAGTTTTCGTCAATTAAACTATATTTATATAAAAATTCATTATTATAAAATTCGTTAGATGGATATTCTTTTAACATATTATATAAATTAATTATATTGGTAACTTCATTATTTTGAATATTACTACTTATATAATTGATTAATTCCCCTAGCTTTTCATACATCTCTTTTGTATATAAATTTTTATCAATATTAGCTTCTAAAACTGTTTCCAAAGTATACAAGAAAATATCACTTAAAATTACTATCCTATATTCTTCAAAATCAACATCAGAAAACATCATATAATTTATAAAATAAAGATCTATAGCTACCTCTTTATAATTATTATTCATTATTTACCTCCTAAGTTTTTATAAACTTCATTATAATTTTTGACTAAAATAAACTCAATATTATCTTTAACCTCATTTGGAATTTCTTCTAAATCTTTTTCATTTTCATATGGTATTATTATTTTTTTTATATTATTACGGGTTGCCGCTATTGATTTTTCTTTAAGACCACCGATTGGTAAAACATCTCCTCTTAAAGTGATTTCTCCAGTCATTGCAGTAGAACAATCTATTTTTAATTTGTTAAATGTACTTATAATTGCTGTTGTAAGTGTTATTCCCGCACTTGGTCCATCTTTACTTACTGCTGTATCAGGAATATGAATGTGAATGTCATTATTTACTAAATCCTCATATTTTATATTATATTTTTTATAATTAGATTTAATATAATTAAGAGCTACCGTAGCACTTTCTTTCATTACATCACCAATAGAACCTGTTAATATTAGTTTACCACTACCTTTAAAATAATTAACTTCTACAGGTAAGACATCTCCTCCAAATGGTGTGTAAGCTAAAGCATTTACTACACCTACTTTTGATTTTTTATTTTTGGCATTATCCATATATTTTGGCTTACCTATATATTCAATTATTTTTTTATTATCAATTATAAATCTATTTGATTTAATTTTTGTAGTTGCTAAAGATGTAACAATTTTTCTAATTATCATAGATAATATTCTATTTAATTCTCTAACTCCAGCTTCTTTTGTATAATTTCTAATTATTTTTAAAATTACTTCATCTTTTATTACTACAGAACTATAATTTAAGCCATGTTCTTTACATATGTTTGGTAATAAATGACTTTTAGCAATATCCAATTTTTCATATTCAGTGTATCCAGATAATTCAACTATTTCTAATCTATCTTTTAAAGCATCTGGAATTCCTTCAATATAATTAGCTGTTGCTATAAACATAACTTTAGATAAATCATACTCTTCTTCTATATAGTTATCACTAAAATATTTATTTTGTTCGGGATCTAAGATTTCTAGTAAAACACTTGCTGGATCACCTTTGAAATTTTTTACCATTTTATCTATTTCGTCTATTAAAAATACAGGATTAGAACTCTTGGCTTTTCTTATTGAAGAAATAATTCTTCCAGGACTTGCTCCAATATAGGTTTTTCTATGTCCGATTAATTCAGCTTCGTCATTAACTCCACCAACAGACATTTTAACAAATTTTCTATGCATAGAATTTGCTATAGACTTTGCTAAAGATGTTTTTCCAACACCAGGAGGACCAACTAAACAAATTATAGGCGCTCTTAAGCTATTAGTTACTTGTTTAACTGCTAAATATTCAATAATTCTTGTTTTAACATTTTCTAAACCATTATGAGATTTATCTAAAATATCTTTAACATCAAGTAAATCATCATTATCAATTGTATGTTTATTCCAAGGTAAATCTAATAACCATTCAATATAATTTCTCGTAATGCTTACTTCAGGTGATGTTGGTTGTAATGATTCATATCTTTTAATTTCTAATTCAATTTTAGCTTTTATTTTATTTGGCGCATCTAATAAATTTAATTTTTCTTTTAAAGAATCTAAGTCATTTTCTTTAATTGATTTTTCATTTAGTTCTTCTTTTATTACTTTTATTTTTTCTCTCAAAATAAATTCTCTTTGGGCTTCATCTAGATTTTTTTTAACTCTGTCATCTATTTCTTTTTCAAGTTCAAATATTTGTTCTTCTTTATAAATGTCTTCTAAAATCATTTCTGCTCTTTTTACAGGATTTATTTCATACAAATATTCATTAGTTCTCTCAATATTAACTTGTAAATAAGGAACAATTAAATCTGTTATCTTGTTTAAATCATTACTATTTTTTATTAAAGATAATACGCCATTCGATACATAGGGAATTATTTTAGTAAATCTTTCTAATTCACTATTTAATTTTTCAATATATATTTGATTATTATTTTCTATTTCTATTTCCTCAACATTTACTTCATCATCGATTAAATATTCCAATATATTAGCTCTTTTTAGGCCATTTAATATTATTCTTATTTGATTGTTTGGTAGTTCTAATTTATGTTCTATTTCACAAACAACACCAAAATAAGATAGTTCTTTACTATTATTTATATCATAGACTATTAATATTTTATTATTATGAAATTTCATTGCTTTATCTATTATAGATTTCATTTCATTATTTAAATCTATACGGATTTCATTGTTAGGTAATAATACTATTCCTTTTAACATAATAACAGGTAAAGTAAGTTTCATAATAATCACCTCTAAATTGTTTTTTATTATAATATAAATGCTTTAAAAAATCAACAAAAAAATCACTATTCAGTGACTTTATCATATTCTAGTTGATCGATTTCAACATGATTAATTGAATTAAATCTTTTTGTTATTTTTTCAGTTGTTGTATGGATTTCTTTGACATCTTTACCAACTGTTTCAATACTTCTGGATAGTTTATCCCATCTATCTTTATATCGTTTAAAGTCTTCATCTAAAAGTTTTAATTCTTTATGGATTACTTTTGTATATTTATCTCTTTCTAAATTCATCATTACTACTTGAATTGTTGTTAATGTACTCATCAAAGTTGTTGGGCTTGCAATCCATACTCTTTTTTTATAAGCATATTCTACTATATCATTATGATAGGCATTTATTTCAGCAAATATAGCTTCGGCTGGTAAAAATAGTATTGCTTGGTCTGATGTAACACCTGGGATTATATATTTATCGTGGATAGCATCTATATGTTTTTTCATATCCATTCTAAACATTTTTTCTGCTTTTTCTCTTTCTAAGCTACTTATTTTTTTGTCAACCATTATTTGATAATGTTCCAATGGAAATTTTGAATCTATTCCTATTAGTCCTAAAGGTTCAGGAGCAAATAGTGCACAATCTACGATTGTTCCGTTTTCAAATCCATATTGTAGTTTATATATTTTATCATTATTTTCTCCAAATACATTAGCCATTATATTTTTTAAATTAACTTCTCCAAATATTCCTCTTGTCTTTTTATCTGTTAATACTCCTTGTAATGAGACAATGTCATTAGATAGTGTATCAATTTTCTTTTGAGCTTCGTCTATTTTTGATAGTCTTTCTAATACTGATGTAAATGTTTTATTTGTTTTTTCAAAGTTTTGATCTAATCTTTCATTTACTTGATCATTGATTAATCTTAATTTATATTCGATTTTTTCATTTAAGTTAGTGAAATCATCATTCATTTCTTTTGTTAATGTATTTTTGAATTCACCAAATTCTCTTATCATATTTGTTTCTAATTTTCCTAATCTCTCTGTAATATTTGATTCATTTGAATTATTGTTTTTTAATACTAACACTAGTACTAAAATAAATATTACTACTAATAAACTTATTATTATATATTCCATAATTCCTCCTACAAATTAAATTTTTTATTTACTATTTTGGATAATATAAATGATCCTAAAATTAAAATCGCTATTTTAATAATTACTCCTATATCTGTTATACTTTCTAGAAATGTTGTTGCAATAAAAGCCCAAAAATATACGATAAATATTTTAGAACAAAGAAGAGCTAAAAAATATTTTTTATATTCCATTTCTGATAAACCTGCTGCAATATTTATTGAGAATGCTGGTGTAAAAGGCATTGCTAAAATAAGAACTAAATTTGAAAACTTTATTTCATTAATTTTATTTATAAAGTTAATCAATTTAGTATGTTTATATAATTTTCTATACGCAAATAGTCTAATTTTATTAAAAAACCAATAACTTATTGTACAGCCTATCATTGTTCCAATCCAAGATACAATATACCCTACTATTGGACCAAAAGCTATTACATTAATAGCTATAAATACTGAAAGTGGTAGTGCTGGAATAATTGATTCTAAAATTATTATTGACATACCGGCTAATAAACTTAAAAATATATTATGTGTACTTACGAATAATTCTATCCATTCTACGATAGCTGCTATTATACTTTCCATTTTTTCACCTATTATTATTATAATACAAATATTATTATTTTAAAAGATAATAATAAAAACTCTATTACAGAGTTCTTATTTTTTCATTATCCATTCTTCATATCCACCGATAATATTAACAACACTATATCCTTGATTATATAACATATTACATACTTTAGTGCTAGTTAATCCTTTTTGACAATATATAAAATATCTTTTATTTTTTTCTAAATATTTACTTGGATTCATAATTAATTCTTGATAAGGAATGTTGATAGCCCCATCGATATGGTTATTATTATAACTTTGACTATTTCTTATATCAATGATAATTGGATTACTATATGTTAATAATTCGCTTATCTGAATATTTGGCATCATTTTACCACCCAGTATAATATATGAAATGATTTTATTAATAATTATAGAGAATGACTATAAGATGTTAATTAAATGTAAAAGTTATTTTTATTAATTCATATTATATTTCTTGCAATTCATAAGTAGTATTAAAAATTCTCTCATCACTACAATATGACATTATATATTTGTCTTCTTCTTTTGTGATTATTATTCCTATAGTATTATTTTCTTCTATCGTTTTTATATTTTTATTTACATAATTCATATATGTTTCTATTTGCCCTATATGTTCTTTTTTTAGTTTTGTTATTTTGAGTTCAACTACAACAAAGCAATTGTAAATATAATTAAATAATAATAAATCTATATAATTATAAGTGTTTCCTATTTTTATTTTGTATTCATTTTCTATAAAGGAAAAACCATTACCTAATTCTTTTAAAAATAAAGAAATATTTTCTAATATTAATTGTTGTAACATTCTCTCTTTTATTATTTCTTTATCTGCATTTAATATAATAGGATTTTTTACTAAATCTTGAACTTCTAATTTATTATTGTTTTTTAATTTTTCTTTTGTTTTTTCATCCAATCTTTCATATTCTTTTGATTTTATTCTTTCTCTTAATTCCCTCTTACTTAAATTTTGGCTTTTACTTACCATTATGTAATAATTAACTTTATTCATATCTTTTATTGATAAAAGTTCTGAATAATGACTCCATGTCAAATTGGTCGCCAATGGAGACCAATTTTGGTCAGAAAACAATATATAAAATTGGCGCATTCTTCTCAATGTTCTTTCATTATACTTCTTATTTACTTCTTCAATTAACTTTTTAGAATAACTCTTAATAATTCCTCCACCATAATGTTTACCTGCTTCACTTAACATTTTCCCAACATTATAATAAGTTTGTAAATCACTTCTATTTTTACTATAATCTTTTACTTTTTTGTATATCTCATTATTTATTAATTCTTGTTTTATGTTTTCATAATAATTCATTTTAAACCTCCTGTAATTCATAAGTTATATTAAAAATTCTTTCATCACTACAATATGACATTATATATTTGTCTTCTTCTTTTGTAATTATTATTCCTATAGTTTTATCTTGGTTTATTCTTTTTATATTTTTATCAATATAATTCATATAGGTTTCTATTTGCCCTATATGTTCTTTCTTTAATTTTGTTATTTTGAGTTCAACTACAACAAAGCAATTGTAAATATAATTAAATAATAATAAATCTATATAATTATAAGTGTTTCCTATTTTTATTTTGTATTCATTTTCTATAAAGGAAAAACCATTACCTAATTCTTTTAAAAATAAAGAAATATTTTCTAATATTAATTGTTGTAACATTCTCTCTTTTATTATTTCTTTATCTGCATTTAATATAATAGGATTTTTTACTAAATCTTGAACTTCTAATTTATTATTGTTTTTTAGTTTTTCTTTTGTTTTTTCATCCAATCTTTCATATTCTTTTGATTTTATTCTTTCTCTTAATTCTCTTACAGTTAAATTTTGTTCCTCCGAAATTTTTATATAATAATTAATCTGATTTCTATTTTTTAATTTCAATATTTCGTCATAATGACTCCATGATAATTTTGCCGACATTGTCGGCAGATTTCCCTTTGATATAAAAATATAATAACTAATCATTTTGTATAAAACTCTTTCACTATATTTTTTTCCTAGTTCATTAGTTAATTTTTCAGAATATTTTTTTATTATTCCCTCCCCATAATGTTTTCCTGCTTCGCTTAACATTTTTCCGACATTGTAATATGTTTGTAAATCGCTTCTATTTTTACTGTAATCTTTTACTTTCTTATATATTTCATTATTTATTAATTCTTGTTTTATATTTTCGTAATAATTCATAAAATTCCTCCTTAAATGTAATCTACATTAACACCTAAAAAGTTAAAAAAATGTCAAAAAAAAGAATAATGTTAAACATTATTCATCATCACTAAAGAAATCATCAAAGAATTGGTCATCTGTAATTTCATTAATATCAAATTTCTTTTCTTCACTTGTTTGTTCTGTCTTAGGAGTCATTTTTTGTTTTTCTTGTTGTTCTTTTTCTTTCTTTTCTTCTTCTTCCAATTCTGCTATTTTAGCATCTATTCTTTTTACTAAATCATCAACATTTAAACCGCCCCCACCAACTGGTGATGGTCTATCCATTCCCATACCTGAGAAAAATGGAGGCATCATATTATTAGATTTAGGAGCATCTTCACCTAACATTTCTTTTACTTTTTTATCTCGTTTTTCATTTACAAATTCTTTAATATCAAATACTGGTACCTTTTTCTTTTCTCTTGTTGGATATCCAGCTTTAGGATAACTTTTACCCCACAATCCTTCTTTGTCCATTTTCCAAGCAGGAGTCATTTTTGTTTTAAAAGGCATCTCCCTTGTTCTTATAATAATCATCGTATACATTGGTAAACGTTGTAAATCTGAAACTGTAACAAGCGGAGTTGAAGCTGTTTTATCATCTTTCTTTGATTTTACTTCACCACACATCTTACTAATTTCTTCTAAGGCAGATAACTCTGAACTAATTAAATATATCCAGTTACCGCAGTTACCTTTTATTGTGTCTCCCTTTTCCTTACCATAAACTTCTGTTAATTGAGCAAAGTTTTGAATAATAAAGGTAAATCTTATCAATCTTGAACGAGCGGCTGTTACCATTGCATCAGCATCTTTTAAAGGAGGCATATTAGCAAACTCATCTAGAATAAAATTAGTTTTAAATGGTAATTTACCTCCATTAGCATATGCTACATCAATCAAAGTTTCATAACATTGTTTAACAAATATTGTAGCAAGTGGATGGTAAGTTTTCTTTTCATCATGGATAATTATAAATACAGCTGTTTTCTTTCTACCAATATCTTTCATATCAAAATCACTATGTGATAACATTTCGGATAAATTTTCTTTTGAAGAAAACAATTTTATTTTTTGTTTGAATACTGATAAAATACTACCCTTTGTATCATTTGGGGCCATTAATGTACTTGCAACATTTATATAAGCTGGAGAAGATTGATCTTTATCACTAAAGTATTCTTTCATATAAGTAGTTCCACCTATTTTATCTTCTCCTACTGTTGTCATTAAATTTATTGTATTTAAATTTATTTCTTCTTCTTTGGCATCTTCAAAAAGAGCTAAACAAAGACCAACAAAATAGTCAGCTGAAGTATTTTCCCAGAATGGATCTTGACCTTTGCTTGATTCGTCATAAAGAATATTCTTAGCTAAGTCATCCAATAATTCAGTTGCTTTATCTATATTTCCTTCTTTATACAAACTATATGGCAAAGTTATTGGATTCCAACAATTACCATTTTGAGGATTACGGAAATTTAATAAAATTATATTGTAACCTTTTTCTTTTAACTCTTCGGCATTTCTTTCATATATCTCACCTTTAGGGTCAGTTATAATCATTGATTCACCAGCTTTAGCAAGCGTTTTAACCATTGGTTGAACTATACTTTCAGTTTTACCAGACGCAGTTGATCCAATAACTAAATTGTGCCATTCACCGGAATCAACCCAAATTTCTTTACCATTATTCATTAAAGGAATTCCTGCAACATCTGATTCGTTTGCTAAAGGATCAACTCTCTCTAAATGTTTTTTCATTTCTTTATCAGTTGCCCATCTAGAATAACCCTTTTCTTTTTTAGGACTCAAATCTATTCCAAGGCCTTTTTCCCTTTCGAAAAAATGACTTGAAACACTAGTAAAGGCAGCTATCAATGCCATCAAATAAAATACCATTACAGGGGCAAAATATTCTGGTGTAAAGCCAGGAAATGGATTTAAGCCTGTAAACGAAGAATCTTTGATAAAAGATACTACATTTAATACAGCAATATCCACTATATAAAATAGTACAATAGCAAATATTACAAATATTACAACATCTTTTGGTTCTGCTTTAAATTTTAATTTCATATTATCACTCCTATAATTCTTTTACTAAATTATATTTATTTTTCTTCAATTCAAATATTTGGGTTTTGGTTCCTAACTTATCAAAATATGAACAAGTAGTTATCATTTCATATTTATCATCATTATTTACATCTATAATATATGGTGTACTAATTAAACATCCATTCATATCATCTGAAAACTTTCTGTTATAAATCACATTAATTTCACCATTTTTAATGGTATAAATAATAGAGAATTTGTCATCTTTATCCTCCATAAAAGGATCAACAAATACATTTGATAAAAAATTTATTTCTTCAATTTGACCATCATTATCATAATCTATCAATACTTTTTTTGCAATAGTCATTTCATTATATTTCTTTATATCTAAATTTTCTAACATTTCTTGATAGTCAGCTTTTTCTAATTCCTTTATTTCATAATTTAAAACTTTAGTCTTATTGTTTGAAACAGCTATCAAGTTTTTAACTATCTCATTATCGAAATAAAAAGTGTCATCATCTTTTTTAATAAAATCATTAGAAATAAAATTATTATCAACATATATATTATACCTTAAATTAGGATTAAATTCTATCTTTTTATATTTTTTTGACTCATATTTAATAGATATGTTAGGAGAAACTAATATTACAACATTATTGATATTTACTATATATAAAATTATCATTACTAGCGCTATATAGGAAAATAAAACTATCATTAAAATTTTATATTTTGGATTCATTAATATCAACTCGCTTTCAAACAACGATAACTAGTACTAGAATTAAAATCATAAATATTTCCCCATAATTTTGTATATCCAGCACCAGGATCAATAATATTTATATTGTCGCCACTTGTTCCGGAAACCGCCACAAAGTGACTACTACCACTATGAGGTGCATATATAACTAAATAACATCCTTGGTTAATCAAAGATTGCATTTGACTTGCTTGTTCACTCTTTGAGCCACTAACTTTTCCTGTTGTTATACTAACATTAGGGAATAAGTCATTCCAATTACCAGCTAATAAGCCACTAGCTGTGAATTTACCATTTTTTGATAAATAACAAGCAAATGTTCCAGGATTAAAATTGTCTATTCCTGTATCTATACCCATTCTATCTAATTGGATTGCGATTGAAGTAACTAAGCATCCAATTTGACCGAGAGTTCCTGATCCAACTGGAATATTTTTCCACAAATCATATCCTTGTTTCCATGTGTCAGATGAACCATAACCAGTCTTTCCATCTAACTCAGAACATGCCTTTGCACTATACCCATAACTAGGAGATTCTCCATTTGGACCGCCTTCATAATAAGAGGCAAAATAGCTTGTTTTAGCTCTATTAAATATCTCATCAACTACTTCATTAATATTACTTTCAATTCTATATTCTTCTACATTTTTATTATAAACTTCTTTAAATTCAAATCTTTGATAAATCCATCCTTGTTTTATATCACCAGTATATGTTGTTCCAAAATGTTCTAGGCTAGGTTTTCCATTTCCTATATATGAGCTATCTTGATCACTTGAACCCGGTTTTGTAGAAGATGGGCCTTTAACATATATATCAAACAATTCTTGACCTCTAGTATCTTGTCTTTTCCACATACAAGCTCCACAAGCGTCTAATACCATTGCTTTATAATTTTTTCCATTGATATTTAAACTTAGAATATCAAAATAATTATAATATCTAATATTTTGTGCTATACCATGTTTAGCAACATCGATTCCACAATGATTAGCAGAATTTTTACAAATATTAAGAGCAGCTGCAATAACTAAGTATTTCTCACCATTTGCTTCATAAAAATACCATCCATTTCCATCTGTTGTAAATGAATCAATACATTTACCAGAGCCTGTACATCCTCCAGAACCTGTTGCATCCCCAGGATAATAGTATGTATATTGTGTCAAATATTGGTTATTTTCTATGCTTATATTAATATCATCAAAATTAAAAACAGTTAATATTATTAACATCAAAATAGTAACTTTTAAAGTTATTTTTAAAATAAAATTAACTATTTTTAACATACTATCACCTCATAATACTATATTTTATTTTACACAACCATTCATACATGCTTTATATGCAGAAGATGAATATGCATTAATATTTTTACAAGTTTCTGTCTTACATTTATTTTGCATTTTTCTACAAGTATTAACACATTCTGTATGTGCAGTTCCTGAGTTTTTGGAAGATTTACAATAAACTTCACCACAGTATTTACTTGAATCAGCATCAATATTACTTGTATCATCATCACTTGTATCAAAATTATTATCACTATAACCAAATGAACTATTGCTTGGTCCAACGCACTCATGATCATAAAGTCCAGATTGTTCATTAATAGTTGTAGTTGCTTCTTTTGAACCAAATATTACTTCTCTATCATTTTCACCTGTATAATATGGATGTGTACTAGTAATTCCATATTTTAAGAAAGAAACATATTTATTAAAACTAAGTTGGAAATAATACCACTCACGATTTTGGTACCAAGGTTTTACATAAGTACAACCTTCACATCCTCCTATATGTTCCACACCTTTTTTATCTCTATATTTACCTACATTCACATAACAATATTCGTGAACATATTCAACCATTGCATTAGATAAATCTTCTATATCTTTTTTTTGATTAGGAGTTGATTTTTGACTCCATAATTCATTGTAAGCTTTTCCATATGACATTGTTTCATGCAATAATGGAATATTAAGAGTAACATCACATGGCTTTTCAACATTTTTTGGCTCCGTTATTTTTTGAGTACAAGCTTCTTTAAATTTATTATAAGTCTTTTTTATTCTTTTAAAGTATGTTATGGCATAATCACAAACAGCTTTTATGTCATATTCACTTTCTTCATCACCTTTTAAATCATCTTTATCATTCTCAATAACATCATCAATTTGTTCTATTTCTTCATCCAAAACAGACCTATCAGGACATATTCCCATATATTTTAAATAATCATACAATTCATCATCACTCATATTTTCAGTGACATAAGCATCAACAGCTTCACTTTCAGAATAATCAACATCATCAGCATTCATAGCTAAAATTACTATAAAAATCAATATAACAAATGCTCCACCAACAAACAATCCTATCTTAACTTTATTTGAAAATTTTTTCTTCATAATTTGGAAAGCTGCATCGCCTATTTCACCAGCAACTTTTCCATTTACTACTCCACCTGTTGCTGCTGTTACAGCAGCTCCAGTTGCTTTTCCACCGACCTTATCTATGCCTTTTTCTATTTCACTTTTTTCTTCTTCATTTTTTCCGGTTAATTTATTACCAATTTCTTTTCCAATCCCTGGTGAATTAGGCATACGATTTTTGTTTTTAACATTATTTAATCGTTCAATGGTACCCTTGTTGTTTTTTTCATAATCTTTAGCAGATTTAAAATTATTAGAAATATTTTTATTTGATTTATTCTTTTTTGGTGAATTAAAATTTCCTCCATTAGAGTTTGAAGGAACATCATTAGATTGTTCCTCCATCATTTCATCAGATGATACTACTTCATCATCTAATCCATCAAAAATATCTTCTTCATTATCCATAGTATCACCTACCTCTCATTAGAAGCCTCCGCCTCCACCAAATGAGTCTAATTCTTGTTCTGTAGCAATTACATTTATACGCATTCTTCTAGAACCACATACAAATAAAGCTTCACCTTGGCTGTAACCTTTAATACTTTCTTTCTCGTTATCATTCAAGTCTATCAATCTACCTAAATCTTCAACAGCTTGTTTCTTTAACCCCATTACTAAATAATAAGAGGCATTATCAAAGATTGCTTTTCCTTGAGTAATTACAGCTTGATCACTAAAATCACTTGGTTGTTGCGTAATTATTATTGTACCTGTATTGTATTTACGAGCACGTCTTTGAATTTGCGCTAAGAAATCAGCTCCTAATGTATTTTTACCAGATATTAACACATGGGCTTCATCAACCATTAATACTGTATTTACATTTTTATCTAGTGTTAATCCCCAAGCATATTTTAAAATATTAAAGAATAAAGCATTTCTGATATTTTCATCAGCATTCATTAATTCTTTTATATTAAATACTATAAAATTACTATCTGAACTAATTGTTGTATGTCCATCAAAATAGTATCTTAATTCTTTTACAATTGGTCTGATTTTTAATTCTAATTTTTCCATAACATCTTTTTCTTGAGTTTTTTCAGTCATAGAAGCCAATCTACCTTTTATAGTGGCATATACATCTTTAAATGTTGGGTAATCATTAGAAGTAAATCTTGTAAAGTCTGTATCAAAATCGATACCAAATCTCTTATATGTTTCTTGAACAACTTCACTAAACATATTAAGTACATCTTCTTCAATTCTAGGATCATAATATTTCATAAATGCTTTTATTGTTTGAAGTGTTCTTGTTAGTACAGTATAACCTAATCCACCCTCAATTTCTTCTTCATCAGCATCCATTATTACTTCAAGTGGATTTACCATTCCGTATTCTCCACCTTTTCCTAAGTCAATAAAATCTCCACCATATCTAGCGGTCATTTCTTCTAATTCACCTTCTGGATCAATTATTACAAGCTGACAATTATTTCTAATATGTGTTCTTAACATTATTTTTGCCGCCGTTGATTTACCACTACCAGATGTACCTAATATAATCATGTTAGCATTATTTCTATTATGTTCTTTTTTTATTTGATACAAAAATTGATTGAATAAAATAACTCCACCTGAGAAATCGACACCTAATAATGTAGATAGTCCAGGGTCTTTTATACTATCAAATATAAATGGATACATAGCTGCTATAGTTGGAGCAGGTATTGGAGTTCCTATTCTATCTTCTATATCTTGTTTTTCATATATTG
Organism: uncultured Bacilli bacterium; assembly: GCA_934119965.1. Classification (GTDB taxonomy): domain Bacteria; phylum Bacillota_I; class Bacilli_A; order RF39; family UBA660; genus CAJOJO01. Next base: position 20,689 of record CAKOTA010000015.1, read on the forward strand.
GAAGAATTGATTTTAAAACTTTTTCTTGTTCAAATCTTAAAGGAACTGCTCTCATTTGCATAGCTTCTAAGTAATTTTTTACTTGGAATTTTTTATTATTTAATTCTTCTTCACTATTAGCTGTTATCATAATATGCATTTGAAAATCATAGATTTTTGCTTGAGTAGCTGCTAACTGTTGAACAAATTGTTCTAATGATTCATAGTCTTGTCTAATTTTTTCTAACATTGTTTTATCTTTTTCTTCAGAATATCTTTGTTTTAGGTCAGCTATTTCTTTATTTAACATTTTAGTTATTACACTAAATGGTAATGGTATATGTTTAATTACCATTTTAATTCCTGACATACTTGTTAAATTTGATAAAAAGCCAACTGGTACATATTTTGGATAAGAAATTGCTGTTAATATACAAGCATATTTATCGCTTATTACAAAATAATTTGGTTTAAATTCTAGTCCTTTTGGAGCTATTTGTGCTTTTATATCCATTATCCAATCACCGTCCCAAAAGTTGTTGTTGAACCACCATTCAAGAAGTTATCTAAAATAATTCTCAAATCATTATTTGTTACTTGTCTTGTATTCAAACCTGCACTTGCAAACATATTAATTAAATTTCTTATTCTTTTCATTATTAAATCATTATTTCTTTCTTTGAATAATAAATAATATTCTGTATCGACTATATTGTTATTCATAAACATATTAGCTTTATTTATATCTTCTAATATTAGTTTTCTTTTTACTTGATCACTAGTAGAATTAAATAATAGTTGTAGTTGAGATAAATAAACATTAATATCAACTGGTCTATCTGCAGCTATTATCCAAAATTCATAGTCTATCATATTATAAACATTCCTTAAATTACTAATTATAGCATTTTGCGTATCAAAATCAGCTATAAAAATATTTCTTGGAGCTATTTTAATTCCAGTAACTTTTTCATTATTATCAAGTATTATCATTCCATTGGTAATACTTTTTACAGGAACAAAAGATTCATCAGTATATTTACTTTTTGATTTTGCTGATTTCATCCATCACACACCAACCTTTCCATACATATTTTTGTCTTGAAGTTATAAAGATTATTGCATTTATTATAACAGTAAGAACATTATGGTAATTAGGAATAGGAAACACTAGAAAACCTGCTATACAAGCCGGAACGATTGCTAAAATAGCCATCCAAAATTCATTGATTGGAAGTATTAATAATAACAATAGTGTCAATCCTACTCCACTAGCAAATAATATCAAATCAAATGTATAAAACATTCCAAATAACATCATTGATTTTTTAGAATTTGCTGGTATTAAATAATTTCCCATTTTTATTCATCCCCTTTTTTATTTTTTACTTTGTTCAAGAATTTTATTTTGTGCTTTAATTTCAGAATTTAAATCTTTTACAGTTTGTTGTAATTCTTGTTGTAATCTTACATTTTCTTCAGCAAGAGCCCTTGTGTTTGGATCAGTAACACTTGAACTAACAGACATTTGACCAGCATTTGGTCCTGATGTCGCCCAAGTAAATGTACCTGGAGCAAAAGTAGATTGTTCTTGTCTTAAACTATCAAGTGCATTTGTAACTTGTGTTAATTGATCATTCAATTCTTTTACTCTTCTATCAACAACATCGGCTGTACCAGATTTTCTTACATCACCCCAGTCAGTAACTTTATTCATAGCCCTATCGCCGATACCATAACTATCTCTATAAGTCCTTTCCTTGGCTGAATTTGTGGCTGCTTTTGAAGCACTATCAATTATAGATTGAATTGATTTATGATCTGCTTTAAATGCTTCCGAACTTGCTCTACCTGCTGCTGTAACACCACTAAATATAGGATGATTATCACTAAACTTTCTCATTTTTGATTTTTCTTCTGCTAATTTTCTTGCATTTTGATCTATCAAACCTGCAACTTCATTGTTATATGCCTCCCTTTCATTTCTAATCTTTTCTTTCATTCCAGGAATTCCCATAGCATCTAATTTTTGATAATTTAACATTTGCTTTTTCATTTTTGTTTCTGCTTCATTCAGTTCATTTTTTAAGATATCATCATATTTAGTTTGTAATTTTGCATCATCCTCTGCAAGTCGTTTTTTTCTTGCTTTATATCTATTTGCTGAACCAACTGCACTCATTCCAACAGCAGCTGTCGCAGCGGCTGTTTTACCTAATAAGTTTCGTCCCGCTTTAAATCCTAAAGCTTGTTCATCCAATTTTTTAAGTGGATTCAAATTGAAACTTCCAGAAGCTTTTATTCCAATAATATTCTCCAATAATTTTGGTAATTCTTTAGCAAACATCAATATACCAATTATTATTAATAAATTAATCCATAAATTATTGCTTAATGATGCATTTTCGTGTAATGTTGATATGAAGTAAATTGCAATATGATAAGCAATAAGTCTCATAAACAAGCTCAACCAAGTAGTAGCTACTTCTTTAATCCATTTACTAAATATTCCACTTTTTGACTTGTCTGGGTCAATATATGAAATAATTGGAATAGGAGCTAATATTTCTAAAAATTGAAGTTTAATACTACGAGTAGCAACATCAAAGCAGAATCCTAAGAATACAAGTGCTAACACAATTCCTACTATTGTAGACAAGAAAAAAGAATAGTCAACAACATAATAGTGTTGTGTAGTAAAACCATGCGGTGCGCTATATACTTTATTATTCTTCAATAAGTCATTTACACTTGATCTTTCACCAGTAACTGAAGCATTACAATACATAGTTAGTATTTCATTCCTATCATCTTCTTTTGCTTGGTCATCTAGTTGAAAGAAAGTTTTAAATGCCATCAAACCTACATAGTTACCAGCAGTTGCAGATGTATTTCCACAATAATCATCATCCATTTTAAAACTGATACCTTGATTAACAGTTTCGCCACCATATATCAATTTTTCAATTATACCATCAGATATTATTGCTGATTGAGCTCGATATAATAAATCAAAGCCAAAAGGAACTGTTATTACAAGGATAAAAGTTATAATAACATTTTTTACTAACATGCCTCCGCCCTTTGTTTTATCTACTATCATATCAGGATTTACTAAATAATTTATTAATGAAAAAGAAATTTTAAATATCATAAAAATAGCTATAAGAGCATATACCTTATTTGTTATTTCTGATATTTTATCAGAACCAATGATTGTAGTATCTGACAACGTTATAATTGTATCATAGAACACTGAAATTAAACCATATACAGCACGATCTATAGTAGCCATTACACCTCTTACGCCATCCATGAATACGCTTTCTTCCATAATTCACCGCCATTCCTATTTTTTGTACAAAATCACATATACATTATAGCACAAAAAAAAGCAATAATAAATATATTTATTGCTTTTTCTAATTATTTAAATATTTCTAAATATGATTGCTCTGTTTCTATACCACTATATTTCAAAATAAAGCTTACTATTAATGGAACTAAGAAGAATATTACTCCAACTACTAATCTCTTAATAAATTTATCCCATGCTGATTTATAGTTTTTATCATCAGAAACAAGTATTACCTTTAAAAAATCAATTATACTTAATGCGATTATTAATACCGGTATTAATATTTTAATAATATCATATACTTGTTGTACTATTTTTAATGTTTCACCATTTGTAGTTTGTCTCTCTTTTTTTGCCTCTTCAACAATGTCGATTTCTCCAGTCGCATTACCAGGGTCATCTTTACCTAATGTTGTTCTTCCTAATGATGCTACAGCTATATTTCTATAATAATTATAATCCTTTATCAAATCACTTTTTTCCGAAACATCACCATTATTAATAGCCATTTTTACGAAATTATCCCATTTTAAAATTTGATTAAGGACTGCAGCTTTTTGTTCTCTACATAGTTTATCTTTGTTTGGCTTAGTTGCTGCATAAACTCCATCTTCAATATTACAATATTTGCTCAATCCTGTTCTCTCATCAAAATTTTTAAAATATTCAATATATTCCCTTATTTGTTCCTCAACTGTCATTTCCTCATCTGATGTTACATTTCCATCAGAATCGGTTGATGAAGTTAGTGAAAACACATAAACTTTATCATAAAATTTTCTTCTTTCAGTTTGTTTTTCTAACGCTTCTTGATAAGTTTCGTATCCGTATATCTCATATTTATTAATTAATCCTCCTTGAGTATATACAATATACCCAAAGCATTTTTGATTATTTTCCTTAAAAAAATTCTTAACACTGTTTGCAAATTTTTCACTATTATCTAACCTATTTGATAATGTATCGTGCAAAACACATTTATGGCTATTGTTATCATATATTGTACAAGTTATCTCATTATAATTAGAATTATAACCTGAATAAAAATATTTGCAGGTTCTGGTCAATTGTCTTGCTTCTACAGAATCTGTAATAATTAATACAAATAGTATTGTAACCATATATATAAATTTTTTCATTAAATCACTCCATAACTATATTTATTATAACATAAAAAAAAACAATAATAAATATTGTTTTTAATTTTATTAATTACAATGATTATTAATGAAACAATCAATACAAGCAGTAATTCCAGTTTTTTCAGTTTTATTAGCTGTGTTTTCTGATGATTCACCAGCTTTTCCTAACATACTAAATACCATTTGAACTATAGCAACTACTAAGAATACAACAACTGCGTAAATAAATCTTTTAACTAATTTACCTTGTGCTTCTTTCATTACTTTTTCGTCATTAGCCATTACAGCCTTTGCCAAATCCATCATTCCAAAGAAAATTAAAATAAGTGGTACAAATATTTTAATGGCTGTTACAACTAATGAAGTAACACCTGGTAATATTGGATCGAATTCAAATCCACCACAACTTACTAACATATCTAACATTTCATAAACCTCCTCTAAAGCCTAAGCTTTCTATAAACATAATACTTTATTTTATTATGTTTGTCAACTTTTTTACTTTCCAAATAAGCCTAAAAGCTTATTTTTCTTTTCTTGTTCACCATTTTCTTGTCTAGTAAAACCTAGGCGACATAAGAATGCATTCAATGAATGAATACTTTTTTCTCTCTCATCTAATGGTGGCATATTATAGAATATCTTAACTCCTGATTCATATTCAAAGTCAAGAACATCCTTACTACTTAATATGCTTTGATTTAAAATAACTTTTTTATCCTTTAGATTTCTAAAAGCATTTCTATTAAGTAACATTAACTTATTTAATTTAATAATAGATGGTTCAACTAAATAAATAACATCGTTGCATATTTTTTCAGCCGGATCACTATCATTAATATCAATTAAAATAACATCCTTATCTGTATAACGAGCAACAACATTACCAATTTCAGCATTAGTAGTTGAAATAAGTTTACGGTCATTGAAATATTTAAAATCCGTTTTATTTACTTCAATAGCAACTACTGAATAGTTTTGTTGTAATTGATTTCTCATCATATAAGTTAATGTAGTCGCACCAGATTGTTTAGTAACATTTTTGACACCAATTATTCTAGTACCACTAACTGTTGATTCATATTTTTCAACAACAACATCTTGTCCACCATTAAAATCTAATTGTTGTATATGGGCAACATCTCTATATGAATTAGGATTATTATATAAATACATAATTCCTTCGACATTTTTAGTAAAATTATAAATACCCATAGAGATTAATTTAGATAAATAATCTGTTGATGTACTATCGGCAGTATCATCAAGCAATAATATTACCTTATCCATATCCAAATTAATAGACAATTTTTGCAATGTTTTTATATCTCTATAATTTTTTAATGCTGTTATATCCAAAATCATTCTTTGAAAAAAGAAATTTTGAAATTCATTTATTATATCTTCAACTTCGAATTCACCAATTTTTTTCTTGATTACATCAATTCCAAGCCCTTCTAACATTGATTGATATTTGTTTGCTACTATTACATTCATAATATCTGCCTTTCTAATATTTTAAACCTAATGTCTTTGTTTCACCATATACTGGGAATTCTAATGTTTTACCCAATAAAGGTATTTCAAAGTACATGTATGTAATTACTGCATAATACTCTCCTTGCATAACATCACTATCATCATGAAATCTTGTTACACAAAAATTATAATTTGTGCCAGTAATTATTGGAGTTGTATCATATCTTGAGTTTTTAAATCTCTTATTCATAGCATTTTTGCACTTTTGATCAACATTTTTTTCAATTCTATAACCTATATCACTGAGTGCCTGATCAATTTCACTTGTAATTTCACTTGGAAATTGAGTTTTTCCTACAAGTGAAGATTCATTTCTCTCAAGGATATTAATTATTTTATTTTTGACTTTAAATGCTTTAGTATATGCTGTAGAACCAGCAAAAAGAATTGCCATAACAAATAGGAATATAATTACTATATTTAAAATGAGTGCATTATTTATTGATTCTTTCATTTATTCGCCTCACTTTGTTGTACACTTCCATCACCAAATTTATATATTGGTTCTGTTTCTGAAGTGACTGGAAGTTTAAATATTCCTCCAACTATTGGAATATCCAAATGAATATATGTAACTATTTTATATGTAAAATATCCGTCTTTTTTTACCTTATATTCATAAAGGCAAAATTCGTGATTTTTTTTAGCTCCATTTACATCATTTGGAACTGGTTTTAATTTTCCTTTGTTTGGGCAATCCATATTATTGCTAACTCTATAGCCTATACTTGTTAGGGTTTCACTTATTTCTTCTGAAGAAAGTTTGTTATACCCTTCATATTTCTCTAACGCATTCGCTATCTTTCCATTTACTTTAAATGCTTTCATATAGCTTAAAGAGCCTGAAAGAAAGCCAAATGTTATTACTATAAATACTATTATTATATTATATAAGACTACGCTCCCTATTCCTTCCCTCATAAGCTATACTCCTTTATTTTTTTGTGACCCCTAATTCTGCAAGACAAGCATTATAGGCTGCGCTGTCATATCCTTCAAGTCCTGTCGTACTTCCAGGTGCGGTACAATTATTACCTTTCCATACACCACCAGCATTTTGACAACATGAACGTTTTCCTGTATTTGCCATCATATTATTAATAATTGGTGTAGCTACAGCAACAATAACTCCGATTAAGATGATTGCTACTACTGTTAAATTTGCTTCTGAAGCTGCTTCTTTCATTTTCTCACCACCTTACACTATCATTTATACATACTTAGTATAACACGAATTTTAAGTTTTATCAATTATTTAATATTTACTTTACATTTTTTTGTAAAAAAATACACTAGTCTGCTATTCCTAAATTTATAATTGTATTTTATACAATTATAAATTTAGGAATTTAGATAAATTTTTAATAAATACCCTTCATATTTCTCTAACGCATTCGCTATCTTTCCATTTACTTTAAATGCTTTCATATAGCTTAAAGAGCCTGAAAGAAAGCCAAATGTTATTACTATAAATACTATTATTATATTATATAAGACTACGCTCCCTATTCCTTCCCTCATAAGCTATACTCCTTTATTTTTTTGTGACCCCTAATTCTGCAAGACAAGCATTATAGGCTGCGCTGTCATATCCTTCAAGTCCTGTCGTACTTCCAGGTGCGGTACAATTATTACCTTTCCATACACCACCAGCATTTTGACAACATGAACGTTTTCCTGTATTTGCCATCATATTATTAATAATTGGCGTAGCTATGGCAACAATAACTCCGATTAAGATGATTGCTACTACCTTTCACAAAAATTCACTAAACTAAGTAAATATATAATTTCTTCTTTTTCTATACAATTCGATTATAATTATTGTCAGTGATATTAATGATATAAAAATGCCTAACTTTAACCATAAAGGTTTATAAATCATCTTAATATTATGACTTCCTTTATTTAAATCAATTTCAATAAATCCATTTAATACTTTTTTATATTTAATTTCTTTATTACTATCATATACTTTCCAAGCTTTTTCGTAGGGGATAGTTAATAATAATTTGCTTTCATTTTCTTTGATGTCAATCATAAAATTCAATACATTTTTTGATTTAGAAATTATTTTAACTTCATTCTCTTTAAGTCTGTTTATTTGCTCAACAAATATTTCTTTATTTAATTTATAAAATTCTATTTTTTCAATATTAATGAATTTTGCGATATTTCTAATTTCCATTATTCCCTTTTTCAAATAAAATATTGAATAATTTTTCTTTTGTTGTTTTTTGTTATCTAAATATATATCATAAATTTCTTCATTAAAAAATGTTGCATCTTGATCATAATATATTTTAACAAATATAATACCATCATCATTTATTTTGTATTTAGTATTTGTTAGTTTTTCTATTTCAATTTTTTCTAATGAATTTTTATCAATACCAGAAAATTTTTTCAATATTTCATTTTGGTAATCAAAATAGTCTACAAATTCTACATTTATGTCATCCACCAAATATCCTATTTTTAATGCATAATTATTCAAATATAAATTAAATTGTTCATTGCTTAAAATATTTTCATCTGAATAGTATTTAATTTTAATATTAGTATCATTTAAATCATATAACGAATTAAAATTTGAGTAAATATATTTTATTCCTAATAATGAATCTGATATTGGAGTATTTTTAAGTTCATTAGTTGAAACTAAATGACTAGTATCATATCCAAAATTATTAGATATATTGTATTTTGATACATTATTGGTCGATAAATAAATTGTTATACCAGAGTAACCACATAATAATCCATCTAATCCTCCGTATAAATAGTTTTGATCTAATCGATATTCATTATCATATATTAAATTATTACAAAAATTATTGTAAAAATATTTAAAACTAACGTTATTTGATTTATTATAGTTAAAACAAAGAAATGTATTTATTATTAATTCAAAAATTACAAATATAAATATGATAATATTTCTTAATTTTATTTTTCTTATTAAGTGAATAATTAAATAATAAATACACATTAACATTATAGATAATATTAAATTATTTATGTTGTAAAATTCATAATTTTGAAAAAGCAATATTATACCAACTATAATATAAATAATGAAAGGTGTAATATTTTTTTTATCAAATTTCATATAATTTTTAATTGCAAGAAATATCATATAAAATGAAATAATAAATGAAAATCTGTTATTAAATGAATTAGGATAACTAAACCCGTGCCAGATATATCTAAATAATGTTATTATAGATGATAAAAATAAAAATATAAAAACAATTAATGATATTATTTTTTCTTTTTTTTCAATGTTTTTATTAAAGAAATATAGTAAAAAATTCATAGTAATAAAAATACCACAATAAATAAAAGTTCCATAATAATTCACTAAATTTGTACAATGATGAGTTCCTATATAAAATGATGTAAAAAATTGTGTTATACTATTTAAAATATTAGTTTCAACTATTGATGTAGTATTTCTACTAAAATTCATAATTTCCATAAATGTTGGTATCAACAAAAATGAAGCTAATAAACCAGTTAATAAAGAATATTTAATAAAAATAAATATTTTTTTCTTATATTCATTTCTTTTATAATTTAATAATAACTCTTGAATAAAATAGATACAAGAAAAAATACATATCATATATCCGATATAAAAATTGCTGAAGATTGCTAAAAAAAGACTAATAACATATAATAAAAATTTATTTTCTTTTAATAATTTATCAATTCCTAGCATTACTAATGGTAATAAATAAACTCCATCTAACCACATAATATTAAAATAATAATTTATTACATATGCCATTAATGCATAACAACATGAAAAAATTAAAGAATCAAATTTTAATTTAAAATGTCTGTTTATATATATATTCATTGTTAATCCACATAAACCAATTTTAATAAACAATATTAACATAATAAATTCAGGTATATTGTTTTCACTAAAAAATATAAGTAATAAATTAAGAGGGCTAGCTAGATAATATGCAAATGTTGCATACATGCTACCACCTAATCCATTATTAAATGAATAAAATAATGATTCTGTCCCATTTAATACCCTTTTCAAGTATAAAAATAATGTTACATATTGTGAATGCATATCACTCACTAATATTTTTTCAGCATTAAAACCAATACCTTTAATAAATAATACAGCTATCAACAATATTACTGGTATTATAAATGATAATAAATATATAATCTTTTTATTTTTCATCTTACCACCTATAGTAATTATAACATTTTTTCAAATAATATTATATATTCTATACAATAAAAAAAAAACTATTTTAAGTTTTCTATTTCTGTCTTAGTTAATCCTGTGACTTTCATTATATTTTCAATAGACATTTTCATTTTTGATAATTCCTTAGCTATTTCCATACTTTTATTTATAGAACCTTTTTTCATACCTTCTTGTAAACCCTTTTCCATGCCTTTTTCTATGCCTTCTTGTAAACCTTTTTCTATGCCTTTTTCTATACCCTTTTCTATGCCTTTTTGTAAACCTTTTTGTTCTGCTTCATACATTCTGGAGTTATAGATTTTTCTTTCATCTTCTTCATGACTCAT
>CAKOTA010000016.1 GCA_934119965.1 uncultured Bacilli bacterium
TGTATTCATAAGATGTATACTGGAATCCTTGGTCGGAATGTATTATTAATCCAGATACATCTTTTCTTTTTGCTATCGCTTCATTTAAAGTATCCATAACCAACTTATTGTCATTATGTTTTGATATTTTATAAGCAACAACTTTTCTATCATATAAATCAATTATTGTTGATAAATATGCCCTAGAACTTTTAAATATAAGATATGTAACGTCTGTATCCCACACTTTATTGGGCGCATCACTATTAAAATTTCTATTTAATAAATTGGGTTTAACATTATCTTCAATTCTTTCGTTTTTATTTTTCTTTTTTGATTTCCTTACATATTCAGGAATTAAATTATATTTTTTCATTATTCTCAAAACCTTCTTTCCATTCATAACAACCCCATATTTGATTTTTAGGCCTTCCACAATTCTACGATAACCATATGTGCCTTTAGAATCATCAAATATTTCTTTAATTACTAAGTAATCATAATAATCAGGATCTTCCTTATTTCTATATTTATAATAAGTTTTTGGACTTATTTCTAATACGGCACACATATTATATAACTTATAATTATCTCTATAGAGATTTATAAAAGTTACTTTTTCTCTCGTTGTGCCTTGAGGAAGGCCTGGTATTTTTTTAGTATTTCAAATCTTTGTTTCCAATCTTCTTTTGTTAAATTTTTTTCATTAGGTCGACCTTTTTGTTCTGCAATAGTTGTTCCAGTATTTCTATATTTTCTAATCATACTTTCAACTGTTTTCCAACTAATTCCACGTTCTTTTGTTATGCTTCTATAAGAACCTTGTCCAGATAAATATTGACCAACTATTTCTGTTCTTTCTTCATCAGTAAATCTTATAAATTTTTGTCCCTTTAAAGCCATAAGAAAACACCTCCTTTCGGAAGTGTATTCTAACACAATTTCTTAAAATAGTCTTTTTTATTAATGTCTACTCTAATGGGTGCATTTCAATTACATGTCTTTTTTATTAATAAGTGTTTACATTATTTGTTTCTTCTAATTCATCTTCCATTTGTTTTTTAATCTTGTCAATATCAGTAAAAAACAAATTTATTCCTTTTGATTTTAATTTCATTAAATCTTTAAAATTTTCTAATATTATTTTTTCTAAAGTTTCTGGAACTTTGGCAGGTTTTCCATCAATAGTATGAACATGGTCAATATATTTTTCTAATGTAGGAAAAGCATTTTGTAACAATATAGCGTGTTTTTTTTCGAAAATATCAACAAGCAAAATTGTATTACAAAAACCAAATCTTTCTATTTTTTTATCAACTATTTTTTTGTATTTTTCTACTTTACTGCTTAATGGTATAAACCATAATATATCTTTATCTTTAATTGTAAAATAAGTAGGTCTTTTTTTACCTTTTTCATGGTTACTCATTAAATTTTCATCATTAACAATATCAAAAAATTCATCTTTGATATGATATAAGTATCCGTTTTGCACTTTCATTGTATCAACTCCTACATAAATATATCATAAAATAAAAGAAAACTCTATCAATTGAGATAGAAGTTTTCAAATATTTACAACTGGGATTATTTATTACTCGCTAGCCACCCAGAAGCGAGAAACATTGACGACCGGGATTACTTATTACTCGCTAGCCACCCGGAAGCGAGAAACATTTACATTTTATTGCACTTTTTCAAATGCAATAATAATATACTATATTTTATGATAAAAGTCAATTTTTTTACCATAAATTCTGCAAATTTTCATTTGCACTAATATTATATGAAAATAACAAAATTTTAAACATGATATATTAAAACTAAATAAAAGACATATAATTAATTGGTGATTATATGCCTTTTTTATTAACTTTTTTAGCAAGTATTTCTACATTATTAGGTGGAGTCTTAATTTTTATAAAAAAACAAAAGAATATCATTATTTATTCTTTAGCATTTGCTGCAGGAGTAATGATTACAGTATCAATTACAGATTTAATCCCAGAAGCATTTAATTTGTTAACTACAACTTATAATAATTTTTATTCCATTTTGTTAATATTAATTTTTATTAATATAGGTATTATTCTATCAATGATAATAGATAGATTTTTACCTAACAACGATGAATTATATCGAGTTGGAATTGTTAGTATGCTTGCCATTATATTGCATAATATTCCAGAAGGTATAATTACATTTATTACTAGTAGTAATGATATTACCTTAGGAATTACCTTAACGCTCGCAATAGCGGCTCATAATATCCCAGAGGGTATAACTATATCATTACCAATCTATTATGCCACAAATAACCGTAAAAAAGCCATATTTTATACATTTATTTCTGGAATATCAGAATTCTTTGGAGCTATTATTGCATTTTTATTTTTAAAACCAATTGCTAATGATACAAACTTAGGATTATTATTTGCTGTAATAGCTGGAATTATGACACATATTTCTTGCTATGAATTATTACCTTTGTCATTTAAATATAAAAAATATAGAAAAACTATAATGGCATTTATTATAGGGTGTTTGTTTATAATTATGAATTCAGTTATATTTCACTAAATAAAAGAGAGTTTATGCTCTCTTTTAAGTGGGTAATTATTCTACTTCAAATGAATTGTCGTTGTTTTTGTCTAATTCAAAAGATTTAGAATCATCGAATCCAGTGATCTTCTTTGAATCTTTTACTCTATTACAACTTTTTACATCTGTTTTTTTGCAATTTTTAACTGATTGCATTTCTTTTTTATTACTTCTTTTCATTCTTTCATCACCCATTTATATATTGTATTTATTTTCGAAAAATATACATATTTATTGTACAATTTTTTGAAATTTGTTATAATTTTTATGATAGAAAGGTGCTTTTATGGTAGATATATTTAATGAAGATGTATATTTAAACAAAAAAGTAGTAGAAGATAATAATTTAGATTATATAAAAAATTTAGGAGAAATTAAACAACATAATAAAAATTATATAAATAAAAAATTATTAGAAAATAAAAATTATTTTGATAATATTTTTATTAATATGGATAAGAATATTATACTAGATGACGAACAAAGAATGGCAATTTTAAAAGATGAAGATTATAATTTAATAATAGCAGGTGCTGGAAGCGGAAAAACAACAACAATGATGGCTAAAATTAAATATTTAATTGATATTAAAGAAATTCGTGAAGATGAAATTTTAGCGATCTCTTTTGCTAAAAAGAATACTGAAGAATTAAAGGAAAAATTATTAAAGTATTTTAATATAGATATTAATGTTACAACTTTTCATAAATTGGGATTAGACATTATTTTAAATAATAATAATGAAAAATATGAAATTATTGAAGATAGTAAAAAACAATATTTTTTTATGAACTATTTAAAAGAAGAAATTTATAAAAATGAATTTGAATTAAATAATGTTCTTAATTTTTTAACGCTTTATCTTGGAGAAAGTGACGATATAAAAAAATTTAAGACTCATAAAGAATATTGTTTATATCAAAAAAATCAATTATTTAATACTATTAAAGGTGATATAGAAGGATATAATAATAATACAGTTAAGGTAAGGAAAAATAAAGAAAAAACAATTGTTGGTGAAAAAGTAAGATCAAAAGAAGAAGTTGAAATAGCTAATTTTCTTTATTTAAATGGTATTGATTATGAATATGAAAAAAGATACCCTGAATTTTTACCTAACAATAAAATATATTGTCCAGATTTCACTATTACTCAAGGCGAAAACATAATTTATCTAGAACATTTTGGAATTAACGAAAATGGTACTTCAGAATTATATAATAAGAAAGGTTTAGATAAATATAAGGAAGAAATTAAACAAAAAATTGAATTACATAGAATGAATAATACAAAATTAGTTTATGCTTTTTCAAAATTTAATGATGAAAGATCTTTGTTAGAACATTTAGAAGAAATATTAATTAAAAATAATTTTATTTTAAAAAGAAGAGATTCAATTACTGTTTTTAATAAATTATTTGATAGTAAAGAAAATGAATATTTTGTTAAATTTATTTCTTTAACTCAAAATTTTATATCAAATATGAAATTAAATAATTACAATAAAGATGATATTGATTACTTAATAAATAATGTTGAAGATAAAAGGACAAAATTATTTTTAAAATGTATTAAACCAATATATTTTAAGTATAACGCTTATTTGAATAATCATAATATGATTGATTTTGATGATATGATTATTAAATCTATTAAAATTATTAATACAAAAGATATAGATTTTAAATATAAATATATTATTGTTGATGAGTATCAAGATATTTCTTTAGAAAGGTTTGAATTAATTAAGGCATTAGCTCATAAATGTAATGCGAAAATAACGGCAGTAGGGGATGACTGGCAAGCTATTTTTTCTTTTGCTGGTTCTAATGTTGATTTATTTACTTATTTTAAAGAAAAATTAGGATATAGATCATTAACTAAAATTGTTAACACTTACAGAAATAGTCAAGAGTTAATTGATGTTGCAAGTGAATTCGTTGAAAAGGATGAAAAAAATATTAAAAAACATTTACATTCTAACAAACATTTAGATAAGCCTATTTGTGTTTTGAAATATGAAGATGGAATAGGGAAGGTTACTGAAAAGAAAGCACTTGCTATTGTTAAAGCTATTGGAGATATTTTGAACATCAAAATGGATGCAAAAATAATGCTTTTGGGCAGATATAACAATGATATGAAAGAGTTATGTAAAACAGATCACTTCTATGAATATAAAGGTGATATTATTTGTAATGATTATAAGAATGCTGATATAGTATTTTATACAGTTCATCGTTCTAAAGGAATGGAAGCTGATTATGTAATTATTATTAATGCTATTAATTCTACTTTTGGTTTTCCTTCAAAAATAAAAGATGATGAGTTATTTAAGTTTTTTAAATATACTAAAGAAAATTTTGAATATGCTGAAGAAAGAAGATTATTTTATGTTGCTTTAACCAGAACTAAAAATAAAGTATACATAATAACCTCTGATAAAAGGCCATCTCAATTTTTAAGTGAATTAAAAGAAAATCATAATGTAGAGTTTTGTAATGATATCGAATTTGATGATTCTGATAATTATGTTTGTCCAAAATGTGGGGGGTATTTAAAGTATGTATATTATAATGATATGGGACAATATGTTTATCGTTGTTGTACTGATAAAGAAATTTGTGGTTTTATGACAATGGAGCTATTATACAAGTATCCGATAAGTAAATGTCCAAATTGTGATGGATATTTATTACTAAAACAAGTATATGATGATGATAAAAAATTTATTGGTTGTACAAATTATAAATATGATGGTACTGGATGCAATTATAAAGAAATTAAATGACCACCCTATTTTTATAAATTGAAAAGGGTAGAGTAGTTGTTGAAAATAAGTATATTTTTAGTAATGTTATTTTTTAAATGATAAATATATTTATTTAATAAATAATACATATTGAATTAAGAGAATATATAGGATGTAATATATATTATAACGAATTATAAAATTAAATTTAAATGTAATAATAATTTATATATTGTTGAGAGTTATATTATGTAATTATATACAATAGTATATTGATAATGGTATACACAAGATAGTTTATAGGAAGAATGTATTAAAGTTAACATAATATAGATTATAGGAAGTTAAATATTAGCTAAAAAAATACATAAAATAATAGAGAATTATTCATCTATGAATTTTTATGTATTTTTTTAATTTATATATTTTTACTTATAGATGTCTTAATTAATATTGTTTTTTAATTTTATAATATTAATATATCTCTTCTATATTATTAAGTTCAATTTATCAATTTAATATTTAATAATAAATAATATATCTATCTAATACTTAATTATAATAATCTTAAAATAGTATTTAAATAATTCCCCTACTTTTATAAATTATATAAAGAGGGCGGTCAAAAAGAAAAAACTCTTAAAGAGTTTTTAATTTACTTTTCTTGATTCTATTTCTGCTATTTTAGCAAATACTTCTGGTGCATTAGCATCATTGATTTCAGTAAAACCAAGTTCTTTTAATGCTTGAATTTTAATTGTATTCAATTCAAGTGTACGACTCATTTTTTCTTCCATTTTATGTTCTATTTGATTAACGAATCTTTTATGTGATTCTGCTAATTTAGTTTTTGATATTCCCCCACCATCATTATTATATAATGTAAATGCAGAGAACATAATACTTTCAAACATAAATTGTTCTTCTTCGTTATAAGCAAAATTCAATGGTTTTTCAAATCCAGTAGCTTTTGCCATATATGCAAGAATATATTTTAATTCTTTAGATGAACCCATTGTTTGAATAAAATGATATAAATATTCATAAGTTTTTTCTGTTTCAATATCGCTATCATCTTCTAAATCTTCTCTAGCTAATGAAATAATATTGCTTAATAATTCTTTTCTTTTTTCATTTAAACCACTTAATGGATTAGACGAATCCACTTCTACCTTATTTGTACTTTCAAATAAACTATTTATTCTAGATTCAACATTTAAAATATAATCAGTATCTACTTTAATTGTATCTAATTCTTCAGCTGATTTAATACCTAATAAATTAAATAATAAAACTTTTTTATCTTTTGGCCATTTATTAAGATCATCCAATTCTAAATAATTATAAATCATTTGTCTTGAAACACCTAAAAATTTAGCAAGTTTAACTTTTGATATTCCTAATTCATGTAATATTTCGTTTAGTCTTTCCATATCGTAAACCTCCTATAATAATTTTATCACTTATATGTCAAATGTCAAGGTGTAAATTAAAAGTAAAGTTTTATAAATATTTGATTTTTTCATTATTTTTATAGACTTCTTTAATAATTCCTCCGCCAATACATTCTTCGCCATTATATAATACACAAGCTTGTCCTGGAGTAACTGATTTCACCATTTGAGGATATTTCACAAGGATATTTCCATTATCTAGATACTCTAAAGTAACATCATTGTCTGGTTGTCTGTATCTGAATTTAGCACTACATTTTTCTATTTTTTCATCGGTTAATAAATTAACATTGTCAATTAAACAAGAATCGCTTAATAAATAATCCTCTTTAGTACTATCAGCAATATACAAAATGTTTTTTTCTAAATCTTTGCCAACAACAAATATTCTGTTTTCAGTTCCACCAATATTCAATCCTCTTCTTTGACCTATTGTATAATACATTAATCCAATGTGTTTACCTATTATCTCTTTAGTATCAATATTTACAATATCACCAGGAATGTTAGGTAAATAATTAGTTAAAAAATTCTTGAAATTTCTTTCACCGATAAAACAAATGCCGGTAGAATCTTTTTTTTCTGCCGTAATTAAACCATAATCAGTTGCTATTTTTCTAACCTCTGGTTTTTGTAAATCTCCAATTGGAAATAAAACATTTTGTAGTTGCTTTTTTGTAACTTGTGATAAAAAATAAGTTTGATCTTTATTACTATCTAACCCTCTTAATAATTTTCCATCTTTCATTCTAGCATAGTGTCCAGTTGCAATATAGTCAGCGCCTAATTTTATTGCTTCTTTAGCAAACATATCAAATTTAATATATTTGTTACACATAATGTCTGGATTAGGAGTTCTTCCTTTTTTTAATTCATCTAAAAAATAAGTAAAAACATAATCCCAATATTCTTTAACAAAATCAACTCTGTGTAATGGAATACCTATTTTTTCACATACTTTTAAAGCATCATTATAATCTTGTTCTTGAGGACAAATATTATTATTTAAAGTTGGATTACCATTAATATCGTTATTTACACTTGCATCCCAATTACGCATAAATAGTCCAATAACATCGTATCCTTGATTTTTAAGAATGATGGCTGCTACACTACTATCTACTCCCCCACTCATTCCGATTACTACTTTTTTCATAAAATCACCACTATAATTATACAAAAAAAAGACTTAATAGTCTACTTTATTAAGAAATAAAATTTATTAAAAATAAATGGTATTCCATACACTTCATATAAACTAGTTATAATAATGGTTATTAAACATATAACTAATATTTTAAAATATCTATTAATAATTCTATTAAAATTTAAATTTTCTTTTTTTAATACTGAAAGTGTTAATTTTTTGGATACATTTAAAGCATTTATAATTATTAATGTGTAGCACAAATATTTTACTATTTCATTAGGAAAAATGTATAGTAAACTAAATATTATTCCTTTTGTTTTATATGTAAAAATAAAGGAACTAATTGTAAAACCTAAACTAAATGCTTTAAAAAAATATATTATTACTATTATTGGTGTTCCTATAATTGAAATACCTAATAACCAAATTAAAATCACTATAAAAATATTCGATGATAAAGTGTTTTTTAAGACATCAATATAGTTTATTTCGTTTTTATAAATGTCATTTAAAAATGTTTCAATATATGTTTTTACCAGTTGTTTATCACTATTATTTAATATAGTTATAAAAAAAGTTCCAAATATAAAAGCTACCGCAGTAATTACTATTAAAAATACTATAATTTTATTCTTCTTAATCTTGTCCAATTTATATCACCTAATTAATAATATTAAAAAAAACTATTATTATTCCAAAAATATGATATAATTAATTAGAGGTGTTGAAATGAAAAAGAAAAATAATAGCCAAAGAATTGTAGCAATTATTTTGTTGTTAGCAATGGTTGCTTCATTTGTAATTTCATGTTTAGCTTATTTCTAATTTAGGATGAACAGTTTCATTAATACCATTACTTAGTACTTGACTAAGTTTTTTTATGGTAAAATCGATTTCTTTGGGTGTAACCATTAAGTTATAACCAATTGGAGTTAAAACCTCATATATTAGTTTTCTTACTTCTTCCTCGGATAATTCCCCTATCATACCGAGAAGATTTTTTTTATCTTCAACATTTGTTTTATATTCTTTTTTTAAATAATTAATTGATGAACTTTTTACTATTTTATTCATTGGATTATTAATAAATTCTTTATTAAATTCATAATTTTTATAGATGTAATTAAATGTATCTGATACAATACTTACAGCATCAAGAACGGTTGGTATTCCGATTGATATAACAGGTATTCCTAATGTTTCCTTGCTTATTTCTTTTCTAAAATTACCGATTCCACTACCCGGTTTTATTCCGGTATCACTCATTTGAATTGTTTTATTTAATCTTTCAATTGAAAGAGTTGCTAGAGCATCAATTGCTATTACATAGTCTGGTTTAATAATATTAATCATACTTTTTATTATTTCATATGTTTCAATTCCTGTATCTCCAGTTACACCAGGGGCAATAGCTGCTATTTCACTAAATCCTTCATCTAAAGGTGCTATTTCCAAAATATGAGTAGTTACAACAATACTTTCTATTACTTTTGGACCCAATGAATCAGGGGTTGAATTAATATTACCTAATCCTATAATTAGACCTCTTTTATACTCTTTACCAATTAATTTTTTTAAATATCTTTTAAATACCTTTTCTAAAGCGGTTTGATTATCAATATCAGTTACATCTTGAAACTCTATTGTTATATAATTTCCGATTTTTCTTTCAATTTTTTTACTTAAACTTTCATCAACTTTTATTTCAGTTACGTAAATATCTTCTGTTTCTTTAATTTTATCGTTTTTAGTATCAATAGTTTCAATCATCAAGTCTGTTCGAAGTGAGAAATTTGCTAAATCTATTTCATGTTTCATAGTATCACCAATATTATTTTGGACTTTTTCGTACTTTTTATAAGTAAATCTTGATTTTTGATTATATATTTGTTAAAATATATTAGGAATTAATGGCTTGGAGGTGAAATTATGCCAAATATGAAAAATGCTAAAAAAGCAGTTAAAACAAGTATCAAAAGAAAAGTTAATAATAATAACACATATAAAGCTAGTTTAAAAAATGCTATTAAAAACGTTGAAAAAGCAGTTTTAGCAAAAGATAAAGAAAAAGCTAACGAAGCTTTAAAAGTAGCTATTAAAAGAATAGATAAAGCAGCTGGTGCTGGTATCGTTAAAGATAACTATGCAGCTCGTAATAAATCTCGTTTAACTATCAAAGTTAATTCAATGGAGTAATTTTTACTTCTTTTTTTATATTCTTATGTTATAATTATAATAGGTGATGCTATGAAAAAACTACTAAAGACGATATTCCTTCTAGTTATACTAGGTTTAATACTAACTTATTATGAAAATATATTTGATTTTGTTGTTAAAGATATTGTTTATAAAGATGAATTAACCTATGATGAACCAAACTCTTACAAAAAAGATTATGATTTTAATTTTGTTAAACAAACTACGGATTTTGAACCTGAAAACAAACAAGATATTATGAATATTATTTATACAATGTTAAATGATGGCTATGAAGATTTTACTTTCTTTTGCCCTAAAAAATATGAAAATTGTTTAACTGATGTTCAAGATATTATCAATGACAGGGTTTTAATTTCAAATATCAATAATTTTGTTAGTCCTTACAATAGTTATAATAAAATAAATGTTAATCTTAATAATTTTGGCAGAGTAAATATTGTTGTAGATAAATTATATTCAAATGAATTGATTAGTAAAATTAGTTCTAAAATTGATGAATTATATGCTGAATTAATTAATGATTCAATGACTGATAGAGAAAAAATCAAAACTATTCATGACTATATTATTAATAGAACTTCTTACGATGAAGAAAGATCTGAAGAAGTAAAAAAAGGCGATGTTATTTCTTTAAAACATACCTCAAATTTAGCTTATGGTCCCATTTTTACAGGCAAAGCTATATGTGGTGGATACTCTGATGCAATGGCTTTATTTTTAGATAAAATGGGCATTAAAAATTATAAAATATCTAGTTCAAGTCATATTTGGAATTTAGTTTATATTGATGGATCTTGGAAACATTTAGATTTAACTTGGGATGATCCTGTTTTATCCAATGGAGAAAGTGCTATTACAGATATATTCTTCCTTATAAGTACTGATGAATTGTATAGTAAGAATACAAATCAACATATATTTGATGAAAATGTGTTTAGTGAAGCAAAAAAAGAATAGTTAAAGCTATTCTTTTAAATATTTTATTGCCTCATCTATTGTTTTAACAGATATAATTTTAATGTTGTATTTGTTTTTTTCTTTTAACTTTATTGCTTCATCATAATTTTCTTCAGAAACAATAAAAATATCTGCTTTATTTTTTATGGCTCCTTTTAATTTATATTTAATTCCACTTATTTCACCAACATTGCCATTTATATCAATTGTACCCGTTCCAACAATTTTTCTATTTTTAGTTAAGGAATCATTAGTTAAATAGTTATAGATAGCCAAAGTCATCATCATTCCTCCAGATGGTCCGGATTCTTTATCAGTAAATTTAAATTTGATTTCATTATCAAAATCATAGTCATAAGTAATTAAAACTCCAATTACTTTTTTACCATCTATTTCAATTATTTTAGATTTTTTAACACCATTATCTGTTTCTACTAAAATAGTATCATTAACATTATGATTGTTTATTATAGTTGCAATTTCTTCTAAATTATTAATTTTTTTATGATCAACTTTTAAAATTTGGTCTTTTATTTTTAAATCAGTTTGAGCGCTAGGGTCTATATATGTAATGTACAATTTTTTATTTTTGATTTTTATTTTTCTTCCTGCTTTTTCATAGGCAACAATAGTTGCTATATCATTTGCTTCTTTTAATAACATTGTATTTCTATAATTAGCTTCTTCAATTGTTTCATTAGAACTAATACTCTCTTCCATTTTAATTAAATCCCAATTATTATTTAATTTTGAAATTAGATATGTAGGTATGGTTGCCCTAATTTCAGATACATAAGCCATATTTAGAGTTCCTGATGTTTTAACCTTAATATCTGATTCAATTTTGGAATCAATGTTTAATATACCACCTGGTAATTCAATATTGTATGGTAATTTTATTACAAAAAACAATAAAAACAAAATTATTAATAAGCCTAAATACTTGTATTCTTTCAATTTATTTTTCATAGTGTCCCCTACTTTCAAATATAATTATAATATAGAAATATGTAAAAAGGGAGCTAAAAATGAAAAAATATTCTAAATTTTTACTTTTATTTTTATTTTTATTTATAGTTGTTCAAATTATTTTAAATTCAAATGACTATATTAATTGTGTCCAAAATTCTATTATTTTTTGGAAAGATAGAATTGTTACAACAATATTCCCTTTTCTTTTGATGAGTGAATTTTTAATCAATTATGGATTTGTTGATGTTGTCAATTTTCTGTTTGGTAATTTTTTTAAACGGTTTTTTAATGTGAATGGTAATGTGGCTTATATATTTTTTATGAGTATGATATCAGGTTTTCCTAGTAGCGCTATATATATTAATGATTTATATAATAAAAATTTGATTTCGTATGAAAGTGCGAATAAAGCTTTAATATTATGTCATTTTTCTAATCCATTATTTATTATTGGCTTTATTGGTAATATGATTGGTTATAAATATGCTTATTATATTTTAATTATTCATTATTTATCTACAATTATTGTTGGTTTGTTGTTTAGAAATTTAGACAATGGAAAAGAAATAAATAATAATTTTGATACTAAAAGTTTTGGAAGTGTCTTAAAAAATAGTATTAAAAAAGGTATTGATAGTATTTTACTAATTTTAGGAACAATTATATTTTTTAATATTTTAACTAAAACTTTAAATTATATAAATTTACCTATTTTTATTGAAAATATTTTGAATATGTTTTTAGAGTTATCAAATGGAATTAATTTTGTTTTAAATAATTTTGACTATAAACTTGCTTGCCTATTTATTACAATGATTTTATCTTTTGGTGGCTTATGTGTTCATTTTCAAATTTTAAGTATTTTAGAAGATACTAAAATAAAATACCAAAATTATCTGGTATCAAGAATTGTTGCGTCTTTAATATCAGGTATTTTGGTATTGTTAACTTTTAACCTACTATAACACTTAAACTATATTTACTAATGTATTCATCAGCTTTTACCCATAAATTTACTGAATCAACATCACTGTCAGGACCTTTTATTTTTGTATTGTCTTTTCTTGTCCCGATAGCAAAGTAATCTCCGCCTTGACATCCATTAGCGAACGATTCAGAGTTGGTATCCTTTAAATATTTTAATCCATTCCATCTACAAGATTTTCCTTGATATACTATGTCAATTGAATATATATTTTCTAAGGTTGCAGATGTCACAAAATTATTAGTTTGTGTCCATAGATTGTAATTTGATGTACTAAGATTTGGATATTCTAATAAGAACTCAAAATATCCATTTTGATATTCTTCATTAATTTTTTTCTTTTCATTTTCAGTTTTATCTTTAGATGCAACTTCAATTAAATCAATTTCTTGCAAAACATTATTACTATCTTTAAATTGTGCCTTTGTAGCTTTATCAATTCTAAATACTTCTAGAGATTTTAAAGAACTAAATTTGTGCACATTGTTTGATTTAATAAATTCATTATAGTTTTTGAAATATGCATCATCTGAATCTAAAGATATATTACTTTGATCTTGATGAAATATTTTTGCCCAATAAGTATTACTATCAGCAATACTGGTATCTTTTCTGACTGGTAAATCTATATTATTTGCTGTTATAATTGCATCATTTATGTTTAATTTATTGTTTACTGCTATTTCATCTTTTTTATATGTTTTAACTATATGAATTCCAAAGTCACCATCAAGTAAATTACTTTTAATTGGAATATTCAGACTAAATATATTATCTCCATCATTTTCTGAATAATCAAATGATAGTTGTCCAAATGAACTACCTTCGATTAATTTCATAGAATAATTATCATATGTCATTGTATTTGCTGCAACATCAACAATTAATTTTCTTTCTTCTCCTTGATAATTAAATATTAGACAAGAAACGCCACAGCTACTTATTTGTGTTAAATTGTCGTCATTTAAGTCATCGTATATTTTTTTTGTCATTATTCCCTGTTTATTTAATAAAGTAGTTTGTATGTCTCCGCTGACATATAATTCTTTTAAGGTAAAAATTAGTTGAAATAATACTATTGATATAACTGATACTAATGTAAAAGATACAATCAATTCTATTACTGTAAATCCTTTTTTCATAATTTCACCGATTTTATAAAACCTTTCTTAGATATTCTAATGCTTCATGTACATTTGTTACTTTCCAATTTGTGTCTTTTGGTTCATATTTAAAACAAATAGCATTTTGACCATTTACACAGACACTATCGATTCCTATTATAATTGATGCGAATGTTTTGTTATTGAACATAATAACTAAACGATTATTTGAAGTGTTGGTTGATTTTAAACTAAATATAAATTCTTTGAAACTTTCCGTAAAAACAGTTGAATCTCTTTTGTCGCTATTTAAATATGCTTTTAATTGATCCATACTATCTGTTGTGTATATTACATGTTTAATATCCATATCATTTAGCATTCTTTTATAAAGTGTACTATCAATATTATTGAATTGTGAAGCGCTATCAATCAGGATGTACCCATTGCCACCTTCAGCGTTTTTAGATAATTCGTTCGACAAGAAACTTTCTACTTCATTCTCAACTAAAAAATCACTTAATTCTTTTGCTAAATAAATACCAGGAACTGTATTATATTTAAAGCTTATCTCATAACTAGATTTTATGTTTGTGAATTGTACGAATAAAAAAATCAATGTACTAAGTATAATTGTAGAAACAATTAAAGTTTCTAATAACATGAACCCTTTACTATTTTTATTCATAAATTTTTACCCTCCTTATTGTAATTATTTCAAATCTATTATATAATAGATTAAGAATAAATGCTAGTCTAAATTTAAAAAAGACTATAAAGGGGAATGAAAATATGTTAAAAAAATTTGATTTTGACAAAATGCCTATTGTAGAAGTGGTTAATGAAATACTATTAGATGCAAGTAAAAAAGGAGCAAGTGATATTCACTTTGATCCACACGAAGAATTTATGAAAATAAGAATTAGAATTGATGGAGCTTTAAGTGATTATGCTGAAATACCTAATTCTGTTAAAAAAAATCTAGTTACTCGTGTTAAAATTCTTGCCGGAATGAATATTACTGAATCAAGATTACCTCAAGATGGAGCTATTAAAGCAACTTTGCAAGGGATAAACCTAGATTTGCGTGTTTCTTGTTTACCTACTTTGAATGGTGAAAAAATAGTTATTCGTATCTTAGATTATTCTATGAGTACAAGTGGACTTGAAAATTTAGGATTTAGTGAATCTAATTATGAAAAAATTAGTAAAATGATTAGTTTACCTAATGGTATTATACTTGTTACTGGTGCTACAGGAACAGGTAAATCTACTACTGTTTATGCAATTCTACAAAAATTAAATAAAGAGGATACAAACATTATTACAGTTGAGGACCCTATCGAAATGAATATTGAAGGTGTTAACCAAGTTCAAACTAATAGCGAAATAGGATTAACATTTGCTAACGCATTAAGATCAATATTACGTCAAGACCCTAATGTTATAATGATTGGAGAAATTCGTGATACTGAAACTGCAAAAATTGCTGTTAGAGCTTCTATTACAGGTCATATAGTTTTATCTACAATCCATACTAATAACTCATTAAATACTATTGAACGTTTACTTGATATGGATGTTGAAAGATATTTACTTGCTTCTGCCCTTACAGGCATTGTTTCACAAAAGTTAGCTCGTAAATTATGTCCAAAATGCAAACAAAAGAAAAAAACTAATGATTATGAAAAGAAATTGTTTAAAAGAGTTTTACATAGAGATATTGATGAAATATATCAAACTGAAGGTTGTGAAGAATGTGGCAATGGTTATTCTGGACGTGTAGCATTACATGAGGTATTGCTTGTTAATCAAGAAATTAAAGATGCTATAAGTTCAAATATGCCAAAAGAACAATTAAGACATTTGGTTTATAGTTCAGATGTTACTACTCTACTTCAAGATGGACTTGAAAAAGTTGTTGCTGGAGAAACTACTCTTGAAGAAGTATTGAAATTAATTGAACTTGATAATGATGATCCAAGAGAAAATAATTACGATTTGAAAGAAGCTTTAAATCAAACTAAAATATCTCAAGAACAAGAAAATATTCATCCTACTGAACCTAAAACTGAAGTAAAATCTGATATAGAATTTGAAATGCCAAAATTCGAAGAACCAAAAACGGAACCAAAAGTTGAAGTTAAAGAGGAACCAGTTATTAAAGAAACTCAACCTAAGGAAGAACCAAAGATTGAACCTAAAAAAGAATTTGATGATGAATTTGAAGAAGATTTAATGAATATGGAATTTTAAAAGAAGCAAATAATTTGCTTCTTTTTACATACCTAAAATAAATAATTCTAACCCTGTATTTTTATCTATTTTACCTGTTTTAATTCCTATATCCAAATCAGCTAATTTATTCAAATATTCCAATAATATTTTGGAATCATAGTTGTATCCTTTTTGAATTGCTTTTTGAATTGGATATTGTTTTTGATCTAATAAATCCATTATATCAAATATACGATATCCTTTTTTTGATAATTCTTTTACCTGATACATCAATCTAAATTGATTAGCCAATAATACTAATATTTTTATTGGTTCTTCCCCTATTTTTATTAATTCATAGTAACATTCTAGAGCTTCGTTCATATTTTTATTAATTATACTATCGATTAAATGAAATATATCAGTATTAACGCTCTTATTAATGACGTTAATGATATCATTATCGGTTATTATTAAATCATCATTTTTATATGTTTTTAATTTTGTTATTTCGTTTTCTAGAATAAATAGATTATCACCTACTCTATTTATTAAAGTATTAATTTGATTTGTAGTTATCTTATAAGGTTTAATCATATCATTTACTAGTGTATTAATATTTTTTACTTCATTAAATTCTAAAACTGTTCCATTTTTTTTAACGGATGTTACTATTTTTTTTCTTGAATCTAGTTTATCATTCGATACAACAAATATAATTGTTGTATTTTTGTTAGGATTTTCAATATATTTTTGTAATAAATTTATATCTTTATCATCAATTCCTTTTTTATTTGATGAAAAAACAAAACTATTATATACAATTATTGTTTTATTAGTAGAAAATAATGAAAATGTTGAAGCTGCATCTATTATTTGTTTGATATTATTATTTTCTAAATCAAATTCATCAATTTCTAATCTATCAATATTTTTAGTTAATTCTTGTATTTTTTTATCTATTAAGTAATCTTGAATTCCATATAAAACATATATCATATTACCACCTATTTAATTATATCATATCAAAGAAAAAAGAACTATCTTTTTATCTTAAAATAGAAAGTAGTTCCTTTATTCTTTTTAGATTTAACACCATATTCAAATTTATGTTGTTCTAAAATATTTTTTACGATTGATAATCCTAATCCTGTGCCAATAGTATTTCTATTATGGGTTTTATCAGTTTTATAATATTTATCCCATATAAATTCTAGATCTTTTTCATTAATACCATTACCGTGATCAATTACTTCAATTAAATAATATTCTTTTTCTTTAGTCAAATTAACGATTATTTTATTATCTTCGCCTACATAGTTAATAGCGTTACTAATTAAATTATATATAACTTGTTCTATTTTCTTTTTATCAATTTCAACTATTGTATTTGGAATACCATTATATTCAATAGATACATCACTATATTTAAAATGATCTACAATGTTTTTAATTAATTCATTAATATCATTTTTTTGAATATTTAGATCATCTATATTAGATTGTAATTTTGATAAATCTAGAATATCATTAACAAGTAAATTTAATCTATTTGTTTCATCTATGATTGTATTTAGATATTCAAATGTTTTTTCTTTATCATCATATGATATATCTTTAATCATTTCGGAATAAGCTTTAATCATTGTAAGAGGTGTTTTTAAATCGTGAGAAACATTTGCTAGAAGTTCTCTTCTTACTTCATCAGTTTTTGATAATTCGTTGCAAGTTTCATTTAAAGTGTCAACTAATTCATTTAATTCTTTAATGTTCTCATCTATTTCAAATTTTGTTTTATAGTCACCACTTGCCATCTTTTTAGCGGTTTCATTTATTTTTACTATAGGTTTTGAAATCACTTTTGAAATAAAATAAGAAATAATTAATGACAAAATAAGAACTAGAATAGTTACATATATTAATTGACTTCCTAATATGTTAGTAGTTGATGATAAAATTTCGACTGATGAGTTTATATATACATAGGTGTCTTCATCTAATTTTATAGCATACATAACTATTTTATTTTTAAATTCTTTTTTTATATATTTAAATAATTTTATTGTATCAGAACTATTTTGAAATTCAATCTTGTCTTCCATCACATTTTTATTTTTAGAATTTAAACCAATACATCCTCTATTCAAATTGTTTGATGAATATATTTCCATATTTTTGTAAACAACATCTATACAAACATTTTCTTGAAATGAATAATTGTCTAATATTTCTTTTATATTATACTCATCATAATTGTTTATTATATTGGTTGCTACTTTTTTTACTTCATTTGTTTTTACATATTCATAATAAGTATCCAAAAATAATACTTGAAAAAACCATAGAAAACCCATAATTGAAGCAGAAAATATTATTAAATAAATCCAAATTTTATTTAATAAACTATTCTTTTGTTTCATATTTATATCCTATTGTTCTAACTGTTTTAATTAAATCACGATATTTTCCTAGGTTATTTCTTAACATTTTGATATGAGTATCAATAGTTCTATCATCACCATAGAAGTCATAATTCCAGATATTATTTAATAATTGTTCTCTTGATAAAGCTATTCCTTCGTTTTTAACAAAGAAGCATAATAATTCATATTCTTTAGGAGTTAAAGGAATTTCTTTGTTTTCTATTTTTAAAGTTCGACCAATATAATTGATTTCTAAGTCTTTATAGATATATTTATCTTCTGTCTCTTTTGTTTGGATACGACTCAATACAGCTTTTACTCTAGCTATTAATTCTTTAGGACTAAATGGTTTAGTAACATAATCATCTATTCCAAGATCAAATCCTGTTAGCTTATCATATTCTTCTTTTCTAGCTGATAGCATTATTATAGGTATATCTTTGATTTTTTTTATTTCTTTAGCGGCTGAAAATCCATCTAATCTTGGCATCATTATATCCATTATAATTAAATCAACATCTTCTTTTTTGATTATATTTATAGCCTGTTCACCATTTTCAGCTTCTATATATTCAAAACCTTCTTTTTTTAAATATTCATTAATTACATTTCTGATTAGTATTTCATCATCTACAACTAATATTTTCATAAAATCACTTCCTTTAAATAATAATACTTTACTTTTATGAATTTTGAGTGAAATTTAGTAATTCTTTACTAATAAATCCTATAATTGTTCCTGTTATGATACTTGTTATCAGTAATATCGGCATATAGTATATTAGATTTGTATTTATGAGAAATAAGGCAGCTATTATTTGCCCTGCATTATGCATAATAGCTCCAACAATACTAACTCCGATAATTGATAATTTTGTTTTTTTGAATATAATCATTGATATTATACTAAAAATGGAACCAAACAGACTAAAATAGAATGCTATACTAAATAGTCCCGTTCTTAATATTCCAACTAATAGTACTCTAAGAATTGAAATATATATTGCATCTTTTGAACCATATGTATATAAAACTATTAATGTTATAGTGTTTGCTAAACCTATTCTTATACCAGGAAAGTTAAAAATAGGTATTAAACTTTCCAAAATATTTAAGATTATTGATATCGATAATAACATTGAAAGTCTTATTTCTTTTTTCATAATTTCACCCTACTTTAGCGTCTAGTTCATCATCGCTTTTGATTTTTATTACTATTTCATTAGGTAGGCAAACTATTGATTCATATGAATGAGATATATAACCTTGTTTAGAACATAAATGTTTTGGACTATTTTCAGAATCAACTTTTATTTTTTTACTTCTAACCACTATTTTTACTTTTCCGTTTGTTCCTTCTACTTCATATGTTGAGTCAATATTTAAGTCTATATTTAATATAGGTTTATTTTGATAATACACGGTAGCTATCGTTTCTTCTTTCTTACTAATTGTTATAAAAGTTATTACTGTTATAGTTATTAATATTAGTATTAATTTAATATCTGTTTTATTCATATTTACTAAATCCTTTTGAGGTAACTGTTGTATCATCGTTTAAATACCATATTGCTTCAACATTATCTAATTCATCAACATATTTTTTTCCATCTTCTAATGGCAATAAAAATAGATAAGTAGATAAAAAGTCAGCATAAGCACTATCTTTTGTTATTACAGTTACACTTTTCACATTATTAGCAGGAAATAAAGTGTCTGGGTCTATTATATGATGATATTTTGTGCCATTATATTCATAGTATCTAAGATATCCACCACTTGTTACAACTGCTTCATTTTCTACTTTTATTATTTTATAAATATCGTTTTGATTGTTAGGATTTTCTAATCCTATTTTATATTTATCTTTTTTATATGATTCACCAGTTAGTACATTGCCGCCAGCATTAATTAAGTATTTTTTTAAACCAATGCTTTCTAAATATTCGCCTACCTTTTTAGTAGCAAACCCTTTAGAAATTGAGCCTAAATCTATATTTAAATTATTGTTTTTTATTTTATTATCTTTTAGTTCTATTTCATTTATATTATTATAATTTACATATTTTAATTCTTCTATTGTAGGAATACTGATACCGGCTTCTCTATATCCTTTCCATATATCTATTACATTTCCCATACTTATATCTACTTTACCATTTGACCATTTATACATATTTATTCCATATTCAATCAATTCGTATAATTTTTTATCTATTTTTAGATATTCTTCGTTTAAAACATTATTATTTATTGTATATAAATTAGTTATTCCTTGATAACTATTATATCTGTCTGTAAGTTTATGATATTCACTATATATTTTATCAATTTCATCTAGAGCTTCATTTGCTTTTTTAGAACTGTTTGAATATACTTTGATATTAATATAAGTATCAAAATAAGAGTAATTTCTTTCATAAATTCTATTTTTAAATGAATTGCATAGTATAAATATTAATATTACAAAAAGTAATATAAAAATTAAAATTGTTTTTTTATTTTTCATATTGTTCACCTATTAAATTATATCAAAAAAAATAGACATCGTCTATTTTTTCATTAAACTTTCGTATACTTCAATTAGTTGTTT
Organism: uncultured Bacilli bacterium; assembly: GCA_934119965.1. Taxonomy (GTDB): domain Bacteria; phylum Bacillota_I; class Bacilli_A; order RF39; family UBA660; genus CAJOJO01. The sequence continues at coordinate 21,407 of CAKOTA010000016.1, forward strand.
TCCAACTTTTGTTATTTCTCTTGAGTTTGCCATAATATAAGCATTATCTCTTAAGTCAGGTAATTTATTTTCTAATATTTGAACTGCTAAAGATTCAAATTCATCAATATTTTTAGCTTTATAAACGTCCTTTTTATCAATAATCCAATCTTCAAATACAGGTATATCTCTTGTAAGTATTTTTAATCTACTAGTAGCAGCCTCCATAATAGGTATTCCTTCATTTTCTTCATAAGTGGGAAATAAAAATAAATCAGATCCTGAATAACCACCTTTTAAGATATCAAAAGGAACATATCCAGGGAATATTAAGTTGTCTAATTTTGTATTAACTGCTTCTTTAATTTCTTTTGGAGAGTATTTTAAAGGACTTGAACCAAACCATACAAATTTATATTGTGGTAAGCGTTTAGCTAATTCAACAAAATCAATTATCCCTTTTCTATTTATATATATTCCACAACTCATTATTATTTTATCAGTTTTTTTAAATTTAAAGTATTCTCTAAATTTTTTACCTAGTTCTTCATCTTTTTCAAATTGTTTTAAATCAATTCCATTTGATATAGCAATTATTGGTCTATTTAGATTATATTTTTCTAATAGTTTTTTTGTATATGGTGTTGGACATATAATTATATCTCCAAGTCTATAACATTTGCTAATCCACCATTTAAATAACGGCGCTAACTGATTTGAAAATATGAATGAATTTTTGAAATCTTCTTCTGTACTATGGGCATGGTATACTACTTTTTTTCCTTGCTTTTTAGCTTTTTTTGCTAAAAAATATGATTTAGGTCCATAGAAGTTTAAATGGATTATATCATAATCTTTACATTTTGGATCAGTTGTATATTCTATTTTGTTATCTTCTAAAGCTTTTTGTTGATGTTTTATAGCTTTTCCTAGGCCAGAGTTACCTATTTTTTTTAAATTTTCTGTATATAATAATACCTTCATACAATCACCATATTAATTATATCACAAATTTACCAAAATTACATCATCACCTATTTTTTTTATTTGATTCCATTTTATTTCAAATTCTCCATTATTACTAAATACATTAATTATTTTATTTTTTTGAACTACTAAGGCTTCCATATTACCTTCAATATTTATCAATACATCAATTATTTTTCCTATTTTACTTCCATTATTTATATTTACTATATCCTTATTTTGAAGATCTGATAATCGCATAACATCACCTATATTAATTATATTATAATATTAGTTTTTTGATGTTATCAATTCCACTTTTTTCTAATCTTGATATTTGTGCTTGACTTATTCCAATTTCTTCTGCTAATTCTAATTGTGTTTTTCCTGTTATGTATCTTTCATATAAAATATATTTTTCTTTTTCTTTTAATTTAGAAAGAGCATCTTTAAGTGCTATTCGCATTTCTATTGGATATTTTTCTTTTTTATCTTCTAGTTGATCTGCTAAAAAGATTGTATCGCCTCCATCATTATAGATGGGTTCATACATACTTACTGCATCTCTCATTGAGTCAAGGGCATTTGCAACTTCTAATTCAGGCAATTCTAGTTCTTTAGCAATCATACTTATTGTTGGCTCGTGACCTAATTTATTTGTTAATTCTTCTTTTATTTTTAATGCTTTATATGCGGTATCTTTTATACTTCTAGCGATTCTAACACTATTATTATCTCTTAAATATCTTCTGATTTCTCCTAATATCATTGGTACTGCATAAGTACTAAATTTTACATCAAATGTTAAATCAAAGTTATCTATTGCTTTGATTAATCCGATACATCCTACTTGAAACAAATCATCCATATTATCTGTTCTATTGTTGTATTTTTTTAAGATGGATAAAACTAGCTTTAAGTTTCCATTTACTAAATCTTCTTTAGCAAATATGTCTCCTTGTTTATATTTTTGAAATAATTCAACCATTTCTTCGTTTGTTAAAACTTTAATATTCGCAGTATTCACGCCATTAATTTCTACTTTATGACGTGCCATATTATTCTCCTTTCATATTTTTTATGTTGTTTTTAGAAAATAATATACAAAAAAATAAAGCTTTAAGGCTTTATTTATAAATATTTTTTAATTAATTTGAATTCATCAGAATCATTTGATAATGTTTCATTTAATTCTTCAAACAATTTTTTTTGATCTCTAGTTAATTTTTTAGGAATAACTACATCTAAAATGATATACATATCACCCATTTTGCCACTATTGACATCTTCAACACCCTTTCCTTTGATACGGTGTTTATCTCCTGATTTAGAACCAACTGGTATAGTTAATTTAACTGTTCCATATAAAGTAGGCACATCTACTTTGGTTCCAAGTACTGCATCAGTAATTGTAATAGGTAATAATAAATATATATCATTTTCTTTTCTTTCAAATATTGGATGTTTTTTGACTTTGAATTCAATATAAATATCTCCGTTAGGTCCACCATTTGTTCCAGCTTCACCTTTACCAGCTAATCTTAATCTATTTCCGTTATCGATTCCAGCAGGTACTTTAACATCAATGTCTTTGTTTTTTCTTACTTTTCCAGTTCCTCTACAAGATGAACATTTTGTCTTGAAAGTTGAACCGGTTCCACCACAATCTGGACAAGTAGTTCTAGTCATAAATGAACCAAACATTGTGGCTTGTTGTCTTGTTACTTGACCAGTTCCATTACAGGTTGAACAAGTTTTTTTGTCGTGTCCGCCTTCACCATTACAACCAGAACATTCTTCATCTAAATTAACATTGATAGTTTTTTTGCATCCAAAGGCTGCTTCTTCAAATGTTATTTCCATTCTAACTAATGTATCAGCACCTTTTCTAGCTCTACTTTTTCCTCTTCCTTGTCTACCAAAAGTGCCTCCAAAAAAGTCACCAAAAATATCACCTAAGTCAATATCACCAAAGTCAAAATCAAATCCGTTTGCGCCACCGAATCCACCATTATTTTCAAATGCTGCGTGACCAAATTGATCATATTGTTTTCTTTTATTGGCATCTGATAATACAGCATAAGCTTCTTGAGCCTCTTTAAATTTTTCGGCAGCATTGGGTTCTTTAGAAACATCAGGATGATATTTTTTTGCTAATTTACGGAAAGCTGATTTAATTTCATCTTCAGTTGCTGTTTTAGAAACTCCTAAAACTTCATAATAATCTTTTTTCATACAACACCTTCTTTTTAATTATTAATCAATGTTTTGAATTCATTAATTGTTTCATCAAACATTTTGATGGCACTTTCAATAACTTCACTACTGTTAACGTCAACACCTGCTATCTTAAGTTCGTTAGCTGGATAGTCACTACCACCTGATTTCAAAAATTTTAAATAACTTTCTAAAGCACTAGGTTTATTATTTACTATTCCATCAACTATATAACAAGCAGATGACAAACCGATTGCATACTTATATACATAGAAATCATAGTAAAAATGTGGTATTCTTTCCCATTCATATTTAATTTCTTCATCTACTACTACATTAGGTCCAAAATATTCTTTATTTAATTTATAATATTCATTTGATAATAATTCGTTAGTTAAAATTTCACCATCTTCATATTTCTTATGCATATCTCTTTCAAATTCTGCAAACATTGTTTGTCTATAAATTGTTCCTTTAAATAATTCCATTAAGTTATTTAAAATAAATAACTTTTCTTTTTTATCTTTAGAATTTTTTAATAAATATTTGTTTAAAATTAATTCATTTACTGTAGAAGCAACTTCAGCTACAAATATTTTATATCCAGAGTTGTTATAAGTGTTATTCTTGCAAGAATAATATGTATGCATTGAATGGCCTAATTCATGAGCAAGAGTCGATACATCATTAAGTTTCCTTTCAAAATTTAATAATACAAAAGGATTTGTATCATAGAAACCACTTGAATATGCTCCTCCTCTTTTACCAACATTATTATATACATCTATCCATCTTTCATCAAATGCTTTCTTTAAATTGGTAATATAATCATCACCTAATATAGATAATGCATTGATTACAATTTCTTTTGCTTCTTCAAAACTATATTCTTTATCTAAATCTTTTATTAATTCGACGTAAATATCATATAAATGTAATTCATCTAAATTAAGTATTTCTTTTTTTAAATCGTAATATTTATATAGTACATTTAGATTTTTATGAACTGTTTCAATTAAATTATTGTAAACTGTTGTATCTATATTATCACTAAATAATGATGCTTCTAAACTACTATTAAATTTTTCTATTTTTGCCATTCCTACTAAATAATCAACATTTTCCTTAAATGTATTTGATATTGTGTTTTTATATTTAGCATATGTTCCTAATAACAATTTAAATGCATTTTTGCGAACTTCACGATCACTTGAATGAATAAATTTTGAATAATTACTTTCAGTAAATTCAACTAAATTTCCATTTTCATCTTTAATATTACCAAATTTCATATCAGAATCTGTTAATGATTCAAATATATGCTCTGGTGAATTAAGAACTTTAGAAAAAACAGATAGTAGTTTTTCTTGTTCTTCAGATAATTTATGGGTTTCAAAACGATAAAAACTTTCTAAATTAAATCTATATTTTTCTAATTGTTCATTTTCTTCTACCAATTTTTTTACTTCTTCATATGGTTTTTTATACATTTCAGGAGCAATAAATGATGATAGTTCACTATATTTAGTAAATATATTATCAACTTTTCCTTTTAATTCTTGCGATTTAATATTTGTTGTATCTTGATCAAATTTTAGATGTGAATAATAATATAGTTTGCTCATTTTTCTATCTATGTCATCACTTAGTTCTAAAAATTCTAATAATGTTTTTGAATTTTCTAGAATTCTACTACGATAATTTTCAATCTCATATATTTTATTGTTTACTAAATCATAATCTTTTAAAAATTCCTCATCATCTTTATATATTGTTGTTAAATCCCATTTGTATTTTTCTTCTATTTCTTCTCTAGTTCTTTGTTTTTCCATATTCTCTCCTTTATAGTAGTAGAAGTCCTAGTTAAACTAGAACTTCATTTTATTATTATTTTTCTTCAAATTCAGCATCAATTACATCATCTTTTTTATCTTCTTTTGAATCGTTAGATTCTTCAGTTTGATTAGCTTGAGCGGCTTTTGCAGCTTCTTCATACACTTTTGTTGCAAATGCCATAGCAGTTTCTTGTAAAGCTTCTTTTTTAGTTTTAATGTCTTCTACATTGTTTTTCTCAATTGCTTCTTTTAATTCTTTGATTTGAGTTTCAGCTTTTTCTTTATCTTTAGAATCTATTTTATCTCCTAAATCTTTAATTGATTTTTCAGTTTGGAATACTAATTGTTCAGCTTCATTTTTAACATCGGCTTCTTCTTTACGTTTTTGATCAGCTTCTCTATTAGCTTCTGCTTCTTTTACCATCTTATCTATTTCTTCATCAGTTAAATTTGTGCTTGAAGTAATAGTAATTGATTGTTCTTTATTAGTTCCTAAATCTTTAGCCTTAACATTAACAATTCCGTTAGCATCTATATCGAATGTTACTTCAATTTGAGGTACTCCTCTTGGAGCTGCTGGAATATTAGATAATTGGAATCTACCTAATGTTTTGTTATCACTAGCCATTGGTCTTTCACCTTGTAGAATATGGATATCTACAGCTGGTTGATTGTCAACAGCAGTTGAGAATATTTGTGATTTACTTGTTGGTATTGTTGTATTTCTTGGAATTAATACTGTACATACATTACCCATTGTTTCAATACCTAATGATAATGGTGTTACATCTAGTAATACGATATCATCAACTTCTCCTGTTAAAACACCACCTTGAATTGCAGCACCCATTGCTACTACTTCATCTGGATTAACTCCTTTAGATGGTTCTTTTCCTAATTCATTTTTAATTAAATCAACTACTTTGGGTATACGAGTAGATCCACCAACTAATAAGATCTTATCAATATCATTTTTAGTTAAGTTAGCATCTTTTAAAGCTTTTCTAACTGGTTCTAGAGTTGAATCTAATAAGTCATTGATTAAATCTTCAAATTTAGCTCTTGTTAAATTAGTTGATAAATGTAATGGTCCAGCTTCACCTTGAGTTATGAATGGTATAGATACTTCTGTTTGATTCATACCTGACAAGTCTTTTTTAGCTTTTTCAGCAGCATCTTTAATTCTTTGCATTGCCATTTTATCATTTGATAAATCAATTCCGTTTTCTTTTTTGAATTCATCTACTAAATAATCCATAATTCTCTTATCGAAGTCATCTCCACCTAAATGGTTATTACCACTTGTTGATAATACTTCAAATACACCATCACCTAATTCAAGGATTGAAACATCAAATGTTCCTCCACCTAAATCATATACTAAGATTTTTTCATTTTTATCTTGTTTATCAAGTCCATATGCTAAAGCAGCAGCTGTTGGTTCATTGATAATTCTTTCTACTTCTAGACCAGCAATTTTACCAGCATCTTTAGTTGCTTGTCTTTGTGAGTCATTGAAGTAAGCAGGTACTGTTATAACTGCTTTTGTTACCTTTTCTCCTAGATATGCTTCAGCAGTTTTCTTTAAATCTCCTAATATCATAGCTGATATTTCTTGTGGTGTATATTTTTTACCATTGATATCAACTTTTTTATCAGTTCCCATATCTCTTTTTATTGAATATACAACATTTGGATTTGTAATCATTTGGTTTTTAGCTTTTAAACCAACAATTATTTCACCATCTTTTCCAAATGCTACTACTGAGGGAGTAGTTCTATTTCCTTCTGGATTTGCTATTACTTTAGCTTCTCCACCTTCAAATACAGATACACAACTATTTGTTGTACCTAAGTCAATTCCTATTGTTTTACTCATATTTATCACCTTTCCTTATTCACTTACTTTGACCATAGCAGGTCTTATAACTTTATCTTTTAATAGATAACCTTTTTGTAATACTTCTAGTATCATTCCTGATTCTGTGCCATCTTTTTTTTCAGTCATTACTGCTTGATGGTATGTTGGATCAAATGGTTTATTATTACCATCTATTGCTTTAACACCATAACTTTCTAAAATAGTTATTAGATTGCAATACATCATTTTAAATCCACTCAAGAATTTTGATACCTCATCTTCTAGATTGTCATCATCCATTTTAATTGCTCTTTCAAATGTATCAATTATTGGTAGCATTTCTTTTACCAAATCTTCATTTGCATATTTAAGCATTTTAGATACTTCTTCATCTTTTCGTTTACGATAGTTTACTAAATCTGCTTTAGCAATCAAACTAGCATTTGTTGCTTCTTCTAATTTTTTTTCTAATTCTTTTATTTTTTCTTCGTGTTTATTTTTTTTGTTTTTTTCTTTTTTTTCTGAATGTTCTTTATGATTACATTCTGTTTCTTTACATTCACATTTTTCTTCACAATTACATTTTTCTTCGCAATTGCACTTTTCTTCAGTACACTCGCATTTTTTATCTTTTTCCATACAGCCTCCCTTGTATATTAAGTTTTAATTATTATTTTTTATTCATTGTTTCCAATATTTTCTTTTATATATTCTAGTAATGTTGTAACTCTATCGTATTCCATTCTTTTTGGACCAATTAAAGCAATTGTTCCTTCTTCACCATTTAATGTATAGTTGGTTTTAATTACTGTTATATCATCATCAAATTCATTTTCACTACCAATATATATATTTATGCCATTTTCATTTTCTTGTTTACTGATGTTTTTAATAAATTCTTTATCTTCAAATTTATTAAGAATTTTTCTTATTTTTTCAGTATCATTAAATTCAGGAGCATTTAATATATTACTTGGTTTTGTTACTTTTATTTCTGTTTCTTCTTTAAAATCATTAAATACATTATATAAAGCATCATAGATAGCTTTTTGTTGTTTAATAGAATCAGCTATTTTAGGTTTTACTTCTATTTCTAATTTCATACTAACTTCGTCAATAGGAGTTCCTATAATGAATTTATTGATTAAATCAACTGTTTGTTTGATTTCTAATAATGATATTTTTTCTTCTATTCTTAAATTTCTATGTTCAACATATCCTTTATCTGTTACGATGATAGCAACTAAATCAGTATCATTTAATGGTATTACTTCAATTTTACTTATTTTATTTTCGCTTGAAGATTTTCCAAGAACGATAGAAGTATAGTTTGTTAGTTCAGATATTATTTCCATACTTTTAATAATGGCATCTGATAACACTAATGATTTATTACTAAATATTGTTTGTAGTTTTAATACATCTTCTCCTGTTAGTTCTTTAGGTTTCATTATATTATCTACATAATAACGATATCCTTTTTCACTAGGTATTCTACCAGACGAAGTATGAGTTTTTTCAAGTAATTCTAGGTTTTCTAGATAGCTCATCTCATTTCTGATAGTAGCACTTGAACAATTTAGTTTTTCACATAGTGATTTAGATCCGATTGGTCGAGCACTCTTAATGTATTCTTCTACTATTAGTTTAAGTAATTCTTCTTGTCTTTTATTAATCACTTAATCACCTCTTTTAGCACTATTCTTATCTAAGTGCTACCAACATTATATATTATATGTTAGCACTTGTCAATATATGAGTGCTAAAAAATTAAAAAACATTTTAATATGTAGATTTTTATTGAATTAAAAAAGAAAATTGACTAATCAATTTTCAAATTTAGATAATTTTTTATTTATTCAAATATTTTTTTACTATTTCTAGTATTCTATTTAATTCTACCATTAACGATTCATAGTTATCATTTATATATTTGGAATCATTTTCTTTGCTTTTCATTTCGTGATTATACGCTAAATCTGCTAATTTAGTAAATCCTAAATATTTTGAATCACTTTTTAATGCGTG
>CAKOTA010000017.1 GCA_934119965.1 uncultured Bacilli bacterium
TTTTCAATAAAAAACGTTACATTACATATAAAAATAGATAATAATCTTTTTTGAGACTTTATCTATTTATTTAACGAAATATTTAGCAAACGCTAAATACTTCAAAGTTTAGTGCAAAAGCTTCTAAATCATCTATTATAAATAAATCACTGCTATAATTACCTGGCCATACAGCATATAAAGTTGTTGTGCCTTCACTAGCTTTTTTATAAGCTTCAACAACACAATTAAAATCCGATTTATTTTTATGATATACTCTCTTTACTTCGCCATTCTTATAAACCTCAAAATAACAAACTAATTTAGAAGTATAAGGAAATCCTATATCAACACTACTCGCACTTCTCAAAAAAACCACACTCCTACATTATATATATCATAAATTAAACTTTAACTCAATATTTCTTACAATTTTTTGTTCATATTCATTCAAAGTCATAATATATCTATTTAATTCCCTTCTTATAAAAGAATCATCAATATAATAATTATTTAAAGCAATGATTTCAATCAATTTTAAATTAGAAAATATTTCAGTTAATTCTTCACTAGAAAAATCAATATCATTAAATATATCAATTAAATCAAATAATGAATCAACATTATTAATAATTCTTATTTTTTCATCAGAATTTTTTAATAAATTAATTAATTCTGTATAACTATCATTACTCATTTTTGGATTAGGATAATACTCTATAATTTTAGACCTTTTGAAACCAAATAAAACATCTAAACTTTTATTTCTAGTACTATTCACTATTTTTTTAATAACTATTTTTGAACTACTATCTATATATTCATTTAATGATAACTTTTCTTTTAAACAATTGTATGAATTATTTAGATTTTCAATATATAATTCTTCATTTAATTCAAAATCATTATATAACCTTTCAATATCAAAATTATCAATATCTTGATTTAAATACTCAGAAACTATAATAAAAGTTAAAACAATCTCAAAAATATTAATAGGTAATTCTCTATAGTTAGGACTTATTTTTTCTAATATTTTTTTAGTATCAAATCTATTACAAAAAACATTCTCATAATTAATCATCTCTAAATATCTACTTATAAACTCTATACCTTGCAATCTTGGTCTTGGAAGAAAAGGCTCATAATCAACATTAATAAAAATATTGTGGGCATCATAACTTCGATTATAAACTTTAAAAAACCCCGTTATTCCATCCTTTAAAGTAGAATTATAAAAATAATTATCATTAGAAACTAAATTATTTAAAAAAATTGTACTATAAAATAACTTAGTTTTATTAATTAATTTGTCAATTTCACTTATACCTTGTTCATATAAAACAAATATATCTTCATCTAATAATAATTTAGTAGCAACATCTAAAGAAAAACCTTTCAAAAATAAACCAATTATATATAAATTAGAAGTATTAATATTTTTAGCTTTTGAAATTGGAACAGAACTCGTTAATTCACCAGTATACTTTTTTATCGTAAAAGATAGTAAATTTAAAAACTTTAAACCTATTTGTTCATATTGTTCATTATTTATAACTTTATATTTCAATAAAATATTAACTAATGATTGAATGTAATCATTTTCATCTATTTCTTCTTTAATAATAGAGTTAATACAAACAAGATTCATTAAAACCATTCTCCTTTAATTCTTCAAAACAAATACCCTCCAATAATTCCAAACTACCACAATATTTTTCAAACTTACTTCGCATATACTTAATAATTTGTTCATCAGTTAATTTATAATCAAATTCACCCTGATATAAATAAAAAATATCTGTTAATTTAATCAAAGTTTCTAAATAACTATACTTATCAATATATGTTGAATCATAAAACTCATATATTAACTTTTCTAAAATTCCACCACCTATTTCTATTCTTCCAATATCCTTTAGAACGGTATTTCTATTTTTAACTAAAGTTATTGCTTGTTCCTTAGTTAAAGATAATCCATAATTCTCAGTAAACTTATTTAAAGAAATTATATCATTTAGCGCTAAAGAAAAATTATTAAAAACTAAATCATTCATTATATCACATCCCTTCTAATATTTAATACACCTATATATATTCAAATACAAGACTTGAAAAAAAACAGTTTTTATGGTATTATGGATATAAGAAAAGTTAATTAACATAAATAAAATTTTTAAAAATGAATTAAATATGCTTCAAAAAAGAAGTGTATTTTTTTATATTCCCATACCATAACTTAAAAAAAAAATTAAGCTTTTACTTAATTTATAAAAATTGTTTAAGTTTCTCAACAGCATCTTCTTGCATATCAACATATTCTTTAAGCAATTTATTTATTTCTTCATTAGTATCTTTATTATTTAACATCCTTCTACCTTCAATAATTCCCATATTAGTACCTTTAAGTAATAATTCAGCAATTTTAGATGTACTATCATCCATAATAGTTTTCATCTCAATTCCATACCAAGTCATTGCTTTATTCATCATATTTGTTTCATGTGGTTTATCGTCATTATATTTGGGATAAATCTTACAAATTTTATCTGAAATTTCTTTGTATTTATTGTATTGATTATCCAATTCTTTTTTTAATGCATCATCTGTAACTTTGTCTAAAACAAAATGAATAGCATCCATTCCCATACAAGCACCTTTATTTAATTCATCTAAAACATTTATCTTATCTTTTTCCATATATTCCCTCCAATTATATTCTGATAAAAAAAATTACAATTATTCAGTTAATAAATAAAAAATAGTGTTTTCGACACTATTTATATTTTAATTCTCCCATTTGTGAAGTAGGAATAAATCCTGGTTTTGAACTAATAACATCTTCAATTCTATTTACTATAGCAGCACAAGTTAATTCTACAGTTTGTGGTCTTTCAATAATTAAATTAGTATTTGGTTCTCCATAAACAGTCCAATTATTGCAATCAAAATCAGTTTCAGAATAAACTTTTCCAATACATTCAGTTTCAATCGTAATGCCTTCTAATGTTTCAGTTGTAACAACTGCACTCATACCTGTAGCATCACCTTTTTTTATAGTCATATTTAAAGTATTTGAACTAATATCGTGATCACAAGTTTTAGGAACACATTTTTGAACTTGACTTTTAACATTTAAATGTAATTTATCACATAACCATCCATTAGTATTCCACATATAACTTGGTAAAAATTCTCCTTTTTCAATTAATTCTTTTCTTTCCTCTAAAGAAATATTATCTATACTTGCTATATCAGTTTCAAATTGTTCTAAAGTAAGACCAGCTCCATGAGCCCTTGCTAAAGCTATTCCATAATCTTCAACATTGTAAGAACTACTTCCTTTTATTTTTGAAATGTTATGAGTTGTACCTGCTAAAGTAGTAATTAAATTTCCCCAGAATGCATCTTGATAACCACTACCTGTTATTGTACAATTATTTTTAATTGCAATTTCATTTATTTCATTAGTTATAACTGGTGAAGAATTAAATGGATAAAATGCTTCCTCACAAGTTGTAATTGCATTTATTCCTTCTTCAGCACAAGTTAATAAAATATCTTTAACATCTTTCATTAAACTCATAGTAGCAACTATACAAATGTCAGGTCTTAATCTTTTTAATTCTTCTTTAACACTTGTTGCATCTTCGACTATAATTCCTTTTTTAGAAGTACCTATTATATCTCCAATATCTTTACCTATTACACTAGGACTTATATCAAAAGCACCTACTATTTCATAGCCATTTTCTAACACATATTTCATAATATATTTGGACATTTTACCACATCCATATTGAACTACTTTTATCATTTTTTATCAATCCTTTCTTTTATAAAACTTATTATTAGTATAACTACTCCAATTAAACTTATAACTAAGCTTATTTTTTTATATGGAGCACTATATTCTATTTTTATATTATGTTCTCCCTTAGAAATAGGAAAACCAATAAAACTATTATTTGTTTTTTCATAACTTGTTAATTTATTATCTACATATATTTTAAATCCTTTATCATAAGGAATTGATATATTAAAATAAGAATCATCAGTAACATTAATGTTTCCTAAAATAACATCACCTTTAATTTTACTTATCTTAAATTCATCATAATTTTTATTTGTAATTTCTGATAAATCAACTAAATAAAATTCAAAATTTCCTAATTTATATAAACCTTTAGTAAAATCTATGTTTAAATTATTTGTATTATATAATACATAATCAAAAGTATAATTGCCATTATGATATTTCCATGTTCTACTAGTTAATTTATTTTTAATTCCATTAATTGATATTGCTATATCATTATTTGGATTATTATAATTAGTAAATCTAATAAATAATAATTTGTTAGTCATATCATTGTTAATTTTTATATTCATAGTTGCGCCTTTATAAGCATTAATTATATATTTATTGTCTTTAGATAATTTTAAATTCTTAGAATCTACGATTTCATAATCAATTTTAGTTTTAGAAACCTTTTCAATACCTTTATTATTTCCTTTGTTAGTAACAATATTACTAAACATATTAATAATATTATTTGGATAACCTAATGAATTAAATTCTTTGTTACTGATTGTATTTTTCATCGCAAATCCTATTGGTAAAGCATTACTATTTTTATATAATTTAATATTATTCTTTTCTTTAACAAGTTCTAAATCTAACTTTTCTTTACTTACAATATATTTTTCACCAATAAAATTTTGAAACAATAAATTATTTACTTCAGATGTCATTAATAAATTTCTGTGTTCTACTGAGTTATTAAAAACATCAAAATAGAATTTTTTATAATCACCATTATAGGCTGAAGAATACATTGTAGTTTTATATTCTCTTATATTTGCTACTTTATTAATTCCTCTTATTTTAAATACTAAATTACTTATACGATAGTATGATTTATCATATCCTGTTATATCATTTATTAATTCAATTGTACTATTATATTCTTTACTATTAATTGTTTCTTTTGGCAATAATTCATCTTTTAAATTTGTATTCAAACAGATAATAAAAGCAGATATTACTAAATAAACCATTAATGAAATTTGAAGAAAACTATTTTTTTTAGAAAATACTTTTTCTAAAAATTTAGCTGTTAATAATAATATTAAAGGTATAAATGGAATTAATGATTTTGAATTAATATAAAGAGTTCCATTTAAAATGTAATTAAAAATTGGAAATATACTTATAAGTAAACAAATTATACTTAAAAATCTATTTTCTTTTTTATTAAATAACATATAAATTAAACTAACTAAACTTATTAAAGTTAAACCAATACCATAGGAATCATATAATAAATAAAAATTAGGTTTTATTAATTCTATAAAATTAAATGTTCCTGTTCCATCTCTACCATTTAATAAAGTATAAAATGTTGGTAAAATTATAATCATTGAAATCATTATTCCACATATAAATGGAATCGTTGCTTTAATAAAATCTTTTATATTTGTTTCTTGATATTTTTCTATATACTTATAAATATAATAAATAAACAAAACAACTAATCCTGAAACACTATAATAATAACTTGTAAATATCATAAGTGAAATCATTAATATTAAAAATGATCTTTTATTTTTTTCTAAATATTCATCAACAGCAAACAACCCTAAAATTAAAAACGGAAAATAATTCATAAACATAATATGACGATGTGAATGAAAAATTAATGGTCCACTAAATAGAAATAATAGTGATGTTATTAAACATACTTTATTATTGAAATTGTTTTTTTTGAGAAAAAAATAAAATAAAATTGTGCTTATTATAACTATTAACGAAGTACTTATAATCATATAATCAATCATAGGAATAAATGGAAATAAATATGATATTAAAATTATAGGATTAAGTAATCCATAATAAGAAAAATAATATATATTTTGACCACTACCTAGATTAAAAGCAAAATCAGGTAATATATCTTTAGTATCATAAAATAACTTTCTAAAATATTCAGGAAACAAATAATGTTGAGTTACAAAATCTGTTTTTGATGCATATAAATATCCATCCTTAGTTAATATTAAATAAATAATTAAAAATGAAAATATAAATAAAAATATACTAAAAATATCAAATTTCGATAAATGTTTTTTCATATCGCACCATCTTTTCTAATAGTATTATAACATTTTTTTAAATTTTATTATATATGTTGTATGTAAACTATTTTACATTGAATAGGATATTATAGAAAGGAGGACATTATTATGATAAAATGTCCCGAAAATAACTGTGGGAAAAATTTAAATAAGGCTCTAAAAAAAATAGAAGAAGATAGTAAACTAAAACCGAATTATATTATTGGACCTACTGGACCTACTGGACCTAAAGGTGATAAAGGAGATATTGGCCCTACTGGGCCTATTGGACCAGCCTTATCAACTTATAGAAATGCTTACTTAGTAACATATAACGATGGTTCTTCAAGTGCCGGAATCGTTATTCCGTCAAATGAAGCATTACCTTTAGAAAGAAAAGAATTGGATTCTACTAATTTAGTTACATTAGATACCGAAAACAAAAATATTAAATTTAATACTATCGGTTATTATAAATTAACTTTCATTGTTTCTTCTTATGTAAAAAAATCGGAACCTGATTTTAATCCAAATACTGATTTTGTAAGTATTGGATTTAGACAAAAAAATACCGATAATATTTATATTGGAGCAAGTACTTGGATAAATGATGAAATAGCAAAACAAATTACTGCTCAAGGTACTATTGCTGTTGAAAATACGAACAATATATATGAACTTGTTAATTTAAGCAAAAAAGATATTTATCTATTTACACCAGACATTATAAATATTGGTTCACATTCTTATTTTACAAATTCTTTAATTACAATTGTTATAGAGTATTTAGGTAAATAATATGAAAATAGTTGTTTATGCAATTTCTAAAAATGAAGAAAAATTTGTAAATAGATGGGTAAGTTCAATGAAAGAAGCTGATGCTATCTATGTTTTAGATACAGGTTCAACAGACAAAACTGTTCAAAAATTAAAAGAAAATGGTGTTAATGTTGAAGTAAAAAAAATTACTCCTTGGAGATTTGATGCTGCTAGAAATGCTTCGTTAGAAATAATTCCTGATGAATTTGATATCTATGTTTGTACAGATTTAGATGAAGTTTTATTACCAGGTTGGCGAAAAAAATTAGAAGAAAATTGGAAAAAAGATACAACAAGAGCTAAGTATACTTATAATTGGAAATTAGATAATGATAAACCAATTGTATCATTTTATTCAGATAAAATTCATATTCGCAAAAATTATAAATGGACTCACCCTGTTCATGAAGTTTTACAATATGATGGTATCGAAAATTATATAATTATTGATGATTTAATCTTAAATCACTATCCTGATATTTCTAAATCAAGATCTAGCTATTTACCATTATTAGAGCTATCAGTTAAAGAAGCTCCTAACGATGACAGAAATATGCATTACTTAGGTAGAGAATATATGTATTATGAAAAATGGAATGAATGTATTGATACTTTAATTAAACATTTAAATTTGACTACCGCTTTATGGAAAGATGAAAGATGTGCTTCAATGAGATTTATTGCACGTTCTTATAAAAATCTGAATCGAATTGAAGAATCTAGAATGTGGCTTAAAAAAGCTATTAATGAAGCTCCATACTTGAGAGAACCTTGGATAGAATTAGGTTTGTTAGAGTATGAAAATAATAATTATGAAACTGCAATTTTTTATATTGAAGAAGCTTTGAAAATTAATACTCATGAAAAAACTTATATTAATGAAATTTTTTCTTGGAATGAAACTCCTTATGATATATTATCAATATGTTATTTTAATATTGGAAATTTTGCTAAATCTTTAGAAAATATTAATATTGCTTTATCAATAAATCCAAATAATGAAAGATTAATTAGTAATAAAAAAATAATTGAGAGTGAATTATAATTTATAAATTAAACATAATATATATGAAAGGAATGATATAATGGACGAAAATGTAGAATTACTAGAATATATTTATAAAAATGCTGAAATGGGTATGTATACAATTACAGAACTATTAAAAAACTTAAATAATAAAGAAAATAAAATTAAAATGGTTGCTGAAAAAGAATTAAAAGAATTTGAAGAATTTTATAAAGATAGTAAAAAATTATTGAATAAAAATAATGCCCCATTTAAAAAAAATGGAACATTAACTAAAATGAGTGCTTCTATGGGAATTAAGATGGAAACTATGAAAGATAATAGTGATGCTAGTATAGCACATATGTTAATTCAAGGTATTACTATGGGTACTGTTGAAATTGAATCTAAAATAGAAAATTATAAAAATGTTGTAAATAAAACTAATCTTGATTTAGCTAAAAAATATTTAAAAACTTTGCAAAATCAAATAGAAGAATTAAAAAAATATTTATAAAAAAACTATAAATTTACATTTTTATAGTTTTTTTATATAATTCAAATAAATTTATCATACAATTTTAAAGATATTAAAAAATTATGGTACATTGAATCTAATAACAGATTCAAAAAGACATTTGGGTAGGTTTTTCGCCTCCTTCCGTTCAGCTTTTCTTATATTTATAAGAATTACTTACAAAACATTTATATCACATTGATTTTAACTTGTAAAATAACCAATTTTATTATTTTTTAAGTCATTTCTTTAAATTGACTTAACCAAAATTCAAAATTGAAAAGAATTTTTTCTATTTTAACAAAAATTAGTAATTTTTAATATTTAAAAAAAATACAAATCTTAATCTTTGTATTTTAATTTTTTTAACATAATAACCATTCCATATAATTGATATCTCTATCAATTATTTTTCAACACATATAGCCATACCAGGTTTGGCTCCTTCTACATATACTTTATCCGTTAGTCTACAACTCCTTTTAGTAGTTGCATCCTTTATATAACCACCTAATAACATAATAATTATTATCACAACAAACAAAATTGCTGCTCCTATTAAACTATAAATTAAAACTTTTGATTTCTTTTCCATAATATCAACTCACTTAAATACATATTATATTTTTTTTCATTTTTTGTCAACAAAATTTGACAAAATATGTTCTATAGTTTAATATATATATCAATTTATAAGGGGGATTATTATGAGTTATAGTTACTCTTCTTGTTATTGTTATGAATGTTTAAAAATGAATTTAAATGACAGAAATAAATATGATAATAATGAAGCATATTGTACTGGTTATAATCGTTACATTGATATTCACGATCATGCCTGTAGTAGATATTTTATTTATGATGAAAGTAAAAAAAGTCCAAGTGGTTGTTATTTGACTACTACTATGTGTGAAGTATTAAATTTTGATGATAACAATGTATTATTAAATACTTTAAGAAATTTCAGAGAAAATTATCTAAAAAACGATAAAAATTTATTACCAATTTTATTTGAATATGATATTGTTGGACCAGTTATTTCTGATTGTATAAAAAATGATCCTAAAAAAATAAATGTTTCTAAATGTTTATTTAAAAATTATATTAGACCAGTTGTATGTTTAATAAAACAAAATAGATATAATGAAGCAATTATTTTATATAAAGAAATGACTAACAATTTAAAAATTCTTTATAACATTAACATTGAAGTAAAAGAATACGATTATAATATTAAAACATTAGGTAAAGCATATACCTAATGTTTTAATATATTAACATTTTGATAATAATGATGAATGATATCACTATATGAATAACCATTATTAGCTAATTTGTTAGCGCCATATTGGCTCATCCCAACACCATGACCATATCCTCTTGTTGTGATAGTAACACTTTCTCCATTGACACTTATATCAAAATCAGTTGATCTAAGTCCTAATAAATTTCTAAGTTCTACGCCACTATATGTTTTATTATCAATTTTTATTTCTTTTACCCTACCACTACTAGTTCTTGAAACTATCTCAATGTTATCTAAATTTGTTACACCTAAAATATTTAATAATGTAGCTGTTTCTTTTTCTACTGTCTTTAAATATGGTGTTGTTTCTTTGTCAACACTACTTTCAACACTTTGTAAGTATGGAATATCATATCCAAATACTTCTTTCGCACTTTCAGTATAACCATTACTCGTTGAAAAAAACAAGGCACTTATCAATTCTCCATTATAGGTTATAACTAAATCATTTGTTGCTTCTACTGCTTGTTTAATTTTATTATAATATTTATCAAATTCATTACCCCATTTGTTTCTTAATTCATTATTATCGTTATAAACTTGAGTCGAAACAGTATCAGTCAATTTTCCACCATCTTGTATTTTTTTTAATGCATATGTTCTTGATGCAATTGCCCCTGCTTTTAAGGCTTCTATATTAAATGAGGCTGGCATTTCAGCTCCTAATACACCAATCAAATAATCTGTCATACTTAAATTAATTACAGAACCATTATTTCGATAAATAGTTATTGTTTGTTCTTGTTTTTCTTCTTGCTTTGGTTGTTCATTTTGACTAACATTATTTTCAGTTTGATTAATATTATCTTCACTCTGAACGGTATCATTTTGATTTGAATTATTTTGAATAACTTGTTCTTGTTTAACTATTTCATCATTACTTTTCTCTTCTTCTATATTTACAACTTGTTCAATATTTGTTTCTACATTTGTAGTCAAATCATTACTAACTTGTTCAACAATATGATAGCCTGGTAATAATGTAGCTGCTACATATTTATTGTTATCAACTACTTTAGGATTATAAAAAATCGTTGCGACTGCTAAACCGGCTACAACTAATACTATTTTTGTTCCTTTAAATTTTATTTTCATATTTTTTATATATTCATCTATCTTCTTAATTATTCCTAATTCACTAGAAAATTCGAAAGAATAATCTAAATATAGATACAAAATATTTTCTTTTATATCATAATTATTAATCATTAAAAAATCACCAATATTAGTATTGGTGAAATTATTTATTTAATACAAAATAAATTTTTAATTCTTATTTACTACATCTACTTATATTAAGTAATATTCCTATTTCACATAAAGTAATCATTAAACTAGAACCACCATATGAAAGAAATGGTAAAGTTACTCCCGTAACAGGAATTAAACCAACAACAACCATTAAATTTAAAATAGTTTGAATTGAAATTTGAAAAATAATCCCAAAAGCTAAATATTTAGAAAAAGGATTATTAGTATTTCTAGCTATTTTTAACCCTCTTGAAATAATAATTAAAAATAAACTAGAAACAATTAAGATTCCCATAAAACCAAATTCTTCACTTATAATTGAAAAAATAAAGTCAGTTTGCGGTTCAGGTAAATAAAAATGTTTCTGTCTAGAATTTAAAAAACCATATCCAAATAATCCTCCTGGACCAATAGCATATAAACTTTGAATAATTTGAAATCCACTACCTAACGGATCTTGCCAAGGATTCAAAAATGATAAAATTCTTTCTAGTCTATAAGGAGCAATTAAGATTAAAACAACAACACCTAATAATCCTAAAACACCTAATTTAACAAAAAAACCCATTTTAACACCAGAAACAAACAATAAACCAATAATAGAAAGAACAATAATAACACCAGTTCCAAAATCAGGTTGTAACATAATAAGCCCAAATACAAATAGTGTAACACCTAAAATTGGAAAAACGCCTTTTTTAATATCCTTTAAAGAAGAAGGATTGTTTGCTAAATACTTAGAAGTAAAAATAATAAGTGCTAATTTAGCAGCTTCACTTGGTTGAATACCAAATGAACCAATACCAAACCAACTTCTACTACCATTTCTGATTGTACCGATACCAGGTATTATGACTAAAATTAATAAAATTAAAGAAATTAATAAAATTAAATTGGATTTTTCATAATAAATTTTATAATCAGTTTTAGAAATAAATCTCATTAAAATCAAACCAATAACTAAAAATAATAATTGATGTTTTAAATATTTAAATGGATCATTAAATTTATACTCTGCCCACACATATGAGGCAGAATAGATCATAATAACTCCAAATATAGAAATAGTTATTACTGCTATTAATAATAAATAATCTACTTTTTTCATAACCACACTCCATAAATAATAGCTATCATTGACCCAAGTAAACCAACAATCCAAAATAACTTAACAATATCTCTTTCATTCCAACCAAGTTTTTCAAAAGTATGATGAATTGGAGTCATTGGAAATATTCTTTTTTTAGTTAATTTATAATAATATCTTTGAATTAAACAAGTTAAAGTTTCAATTACAAAAACAATTCCAATTACAATTAATAATAATTCATGTCTAGTTAAAATAGCAATTGTACCCATAGTAGCGCCTAAAGATAAACTCCCAGTATCCCCCATAAATATTTTAGCAGGATTAGTATTAAAGACTAAGAATCCTAATAATCCACCTACTAAAATAAAACAAAAAATTCCTATTTCTGTATAGCCTTCAAGCCATCCTGTATAAAATGAAATTATACCAAAAGTTAAAAATGCAATTACCGATAAACCCCCAGCTAGGCCATCTAAACCATCAGTTAAATTAACTGCATTAGAACTTGCTACTAAAACAAACAAAATAAATAAACCATAATACCATTTAATATCCAATTTAAGATTTAATGAATGAATCCAAAGTAATGGTTCATTATTTGCTTTCAAAAATAAATAAAAGAATACAATAGCTACTATTACTTGTAGTAATAATTTTGATAGCTCAGTTAAACCATCATTATTTTTTCTTTTAATAATTAGATAATCATCAATAAAACCAATAATAAAATAACTAATAAAAACAAATATTACAATTATAAAATTATAAGAAATTGTTATTTTTTTTAATATTAATAAAATTAAAATTGTTATTATTGTTGAAGTTATAAATAATAATCCACCCATTGTTGGAGTATTCTTTTTACTCTTGTGTTTTTCGCTTAAATAAATACTTAAATTTTGATTAATTTTAAATTGTCTTAATATTGGAATAAGCGTTAAACCTAAAAAGACAGATATTAAAAATGAAATCATTAATGCTAATATAGATTTTGTTATTAAGTACATATTCCACCTCTTATAATAATTTATTTTTGTTGTTCAAAAAAAAGAACTAATCAAATAATGATAATTGTTCTTTCTTAGTTTCTAATGTATTCATATATTTAAAAATTTTATTATAATCAGTTTCAATATTATTTTTTTTACATTCATTATAAAAATAATTCATTAATTCATAATTTTTAGGACTTATAACTTCATAAGAATTACCATATTTTTCTATATATTTTTCTTTTAATCCTGGAAATTTTTTATCTAATTCTTTATAAAAATATTCTCTATTACCTTCTCTTAAAGTTAATCCCATATTAAAACATATTATGCCATAAACATTAGCTTCTTTAGCATATTCAATTATTCCTTTTATATTTTCTAAATTATCATTAATAAATGGTAATATTGGTGTTAACCAAATAATTGTTGGTATATTATTATCTCTTAGTATTTTTAGCATTTCAAATCTTTCTTTTGTACTTGAAACATTAGGTTCAATTAATTTAACTAATTCATCATCATATGTTGTCATTGTTATTGAAACAACACATTTTGTTCTTTCATTTATTTTTTTTAGTAATTCTATATCTCTTAAAATTAGATTTGATTTTGTTTGAATTGATAATCCAAATCCATATTTATATATTAATTCCAAACATTTTCTTGTATTTTCTAATTTTTCTTCTAAATGAATATATGGATCTGTCATAGATCCTGTTCCTATCATACATTTTGTTTTCTTTCTAATTAATGCTTGTTCTAGTAATATTGTAGCATTTTCTTTTACTTCTATATCTTCAAATAAATGATTTATTTGATAACATTTACTTCTTGAATCACAATAGATACAACCGTGACTACAACCTCTATAGATATTCATTCCGTTATGTGCAGATAAAATACTTTTTACGATTTTTGTATGCATAAATATTACTTCCCTTAATCTTAAATTTATTATAACAATTATATCTATAAATGTAAATATAAAACACGAAAATTATTTCGTGTTCAAATTTATTTTTTTAACTTAAATTCAAATTTTTCATATTCCTCAATACTATTAAATAATCTACTTCCCATCATTGGTTCATATAACTGAATACTTTTTTCTTCACCCTCAAATGGATCAAAAATTGATAGTTTATTTATTGCATAATATAGATTTAATTTTCGGTTTATTTCTGCTATTTTCATTTCGTATGTAGCAATTGAATTACCTAATTCAATAACATTCATTGTACCAGTTTTTACTTGTTCTAAAAATATATTATACTCTTCTTCTGATAAATATTTATAATAACGATTATATAATAATTCTTGTAAATATTTTAAATATTCGTTTGGAACATGGAAAAATTTTTTTCTCATCTTATTCATTTTATAATCATAAGCATTTACATATATAGTTTTTTGAGTAATATTACTAGATATTGTAGTTGGTAATGAATTAATAAATTTTTGATAGAATGCAAAAATTTCATATCCATCTATATTATTAGGAATTTTAACTGTTCTAAAAAAATCAATTACTTTTTCAAGATAATCATTTATATTTTGTTTTCCAGATAATATTTCATCAGAATGAGAAAATAAATCGTTTTCTTTTATAATTTGTTCTGTTTTATAACCATTTTTACCAATATATCCTAAAGTCATATCCAATTCTCTATTATATTGATAACTTTTTTTAATTTTTTCTTTAACATCATTATAATTTGGATTATTAAAAACATCATGAATTCTTATTCCAGAATATTGTGCTGGCAAAATTACAAAACCTACTGTTGGATTATTAGCTTTTGCATTGCTCAAATCAATTGATCCTTTAATATATTCAGTTGCATCTACTATCAAAATGTTTTTTTCACTAAGTCTTATTTCACCCCAAACGTGATCTTGCCCCGCTTTTGTTTTTATATCAACTTGAATTCCAAATTGATCCAAAATGTATTTGTAAAGTGCTACAAACTGAGTACATACAACATACGAAAATATTTTTTCTTTTTCATAATCAACTTGAGCATTGCAAATTAATTTTTGTTGTTCTTTATCTTGATTAATGTAAGATATATCATAATATAAAACTTTTGATAATTCAATATATACAAAACGTGAAATTAAAATTGATTCAGTAATATGTTTTTCTTTTACTAATTTAATTATATAATCTGTAACACTTACTGATACTAGATTCAAAACAGAATCTTTGTTATAGTTATGAAAATTATATGTATGTATTTGATTAATAATAAAAGATAATTTTTCGGTTATTGCGTAATAAATACTTGATTCATCTTCTTTATTTAATTTTTTTAAATTTATCAAATATTCGTTAGCAATAGTTGCATTATCTAACAAAAATTGTTTGTTAAAAAAATCTTTATCACATTTTTTAATAAATTCTAGTACTTCTCTTAAATATTGTTCGTTTACAATAACCGTTTTCATATTTAAAATCCCCTTTGATATGCGTACTATATCACAATTGTTATAATTTGTCAAAATTCGGTTATTATTTAAATAAATATTTTTTAATTTCCTAATAACAATTTTACGGTTTCACCTTCATATATTCTTTCATTTTTACTAGGACTTTGATACACAACTTTTTCTCCACTACCAGAGTATTCTACTTTGAATGATTTCAAATTTTTCATAGCTTCATTTAAATCCATATTAACAACATCAGGCACAGTAGCATATTTTCTGTCTAAATAATTATAATTTTTTTCACTAGCTCCTTCAGGTTTTTTTATATTTAAAATATCAATAGCATCTAATAAAATACTTCTAGCAATGGGTGCTGCAACCGTCCCACCATATTGAGTTATTCCCCTAGGATGATCAATAGCAATATATACAATTATTTCGGGATCATTGGCTGGTAAAAATCCAATAAAGGAAACAATATAGTTACCTATCATATATCTTCCATTTTCTACTTTTTGAGCGGTTCCGGTTTTACCACCTACTCTATATCCATCAATAAAAGCATTTCTTCCTGTTCCATTTGTTACAACACTTTCAAGGGCAAATCTAACTTTTTCACTAGTTGATTCGCTAATGACTTTTTTAACAATTGTCTTTTTATTTTCCAATATAACAGAATTAGTTTCTGGTTCATTAATACTTTTAACAATGTATGGTTTTAATAAATAACCACCGTTAATAGCTGCACTAACAGCTGTTATTTGTTGAATTGGAGTTACACTGACCCCTTGCCCAAATGCTGTAGTTGCAAGTTCAACTGGACCAACTTTATCTAAATTAAATAATATTCCTGTACTTTCACCATTTAAATCAACTCCAGTTTTTGTTCCAAAACCAAATTTTTTAATATATTCAAATAGTTTTTCTTTTCCTAATTTTTGACCTAAAGTAACAAAACCTGGGTTGCAAGAATTTTCTACTACTTGTAAATATGTCTGAGTTCCATGTCCACCAGCTTTCCAACATTTTATTCTAGCATTTTCGACATGAATACTTCCTGAATCATGATACATATCTTTTTCTAAATCAACAACATTTTCTTCTAAAGAAGTGGCTAAAGTGATTATTTTGAAAGTAGAACCTGGTTCATATGTCATCCATACCGGTAGATTTCTATTAATTTCTTCTGTACTATAATTTTGATAATTACTTGGACTAAAGTTAGGACGAGATGAGATTGCTAAAATTTCTCCTGTTTTAGGATTCATAGCAATTCCTAATGCTTGATCTGGATTATATTTAGAAACAGCATTATCTAATTCTCTTTCTAATGAAGCTTGTAGTTTATAATTAATTGTTAAAGTTAAATTCATTCCATCTTGAGGTTTTTCATATGATTCAGCTAATTCTAGTTTATTTCCTTTAGCGTCACTAGAATATTTAATTGAACCATATTCACCAGTTAAATAATCATTATAGGTAAGTTCTAGTCCACTTAGTCCTTGATTGTCAATTCCGACAAATCCAATAGAATGAGATAACAAAGTATCATATGGATAAACTCTTTTTGATTCTTTTATTAAATAAACACCATCATATTTTAAATTACTAATTTGATCAGCTATCTCATATGATAATCTTCTTCCTTCGGGATGAACTCTTTCCATTGACGTTTTTTTACTTACATGTTTATACATTTCTTCATATGAAACATTAAGAATTTTTGCTAAAGAAGTGGCTACTTCTTCTTTATTTTTTATTTGATTAGGTATTAATACTAATGACGCTGTAGTTAAATTGTCAGCTAATACTATCCCATTAGTATCTAAGATTTTTCCTCTATTAGCTTCTATTGGTAAATTACGATTCCAAAGAGAATTTGCTAACGAATTTAACTTATTATAACTTATAACTTGAATATAAAAAACTTTAAAAATTATTACTAAAAACAATAGTATAATTACTAATAGTATTATTTTAATTCTTCTATGAATTCCTTTAAAAAACATATAATCACCACTTAATTTTATTTAATAAAAAAGAAAAAAGAACATTAATCATTATAAAGAGGAAATGATCATTGTCCTTGTGGTAGTGGTAAAAAATATAAACAGTGTTGTGGTAAATAATGCTATAAACCCTTGTAAAATAAGGCTTTGCAAGGGTTTTTATAATTGCAATTTTTATGTAATTTAGTCTCAAAAAATGGCTTTAGATAAGTTTTAGATAAGTTTTTTAGTTGGAAATTAACTATTTTTACAATATTCGGAAAATAGTAATATTGCGATGTTTTGAAAGTTTATTTTTCCAGTAACAAAGAAGATAGTAATTATTTGTTTTTTATGTTATAATAGCACATAAAAAAGGAGGATTATATGGCTTTTAATACATTAGAATATTTGAGAGATGGTAAAGTTGATTTTGTTTTTCAATGTACATCTTATAATTATGAACACTTAATTGAAAATGTCAGAAAAGCTCCAAATAGAATTGAAATAATACATGGTTTTATATTTAAACTAAAAGTAGATTTACCATCATTTTGTTTTTCTGTAATATATGATATACCAGAATTTGCAGATGTCGCATATGAATTATTAGACATTAAAAATGTAACTCCAGAAATGTTAAGTAACTTTTTACATAATACTCCTCTTGGTATAAAAGTATTGTATGAGAATTTTGATTATTTTTTATCTTCTTCTGCAGATAAGAAATATTTTGATAGTATTGTTAAATATGCATTTGATAGTAATAATGTTGAATTGATACATAAGTTATCAAGATATACAGATTTACATACTAGATATTTATTTATGGATTATTTAATTAGAAATCATGCTGATCAAATTGATTCCATATATGATGATATAACTAAATATACAACATCTATTACTTATGAACCATATGAGCAATTAACATTTTTACCTAAATTAATGAATCCTGATGATATTTCTAAATTAGCAGTTCTTTTATTAACTCATAATCGTGAAACAGAGTATAAGAAATTAAAAGACTATATTATTAAAGACTATAAATATAATTATATAGCTTCTCAGCTATTAACAGATGAATGGCTTGTTGATCCAGAAACTCACATATTGCTGAAAGATCCAAATAGAGAAATGAAAGAAAAAGAATTTAATAAAGATGCTGATGCATTATTTAGAACTTCTGCTGATTATCGTTATGCTATATACTTGAGACATAAAGCAAAAATAAGCCAAGAATTATTAAATGAATTTGCACATCGAATAAGATATTATTTAAAAGAAGATAAAAGTCATGATTTAGAATCAATATATCGTTGCGGTTTAGGTCAATTACTCGAAGAATGGACAGAAAAATATATGGAATTAAGTCAGAGTAAAGAATATGGATTTGTTGGTGGAGGAACAACTTGTGACTGCTATAGAATAGGTGATTATGTTATAAAATTAGTAAAAACTAAGTGGTCTTATGAAGATGTCATATGTCCAAATCTTTATTTAATAGCAAAGAACTATGAAGAAATATATTTAAGAGATAAAAAAGGAATTGTCGATGGTGGATTAGAAGTTCAAAAATATTTAACTAGAAGAGCTGATAATATTGATCCTAAATATTTTAGATATTTTGATTTAGCACTTGATAGATTGGGATATAGAAGAACAGATACTTTAACAAAAGGAACATGTGGAGAAAATACCATGTTACTTGACACTTATCGTGATGCAGATTGTTCAAATCCAGAAAAAGTACCAGTTTGGTTTAGACAATATCCTTTAGTATTAGTTGATAGAGACAGAATATATTCAAAAAATAAAATATATATAAAACAATTAAGAAGTGGTTATTAGAAATATCCACAAAATTTTTGTTCTGACGAATGCTCGGAAGATTAAGATATTGCGATATGTTAAATCAATTATTTAGATAAGTTTTTAAATAAGTTTAAACTGCATTGTCAGAGAATTAGACATCACTTTCTTACAATTTAGGTATAAATTATTAAAATAATTGAGTAAGAAAGCCCAATTTTCAAGCAAAAAATTACATGGTTGTTTTAATAGGTCGCCTTGTGGTAGTGGTAAAAAATATAAACAATGTTGTGGTAAATTAATTTTAAAAATATAATTACAATAAAACAAGAAATATTAATAGCACAAGTAAAAAATAATACATTTAAAAATTTTTCATTACTATTTAAAATATGATAAAATTCTAAATGGTAATGAATTTGAAAATAAATAATATAGAAAAATTAACCGATGAAGAAATAGAAAAAATATATCTAAAATGTCTAGAATATGCTAACAGAATTAAAAATCCTGATTTAAAGGAATGTTGTTTGCAAATTTATAAAGATTATAAACAAAAACTAATATCGAAACCAGCTAGTCCAAATCATCACTTTTTCAAAGGTGGATTAATATATCACAGCTATTGTGTAACTAGAAATGCAATTATGATTGCAGAATTATATGATTACATAAAGATGGATATGGATTTAGTAATATTTGGTTCTCTATTACATGACATAGGAAAAACAAATGATTATAGAGATTTCGATTCAATTAATGTTGGAGAAACAGAAATACTAAGTAGCGGATCATATATGGTAGGTCATTCATATGAAGGAACACATATCGTTGAAAACTATTTACAAAAATACGATTTAGATGACAAATTTAAATATCAAGTTCTACATATGATAGGAAGTCATATGAAAGAATTTAGTGAATATGGTGTATTAACTTCACTAAAAATGTTAGAGGTCATAGTAATTAACTATGGTGATTCAATGGATGCTACATTGGATGGTACAAGAAATGGTATAAATAATTCTAAAAATAGTGAATTATACTTTAATGAAAATCAAACAATCAAATTTTATAAATCTGTTAATCCATATTATGATAAATGAAAATTTTTATATACACTTTCTACATTAAAGGATACCCATCTCTTAAGACAATTATCTACTTCTAAAAAATAGATATTGTTCTAAAGCCTAGGTATCTTTTTGTTTTGTTCGAATATTATTCCCGATTTTTTTATTATAATAATTAAAAGTAATTTAATAATTTCAATTATTTAATAGAATATAACTTAAATACAAATTATTTAATAGCAATCACACTACTTTTAAACAATTTCATCATACAAATATAGGTTATATTAAATTCAAAAAATTCCAGTACATAAAAAAAGATTATTTTCTAAATAATCCTTGATTGTTTTCTTCTACTTTTTCTTGAACAAATTCATAATCCAAACCATTTTTCTTAGAAAATTTACTTAATTCAGCTTCTATTTGCTCAATGGATAATTCATTTTCAATAGCATAATTTGCTAACTCCTCTTGAGTCATTTTTCCATCAATTTTCTTGCCGTTATCAGTTCGATTAAAACCAGCATCTGAAACTAACTCATTAACTACTACCTTTACAGGTTTTTTTTCATATTGATTAGATTTAACTAAAGTAACAGCTAAAATAGCAGAAGTAACTATAACAGCTCCTAATTTAGCATATCCTTTAAAATTAGTCTTTCTTGGTTGTGGCATTCTAACTTCATTAAAGTGAGCTATATTTCTATTTTGTAATTCAACTTTACCTAATATTTCTTTATTTAACTCATCTCTTGCATTACTATTTATATTTCTTTTAGCTTGTTCTTTAAGAACAAAATCCATTATTTCTATTTCTTTATTCATAAGTATCACCTATTTAAATTCTATCATTATATTAGTATTTTAGTCAATTTTTTCTCCTATTAAATACGGATAGTTTACACTTTTTATTTTAACTTTAACATCTTGATGTAATAAATTTTCTTCACCTACTGATTTAATTAATAAATAATTACCTGTATGCCCTATTAAATAATTTTCTTTTCTTACTTCTGGAATAAAAATAATTTCACTATTTATATATTTGTTCATATATTCTATTTCTAATTCTTTTGATAAATTAAGTAATATTTTTACACGATTTTTTTTTGTATTTTGATCCACTTGATTTGGTAAAGTGGCGGCTTTAGTTTTATCTCTCTTAGAATATGGAAAAATATGTAACTTAGTAAATCTAACTTTCTTAATGGTATCAATTGTTTCCAAAAATTCCTCTTCTGTTTCTCCAGGAAATCCAACAATGACATCTGTTGTAATTGATATATTAGGTCTTATAGTTCTAATTTTATTTATTTTATCAATAAAATAATTTTTGTCATATTTACGATTCATTCCTTTTAAAACTTCATCTGAACCACTTTGTAATGGAATATGCATATGATCTACTAATATAGAATTATCTTCTATTACCTTTAAAACTCTGTCGTTTAATTCAGTTATTTCAATAGAAGAAATTCTTAATCTTTCTAAACCATCTATTTTAACTAAATCTTCTAATAAATTAGCAAAATCATAGTTATCAAATTCAGAACCATAATTTCCTGTATGAATTCCAGTTAAAACAATTTCTTTATGTCCATTATGTATTAATTTTTTTACTTCATCTATTACTTCTTCTTTTGGTTTGCTTCTAACATTTCCTCTTGTATATGGAATAACACAATAAGTACAAAAATTATTACATCCATCTTGAATTTTAACAAAAGCTCTTGTCTTATTAAAGTTATTCAAACTCATAGTTTCAAATACTGTATTATTTATATTATAAATATCTATTATTTGTTTTTTTTCTTTTTTAAAGCGTTCAATGTATTCAATTATTTTAGTTTTAAATATATTTCCAATAATTATGTTAACACCATCTATTTCATTTATAATGTCTACTTTGTTTTGAGATAAACATCCACATACCAATATTATAGCATTTGGATTTTCCTTTATAGCGTGTCTAATTGTTTTTAATGATTTATTATCAGCTGTATTAGTAACTGTACAAGTATTAATAATAGCGACATCAGCATTATTAATAGTTTCAACATAATTATTGTTTTTTAAAATATCACTCATTACATTTGATTCATATGTATTTACTTTACAGCCTAATGTATAAATTTTATATGTCATAAATCCTCCTAAAAAAAGGCTTAATAGCCTTTATAAATTACTTCTAAATTCTTTAAGTGCTCGTAGAAATTCATCATTTTTAGCATCTACTTCACTTGAAACATTAAGTACTCTCTCTTTTTTTACAGACTCATTTTTAATTTCATCTATTTCACTAATTAAATCTTCTTGTTCCTTTTGAATATGTTTTCCTGTATCAAATAATTTAATTGTAGGATATTCAATTTTAGCATCTTGTTTACCAAATATAGGTGAAATAAAATCAGTGTTTTTAAATTTTTTGTCTTTCTTTTCAACAAACGATTCTATTTTCTTAATTTTAGGTTCTTCTCTTTCTAAGAATTCAGTTACTTTATTAGTTGCTAAAGAAGAAGCAGTCTTTTCTTGTTGTAATTCGTGTTGTTTTATTTCATCTTCTAAATTATTATTTTTCATACTATCCAATAATTCTTGATAACTTATAATAGCTTTTTCTTCTTGTTCAGCTTCAAAATTTTCAACAACTTCTTCTTGTTTAGAATCTAAAGATTTTTGCATTTTTGCTAACATATCATCTAAATCCAATTTATCATTTTTTTCTTCTTTTATTGAAGGTTTAATATTTTCCCCTATTGGAACTTCTATTTTAGCATTTATCAAGTTTTCTCTTGGCCTTGCTTTCATTAAATCATCTAATATTTCATCTATTTCTTCTTCATCTTTTTTTCTATCTTTGTAGATGATATATGCTATACAAGCAATAACAAGAATAAATATTATCACTGATACTATTATTAGTAAATTTACTGGTATATTTATTTCTAACATATAATCACTCCATACATTCATAATTAACAATACTCATTATAAATAATGGTACTGTTTCAACTCTTAATATTCGATTTCCTAAAGTAACTGGGATAAAATTACTTTCTAATAATAATTTTTCCTCATTATTAGATATTCCACCCTCTGGTCCAATTAATACATTTATTCTACCACAATTTTTATTACTTTTCAAAACATTTTTTATTGTCATACTTTTTTCAGCAGTTGAACAAAAAATATTAATTCCATTCAATTCTAATATTTCTTCCAACTTTAATATTTCTAATTCAGGTATTGTATTTCTATGAGATTGTTCACTAGCTTCTTTTAGAATCATTTTCCATCTATCTATTTTTTTAGAGCTTTTTTCATTTTCTTTTACAATTCCTCTTTCAGAATAATATAATACTATTTTTGATACTCCTAATTCGGTACCTTTTTGAAAAATGTAATCTAATTTTTGTTCTTTTAAAACAGGTACTATTAGACATATATAAGGTACTTTTTCTTTTACACTTTCTAGTTGCTCTTTTAATA
Source organism: uncultured Bacilli bacterium (assembly GCA_934119965.1). Taxonomy (GTDB): domain Bacteria; phylum Bacillota_I; class Bacilli_A; order RF39; family UBA660; genus CAJOJO01. Next base: position 23,873 of record CAKOTA010000017.1, read on the forward strand.
ATATTTCATAGTCATCATTTAGATAACAAAGGTATGAAATATTATCAAATACGACAATTATTTCATCGTTTGGTTTCATCCTCATTACTTTTTTAATATGTTTTATATCTGTATCTAATAATTCAAATTTGTTATCTTTCTTTTTTTCAGCAAAATATCTTTGCATAGAAATCACCATCTATATTATACCTAATAATTAAATATATATCTATATCTATTTAATTTCACTTGTCATTTATTTACAAAAAAATAGAGTTTTTACTCTATTTAAAATTGTATGCAAATGTTGAACTAGACCCTGTTGCGGTATCACTATTAGTACAATAAACATTTATTGGGACTTTAATAACAGTTGCATAATAATATGGCCCAGATGTTGATTCTGTAAGCTTTACTCCGTCATTAGAATCAACATACCAAAATTTATTTCCATCTGTATTCATTGTCCAGAAACTTTTATTAGTAAATGTAGTTGCTAGATAATTATTATTTTTACAATTTAAACTTTTAAAACTACTTTCGCAATTATTGTCTGTCGATGCAATAGCATAATCATAAAGTGATAGCAATCCAACTTTGGAAGTAACTGTATTAATTTTTAACATACTTTCTAGATTAGTCAGACTACTATCTGAATCTGCAACAACACCATTGTCCCAAGTATCTACTAATTTCGAATAATCTTTTACCTTGTCAGATAATGTATTTTGTAATGTTGTTTTAGTAAAATCTGTTTCTAAATCTGAAGACATAGTTGAAGAATCTGTTGTCGTTGAAATTAGTTTCATTGAATAATCTTTCTTATCAATGCTTAAAATTCTCCATTCTTTATTTTCATATTTAACATAATTATTTACATCATTTCCTCTAAATACATATTCATTTTCTAAGTCATATAGTCCATCAGTTGTTTCACCTAAAACATGGATAACATTTTCATTATTATTCAATATTGTTTGATAAGCTGGTGTAACACTTTTATCAGTTTTTACAATCGCTTCATTTCCTATTTTATCAAAATCATAATCATATTTTATATAAGGCTCTGTCAATTCTTTGGCTGAACAATCATCAATATATTCATATGTATATTCATTTGTAATATAACTTATTAATACACATCCATTCATCACTTTTTTATTTTTAGGATTTAATATATTTTCTTTTTCTAAGTATTTTGTTCCCTTAAGTAAATCCAAAGTAATATATGTATTATTAATATGATATTTATCAAGTTTATCCATATTATTTAAAGCCCATTTTTCAGCCTGTTTTTCTATATTTTTAACCTGTGTCACATATAATTCTTTTTTTGAATTATCTATATATTTTGTTACTCTAGGAAAAGTAATTAAAGATATAATTGCAATTATAACAATAACACATAATAATTCAATTAAAGTAAATCCTTTTTTCATATTCCACCTCTAGTATTAGTATATCACATTTTATTCATCTTTTTCTACTTGTTCTTCATTATTTTCTTCTTCATTGCTTGTTTCTTCCATTATTTTTTCCTCTAAAACAATTTCTAGGTTCATATCACTGCTTATTTGTGTATATGGATTATAATTTTGAGACTTAACATAACCATAGCCAGTAATAGTATATTTAATTCCTAAAAGATTACATAAATTAACAACATCTTTTCGACTCCATCCAATCATATTTGGTAATGTTTTATTTTTACCATTTGTAGTTAGGAATATTTTTTCGCCTATTGTTATTTTTTCATTTTTATTCATTGATTGTTTTGTTATTTTATCACCATCACCAATTATAATAACATCTATTCCAGCATTACTTAATTCGGCTTTTACTTCATCTGTTTTCTTATTTATATATGATTTTAATTTATATGTTTCAATATTTTTTTCAGTTACTTCTGTAAACATATTTTTATATTTACTTATACTTTGAATTATATCTTTTGTAGTTGTATATAATCCAGCAGATTTTCCCCAACTAGGTCTTTTCATAGCTGTATAAATTATTATATCTGGATCGTCTTTTGGGAACATTCCTGAAAATGAATAAATATATAAATTATCACCAATTAAATAAGAACCTGTAGCTGCATCATATATTTGACTTGTTCCAGTTTTACCAATAATATCAAATCCATCTATTCTATATGGATATCCAGTAGAACCTAAATCTGTTCCATGGATAACATTATACATTAATTCTTTCATTTTATTAACTGTTGAAGTTTTAACAATTTGCTCACTTTCTTCCACTTTTCTTTCATACACAGTTTTACCAGTATTGGGATTAACTATCTTACTTATTAAATGTGGTTTTAACATTTTACCATTATTTGATATTAAAGTAAGAGCTTGTAATTGTTGAGCAACTGTGGTAGTAATACCTTGACCAAATCCAGCTGTGGCATATTCAATATCGTAATTAAAATTAATGCTACCCGCTGCTTCTCGGTTCAATTCAATGCCTGTAGTTTTACCAAAACCATATTTTTTAAAACATTCTTTTAATTGTTTTTTAGTTAGATTGTTTCTTAAAATATTTACTACTCCGACATTACTTGAATATTCATAACCTTTATCTAAAGTAATTTCTCCCCAACCTAATCCATTATTCCAATCATTTATTGTATATTCACCAATATTATAACTACCTGATTGATAAGTACTATTTCCATCATAAACATTATTTTCCATAGCACACATATAAGTATAAGTTTTCATTGTACTACCAGGTTCAAATATAAATGTTGATAATGGATTTTCATAGTTTTTAATATTCTTAATATTAGGATCAAATGAAGGAGTTGTTGAGAAGGCTAAAATATCTCCTGTTTTAGCATCCATAACCGCAAATACTGTCCATTCTGGGTTATATGTTTCTTCTATTTTCTTTACTCCGGCTTCAACAAATCTTTGAATATTTTCATCAATTGTTAAATAGATATCATTACCATTTTGAGCTTCTTCTCTTATTTCTTTTGTACCATTAATTTTATATCCATACATACTTCTTTGGTATTCTAAATATCCATCAACACCACTAAGCATTTCATCGTATTTTGATTCAATCCCCATTTCACCTACTATTTTTTTTATCGTAGTTTCATTTTCGTCATCATCATATTCTTTAACATCTTTTGTTTTAGCATATCCAACAACATAAGAAGCAAAGTCACCATTAGGATAATATCTTTTTTGACTTTCAGAAAAACTTATTCCTGATAAACCAAGAGATAAAATTTCATCTTTCTTAAGTTCTGTTAAACCACTACCGTACATTCCTAGTTCTACTTGGTAGACATTTTGACTTAATTGTTTCAAAACATATTCTTCTGGAGCATTTAGAACTTCAGCTAATTTCTTAGCTGTTCCTTCAACATCTTTAACATAATTTTCTCCCATATATACTTTACTTTTTTCTAGAGAAACAATTAATGTATATGAACTAACATTAAGAGCTAAAGTGTTTCCATCTTTGTCATAAATTACTCCTCTTTTAGCAGTTATTGTTTTTTTAACGGTGTTTCTACTAGCTGCAAACGAAGCCATATCTATTCCATCTATTTTTGGAGAAAGGGCTAAAAAAACATATCTTACATACAACAAAAAAATGCAAAGAAAGAATATTAAAAATACTATCATTGATACATTTGTTTTATTCTTTTTTGCATTCATATTTTACACCTCGTTAGTCGTTAATTATAATTATATTATCATTATTATACGCCAAACCCATGTCAGATACAACATCTTTGACTTTATCAAATGAAGTTAATTCATTTACCTTCATTGTTAAGCTTTCATTTTGTTTTTCTTGATCTGATATTTTATATTCTATTTTAGCTATATTCATATTTAAATATGTTATATTAGCACCTAGAAAAACTTTAGATACAACTATGCCAAAAAGACAAATAACAGCTGTACTATATAACAAGATTTCACCTCTTGTAATTTTTTTTCTTCTCTTTGCCATAGTTTTTTCCTCCCTATTTTATTCTTTCAATTATTCTTAGTTTCGCACTTCTTGAGCGATTATTTTTTTCTATTTCTTCTTTACTTGGTTCTATAGTTTTTATTATCCTATAGTTTGGTAAATATTCATCAGGTATAACAGGCATATTTTTTAAATTTTTATCAATTTCTGTTACACTTTTAAATATATTTTTACAAATTTTATCTTCTAATGAATGAAATGTTATTACGCATATTCTTCCATTTATATTTAATAGTTCTAAAGCATCTCTTAGAGCTTTATCAAATACTTCTAATTCATTGTTAACTTCAATTCTGATTGCTTGAAATATTTTACGCGCTGGATGTTTTTCTCTTTTATATTTTTCAGGAACTGCACTTTTAATTACTTCAACTAGCTCTAAAGTTGTATTAATTGGTCTATTTTCGATTATTTTTGTTGCAATTTTAGGTGCGAATTTTTCATCACCATATTTATAAAATATATCAATTAATTGTTCTTTTGAATATTCATTTACAACTTTATGTGCCGTTAAAGGATTATTTAAATCCATTCGCATATCTAAATACGCATCATGATGAAAACTGAATCCTCGATAATCTTCATCTAGTTGTGGACTTGATACTCCTAGATCAAAAAGAATTGCGTCTACTTTAGTAACATTATTTTTTTCTAATTCACTTTTCATATTCACAAAATTACTTTTAATAATTTTATAATTAGAAGCTATGTTTTTTAATTTTTCATTACTTTCAATTATAGCTTCCTCATCTTGATCAAAAGCATATAGGAATCCGTTTGGTATTTTTTTTAATATCTCACTGCTATGTCCTGCTCTACCTAATGTAGCATCAACGACTATACTATTTTCTTTTAAGTTTAAGTTATCAATGCTTTCTTTTAGTAATACTGAAATATGCATTAGATATTTACCTCAAACAATTTATCGGCAATGTCAGATATTGTTTCTTCATTTGCTTCAATAAAATTGTTCCATCTTTCTTTATCCCAAACTTCTAGTCTTTCATTTACACCAATTATCACACAATCTTTTTTTAAATCAGCATATTTGATTAGCGAATTAGCGATATTAATTCTTCCTTGTTTATCAAATTCATTTGTAGTGGCTCCTGATAAGAAAAATCTCATAAAGTTTCTAGCATCTCTAGTATTAGGTAATTCACGATATTTGTTTATTACTTTTTCCCATTCATTTTTAGGATAAATAAATAAGCAATTATCTAAACCTCTAGTTACTATAAAGTCATGACCTAATTGTTCTCTTAATTTTGCTGGAATTGTAAGTCTTCCCTTTTCATCAATTGAATAATTGTATTCACCCATGAACATTTATATCACCACTTTTCCCCACTTTTAACCACTGACTATTATTATTTTACTATTTTTTATATCTAAAGTAAAGTGTTTTATACAAGTTTTACATAAAAAAAATAGTTTTTAAAAAACTATTTCTTATTCAAATATTTTTTTACTATTTCTAGTATTCTATTTAATTCTACCATTAATGATTCATAGTTATCATTTATATATTTAGAATCATTTTCTTTACTTTTCATTTCGTGATTATACGCTAAATCTGCTAATTTAGTAAATCCTAAATATTTTGAATCACTTTTTAATGCGTG
>CAKOTA010000018.1 GCA_934119965.1 uncultured Bacilli bacterium
GCAGAGTAGCTATGTATGGAATGGATAACCGCTGAAAGCATCTAAGCGGGAAGCCAACTTCAAGATGAGTTTTCCCTTCTTTATGAAATAAGTTCCCAGAAAGACTATCTGGTTGATAGGCTAGAGGTGGAAGCATGGCAACATGTTGAGCTGACTAGTACTAATAGAACGAAGATTTAATCATTTATTATATTTAAATTGATTGAATAGCACATTATCATGTTTTCAGAGAATTATTTCTCTAATATTTAAATTTGTGACGATAGCAAAGAGGATACACCTGTTCCCATCTCGAACACAGAAGTTAAGCTCTTTTACGCCGAAAATAGTGTAAGCTAAGATAGGAAGTCGCAAATTTTTTTTTATATTTTTTTAGAAATATTTTCTGAAAACATGATAAGAAATTGTAAATATTACAATTTTTTTTTATTCTACTTGTATAAACAGATACAATTTTGATATAATTTTAATAGGTGATATATATGGAATATAAAATTACAACAAACAATGAAATGGACACTATTGAATTAGCTCAAAATCTTGAATCTGAAAAATTTCCAAATATGATTATTTGTTTAGATGGAGAATTAGGCAGCGGTAAAACAGTTTTTACCAAAGGAATTGCTAATGCCTTAGGAATTGAAGAAAATATTACTTCACCAACATTTACAATTATTAAAGAATATGAAGGGGAATTGCCATTATATCATATGGATGTTTATAAATTAGATGGTAATACTGATGGTATTGGTATAGAAGAATATTTTACTAAAGGTGGTGTAGTTGTTATTGAATGGGCAAATACTATTAAAGATATACTACCTGATGAAAGATTAGACATTAAATTTAAAGTATTAGATGAAAATAGAAGATTATTAATATTAACACCCCATGGAAAAGAATATGAAGAGTTATGTGAGGCAGTATTATGATAACTCTTTTTTTAGATACTTCGACTACTAAATTTATTGTAGGAATTTATAGAAATTTTGATTGTCTTTTTTTAGATGTCGATGATAATAATAATGATTTGTCTAGTAAAGTTTTACCTAAAATTGATAATGCTCTTAAAAAATGTGATTTATTATTGGATGATATAGACAAAATTATAGTTGTAAATGGTCCAGGATCTTTTACAGGAATAAGAGTTGGAGTAACGATTGCTAAAACATTAGCTTGGACCAAAAATATTGATATTTTAACTATTTCTTCATTAGAGTTATTAGCTACTACACAATCTTCCAAAGAATATGTTGTACCATTAATTGATGCTAGAAGAGATTATTTTTATGCAGGTGTTTATTTAAATGGGAAAAATATTATAAATGATCAATATATATCAAGAAGTGAATTATTAGAAAAAATTAAAAAAATAACTGATATAGATAATGTTTACTTTGTTAGCTATGATAATATAGATAATTTAGATATTCATTCTCCAGAATTAGTTATTGAAAAGATAATAAAAAAATATTCTAATAAAAAGTCTTTAAATCCACATAGTGTTAATCCAAATTATTTAAAAAGAGTGGAAGCTGAAGAAAAATTAGATGATAAAAGAAACAAATAATATTGATTTAATTAATGGTTTCCTTAGTTTCTTTAATACTGAATATGTTGATAATCCTTTTAGAAAATATATAGTTTATGATGATATTGCTATATTAGTATATAGTGAAATTTATGATAGATTAGAAATTGATTATATATATGTTTTAGATGAATTTAGAAATCGTGGTATTGCTAGTAAATTATTAGATTATTTGTTCTCAAAATATAATTTTAGTTGTTCATTGGAAGTAAGATGTGATAATGTATCAGCCATTAATTTATATAAAAAATATGATTTTAAAATAGTTAGTATTAGAAATAATTATTATGGAAATATAGATGGTTATTTAATGATTAGGAAGTGATTTTGATGAAAGATGTATATATATTTGCAGTAGAATCTAGTTGTGATGAAACAAGTGCTTCAATTATTAAAAATGGACATGAAGAGATTGCTACTACTGTTTTAACTCAAATGGATATTCATGCTCTTTATGGTGGAGTTGTTCCAGAAATAGCAAGTAGAAAACACATTGAAAATGTTACTATAGTTTTTGAGGAAACTTTCAAAAAAGCAGGACTATCTATTGATGATGTGGATGCTGTTGCTATAACTTATGGTCCAGGATTAATTGGCTCATTATTAGTTGGCGTTGAGGCTGCAAAAACATTGGCTTATGCTCATAATAAGCCTATTGTTCCTGTACACCATATAGCAGGACATATATATGCTAATAACTTGGAAAAACCAATGCAATTTCCTTTGATAGCCCTTGTTGTTAGTGGTGGTCATACTGAACTAATTTATATGAAAGAAGATTATTCTTTTGAAAAAATAGGTGGTACTTTAGATGATGCTGTTGGCGAGGCCTATGATAAAGTTGCTCGTGTTATGGGGCTTAAATATCCAGGTGGGCCATTAATAGATGAATATGGTCACAGAGGTAAGGACACTTATAATTTGCCTATGCCGTTAAATGATAATTCATATAATTTTAGTTTTAGTGGAATTAAATCTGCAGTTATTAATTTAATTCATAATGAAACTCAAAGAGGTAATGAAATTAATGTTTATGATTTAGCAACCTCTTTTCAAGAAAGAGTTGTTGGTATTTTAGTAAAAAAGACTATGAGAGCTTTGAAAGAATATAATTGCAATAATTTAATTATTGCTGGTGGTGTTTCTGCTAACAAAAGGCTAAGAGAATATATGAAAGAAGAATGTGAAAAAAATAAAATCAATTTGACAGTTCCTGATATTAAATATTGTACTGATAATGCTGCAATGATAGGTGCAGCTGGATATTATGCTTATAAACTTGGAAGAAGGGCTTCAATTGATTTAAATGCTAAAGCAAATGATAAATTAAATTAAAAGAAATTAGGTTATCTAATTTCTTTTATAATAGGATCAAAATTTTCTATTGCATCCACTAATTTAGGATGTTTAATAACAAAATGAATTGTTGGATTAGAATTTTTAGAAATTACAACATAATTATTTTTTAAAATAGTTACATTAATATTTTTAAAAGTTCGATAATTACTTTTAGTAACTGTATAATTATATACTTTATTTTCATATTTTAATGTTGAATTTAGATGTTCTAAATATTCTTCATATGTATAACTTATTTTTTTATTATAAAAAATATTTTCTAGTGATAAATATATATCTTCATCAAAATTTTTTTCATTAATTTCATATATAACATCATTTATTTTGTTATTCTTTAAAATTGATTTTATATTTTTTTCTTCATCTAATTTATAACATAGTATATTATTTATTTCTTCTTCACTTATATTATTTCTTTTTAAAATTTTTATTAATAGTTGGTTTTCAATTGTAAATAATGGTAGTGAAGACAATATTCTTTTTCTATTACAATTAATTTTCGAATCATTTAGCAAGAATATTTTATATTCTTCTTTATTTTCTTCTTTATATATATTCATTAATGGATTTGCTTTTTTTAATAATAAGTCTGTTTTTTGTTTGTAATATGCTATTTCTTTATTGTTAATAGTCAAATAATATTTTCCTTTATTATGGAATCCTTTAATGCATTCTCCTGTTAGTGCAGCACTACCTGAAACATAGTCAAAATGATGATATACAGAATTTTTTACTTCTTTTAAATAATATGGAGTTACTTGACCAGTCATATAAATAGGTACCCAGCTTTCTAAACCTAACATCATTTCATTAAATGGTCGATCTAGATTATGGATTATATTTAAATGAAGTCCTTTTTTTAAACACATTGCAATGGCAAACATCCATTTTTTTCCAAATTCTATATCTTCAGCCATATCTTCCATAGGCATATCACTACACATAAAAATATCATCTTTTGATTTTGATAAAACTGTTGTTTTGAAAAAATCAAGTTCTCCTTTTTTCATTTCTTCTACTCCATAATATGTTTTAGTTTTCCCTTTATAGAATGGAATATTAGGAACCTTTAATTCATCAAACTTTATTGCTTTTATATAATCATTAAGATTAAAGTCGTTCAATTTTTCTAAAAAGTTGTCAATTTGTTTATTATCTTCATTATTTAAAATCCATTGTTTAATTTTATCTTCATTTATTTCATTACAATTTATTAGAATACTTAGCATTTTTTTGGATTCTACATTATCATATTTTTTAGTAATATATGATGTTATTGAACTAATAAATCTTTGTTTATTTGATGGAATTCTTTCACCATTTCTAATTCTAGAAAGATAAGAAGCGTCAAAGTTTAAAAACCTTGCTAACTCACTAGCATTTATATTTAATCCATTAATTAATTTGTTTAAATTATTTCTTATTATTTCAAAGTTATAATTGTCAGTATGTTTATTGAAGTCTTCTAATATATCTTCATTTTTATATTTGCCATTTGATAGAATAGCTAAAGAATTACTTATTTTTTTTAAATTTTTATCAGTAGGTATCCTACTTCCATTTCTATATCTACTTATTAACGATTCTGATAATTGTGCATTAATTGCGATATCTTTTGAACTACAATTGATTAGTTTGATATATTTATCTAATGTATCATTAAATTTCATAATATTAATCACCATTTATAATATATCAAAAAATTGTCTATTTTTCAATCTAACACATATATTGACAAAATGTCATTGACTTTTTTGTAAATTTTCTTTTTAAACTTTTATAATTATACTATACTTAAAGTAGAAATATTTGTATATTTTATTTATTCTTGTAGCTTAATATAAGTAGGAAGGTGATAGTATGGCATTAATTAAATGTCCTGAATGTAAGAATAATATTAGTGATCAAGCAGAAGTTTGTCCAAAATGTGGATATGAATTCAAAAAAGAAAGTAATGTAAGAACGCATTATAAGAATTCTAATAAACCTAATTATAGTTATATAATTATTATAGTAGTTTTATTAGTTGGTGCATATTTTATATTTGGTCAAAACAAAACCAATAATAATGGTGGTAATGGTGGAACTGGAACAGGTGGTGGAGATAATCCAACTACAACACCATCAACTAATACTGGATACTCTGTTTATACTAGTCCTTATTTAGGAATATCTTTTGAATATCCAAATAATTATAAAGTAGCAACAGATGATGATGGTTATATTTATGTAGGTCAAAATACTAATAATAATAAAGTAGTGATACCTTATGTAATTATTGGTAGATATGATAACTTTAATGATCAAGTAACATTTTTGACTAGTTTTACTAACTATATGAAGAAAGAGTATAGTGATCTTGTAATAACTATTGATTTATTATCTGGAACTATTGGAAATAAATTGGTTTATGGACTTGCTTATAATTATAGTAGTAATGGTCATCTAATTGTTGATAACCGTTATGCAGTCAATATTAATAATAGAATATATATGATTGGTTCTAAAGAGGAAAACACTAATTCAACCGAGATTAATAGTGTAGTTGAACATATTATATCTACTCTAACAGAAGGAGGTAATTAGGGTGGCATTAATTAAATGTAGTGAATGTGGTAATGAAATATCATCAAGTGCGAAATTTTGCCCTCATTGTGGTTTAAAAAATGAATTACATTTTTGTCCAGAATGTGGCGCTAAATTAAAAGGTAATGAAAATAATTGTCCAGAATGTGGCTTCCCTGTTGCTAAAAAAAATGCAGCAAGCATTGTAACTGAAAATTTAGATAAAATAACAGGTGCTAAATCTGAAAGTTATGTTACTTTTAAAGATTTATTTAAAAATACTTTTAAAAAGCATACTGAAGAGGAATTAGATGAAGTGTTTGTTTGTGGTAGCAAAACAACAACACCAGATGTAAAAGATATTAATCCTAAAAATGCTAGTGCTTGGGTATATTTTAAAATATTTGTATTTTTCTTAATATCTTATATTGTTACTAGAATTGGGTATATAAATTATGGTAATCTTAACTTTTTGCCAGCTATGATTATGTTAGGGGCATTTGCTATGCCTGTATCAATATTGATTTTCTTCTTTGAAATAAATTTATTTAAAAATATTCCATTTTATAAAGTAATGAAATATTTCGTTTTGGGTGGTGCTTTATCACTTATAGTAGCAATTCTTTATTTTGATATTATAACTGTTGCTGAACTTGATTATAAAGGTGCGTTAATGGTTGGATTAATTGAAGAAGTAGCAAAAGCTGTTATAGTGGCATTGTTTTTGTTCAAAAGTGAAAAATGTAATTATATATTAAATGGATTATTGGTTGGTGCTGCTGTTGGAGCAGGATTTGCCGCATTTGAAACGGCCGGGTATATATTAAAATATGGTTTAAATGGTGGCGATGCTGTTATGTTACAAACATTAAGACTTCGTGGTTTCTTAGCCCCAGGTGGTCATGTGGCTTGGGCTGCAATTGAAGGTGCTGCTTTAATGTATGTTAAAGGATTTGGAAAATTAGATAAGAGTCATTTAAATGATAAGAGATTTCTACTTATTTGTTTAATTCCTGTTCTTTTACACGGTATCTGGGATATGCCAATTGATTTACCTTATTATTCAGTACAAATTGGTTTGACAATAGCTGCTTGGCTAGTTATAATTTATTTCATTAATTTAGGTTTAAAACAAATTGATGATGCTAAAAAATTAAGTAAGACAAAAAAACAAGAGAGTTAAAAACTCTCTTTTAAAATCGAATTTATAATTTTAATTACTTCATTTTTCATTTCATCATAGTTTAATAAGCTATGTTTATGATAAACAATCTCGTGACAATAATTCTCAACGATTCCAATAATTATATGTACTTTTTCAGCTATATTTTTAATTTTGAAATTATTTTTAACTAGCAAATCAACTATTTCTTTTGTAGTATTAATTTCTTTATCGTGAAATATTTTAGCAATATCATTATCTAAATGAGATAGAGCAATCATTTCTTCGTGGGCCTTCTTTGATAAAGTATGCTTTTTAATAAATATATTTAGCATTTGATCTAATAGTTTTTCTAAATTGTCAAATTTAATTTCATTGTTTTTTAGAACATCAACAATTGGAAACATTATGTTGTCAGAGTAATTTTTTACACCCTCAATAAATATTTCTTTCTTATCATTAAAATATTGATAAATAATGCCAGTTGATACTCCTGCATATTTAGCAATATCATTAGTATTAGTATTATAATATCCATTTTCACACATCAATTCAAAGCCCTTTTCAATAATTTTATTTCTTTTTTCAATTGATCTTTTTTGAGTTGGGATTCTAATTTCTGACATTATATCACTTCCTTAGTAACCATTATACCTCTAAAACAAATTTTTTTCAAATAAATGTGATAAAAATATCATATTTTGTTGACTTGTGAATATTATAAATGTATAATTATATCAAATGTGAAAGAAATATCATATTTGTAGGGAGATGAATTATGGAAGAATTAATTAATTTTAAAAATGTAAAAAAAACATATATCGTTGGAGAAAAAAAATTCAATGCTTTAGATGGAGTAGATTTTACTATTAATAAAGGTGAATTTGTTGTTATTTTAGGACCTAGTGGAGCAGGTAAATCAACACTTCTAAATTTATTAGGTGGTATGGATAAAGTAACAAGTGGTAAGATAAAAATCGGAGATGAAATTATATCCGACTATAGCGATTCTGAACTAACTAATTATAGGGCAGAAAATATTGGTTTTATTTTTCAATTTTATAATATTTTACCAACACTTACAGTTTTAGAAAATGTTCAAATTGTAAATGATATTGTGAAAAAACCAAAGAATGCTAAAAAGATATTAAAAGAGGTAGGACTTGAGAAACATTATAATAAATTTCCTAATCAATTATCAGGTGGGGAACAACAAAGAGTTTCAATAGCAAGAGCAATTGCTAAAGATCCAATATTACTTTTATGTGATGAACCAACAGGAGCTTTAGATTCAAAAACTGGTGTTGAAGTATTAAAATTATTAAAAAAGCAATGTGATGCTAACAACGGAGAAAATACAGTTGTTATTGTTACTCATAACTCTTTAATTGCTGAAATTGCCGATAGAGTAATAAGATTAAAAAATGGTAAGGTTGAAAGTAATGAAATTAATAAAAAACCAAAAGATATAGATGAGGTTGTGTGGTAATATGTTAAGAAAAAAAATGTTTCGCGATATATTACAAAATAAATCGCAATTTATAACAATATTTTTAATGGTATTAATAGGAGTTATGGTTTATGTAGGAATTGAATCTTATATGGATGGTATGACTAATGCAGCCGATAAATTCTATTCTGAAAATAACTTACAAGACTTAAATGTAATGGCTTCTAATCTAACTCAAGATGATTTAAAAACTATTAAATCTTTAGATAATGTAAAAGATGCCGAAAGAAAATTAGTTGTTACAGGAATAGATGGTGATGATAAAGATAAAACTTATTTGATTAGTTTTATTGAATCAAACAATATTTCAAAATTTTATGTAGTTGATGGTGAAAAATTTGATGTTTCTAAAAAAGGTGTATGGGCTGATAATTTTTACGCAGAAAAAAATAATCTAAAAGTAGGAGATACAATAAAAATCCAATATGACACATTTACTTTAGAGGAAAAAATATTAGGACTTATTAATGTTCCAGATCATATTTATGATGTAAAAGATGAATCAGAGCTTGTTCCTAATAGGAAAATTTTTGGATTCGTTTACTTATCATCTAATGAAATACCCGCCAGTTATATAAAAGATATGGTAATTAAAAATTATGGATTAACTGAGGAATTATTTGATGTTTATATGCCAGATTTTAATTATAAGGATTATATTCCATATAACTATATTATGGTAGATGTTGATAAAAAATCAAATGTAAATAAAGTTAAAAATAGTATTGAAGATAACGTAAAAGATGCTTTAGCAATTATAAAGATAGAAGATACTGCTTCTTATACTATGTATCAAGGAGAAATTGATGAAGGTGCTTCATATGTTGGTATCTTTTCAGGCTTATTCTTATTTATTGCAATGCTATCAGTTATTACAACAATGACTAGGGTTATTAAAAAACAAAAATTACAAATAGGCACATTAAAAGCTTTAGGATTTAAAAACTATAAAATATCTTTACATTATATTAGTTATGGTTTTTGGATTTCATTAATGGGAGCTATATGTGGTATCATTTTAGGAAGATATTTTATTGGTAGTGTATTTTTAAATTTGGAAATGTCTTTCTTTGAAGTACCTAATGGAAAACCAATAATTAATAATATGAGCTATGTAGTAGCTACATGTGTAGTTTTAATTGTTTCATTTATTACTTATTTAACTTGTAGAAAAGAATTGAAAAAGATACCAGCAGAATCTCTTAGAAATGAGCTTCCTAAGGTTAAAAATGGTAGTTTAAATATTACAACTAAAGGACCATTTAAAAAACTAGGATTCTCTAGTAAATGGAATTTAAGGGATATAATTAGAAATAAATTTAGAACAATTACAGCTGTAGTTGGAATTGTTGGTTGCTGTACTTTGATTGTTTGTGCTTTTGGAATGCTTAATAGTATGAATCATTTTATTAAACTACAATTTGATGAATTATATAATTTTGATTATAAATTAACTTTAAGAGAAAATCTAAGTCAAGAAAAATTAGATGAAATAGAAAATAAATATGGGAAATCTACTAGTGAAAAATTAGGAGTTGAATTAGTAAATAATGATGTAAGAGAATCCAATACAATATTTGTATCAGATGCTTCTAACTTAGTGAGATTTAAAGATAAAAATGATAAATTTATGAAAATTGATTCGAATGAAGGAATTTATGTTACAATTAAATTAGCCCAAAATAATGGTTATAATATTGGTGACACAATTAAGTGGCATATTTATGGTGATTCTACTTATTATGAGTCTAAGATAATTGGATTTAACAAAGATCCTCAAAATCAAAATTTAACTATGACTAAAGAATATATGGAAAGTTTAGGATTAAAATATATTCCAGATTCATTATATACAAACTATAATTTGAAAAATATTAAAGAAATAGATGGTGTAAGTTTAATTCAAGATATTGCTTCATTAAAAACAAGTATGGAATCAATGCTATCAACGATGAAATCTATGATTACTTTAATTATTTGTTTTGCTATTTTGTTGGGAGCTATTATAATATATAATATGGGCATACTATCATATAGTGAAAAACAATATCAATTTTCAACTTTAAAAGTGTTAGGATTTAAAGACAAGAAAATTAAAAAAATATTTGTTCAACAAAATATTTGGATTACTTTTTTATCAATTATAATTGGATTACCTAGTGGTTATTTTCTAACTTCTTGGTTATTTAAAGTTTGTTTAGATGATAACTTTGATTTTAATGTATATATTAATATTAGTACATATATAATTGCTACAATTGGAACTTTCTTAGTATCATATATTGTTTCAAAATTGTTAGCAAAAAAAATAAATAAAATAGATATGGTAAGTAGCTTAAAAGGAAACGAATAGGAGGTTTTCTATGAAAAAATATAGATATAATATAAATAATTTGGATTGTGCAAATTGTGCTAGAGAAGTAGAAGAATCTCTAAATAATAATAAAGATTTCCAAAATGTTAGTGTTAATTTTAATACCTTAAAGCTAACATATGAATCTGACATTGATTTTTCGATTAGTGAATTAAATAAATTAGTAAAAAAAGTAGAACCA
This sequence comes from uncultured Bacilli bacterium, assembly GCA_934119965.1. GTDB lineage: Bacteria > Bacillota_I > Bacilli_A > RF39 > UBA660 > CAJOJO01. The sequence goes on from CAKOTA010000018.1 coordinate 10,743, forward strand.
GATGCTTTCATTTCTAGTGAAGAAGTAAGCAATAAAAAGGAATATAATTTAATTATTTTAATTGTTGCTTTAATTATTGGTATATTAGGTTGTTACTTAAATATTCCTAATTATTTAAAAATATTATTATATATTATTTCTTATTCTTTATTATTGTACCGAACTACTATCAATGCAATTAAATTGTTGTTTAAAAGTAAAACTATTAATGAAAATGCTTTAATTACTATTTCTTGTATAGGTGCTTTAGCAATTGGTGATGTAATGGAAGGAATGATGGTAATAACTCTATATACTATTGGTAAAATATTAGAGGAAAAAGCTATTAATAATTCAAGAAAATCTATTAGAGATTTACTTGATATAAAACAACCATTTGCTAACAAAAAAAATAAAAATGAAGTTCAAAAAATAAATGTAGAAGATATTAAAATTAATGATATTTTAGTAGTTAAAAAAGGCGAAAAAATTCCTGTTGATGGTGTTGTTGTCAAAGGAAGAACTTATTTAGATACTTCAGCTTTAACTGGTGAATCAGAGTTAGAAGTTAAAAATATTGATGATGTGGTTTTATCTGGAACTATTAATGTTGGTGATTTAATAGAGATGAGAGCAACTTCTTTATTTGAAGATTCGACTGTTGCCAAAATATTGGACTTATTAGAAAGTGCAACTGATAAAAAAACTAAAACAGAAACGATGGTTTCAAAAATTAGTAAAGTATATACACCAATTATAATAATTTTAGCTATATTAATTATTATAATTTTACCTTTATTTAATGTATCCTTATCTGATAGTATATATCGTGCTTTAACTTTCTTAGTTATTTCTTGTCCTTGTGCAATAGCGATTTCTGTTCCTCTTTCTTATTTTACGGGAATAGGAGTAGCAAGTAAAAAGGGAATTTTAATTAAAGGAAGTAATTTTTTAGATAATTTAAGTAATGCTAAAAAAATTATATTTGATAAAACAGGTACACTTACAAATGGTACATTTAGTGTTTTAGATATCGAAATATTTGATAAAAGTTTTACTAAAAAAGAAATTGTTGATATTTTAGTTAAAGGTGAATCTTTTTCAAACCATCCAATTGCTAAATCGATATTAAGTTTAACAGATATTAAAATTGATAATAGCGATGTGAAAAAATATAAGGAAATAGATGGTAAAGGAATTTATTTTGAACTAAATGATAAGAAGATATCAATTGGTAACAAAATGCTATGTAATTGTGATGAAGAAGCAGTTTTACATCTAAATATAGATGGAAATCATATAGCTTCAATTACAATCAGTGATGGTATCAAAGAAAATGCTAAAGAAACGATAAAAGAACTAAAAGAACAAGGTATTAAAACTTATATGTTTACAGGTGATAAAAAAGATATTGCCTTAGATATTGGTAAGAAATTAGGTATAGATGATATTAAATATGAAATGTTACCTACTGATAAATTTGAATGTTTTGAACAAATTTCTAAAGATAATGAAATTGCTATATTTGTTGGTGATGGAATTAATGATGCTCCAGTTTTAAAAAGAGCTGATATAGGTATTTCTATGGGTGGCGTTGGAACTGATTCAGCAATTGAAGCAAGTGATATAGTTTTAATCTCTGATGATTTAGAAAAAATATTGCAAGCAATTAATCTATCTAAATATACAAAGTATATTATAAGACAAAATTTAATATTTGCTATAGCAGTTAAAATTGTTATATTATTACTTAGTGTCTTTGGTTTAGCAAATATGTGGTTAGCTGTTTTTGCTGATACTGGTGTAACACTATTAACTATTTTAAATACTTTAAGAATAATAAAAAAAGGTTAGTTTTTACTAACTTTTATTGTTTAAAAATATTTATTTATGATAATATAAATATAGGAGGTAGTTATGGAAAAATCAAAAGTTTATTTTATAAAAGAGATTAATTCAGAAAATTTGATTAAAATTTATGATGCTTTAGGTGTTAATTTATCAGGCAAAGTTGGAGTTAAAATTTCTACTGGTGAACCTGGTGGACACAACTTTTTAAATCCAAATTTAATTAAAGATTTAGTTAAAAAAATAAATGGTACTATTATTGAATGTTGTACTGCTTATGGTGGAAAAAGACAAGATCCAAAAGATCATTGGCAAGCTATTAAAGATCACGGTTTTTATGATGTAGCTCATTGTGATATAATGGATGAATTTGATGAATTTGAAATTCCAATTAATAATGGTTTTCATTTAGATAAAGATATTGTAGGAGAACATTTAAAAAAATATAATTCAATTTTAATGTTATCTCATTTTAAGGGACATGCTATGGGTGGATTTGGCGGAGCTTTAAAAAATATGTCTATAGGTATGGCTTCTACTAAAGGGAAATTAAATATTCATTCAGCAGGTAAAACTTTAAATCAACAAGAAACTTGGAATAATTTACCACCACAAGATGATTTCTTAGAATCAATGGCAGATGCTTGTAAGGGAATTATTTCATATTTTGGAAAAGAAAATATTGTTTATATTAATGTTGCTAACAATTTATCAGTTGATTGTGATTGTGATTCTAATCCAGCTGATCCTGAAATGAATGATTTAGGTATTTTTGCTTCTTTAGATCCGGTAGCACTTGATCAAGCTTGTTATGATGCTGTTGTAAATTCTAATGATGAAGGTAAGAAAGCTTTAATTGAAAGAATGGATTCAAGACATGCAATTCATACAGTAGAGGCAGCAAATGAATTAGGATTAGGTAGTAGAGAATACGAAATAATTGAATTAAATTAAAAACACTTTATAAGTGTTTTTTTAGTTTAATTTTATAATATTTAATTTCGCATTGGTACTGCCATTAAAAGATAAGTTTGCGGTTTTGTCCGCTTTTAGTGTTAGATTTATAACATCATCTGGATTTAATTCACAGATAATTGTTCCACTTAATTCAATAAGATTATCTTCAGTTCCATCACCGCTTATATCACTGCCGGGTATAAGAGTATTATTACGTGCAATACCAATTGTTAAAAGTGTTGCTACTAAGGGTTCAACAGTTATTAAATAATCAATTTTATATACACCAATTTCATTTATGGTTATGGAATTGTCAGGCATATATGTAGCATTTAATATAGGTCCATTTTTATCTAATTCAATTATAGTTTCTACATTTTGTTGAAATTCTTTTGTTTGTTGTGTATTTGTATATTTTTCGGCATAAACTCCAATACCACCTGTATCACCTTTAGGTCCAGCAGGCCCTTGAGGACCAATATTACCACCAATTCCTTGAGGTCCGGTTGGTCCTTCCTTTCCTTGTTCTCCTTGAGGTCCTTGAGGCCCAGTTGGTCCTTCTTTTCCTTGTGGTCCAGTAGGACCAATCATTCCTGTATCTCCTTTAGGACCTTGTTCTCCTCTTTCACCTTGTGGACCTATAGGACCAATATCACCCTTAGGTCCAGTGGGTCCTATGATTTTTCCAGCACTTTTCCAATCCATTGTTTGAGGATCCCAATAGTATAATTCACCATTAATTATATATGTATCGCCATCACTTCCTTGTGGATGTTGTATTTTTAATTCATCTAGAGAATTATATGTTCCTTTTATGCTAATGCCAGTTCCTTGCATTCCTCTAGGTCCCGTTGGACCTACAATTCCATAGATACCAAGTTCATTTAATTTATTTTTAATTTTTAGATTTTCTCTTAGCTTTTTGAATTTGCAATTTTCTTCCATTAAAATTCACCTCATCACTTCATTATAGTTTATGTTCTAATTATTTTTAAATGTAGTTTGAATAATTATTGAATAGAAAAGTTGGTTTAATTTTCAATATATAAAACAAAATCAAATATTTTAGTCTATAGTATTTTGATTAAACTTACTAATGGATTAGTGATTAATTATGCATGAAATAACATAAATTTTTGAAATGATGTTATTAAATAAATTTAGAAAAAGACATTGAATTATATTATCTAAAGTATACTAAAAATCAACATTTTATGTTAAAATGGTGATATGAGGTGTCTTGGGTATGATAAAAGAGTATTATGGTTTTATTAAAGATTATTTAGAGTTAGTGGAATTAAAAATTAAATATGTTGTTATAAATATATTGTCTGCTTTTTTTTATAAAGGATTTTCAATTTTATTACCACTTATTGCCTCATTAATTATTAAGTATTTAAATGACGGTAATGCAAAAATGACCTATTATTGTTTAGGAACATTTTTAATAGTCTACATTTTATATAATATTGCTCTTTATATTAATTATAAAATTTATGGTTTTAATATGAATTATTGCTACGATAAATTAACAAAAAAAGTATTAAATAAATTAGTCACAGTAGATAATACCTTTACTAGATTCATAAGTAAAGGACGACTTATGAATTCTATTAATTCGGATATTATTAGTATTGGTGATATGAATGATAGGATATCAGAAGTATTAATGGGAATTTTACAGATAATTTCGGTTTTAATTATTGTCGGTTTTTATAATATTTATTTAGCCTTGTTATTAATTGTTTTTGCAATTATTTATATTACTGTTAGAAATAATTGTGATAGAAAAATAAATTATTATCACAATAAAGTTGTAGTGCAAGATGATAGATACAGTACATTAATAACACAAATAGTATCAGGATTACAAGAAATAAAGACATTTAATATGTTACCAAAATTGGTAAGCAAATTAAATGCAATACAAAATAAATTTACTAAGTTTTATAGTATAAAGAGAAAATATTTTACAATTAGAGATAATGATGTTAAGATTATAACTTATATATTTAGGTTTTTGTTGTATATATTACTTATATTCTTAATGACAAAAGAAAAAATAGATGTAAGTGTATTAGTTTTAATTGTTTCATATCATGAATATTTAGTTACTTATATTGACGATTTAATTGCTTCTACTTCAACTATACGAGAGGTTAATACAGCAGTTAATAGAATTAATGATATATTAAAATATGATTCTAAAGAAATACAGTTTGGTGTGATTGATACTAAAGATATTCATGGTATTATAGAATTTAAAAATGTTAGTTTAGAAATTAAAAACAATAAAATATTAAATAATATTAATTTAAAAATTGATCATAATGAAGTAGTGGCTATTGTAGGTGAAGCAGGAAGTGGAAAAACAATGTTATTTAATTTATTATTGAGATTGTTTGAACCTACAAAAGGAAGGATAACTTTAGATAATATAAATATTTTCGATTTTAGTAAGGAAGCATATTCTAATAATGTATCAGTTGTTAATCAAAAGCCATTTATTTTTAATATGAGTATAAGAAAAAATTTAGCTTTTGTTGATACAAATATAAGTAATCAAATAAATGCTTGTAAAAAAGCAGGTATACATGAATTTATTGAAACATTACCCCAAGGTTATAATACTATATTGAGAGAAAATGGTAGTAATATATCAGGCGGTCAAAAACAAATGATTTCAATAGCTAGAACTATTTTATCTGAAGCAGAAGTTTTACTATTAGATGATATAACTACATCTTTAGATCCGGATACCGCAAAATTAGTTCCTAGACTTATCAATAATTTAAAAAAAGACCATACAATAATCATGATAACTAAAAAACCAGAATTAATGAAAGAAGCAGATAGAATCATTGTACTTGATAAAGGTAGAATTAATGATGTTGGAACACATAAACAGTTAATTGCTAGAAATGAAATATATCAAATGCTACAATCTAGAAAATCTCCTAGTAGAATTGGGGTGTTTAACAATGATTAAAAGGTATTATTTAATAATTAAAAAATTCTTTATTTTGGGAGCAAACAATAAAAAGTTATTATTTCATTTATTTTTTTCTGCATTTTTAAGAAGTATATCTTTATTGCTAATACCATTTACTGCATCTAAAATTGTTGAATATGCTACTATTAGTGACTTTAAAACAGCAATTATATGGGTAATTTTATTCTTTGTTAGTAGTTTGATATATGTATTGTTCCATCATTATAATTTTGTTGCATATTTGAACAATTCAGTCTTTACGCATAATAAATTACAACAATTGATTTTAAATAAAGTGACAACTTATGATGAAAATTTTTCAAAAGAAATATCAACACCTTATATTGTAAATACTGCATTTAGTGATGTGGGAAATGTTATGCAAATACCTGACTTAACATTTGATGCTATTGCAGGAATGATAAATATTATTATAACACTAGTAATTTTTATTAATGTTGATATATTTATTGGGATTTTAGTATTAATATTAAATATTATATCTTTATATGCGCTTGCTAAAAATATGGAGAAACAAGAATATTATTTGGCTGGACAAAGAAAACATCAGGATAGTATTTCTGGTTTATTAGGACAAGTTCTAGATGGAAATAGAGAAATTAAATCATTTAATATGAAAGATGATATAAGTAATTATTTAGAAAACTATAAAAAACAATGGCGAAAAGATTATTTTAAGAAAAGAAATTATAACGATAATATATGTGTTCTTGTTCCAATGATTTTAGGTTTTGGGAAAATATTAATATATTTAATTTCAATATATTTAATATTAAATAATAAATATGATGTATCTATGTTAGTTTTAATTATTGGTTATTATGAAAATATACAAACGGAGTTTTCTAAACTTTTTGGTAAGTTAAACAATATTTCTTCATGTTCTACAAGAGTTGATAGAGTTTATAAAATTTTGAATTATAAAACAAAAAATATGTTAAATTTTGGGAAAAATAATAATGATGATATTAAAGGAAAAATAGAGTTTAAAGGTGTATCATTTACTTATGATAGGCAAGAAGTAATGAAAAATGTAAGTTTTGAAATTCAGCCTAAATCATTTACTGCTATTGTTGGAAAAAGTGGTAGTGGAAAATCAACAATATTTAGATTATTATTAAGATTATATAAAGCTAATAAAGGACAAATTTTGCTGGATGATGAAAATATTTATGAATATTCGAAGGATGTTTATTCAAGCAATGTTGCAATAGTAACACAAAAACCTTTTATATTTGATATGAGTATTAGAGAAAACTTAAGTTTAGTTGATTCTAATCATGAGAATCAAATTGCAGCTTGTAAAAGAGCGGGAATTCATGATTACATTATAGGATTAAAAGACGGATATAATACTAAATTAGTTAGTGACGCTGAAAATATATCTAGTGGTCAAAAACAATTAATTGCTCTTGCGAGAACATTACTATCTAGATCAGAAGTATTATTATTTGATGAGGTTACATCATCACTTGATATGAATACATCGAAACAAGTAATTAATATACTTAAAGATTTGAAACGAGATCATACTATATTGATGATTACTCATAAACCTCAATTAATGAAAATGGCAGACGAAATAATAGTAATTGATAGAGGTAAATTAGTCGGTAAAGGAAAGCATGAAGAATTAATTAGAAACAATAAGTATTATCAAATATTACAGAAGTAATTAATGTAAATTTCAGATAATTTGCATGATAAATAAGTAAAAATTGTACATGTTTGTTGTTTGGAAAGTTAGTTTTTAATGAAATTTTTCAGTATATAAGATGTGCAAAGAAGGATTATTTTTATTATAATGAGTTTAAGTTAAATCATATACTTTAAGTAACCAATTTAAAAATCAAGGATTCACCTATAATTACGTTAATTTAAGACATATAGGGAGAATTATGGATATAATTTTATGATAACTTATTAGTACTTAAAAATTATATGTTTTAATATGAATAAACATTTAGAAGAAATTTTTTATGTAGTGATTTTATTTATTGTTTTGAATATAGTTTGAATATATAATCAATAGAAAAAGTTAGTTTAATTTTTAACTAACTTTTTTTCAATATATAAAACAATGTAGTACATAATAGCAGATATTATGCAAAGAAGGATTATTCCTGTTACAACTAAGTTTAAGTTGAATACTTGTGAGCCATACATTATTAAGTAACCTAAACCTTCTTTTGAAACTAAGAATTCTCCCATAATTACACCTATTAATGACATACTAATGTTAATTTTTAATGAACTAATTATATCATTGATAGAACTAGGTACGACTAATTTAGTAAAAGTTTGAATTTTACTAGCTTTAAGTGATTTCATTAATTTTAGTTTATTAGAGTCAGTTTCATCGAAACTAGTTGTGCAATTTATTATAGTAATAATTACAGATATTAATAAACTCATAATTATTATGGATTTTATTCCTGCACCAAACCAAATAATTATTATAGGCCCTAGTGCTACTTTAGGTAAACTATTTATGATAGTTAAATAAGGATCAATTATTTTTTTTAATGTTTCATTCCACCAAAGAATACTTGCTACCAAAAATCCTAATATTGTTCCTAGACTGAAACTAATTATAGTTTCATATACTGTTACAAAGATATGTTTATATAAATCAGTTTTATGGAGTGAAATAAGGGTATCTACAACCATTTTAGGACTAGAACTAATAAATGTATTTATTAATTTAAAATCTGCTAACAACTGCCATATAATTATAAAAATAATTAATATTAGTAATTGAATAAAACGAATAAATAATTTTTTCTTTTTAATTTTTTTTAAATATGATTTATGTTCTTCGCTAAACATGATGATCAATATCCTTCCATATCAAATCATAATAATATGAGAATTTTGGATCTTTTCTATTTTCTATTGGTGTACTTTTATTATCTAATTTAATATCATAAATATTTTTAATTACACTTGGTCTTTTTGATAATACTATTATTTTATCGGACATTGAAATAGCTTCAGCTAAATCGTGTGTTACCATTATAGCAGTCTTTCCTTCTTTTTTTAAAATTTTATATACATCATCAGAAACGACTAATCTTGTTTGATAGTCTAATGCACTAAATGGCTCATCCAAAAGCAAAATATCAGGTTTAGTGGCTAGAGTTCTGATAAGTGCTACTCTTTGCCTCATTCCACCTGATAAGTTTGCTGGATAACTATTAATGAAATCTGTTAACCCATAACTATTTATTAAATCTAAAACATATTTTTTATTTTCTTCTGTTAATTTATTTTCAATTTCTAATCCTAATAAACAATTTTTCAAAATAGTTCTAAATTCGAATAAACTATCTTGTTGTAACATATATCCTATTTTAGCATTATTAGTGTTTATTTCGCCTTCATAATCATCTATTAATCCAGATAATATTGATAGAATTGTACTTTTTCCACAACCACTTGGACCAACAATTGATATGAATTCACCTTGTTCTAATTGATATGAAAAATTATCAACAGCAAGAATTTCTTCTTTTTTTGTATGATATTTTTTTCTTATATTTTTGATATCTAATAATTTCATATTAGTAATTTTTTATTAGTTTATCATAAGGTGCTTTTTTATTTAATTCTCCAGCATTATCAATAATTTCTTGAATATGTTCAAAATCTTTTTCTGTGATTTCAGTTGTATCAAACCAAGAATCAATATCGATATAATTTTGAACTAATTTTTCTAAATCATTGATTGATGTGTCTGGAAAGTATGCAGCTATATTAGTAGCAATTTCTTTAGCGCTATGACTATGAACATAATCAAGTCCTTTGTTAATTGCTTTAGTGAATCCTTTTATTATGTCTTCATTGTTTTCAATATAACTTTTTTTAGCGTTATAAGTTGTATAAGGAACAATTCCTCCTAATTCACCTATGGATGCTACTATATGACCATAACCTTGATTAACTAAAGCTGAAGCTGTAGGTTCAAATAAAGCAACAAAATCACCATTTCCACCTATAAATGCTCCTGATGTTGCTGAAAAATCATAACTTGTATCAAAATTCATTTCTTCGGTTTTTAATCCGGATTGATTTATAGCATATTCAAGTGTCATTGCTGGCATACCACCTTTTCGTCCAGCTATTATATGTTTTCCTTTCAAATCATCAATTTTAAAGTTTTTAATATCTTCTCTAGACACTAAGAAACTTCCATCTCTTTTTGTTAATCCAGCAAAATTTACTAGATAATCTTCTTCTCCATTATTGTATACATAAATAGTAGCTTCACTTCCACAAAAACCAATATTTACGTCCCCGGATAATACAGCAGATGTTACTTTGTCAGCACCAGCTGTTAAAATAATTTCTACGTCTAATCCCTCATCTTCAAAATATCCTAATGAATGTGCAATATATTGCGGAGCATAAAAAATAGAATGTGTTACTTCTGCTACTTTTACTTTCTTTAAATCACTTTTTGGTTTAAATAATATGGATGTAGTTACAATAGCACATATTAATATTAAACATATTATAAAAAATATAATTTTTTTCAAAAAATTCCCCTTCCTTTCAATTTATTATATTCAAAAGTGAATCAAGAGTGTGTGGAAAATGTGATATAATATAAATGGTGGTAATATGTTGTTAAAAGAATATATAGAAAATGGTAATTACAATAATATTTTTGAAGGGGAAAATGTTACTTTAAATGAAGAAGAGATTATGGTAGGAATTAATAAATCAGAGATAGAAACAGGCAATAAAATATTATTGACTCAACACCTTCATTATTGTATTGCAATATTAGTAATTGGTGATCAAGTTGGTATGATTCATATGGATAAACTTGATAGAGAAAATGAAGAATTTAATAAAATTTTACAAATTAATAATATTTCTGAAATTGATGTTTTTTTAGGACCAGATTCAAATGTTGAAAAAGTAAGTGAATTTTTTTCTACTATGAAAGATAAAGTTACTTTTTATGCTTCATATATTGATGCTGCATATGGTATGAATAATGCAGAAGGAAGTATTGCATATAATATAGCTGATGGAAAACTATACGGAAAAAATGATGAAGGGTATGTGGAATATAAAAAAGGGTGCATTAATATTAGAAATACATATAATTTACAAAATGAAGAAAATAATATTGACAAGGGAAAATAGGTATGTTATAATTTTCTTGTTGTTATGGGGAATTAGCTCAGTTGGCTAGAGCGCCACGCTTGCACCGTGGAGGTCAAGGGTTCGAATCCCTTATTCTCCACCAGATTGATATCAAACTCGAACTTTTTATAGTTCGAGTTTTAATAAACTTAATTTTATGTTAAAATATTTATAGAATTGAGGAATAAAAAATATGTTTAAAGATATCAGGCTATCTATTGACAATAATAAAGTTGATTTTGAATATGAAATAGGTGAAGATAAAGTAATTATTAAGACAATTGATGAATTAAAAATTGGAAAAAATTTAAAAATCTTTTATGATGAAAACATATATGAGATTAAATTAAATAATAGTACAAAATTTAGTGAAGGCAAGGCTGGAGAAATACTTATTAATTTAGATATTAAAAAATTTTCTTTTTCAGTAATATTAAAAAATAATTTTTTTGTCAAAAGTATTTATAAATATATAAACAAATTAATTAACACAGATATACTTGTTAATGAAATAAAAATATTTTTAAATTCTAAAATTGAAAAAAAATACAAAGAAGATTTGAATAATTTATTAGATAATATTGAAAATAAAGATAAATCTTTAGAAGAATTAATAATTAATAACGAAAATGAATATGAAAGAATATTTGATTTAACAATACATAATAAAACTTATATTGATATTGCTAAGAATATGAGTGATTTAGAATTAATGTTGCTAATAACTTCTTATATTTTTGTACCATTTACACCAAATATAGATCAAGATTATTTCAATGATTTAGTAAATGTGGCTAAAAACTATGATAATGCTTTAGAAAATATATGGCGCTTAGGTATGAATTATGATATGAAAGGCTATAATTTTGATTTATTAGATAATTTCTTTATAGATTCCAAAAATGTATATTATTTAGGTGAATATATAAGTGGTATTCATCAAATAAACAAACAAAAAATAGTTAATACAATCGTTAAAACAAAAGATAAAGGTTTTATAAAACAAATTTTAGAAAATGATATCATTGTAGATAATTTAGATGAAGAATATAAAAACATTTTGAAATCTAGCATATAAAAGTTGTTCTACTTCTTCCCTTATGGCACTAAATGGATATTAGAATTGAAGTTTTTGAGTGAAAATTTAAAACGACTTGCCAAAAAGCCGTTTTTATGTTATTATGTATATAGATGAAGAAATCTTCATAAAATATTAAAGGAACACTTAATATCGCATGTTGAGTGTTGCCGATTAATTTGGTTCCACCTAAATCATTGCTGAGTTAGGTGGATTTCTTTTATATTAATACTATAAATAGTAAGAATAGTAAAAGGAAGATAATTATTACTAGAGATAGAATTAAAAAATCCTTCTTGTTCATATTC
>CAKOTA010000019.1 GCA_934119965.1 uncultured Bacilli bacterium
CAGCAGGATTTTTGCCCGGCACGGATTCAACCAATTTTCCGCCCGAAAGAAAAGCGCCTTTTTCCCAAAGTTTCATAGAGTCCTCGAATAGTTTTTTAAGATAAATATATGGAAGAGATTAGCACAATTCGGGGATTTTCTCAATTACAAGTTTTCGGATGATTTTTATACTGATTATGTGTCTGCGACTTTCAGGTTTCCGAAATCAGGCTGGATAAAATATGTTGTTTGCATTGTTCGGCAAAACGTAATTTCAGCTCGTTCGGAAATTTTTACGCCTCGCCCAGCGCACTTTCGGCTTATGCGGAAACTTTAATTGCCTGCCCAGCACATTTTTTGTTCGTGCGAAAACTTTAACATGTTCTTCAACGCCAGTTCTGCTTGTGCGAAAAATTCCGCAAGGTGAATTTGCGTATTTTCAGCAAACGGAATAATTCCGCAGGCTGTCAGCACTTACTTTCGGCAAACGGAAAAATTCCGTAGACTGTCGGCACGTACTTTTGACAATCGGAATAATTCCGCGGGCCGAATTTGCTTGCTTTCTTGCTGTGGAATTATTCCGCGCGGTGAATTTATTTATTTTCAGTAAACGGAATGATTTTACGTGCAGAATATGCATCTGTGGCTTTGACCTGATTGCGGACGGATTTTTTTTCCGAATTCTTGGCGGAACTTTTCTCTTTGTAAACTATCTTAAATTTTCAATCGCTTTTTCAAGCAGGCGGATTGTCTCTGTGTTGTCGGCTCGGAATTTCTCGTCGTGGCCTGTAACCAGAAATTCAACGGTTGTCCCGAGCGCGCGTGAAATTTTTACAGCCTGAACTGCATTCGGAAGCCGGTCGCGGTTAATCCAGGACTGGAGCGTGTTATAGCTTTCGCTGATTTCTGCGGCAAGCTCTTTCTGTGAGATTCCCCGGTATTCAAGTTCGCTTTTTACATTGCTCCAAAAGTCTAACATCAGTTAAAAAGTAGCACAAATGTACAGATTATAGGTTGATTTAAATACGAATGTCATTTATTCTGTTTTTTGATAGTACAAACGTACCAATAAAGGATGACAAAAATGACAAACGGAACTGAACTTTCAGGAAATAATCAGGACATTTCAGAAAACAAAACTGCTCGGTTTATCGATGTGGAAACTTCGCACAGAATCACTTCGTTGCGCTATATTCTGAGCGTGCTGGTGGTCTTTATCCATAACAACTTTACTGCGGAAAAACTTGCCGACTCCTTGGCGGAAGGAAACAGGATTCCCATTTTTGCTCAAAGCATGGTCGGAGAATGGATTCAGTTTGTGATTTCTTCCGCTCTTGGAAGCTGCGCCGTTCCGCTTTTTTTCATGTTCAGCGCGTACTTGTTTTTCAAAAAAGACACTCCTTATAAAGTCATGCTGAAGAAAAAGACAAGGGGGTTGCTGATTCCATATTTTATGTGGATTGCCCTGAACATTGCACTTGTAACGCTCGGAAAACTTTTTGCCGCAAGGCTGAATCCTTCGCTTCTTGCAAACCCGGAGAAAATTTCTGTTCTGACCTGGAGCTTTTTGGACTGGCTCAAGGCTTTCGCTGGATTCGGATTCGACAAATTCAATCATCCGTATGTGGGACAGCTGTGGTTCGTGCGCGACCTTTTGATTCTGTTTCTGATTTCGCCGGTTCTGCGCATCATGTATAGAAAATTTCCGAAAACCTCGCTGATTTTTTGCGTGTTCATCTATATTTCGGATGTTGTGCCTCAATGCTTTGACTCAGATCGGGCGGCGCTTCTTTTCTTTACGCTCGGATATTTCTGGGCAGAGCGGGATTTTTCGCCGTTTGCATTTGCCGACTCTTTCCGATGGACGGAACTTCTTGCGATGTTCGCATTCTCGGCTCTTGGCTGCAATCTGATTTTCAAGGGGAATTCCGTCTGTTATGCCCTGATGGTTCTTTTTTCCGCCCTGATTTTCCTGAAACTTTCAGGCTCGGTTTCCAAAAGTCAAAAAGCTTTCAGCTTTGCGGAAAAACTTTCTCCGTTTTCGTTCTTTCTGTTCGCGGTTCACATGCCGTTTCTTCTTGCCTGCGTTCAGAATCTGTGGCTTCATTTTTTGCCGATGAAAAATCCTGCGTTCTGCCTGCTTGAATATTTCGGGGCGAACATTGTGATTATTGCGCTCGGAACTTTCGCTGGCGTCGTATTGCGGAAAATCTGTCCTCCGCTGTTCGCAATTCTGAACGGCGGAAGAGGGTAAGAGGAAAGGGAAATTTTTGAAGTCTGACTTTATGTGATTTTCTGCTGAAATCAAGCGGACTGTGAGCTAAGGTTCTGCGACTTTCAGGCTTCCGAATGACGGCTGTATGAAATATGTTGTTTGCATTGTCCGGAATCCTGAGAATTTTGCATATTGCCATAGGTGCGGAATCAGATTTTCGTCGTAGTTCTTGAACTGGGATTTTATGAAAGTGGAATCGATTTCGTCTTTATTTTCGTTCTTTTTGTTTTTTTCAGATTTTGCGGCAAAACTGATTTTTCTGCCGTTTCTGCAATCGCTTGCATTCAAAATGATTCTGTTCCGTTCCAAAATCCGGGTGATTGTGTTCTGAGGCGGAAGAGCGTTGCTTTTTTTGATGTTGCATTGTGGGCAGCTCAGAACGAAATTCCAAAGCTTATCTTCTTTTACAAAACTCCACGGAATAAAATGGTCAACGTGGATTTTTCCTGAAAGTTTTTTTCCGCAGTAGAAGCAGTTACATTCCTCGAATTCCGAAAAAAGGATGTTGCGGTAGATTTCAAGCGGGGACCTTTCCGGAAGCGAAAGCTCAAGTTTTGAAAGAAGGTGAAACAGCATATTTTCCTCGTTGATTTTCTCAAGGAATTTTGCCCAGGCGTAGTAATTCAGTTTTTCAATCTCGATTTTATATTTCAAAAGGAATCCGTAGGCGTCCTGCGAAAGCGTGATGAAATTTCCGTTCTGGTCAAAGCCGTAGAGTTTTCCGCCGAAATCACCGTAAAGCGCGCCGAGAACATATTTTTTGCATTCCGCCTGAACTTTTTGAATCAGTTTTGATTTTGTATTTTCTTTGATCGAGGCGAATTCAAGATTTTCAAGAACCGGATTTGTTTTTACGGCTTCCCCGAATATCTGCTCGATTTTTGAAGTTTTTCCTTCAGCCGTCGGTTTTTGCTGATGAAGATGATATTTTACAACAAGATTCCAAAAGCTTTCGGCGAATTTTGCGAACAGGTCGGAATAGAAAATCATCTGGCCGTTCTCGCTCGGCATATTGTTCAGAAGATTGTCCAGAATCGATTTTAAAAGCGCAAACTTGTAGGTCGAAGTTTTGTGGCAGCTTTCCGAAAAAACAAAATTGAACAGACTCCAATATTCATCATCAGAAATTGAGGAAAAATTCAAGCTGCCAAATTTCGAATTCCACGCCATTTTTTGTCCTTAATAACGGTCGTTTTTTGGGACAGGTTCAGTCATTTTTAGCCGTCCTTTTTTCTAGCCAGCTTTTTATTTCATCTTTTGAAAGTGATGAGTCGGCAACTTTTAGTCCAAAATCTATGAGTTCTTTTTGGGTATATGAATTTTTTACATTGTTTAGTGCCAAAAAGACAAGCATAATATGAACACCGATTCTTTTGTTGCCGTCCAAGAAAGGATGATTTTTTATGATTGAATATGATAACTGTGCTGCTTTGTCTGAAATTTCAGGATACAGTTCTTTTGAGTCAAAAGTTTGAAAAGGAGAATTTAAGGCAGAATCAAGAAGATTTTCATCACGAACACCATCAATTCCGCCAGTTTCTTTTATCAGTGAGCTGTGAATTCTTAAAACTTGTTCTTTTGAAATTAAAATCATTTTGCAAGTTCTCTGTACGCTTCAAGATTTTGTTTTATAAGGGCATCTGAAATTTTCTGCACATCTTCATTGGAAGCAAACGTGGATGTCGGATTTTCTTCATCAAGAACT
This sequence comes from uncultured Bacilli bacterium, assembly GCA_934119965.1. Taxonomy (GTDB): domain Bacteria; phylum Bacillota_I; class Bacilli_A; order RF39; family UBA660; genus CAJOJO01. The sequence continues at coordinate 3,960 of CAKOTA010000019.1, forward strand.
GTAATTATGACTTTTTTGCCGTTGAATTTTTCAAGAGAATTATCTGATGTAAGAACAACATTTCCCTGAACATAACCAGTTGTTGCAAACATAAACGCCTCCATTTTGAAGTAAAATAATCTTCAGAATTATATCATATTTTTTAATTTTCAGTCCCAAAAAGCGACCCTTATTTTGAAAAAACTGTAATGAGCCTTGTTGGAAACGGAATGGCAGAGCTAAATATCCAAAGCCCGCGCACAGACCGCGAATTCATAAAAGACAAAATCGTTGCGCAGTATCTTAATCAGTATCATGCAACCTATGGGAGAAATTGATGACAGTAGAACAGATAAAAGAAGAAACATTCAAACTTATAGACGCGCTGAAGGCGACTTGCCAGCAGTACGGCATGGGAAACGACGGCAACGAGTACAAAATCATTACTCAGGTTTTTCTTTATAAATTCCTGAACGACAAATTCTACTTTGAAGTAAAGAAGCTGAATTCTCCGATTGTAAAAAAAATTCTTGAAGCGGAAAGTTTTGAAGAAGGCTATGCCTCGCTTTCTGAAGATGAACGCCTTGACTTGCTTGATTTACTGGACGCGAACATTCCGCGCCTAAAGCCGGAACACTTGATTGGCAATTTATGGAGCCAGCAGTCAAAAGGAACCTTCGACACGATTTTTGACGCGACAATGCGAAACATTGCCGATGAAAATATCGAAATTTTCAATACGCACACTTCCGATGAAACAAAGATTCCGATTTTTGAGGACCTTACAATTTTTGTTACAGACACTGCGCAGCGGCCGGCTTTTGCCCGCGCCTTAGTTGACAAGCTAATAAAATTCAGCTTTGAGGAAGTTTTTGCCCAGCGTTACGACTTTTTTGCCGCAATCTTTGAGTATCTCATAAAGGACTACAACACAGCAGGCGGCGGAAAATACGCGGAATATTATACGCCTCATTCCATCGCTACAATTATGGCGCGGCTTTTAGTAGGAGATTCCAAAGACCTTCACAATATTGAATGTTACGACCCGAGCGCAGGAACTGGCACTTTGCTTATGGCTTTGGCGCATCAGGTTGGCGAGGACAAGTGCACAATTTATTCTCAGGACATCAGCCAGCGTTCAAACAAAATGCTAAAGCTCAATCTTCTTTTGAACAACCTCGTGCTTTCTTTGGACAAGGCGATTCAGGGCGACACGTTGGTAAATCCATACCATAAGAGCGATGACGGAAACAGCCTGCGCAAATTTGACTATGTTGTTTCCAATCCGCCGTTCAAGATGGATTTTAGCGACACAAGAGAAAAAATCGCCTCGCAGACGCAAAGATTCTGGGCAGGAGTTCCGAATGTGCCTGCAAAGAAAAAAGAAAGCATGGCGATTTACACCTGCTTTATTCAGCACGTCATAAATTCCCTGAAAGATTCCGGAAAAGGCGCAATCGTAGTTCCAACGGGATTCATAACTGCAAAAAGCGGAATTGAAAACAAGATTCTCAAGAAAATCGTGGAGGAAAAAATCGTAAGCGGCGTAGTTAGCATGCCGAGCAATGTTTTTGCCACAACAGGAACAAATGTCTCCGTCGTTTTCTTTGACAAGTCCAAAAAAGATGAAAACGCGAAAGTGATTTTAATCGACGCCTCAAAACTCGGAGAGGAATATAAAGAGGGCAGCAACCAGAAACGCCGCCTGCGGGACTTTGAAATTGATAAAATCGTTGATACATTCCTTAAAAAAGAAGCCGTGGAAGATTTCAGCGTTGCCGTTACATATAATGAAATCATTGAAAAAGGCTACGTCCTTAGCGCGGGCCAGTATTTTGACATCAAAATTGAATACGTCGATATTACGGCGGAAGAATTCAACGCCCAGATGAAAGCCGACACAGAAGAACTTTCCGCAATGTTCCAAGAAAGCCGCAAGCTGGAGGAAGAGATTCAAAATCAGCTGAAAAGATTGCGGTTTAATGATTAAAAGAGGAAAATTATGCCCAAAATATTTCTTGCATTTCTATGGAAAAAAGCTAAAAGAACATGTATAATTTATACAAATAAGGAATTGTATTCCGAATTTGTATAAAAGAGAGGCCGTATGGTTTTTCATAGAAATGTGCTGAACAGGCTTTCTTTCATGGCGAAGCACTTTCCGGTTGTAATGGTTTGCGGCGCGCGTCAGGTTGGAAAGACTACGCTTTTAAAAGAATTTGCCCAGAAAAACGGCGAAATAAATTATGTTACGCTTGACTATCCGAATGTGAGGGAACTTGCAAAGTCAGACCCGTCGCTTTTTTTGAAGCAGTATAAAAAAGAAAATGCTCCTCTTATTATAGATGAGATTCAGTATGCCCCTGAAATTCTTTCGTACATAAAAATCTGTGTTGACGAGAATGCGCTTTCTGAAAACTGCAACGGTCAATTTTTTCTTACAGGCTCGCAGATGTTCTATCTTATGAAAAATGTGAGCGAGTCTCTGGCAGGGCGTGTTGGAATTATTTCGCTTTATTCGTTCAGCCGTAGGGAAATTTTTAGTCTTGATTCCGTTCCCTTTTTGCCGTCTAATGATTTTTCAAAAATCAAAAAGACTGCTGGAAAATCTTCTGTCTTTGAGGATATTTACCGCGGCGGAATGCCAAAAATGATTACAGACCCGGAACTTTCGCCAGAGGATTTTTTCGGCTCGTATATGCAGACTTATTTGGAGCGCGACATCCGCGATTTGATCAACATAAAGAACGAGTCAAAATTCCTGAAATTCATTTCGTGTGTGGCAGCAAGAACTGCACAGGAGGTAAATCTTTCTGATATTTCAAAAGATGTCGGAATTGACGGAAAGACAGCCGAAAGCTATCTGAGCATTCTTGTTTCATCAGGAATCGTCTATCTTCTTTCGCCTTATTCCGCAAATACGATAAAGCGGATTGTAAAGCGCCCAAAGCTTTATTTCATGGACACGGGGCTTTGCTGCTATTTAAGTCTCTGGAACAATCCTCAGGCTCTGGAAGTTTCCGCGATGGCAGGAAATATGTTTGAGACATACGTTGTTTCGGAAATCATAAAAAGCTATGCGAATGCCGGAATTGATGTGCGCAACAGGCTTTTTTATTACCGGGACAACAACAAAAAAGAAATCGACCTTCTGATAGTTCAGAACGGAAAAATCTATCCTGTCGAGATAAAAAAGGGATCAAGTCCGACAAAAGAAGCCCTGAAGAATTTCAGCGTGCTTGAAAGTCTTGGAATGGAAATCGGAAACGGCGCGGTAATCTGCCAAAGCGACATGATAGTTCCTCTTGACCAAAAGAACAGCCTGATTCCGTTTGAATATATTTGAAGCGCGATGCGGCAGGCGGATTTTAGAAATTGCAAACAGGAAACAACAAACAAATGCAGATGAAAAAACACAAGCCGGGAGAAATCATTTGAACATATTAGACATTTCAAGACAAAAAGCGGCAGAACTTTTTCCGAATGAAAAATGGACGGAAGTTTACCTGAATGTTTTTGTTGCCCAAAGCCCAAAGCCGATAAACTCGGAGCAGGAAAAAGTTTTTCAGAAAGAGCTTTTAATGGCAAAAATCGCCAGCGACAATTCCCATGTAGTTTATCTTTTGCCTGAAAAATGCATTGTCCAAAACAGGAAAAATCCCGACTCGGTTATGGACGGATTTCTGACAGAATTCAAGAATGTAACAGGCGGAGAGAACGCAATTTCACACAGGTTTCGGGACGCTCTTAATCAGGGAATGAATGTCTATCTGAAAATTGACACAGAAATTTCAGTCAAACGAATAAAGCAAATTTTGCGAGGTGTGCTTTTGCAAAAAGAAAACAGCGGAATTGTTTACTGCTATGTGACTTGCAGAAAAACGATGTACTGCTGGAAGATGAAAGATTTAAAATAAACAAGGCACCGACTAATCAGTGCCCTTTAGTTGCCCCAGGCTGGAATTCCAGAACTCGGACACTCATAATATAGCAAGGAAGTAGACGGATGTCAAACAGGAAACAAAAAATGCAGATGAAGAAATACAAGCTGGGAGAAAAGTATGGAAATAAATTCCTCAAATAGTCCGAAAATACAAAGAAAAGGCTATGCGAATTTTAAACGCGCTGAACTGTTTGAAAAACTAAAAATCTCGCTTGGCAAAGTCAAAAACAAAGAGACAGGAATTGAGGCGGTTCTTTCAAAAAAGTCGCTTGAAAAAATGACAAGCGCAAAGGCAATATAAAAGTCCAAGCAGAACGGATATTCTCTTGACGAGCATTTTGAAATGGCAGAAAAAATCATTGAGCTTTTTGAGCGTGCCGAGCTTATTGCAAGCCACCCGGACTTGAAGAATCCTGACGACCCGAACATAATTTCAATAAAACGTTTTGCTTCTGCCGCTGAGCTTTCAAACAGGTCTAAGAGCGAAGTTTTGATTACTGTAAAGGAAAGTATTGCCAATGGACATCATATTTGTTCAATTGAGCTATTTAAAATAAATAAAGCCTCCGAAAAATTCAGAGGCTTGAGTGACGCGGCCAAAAACGGCGAACAGGGGAACTAACACACCTCACGTCCATAATTTGAATATAGCATAACAAGGAATGAAAGTCAAACAGGAAACAAGAATGCAGATGAAGAAATATAAGTTGGGAGAAATTGCGGAAATAAATGCCTCAAGCATAAAAAGCTCGGACAAAATCGATGAGATTTTATACTTGGACACGGCGAACATAACGGAAAACAGAATCGATACGCTTCAAAGTTTCGGCTTGAAAAAAGCTCCAAGCAGGGCGCAGCGAAAAGTGAAAAACAACACGGTAATTTTCTCGACTGTAAGACCGAATCAGAATCACTTTGGAATAATGAAAAATCCAGCCTCAAATCTGATTGTCTCATCCGGTTTTGCGACATTGGATATAAAAAATCCGAATGAATTTAACGCTGATTATCTGTACTACAATCTAACCCAGCCGTTTTTCGTGAACTACTTGCAGACTGTCGCCCAAAATCAAGTTTCCTCTTATCCGTCAATAAATCCAAGCGACTTGGCGGAATTGAAGTTAAGTTTTCCGCCTTTTTCCGAACAGAAAAAGATTGCAAGCGTTCTTTCAAATATCGACAAGAAAATTGCCATCAATCGGCAGATAAACAGGAAGTTAGAGGAGCTGGCAAAACGCCTTTACGACTACTGGTTTGTGCAGTACGACTTTCCGAATGAAAATGGCAAGCCCTACAAATCCTGCGGCGGAAAAATGGTCTATAACGCCGAGCTGAAAAGAGAAATCCCGGCTGGGTGGGAAGTGAAATCTGTAAGTAATATTTCATCTTCTTTTCGTGGTGTTGGATATTCTGCTAAAGATGAAAAGAATAAAAATGATAAAGATGTTGTTTTAATTTTAAGAGGAAACAATATTTCAAATAACCACATTATTTATGATGATAATACAATTTATTTGAATAAATCATTTATCTTACCAGAACAAAAAATTAAAAAATTCGACATATTAATGACAATGTCTAGTGGAAGTAAAGAACATGTTGGAAAATGTGTTATGTTTTTGTATGACTCACCGCATTCTTATGGTGCATTTTGTAATAAATTTACACCATCAAAAGAAAGTCAGTTTTTTTTGGACAATTATTTTCATTCTGATTTTTTATTAAATATATAAGACAAACTTGTTCAGGAACAGAAATCAATAATTTGACAAATAAACATTTTGATGAAGCGAAATTTGCTTTCCCGCAATATGAAATATTGGATTTATTTAACAAGAGTCTAAAAACTAATTATGAGAAACGAGGAATATTAGAACAGGAATCCGCAAAACTTACAGCTCTTCGCGACAAACTGCTTCCATTGCTTATGAACGGTCAAGTGGAGATTATATAATTATAATTTATTATAATATTATCAGGAGAATCTTATATGAAAATTTTTTATAGTTATTGCCATGAAGATGAAAAATATCGCGAAAGGCTTGAAAAGTTTCTATCTCCATTACGTGATTCAAAGAAGATAACAGAATGGCATGATAGAAAAATAACTGCAGGCGATGAATGGCAAAATGATATAAGAAAGAATATTGAAAATTCTGATATAGTTTTACTTCTTATAAGTCAAGATTTTTTGGCTTCAAAAGCCTGCAAAGAGGAAATGGAATTTGCGTTAAATCCAGAAAACAATAAAACTGCAATTCCAATTATATTAAAACCATGTGCATGGCTTCAAACTGATTTAAAAAATATCCAAGCTGTGCCTAAAGACGGAAAACCAATAACGCAATGGGATAATGAGGATTCGGCTTGGCTTGATGTTGTAAATAAAATTTCTGATACAATAGATACTCTTTCAACTAAACCTAAGAAAGATTTTCTTGAAAAAATAAATAAAACCGAATTTAGAAGTTCGGGTAAAGATTGTATTTTGTTATCGGACATATTTGTTACTCCAGAATTTGAGTTTTCAACTATTGATGGAAAAAGCGATAAAAAGTCTTTTGACTTTATAGAATTTGTTTCTGAAAAAAATAGATTTTGTTCTATTTGTGGAGAACCTTTATCTGGAAAAAACAGTTTTCTATATAAGATATTCAATGAAGCAATAAAAAAAGATTTTTATCCAGTTCTCATTGATGGTGATACAGTAAAGAAAACTAGAAATTTTGATGAGTGCATTCAAAAAGTTCTTGTTGAACAATACGAAGGTCTTGATTTAAAAGCATTTAATAAAAAAAGTGAAAAAATTTTGCTTATTGATAATTATTCCCATTCAATTTCAGACAATTTTATTTGCTGGGCAAAAGAAAATTTTGAATATATATACATCGCAATTGACGTAAATGAAAAACTTTTATTCTTTAAGGACAGCAAAGTTTTTATTGATTTTAATACTGCTGCATTAAGAAATCTTGGCAGGGCTTCTCGCTATGAGCTTATAAAAAATTGGAAAAGTCTTGAGCGTAATAATTTTACTACAGATGAACAATTTCAAAATGAAATAGATGTTTTAGAGCAAAACGTTAATTCCATTATTCTTGATAAAAGTATATTGCCAAACATGCCTTTTTATATTCTGACAATAATTCAATCATTTGAAACATTTATGCCTCAGGATTTTCAGATAACATCATATGGGCATTGTTATTATGCAATAATTTATGCCAAATTGAATAGTATAGGACTTTCTCAGTCAGATATAGATGACAGTTTAAATTATCTTACTCATTTAGCAAAAGCTATTTTTGATAATTGTGTTAATAATCAATGGGTTCTTTCACTAAGTGATTATCAAAATTTTAAGAATAATTATAAGAATGAATATTTAATCGGAGATGGATTACTTGCAAGAATTGAAGATGAAACTTGCTCGATTTTAAAAATCAGCAATGAAAAAATCTCTTTTTCATATCCGTTTATCTTTTACTATTTTATTGGGAAGCATTTGGCTATAAATGCGGAAACGAAAATAATAGAAGGTCTTTGTTCTAAGATTTATAATAAAGACTATGCCAATATACTCATTTTTACTATTCATCATGCAATAAACACAGAACTTCTTGATGAAATTGAGCTTTATTGTTTAGTTTCTCTTGATAAGTTTAAAGTTGCACAGCTTACAACAGATGAAACTTCTTTTATGAACGATTTGATTTCTGCATTTTCAAAAGAAATTGAACATTCAAAAAATACAAAATCCACAGAAGAGAAAAGAATGATAGCTCGGCGAGAGCAAGATAAAATAGAAGAAGAAACAAAAGAACTTGATGATATTTCCGTTGATGAAAATTCTGATTCAGAAATTATTGAAATTGAACGTTCAATGAAAATAATTGAAGTTATTGGGCAAATAATAAAAAACAGGAGCGGCAGTTTCAAGAAAACAGAAATAAAGGAATTAATTTTCGAGGTTGAAAAACTTGGTTTAAGAATTTTAACTTATTTTCTTGATACACTCAAAAATCCTGATTTTAAAGAGTGGATTTTTGAACGAATTTCAGTTTTAGAAAAACAGAAGAATAGTCAATTTGACAAAAAACGAGTTGAAAAAATTGTAGAGCAAAATATTGAAATGATGGGCTTTATATTTATTATAGGAATGTTGCAGAAAACTTATCTTTCTTTAACAACAAAAAAAATTATTTCATTGCAGGAAGAAATTTCAGGTAATGAAAATACAGTTGCTTTTGATTTCTTTTTAATATTTTTCAAACTGAACTATGAAGGAATAAATTTCAATGTCATAGAAAATTATTATAATAAATTCTATGAAACTGATAATTCTTGGGCAATAGGAGTGCTTAAGTTATTAGTAAAAAGCTATTTAGATACACATAATGTTGACTTTAGAAAACGACAGAAACTTGCCAATCTTCTTCATTTTCAATATGAACCTAATAAGCCAAAATTGAATTGAGCATAAGTCTAAATATGTGCAAGATATTGTTATCAATAAATTCGGAGTATTCATCAAAAATTTTACAAGGGACAAAAAAGTATGAATACCGCAGGCAAATTGCAAAGCGGGCTGTTGATGAAATCTTGATTTACTCAACTGCCCCGGATATGAAAGTTATCGGCTCTGTAAAAGTCCATTCTGTAGTAAAAGGAACACCGGCGGAACTTTGGGAAAAAACAGAAAAATATTCTGGTATATGCAGAGAAAAGTTTTTTTCATATTTTCAAGGAAAAGAAACCGCATTTGCATATAAGTTAGGCGATGTTCAGACGTTTAATCCTCCAAGAAATCTGACTGATTACAACATCAAGACGGCTCCGCAGTCATTTGTTTATTTGTAAACTTGAATATAAATTGTTCGTTTTACATTTTTTTCTGATTTTGAAAGCGAAAAAAGAAAATCCTTTTTTGTCATAACTGTTATGCGGTTTGTTGTATGTCAAAAATAACAAAGTTTGAAGTAAGAAAGTTTATTTGTGTGTTTACATCTGTTTTTTCATTTATAACCTCCAAAAATGTGAGTTTTCTTGATTTTGGCGACTATAACTGATAAAAATGCATCATTCGATTTTTCTTGCTAGTGAACTAGCCCTTTTTCCGGCACAACCGAAACTTTCAGTCATGCCGGATTTTTTATTCCTGCGCAGTCCAGACAAAACCGCTCAGGTCGTAGCCTGCGTTCTGTGCAGTCTGAATGTAGCGTTCCTTGACGTCGGCTGGAATCGTCTTTGCGCGGCTTAAAATCCACAGAAGCTTTTTGTTCGCTCCGGCGACAAGCGCGTAGTTGTATTCGGAATCAAGCGCGATAATTTTGTAGTCGCTGTAAAACGGCCCGAAGAACGACACTTTTAGGCTTCCGGAATTTTGATTCCCGGAAAATTTCGCCTTTCCCACGGACTGCTTCTGCTTTTGTGCGGCGTAATCATAACCTGAATTTACGACCTTGACCGTGCCGTTTTTGTTCATCGAGTATTCGGCCGTAACGTTTTTCAGATTCTTTTCCCACTTGAAGTCAAAACGCCCGATTTCATACCATTTTCCAAGATACCGCTCGAGCTCAAAATTTTTTACAGGCTCAAGGTTTGCATTGCTTTTTTCGGAGACTGACTGGGCTGAAAGACCTGCAATGCAGCTAAAAACGGCAGCCAAAGAAAAAATCTTTCTGATTCTGCTTTTCATACATACCTCCATAAAATTTCAAAGAAAAAAAATGCATGCAATCTACAAAGAAAATAATCATAAAAGAGGAGGATGGCAAGGAAAGTTTTTAGAAAGAAAATATGCCCAGAAACTAACGATTTTTTCGCATAACATGACATTCCAACAAACTATTTTTCCTTTTCCGCATTTTCTGTTATTATTTTTGAAGATGGCAACTTAAAAGGAATCCAAAATGCACGTGAAAAAAATTCTTAAAATCATCACCGATATTCTGATGTTTGCGGACTTTATTTTTCTGATGAGCCACGAGGTTGTGCGTAATCTTTCGGCGCATGGAATTTTCGGGGCTGCGCTTTTTGCGCTGTTTGTTCTGCATCATATTTTGAACGGCGGCTTTTACCGCTCCTTGAACCGCGGAAAATACAATTCCGTGCGGATTCTGCTGAGCGCGACTGCGTGGCTTTTGTTCGCTCTGATGATTTTGATGGCGTTCAGCTCGGTGATGATGAGCGGCGCGGTTTTTGCGTTTTCTTCTATTAATATGACTTTCTGGAGCCGGCCGCTGCACACTTTTTCCTGCTCCTGGGGATTTCTGGTGATGGGCTTTCACTTGGGGCTTCATCTTCATTCAAAACTGAAAAAACTTGAGACGGCGGCAAATGGCAAAAAAACTGCAAGCGGAAAATCGTCTGTCATTGCCGAACTTGATTCGGTAATCTATTCAATTTCAGATAATAAAATCTCTGCGAAGTTTGCAATCCTTCAACTCCTGTGGATTCTGATTTTCGCGCTCGGAATTTTCTGCATTGTCCACAGCCAGCTTTACGTCTACCTTTTCTGGCAGAACGCATGGAAACTTTCCGCGCCGAATATTTTTGTCTGCGCTGCTGAATATCTTGGAATGACCGCCGGAATGATTGTGCTTTCGCATTTTGCGATGAACTTTTTGCAGTCGCGACTTGCCCGCTGAGCTTCTCTAAATCTGAAGGTGCTTGCCGAAAGAAATCTTGTGTAGTATATTGAGCGAACAAATTGTCCATAAGTTGCATTTGATTTATAGCGGAAATGCGTGCTGATTGTTTTCGTTTTGACACGCTTTTTTGGACTGTTTTTTTAATTACAAAAGGTTCGGTGTTTTAAATTTATGTTCGGATTGAGATTAAAAAACTTGAAGGCGGCAGGAGTCTTTTCATTTTTATTTGTTTTTTTTGGAACTGAAGTTTTTTCGCAGACTGCTGGAGCTGTGGAAGAATGTTCATTCGGAGTTTTCCGCTCGCAGTACGGCGATATGTTCGATGTGCGCTACTGGCAGAATCAGCTTGATGACAATTATTATTTTCACACAGGGCTTTATGACGATGCAATTAATTTTGCCTGGGCTGTGAATTTTCTTGGAATCTACTGGGGCGCGGGCTACAATGCGAAAATCATGAACCACAAGGCTTGGCCGCACAATCTGACCGACATGGACGTTTGCATTATGGCAGGCATTCCGGCTCTTGGTCTTGGAGTTCGCGCAAGCTATTACGACAAAAATGTTTACAAAGGTCTTGGCACTGCCGCTCCGAAAGTTGAAATCGGAAAAACTTTTGAATCTGTTCCTATAAAAATTGGATTTGAGGCGGAAGGAAAATTCAGGTACTGGAAATCTCTTCATCTTGACGTGGCGCAAATTCCTTTTACTTTCAAGTTTGATTTTTCGCCGGACGGAATGCGCGGGGCAGGCGGAACTTATACCGTAATGCCGACTTTAAAATATCCTTCCGCTGTGAATGAAGTTTCGGGGCTTGCTCCGATGCAGGGATTTTCTGTCTGGGCTGGCTGGAAGTGGAACATTCTTGACAATTTAAAATTTGGCTTGCGTCCGTCATTTATGATAAATTTCAACTGCATAAACACCGCCGACTATTCCGTGAACAAGCGGATGTCAGAACTTGCGGAAGACGGTGTTGGAAGCCTTGTTGAAAATCTTAACTGGATTCCAGAAAACGGAAATGCGGAGTGGCGCGTGAGCGTTCCTTTCTCTGCGGTTTATGACGTTACAGAAAAAGTTCAGCTTATCGTTGGATTCAAGTGCGGATTTTACTGGTCGAATTTTGACCACATGAGCGAACAGCATACCGGCGGACGAAATCTGCACGGAACTGTAAACGAAACAGGATTCGCTCTTGGGCTAAAAGCCGAAATGAACAAAAATGCAGTTTTCCAGATTGGCACTTCGTATATCAGGCAGCTTTCCTTGAACCCGGAAGGAAACACAACCGGCTCGCCTAAAGACTACGAAACAGACGCTCCGAACGTTTCGCTTTCAAACCTTTTTGACCAGCCTGTTACAGCCTCGCTTACATTGCGATTTTAACTCACATTATCTCACAACATAATTTCCATCGGAAGTTTCTGAAATTGTAAGTGTGGTTGTGTGTTTTATTCTGCGGCTGTAGGTTGCCTTCAAGTACATTTCGTTGGTCTGAAAATTTGCGCCTGAAAAGAATTCGATTTTTGTAACTTCCTGCTCGCAGTTTATTGTTACGCTTCTTCCGGGATTAATCGGTTCATACGATTTTGTTGAGTCGTCAAATGTGAATTTGACTACAAACGCAGTATCTTTTGTTGTGTCATTTATGCTAAGCTCAAAACTTTCATCCGTTCCAAAGTGGCAGGCAGAAAAGATAACTGCGGCTGCAATCAATGCAATAAAAATTAAAATTCTCTTTTTCATTTTCAGTTTAAACATTGAACTGGTTTATATGCTCGCCGATTTCGCTGATGTTCGCTTTCATTTTTCCAGAAACATCAGACAGCGCGCTTGTTGTTTTGTTGATGGCTTTTGTTCCCTGGGTCATTTCTTCCATGCTGTTTTTTATCATTGTCATTGCATTTTGAAGAACTTGAACATCGCCAAGAATTTTTTCACTTTTTTCTGTCATTGAGCCAGCCGCGTCGCGCACTTCAATTGTGCTGTCTTGCATTGAATGCAGTGCTTCGCTTATTTGTGATGAGCCTAAAGTCTGCTCTTCCATTGCGCTTTTTATTTGGCGCACAAGCTGGTCTGTTCCGTTCAATTCTTCTGCGACCGCCGTAAACGCTGTGTTCGAATTTTCGCTCATTGAAACGCAACTCTGGATTGAATCGCTTATGTTGTTCAGCTGTTTTCCGATTGCTGTTGACTGGCTGGAAGAAGTTTCTGAAAGTTTTCTGATTTCGTCCGCAACTACGCTGAAGCCTTTTCCCGCTTCTCCTGCGTGCGCTGCTTCGATTGCCGCATTCATTGCAAGAAGATTTGTTTGTTCCGCAATTGACGCGATTATCGTGTTTACGTCATGAAGCATTTCAGACTGCTTTTCAATCTGCTCGATTTTTTCATTTACTTCCTTCTGACGCTGAATTCCTGTGCTTATGTTTTCCGTGAGAGACTCAAAACTTTCCGCCATTTTTTCAACTGAAGAATTTACAGAATTGATATTTCCCATCATCTGCTCAACCGCCGCCGAAGCCTGAGTTACACCGCTCGACTGGTTTTCAATCATCTTTTCAAGCTTGCTGATGTCATCTGAAATTCCCTGGACTGCCACGGCTGTTTCTGTTACCGATTCAGATTCCTTATCAATTTGATTTCCTGCGCTGTTTATGTTCGCAAGAATTTCTGTAACGGAAGAAGCAGTTTCTGTTGAAGAATTTTCAAGGGTAATGCCGACCTCGGAAAGCTGCTTGCTAGAATTTTTTATTTCCACGACAATGTTCTGCAATTTGTCCGCAAAACTGTTGAAACTTTCTGCGATTGTGTTGAACTCAAGAAGATTTGACGGCTTGATTCGCTTTGTAAGATCCGCATTTCCGTTCGCAATGTCGTATACAGATTTGTCAACTATTTCCAGTGGATGTATTATTGCCTTCAATACAATGCAGTAGAAAATAACTGCCACAGCAACAAGAATCGCCAATGTTACAATAATCATATTTATCATTGAGCGGTACATATTTTGAATTTCCTGTTTTTTGCCGGAAATCTGATTCTGAATGTCGTCGTAATAATTTCCTGTTGAAATCATCCAACCCCACGGTTCAAAAATTCCAGAGTATGCAAGTTTTGGAGCAACTGTAACGCCGTCAGACTTTGTGAACATAAACTGATTGAATCCGCCGCCGGAAGAGCAAGCCTTGAAAATTTCCTGAATAATTTTTACGCCGTTGGAATCCGTAAGGTTGAACCTGTTTGCGCCTTCATTTTTAACAAGAATGTAATCCCTGTCGTCAATCCAGAAATATCCTGTGGCATCGTTCCTGTATCTCATTGCGCGGACAGTTTCTTTTGCGTTGAATTTTGCCTGCTCCTCTGAAATTTCTCCAGCCTGAAATCTGTCGTATTCTTTTTTTATCACTGAAATAGCTGCTTGAACCTGCGACTTTATTTCAATCTTGTAGCCGTAATCCATCGCATTTTCATAGTCAGTGTACGCTGATTTTGAAGTTTTGCTGATGTAGTGAAGTCCCACCGAACCTACCGCCGCCGAAATTACAATTGAAAAAATGACGCTTAAAATTACAAGAGTGAATTTGAGTGGTAATTTCTTTTTCATACAATCTCCAATAAAAAGTCAATGAGAAAATATCAATTTTCGATTTTACTTTTTAATGAAATTTCGCAACGAAGTGAGAAATTGCACTTGATAAGGAAGTTTGCAACGCAAACTTTTGAATAAAAACTTTGACGCTATTTTAGGAAAAGTTTTTATTAAATCTCCGATAATCTTCTTTAAATGTTGGAGAATATTATAACACTTTGTTCGATTTGTAGCAAAGTTTAAATTTAAGTAAATTATTTTCCAATTTGTATTTGAAATTTTTATCAATCATATCTGCAAATTCATTATAAATATCTGGAGTATTAAGCATTGTTTATTTTCATTGTTAATTTAATTCATTCAAATCTTGGAAATTTTATCCCACATACATTATTCATATAACAAGCATATTCAAACATAGTTATTTCACCTTTATGATATTTTTCATCCAAAATTGCCTGCAATGCCTCTTTTGTCAAATTCTGCTTTTTATACACTTCTGATTGTTCAGCAATAGGATCTTTTATTGATGAGGATGTTTTTATTCTGGGAATATTTTCTTCAAGTGATTTTTCACTATTAATGATTTCTTCATTTTTTGCTATGAATTTTTCAATAATTGAAAGCTCGTTTTGAATAGATTTGTCAGATGTTAGAGTTTTTAAATTAAGTAATCTTTTCTTGCACTCTGGAAATATTTCGTTTATATAAAACTTTTTGTTAAAAGGCGTATTAAAATCATCAGAAATCCAATTCAATCTATCGATTCGCATATAGCCATTATTCATTATGGCTTTTAAATATGTATAAATAAAAATTTTATATGACTTAGTATCATTTAAATTTCCTTTTACTTTTAATTCTGAAAATCTTTTAAAGATATGTAAAAACACCATCCTATTATCTAAATAACAATAATTTAATGTTTGAATTAATTCTGATGTAATTTCATCTTCTGGCTTTATAAAAAAATCAACAAGTTTAATCCATTGATTTGGATTATTTTCATAGATAAGAAAAGCTTTAAATAATTCCAATCTATTTGAAATGCCAAATCTAAATATTGTTTGGTTATCTGCTTTGTTAAATTCTCCATAATACATTGTTTTAGAAAGTTCTTCATAGCCATCTTTCTGTTTTTCTTTTGGTAAATTTAGAACTCTTTTATTCATTTCGTTAACAGCATTTTCAAAATCTGTGTTCTCTGACTTTCCTGCTCCCTTTAAATTTTTTATCAGCCTATCAATTTTTTCATTCGTTTGACTAGCTTTTAAAAATGATGGATTTTCAGTTAACATTTTTACCATTTTTTCATCATAGTGAGTAAAATCTTTTTCAGCGCTTTTTTCACTCTCGTCCTCAAACAATTGATTGAAATCATATTCAAACAAAATTAAATAAATAAAATGTTTTCGATTTGTATCATCATTAAGTAATGTTCGTATATCATCAGTTGTTATTTCTTTATCCTGAACCATTTTAATCAATTGTGTTATTGCATACTCTTTTTCTTTATATATAAATGTGCATTCTTGAATAAAAGATTCGTCATCAGATATTCTTTCATATAATTCAAAATCAAAATGCTTTATAAAATTGAACACAATTATTTTTTTCTTATAATCTTTAAGAGTTTCAAAACTTTTTATCTGAATCTCTCTTTCAATATCTTCAAGGAAAAGTTCAAATTTTCTAATGGTAAAGCCATATTCATGAAGAGTAAATTCATAATCTATACCTAAAAACTTCTTCAAATCAAATGGAACACGAATTGATATTCTAAGAAACTCAAAGTCTTTTTCAGATAAATTTGAATACTTGTTATTCTTCAACAAAAACCTAATCATTCGTTCAAATGAAATAGAAGTTAATTCAATAGTATGCTGCAAATATTTTTCTAGATATATTTTTTCAACTTTTAGAATTTCAAGCAATTTTTTTTCTTCATATTGAAAAATGATTTTTATTCCATCAGATTTCAATGCATCCGCCAAAGCAAAAACTTTATGGATAATTTCTTCATCTGCAATTCTATCCATATCTTCAAAAGTTATTACAACTGGCTTTTCAACTTTTGAAATCTCTTTCTTCAATTTTTCAATCTGTTCATTATAAGAATTTGTGCCAAAAAAGGTTTCTTCAAGACTATGAAAAAAAGACTGCTTTAATAGACCTTTTATCTTTCCAGAGGCAAGTGAAAATATTCTATTTTTTTCTAAAAGAATACTAAGTTCGTTCAATAAGAAAGATTCAATCTTATCAATTTTCATAGAAAGAACATTTACGCAAATAAAATAGTAATCATTTTTTGCCTCTTCTTCCAACATATTAAAAAGGAATGATTTTCCGCTTCCCCAATCCGCATTAACACCAATAAGATTATGATTTTTTAATAAACTTTCTATTCGCCCTAAATCATATTGCCGTTCAGGAAATAAATTACAAGGCTTATCTTCAAAATTATTTTCTTTTTTGTTTTTGACAGAAAGAATAGAAAGTAAAAAAATAAGAACTAGAAATATCGCATATAAGAAAAATAAAATTGTTATAACTGTTGCAGAATTTTGCTTTATGTTAGGATTTTTTTTAATAAGATAACAGAAAATTAAATTTAAGAACAAGAATATTGAGCCATACAAAAATAATTTTTCATTTTTCTTGATTGAATAACTTAATATAAAAATACAAGAGATTAAACTTACAACGAATAAATAAAATCTTGATGATAGATTTTGAATAGAATATATAAAAACAACAGATAATAATTCAGCTACAATTAATTTTACTACACTTTCATGATTATCTAATAATTTATTTCTAAAAAGAAAAGCCATCAAACAAAGCGCATAAAACAAAAATGATAATACTACTTTTACATCAAGTACAAATTTCTGATTTAATAATGAGTATCTAGCATCAAAAATATAGCTAAATATAATCACTAGCAACAAAAGTTTTGCATTAAATGAATCTTTTTTGTCTCTTGAACAAACCAAAATACATAAAATACAAAAGCAAGCTGATAATATCACATAATATCCTGAAGTTGAGACTAAATTCTTAAAAAAATCTATCATATTATTCTCCCCTCCTCGCAATCTAAAAAACAGTCAAAAGATAAACACCGCTGTAAAGATAGTGAACTTCAAGAACTGTGAACCTTTTTTGTCTCCAGTTTTTCAACCCCCATCTAAATATAACATTGGTTGCGATTTTTTGCCACAATCAACTTCGGCTTAGGGATAGTAGCACCTGCGAAGCAGTCCACCGCAAGCGAGCGGAAACCGCAGGTTGCAGCGAGTGCGGAGAATGAGCGTTAGCGAAGTGCGGATAGCCCGACGGCGGCGGGCGGAATCACAAACCACCCGTCAAACGGGTGGTTTGCACTTAGCCTATAAGGCTAGGGTCTCAAGCTGAGACTTAAGTCCC
>CAKOTA010000020.1 GCA_934119965.1 uncultured Bacilli bacterium
ATTGTTTCTAGTAATCCTTTTAATAAATGTTTATTTTGTTCATTTAAAAATATTTCTTTGAATGGTCTATCAAATTTGCAAGTATAAAATTTTTTATCATTTTGCATAAGCATTCCTCCTTTAGTGAAGAAAGAATATCATTTATTTGGTTTAATGTAAAATGACTAATTTTGTTAGTTTTTTAACTAATTTTGGAAATTGACTTAATCAAATTTTAAAATTGAATATAGTTTTTTATAAATTTATACAAAATTTATAAAAAAAAGAATAATTTCTTATTCTTCTAAAAATTCATCATACTCATCATAGCAAATAATAATAACAATAAGATTCCTCCACCTGTTACAAATAACATTTGCATTGTTTTGTTTTCCATTGTTTCAAGTCTTGCTTTATATTTTTGTTCTCTGGCTTTATTTTGTAAAGATGAAACTGTACGAGAAAACATTACTAATTGTTCTTGTTTATTTTCTTGTGAACCTAAACCTAAACGATATAATAAACGCATCATACGCATTGAATCCCTAACTGGATATTCTTTAGCAAAATCCATATATGGGTCAACACTAGCATCACCTTCATCAATTCTAGCAACTAATCTTCTAAGACCAGACTGAAATATCTCAGGAGCTGTTTTAATAGATCTTGATAAAGCTACTGGAACAGTATAATGTTGAATTAAAATTTCCAAACTTTTTAAATAATATGGTAACATTTGATCAATTTTTGATAAATTCTTTTTATAATAAGATTTAAGTTTAGAATAAGGTTGTTTAAATATTACATATCCCAATATAAATGAAACTAATACATTTATAAATGAACTATTATACATTGAAAATATAAATATTAAACATATAATTGTAATTATACCATTTCTTACTCTCTTACCAAACAAATCATTTACATCAACTGTATCTCCATATCTGATGTTAAGTAAAAACTTATAATCTTCTTCCATTAAAAATCTAAAATAAGGTTCTGTATCTCCAATAAATTTTCTAGTATCAATTGTTTTAGTATATTCAAGCATGAATATTAAAACTGCAGCTATAATTATAAATTCCATTATTCAGCCCCCACATTCTCATTATAATATTTTTCACCACTTAATAAGAAATAAGTGTTTATAATTATAATTCCATGTAATAAAATTTGTACTAGGAAATTACTATCTAATAATTTAATATATGATTCAACACCTAATAAGTATTGAACTAACATAACCATTAAATACAATACAATACCAAATTGTAAGAATTTTTTATGGAACTCGGCCCTATCCATTCTGTCACGATATACATTTTCAACAAGCATATCGATATCTAATGACATATTTTCTAATGCATCACTAGAGTTTTTAGAACCTTCATTTGTGATTTGTAAGAATAATTGATGCATATTTCTTACAATAAAGTAATCATATTTTTCATTCATATATTCAATTGATTGTTCAACTGTACCATTTTCGTAAGCTAAATCAATCATTGTTTGAACATCTGATTTTACAGGATCTTCTAAAATTCCTGATTCAACAACTCCTTCTAATGCCTTAACAAAAGATTGAGTTGTGGCAAATTCCATAATTGTATTTGTTGTATATACTTGGATTTGTTCAAATATATACTCACTGTATAATCTCTTACATCTTAAATATGTAAGATAAGGGATTACAGATACTGCTATTAAAGCATAAATTATGGAAAGAATTATATTGTAGAAGTATAAATATGATATTATTGCAGCTGAAACAGCAAATACAACAATTTGAATCGCATATTGTTTTTTAGTATATTCTTGTCCTAAATCTTTTACTTTTTGTCTTATTTCTCTAAAAGAATATGGAGCAAATTTATCATATATACTTCCTGCTTGTTTAGCAATGTACCTATAAATATTATCGCCTTGATGATTACGATAAGACATAACAAACACTACGATAAATGCTATAAGTATAAATATTACAAATTCCATATTATACCTCCTATTCTAAGATAACTTCAACATCGTTTGATGTTCCTTCTGAAGTGTCAGTTTCCTTAATAATATTTTCGTTAAGGACAACTCCTTGTGCATCTAAATAACTAATTAAATATTTAGATGGCCTTTTTTTAACTACATGACCTGTTGATGATTTTTGATAAATTGTATTATATACAGCATTATTATTTTCATCAACATAAAACTCTGTAACTTCTCCAATTTCACGAATAAATCTTTTTGTTTGATTATCTTGATATCCTCTTATATATACACCAATTTGAATGTACCTATAAATTGATTTCAAGAATTGTTCAATATCTTGATTTGTTTCAAGCAAACTATACATACGGTTTGGTATAGATGCTGCTTTATCGGCGTGAATAGTAGACAAAATATAGTGTCCAGAAGATATAGAGTTACGAACTGCTAGAACAGCTTCTGCACTACGAACTTCGGACAATAATATCCATTTAGGGTTTTGACGCATACATGTAACTAATACATCTGAATAAGATGCTATATTATTAGTTTTCATAGCTACAATATCTCTATGTGGAAATATTCTGTCTAAGTGAAGTTCCAATGTATCTTCTATTGTTATTATTTTCTCATCCGGTCTAGTATGAGCTGCTAAATATTTAACAAATTCTGTTTTACCCGAACCAGTTTCACCACAAACTATTATATTGCAGTGTCCTTGAACACATTGTATTAAGAAATCATGAATATCTAATTCGATATATTTTTCTTGTAATAATTTATTTTTTTCAAGTCTTATTTTAGCTGGTGTTTTACGAATAACACAAGCAATTCCATTTTTAGCAATAGAATCATGTATAAAATTAAGACGCAATTCTGCTTCCTCAGCATCCAAGAATGGATGAGCCATATTAAATGTCTTACCCATTACATTGGAACATTGGAATGCTAATTTCTCCATAAATGCGTTATTTATAGCCGGATTTTCAACTCTAAAAATCCCCCTTGATAATGTTTTTAACCAAACCTGTCCACCATTACTATATGAAATATCAGTAATGTCATCATTATCTAAATACTCTTTAACTGGCCCAAAATCAATTTGGGAAAACATGCTATTATTCATATTAATTAGCTTTCTTTAGTAGTATTGTCTTCAGTTTTTTCAGTATTGCTTTGAAGTTCATCATTTGGAACAGTGTTGGCATTAATAAAGTCTTTTAATGTTTGTGAACTTACAACAGTTTCGCCTTCTTCTGCTTCTACAACTACACCATGTGGAACTGGGAATAAAACTGTTGAATATGAACTCATATAGCTTGCTTTTCTAAGTAAGATATTAAGTTCTGGTTGTAATCCAAATATTAATGTAGATGGTGTTCTTGCTTCTGTACTGTTTTCAAAAACATGTCTACCTTGTGAATCTTTAACTGCTAAAACTTTAACATTTTCAATTAATTTACCAACCATTAATGTACCATTTTCATTTACGGCTTTCATATAAATGTCAATGTAATTATCTGGATAAATTGAGTTTCCATAAGTAGTATCCATTGTAACTGGGAAGTTATATGGAACTTCTCCTTTTTCTAATTTTACAAATGCAGAATCAGGTAGTGTACTTTGTTCTACAACAGTACCTCTATAGAACATACTTCCCTTTGGAATTACAGTATTGTAACCACTGTATTTATTTATTATTTGATTTCTATCAGTAATTACATCACCAACTCTTAATACGACTGGTGCTACATCGATAAATTCTATCATATCAGATGTAATTTGTGTTTTTGGCTGAATTTCTACCGCAGCTACTGGAACAGATACTGGACTAACGTTTTTATTAATTTGATAACGATAACCAAAGAATAAAACTAGTATAATTATAAGTACCCCTATTATTGTAACTGTGTTTTTGTTTTGCAAAAATCTTTTTGCAGCAATTATAAAATTGTTCATTTTTTCTCTTCCTTTCTTTTAATATGGTGTTTCTAATATTGCATCAAGCCTATTTACAATATCAAACTCCATTATTTCGCCTGTGACATTAGAATTTAATTTTGATGACACTTCTAAACTTACTTTAGGAGGACATTCACTAACATCATAAATATCTATTTGATAAGTGTTTCCAATGGATACACTTTCAGCGAACCTTCTTACAAAATTCTCTACGAATTTTTCTCTATTTATGCATATATTACCGTTTGCACTATATTCTGAATAATCAACGGCATCATACATTGCAGCTTCTGTTATTTCTTTTAATAATATATAATTTTGTTCATCTGTATTAGTAAGGTTTTGGAAAAAGATGATAAATGCTACAGAAACTACTCCAAGTACTACTACTAATACACCCCAGAATGACTCTTTCACTTTATCACCTACCTTTTAGCACATGAGTAAAAACTGCTTTTTTGTTTACTTACGTTTTGACATTCTCCACCAGTTAATCCATATAATGGATTATGTACAAATGAACTAACACAAGCTACTGAGTTATTTTTTGTACAATCTAAGTTAAAGTCATTATAACCTTTTTGTTGATTTTTATTATAATCTCTTATATTACTTATTTTTTCACCATTTAATACAAATGTATATAATGGTGTTTTTGTTTGATAAATAGTGGTTCCTACTAATCCTTTATTTGTGTTTTTTGCTGTATTTTTATCTTTTGTAGCAGTACCTCTATTATTTCTTATTTTATTGTATACAGTAAGTACTCCATTCCAGTTTGAACCTGGATATCTACCCTTAACAGTGTTGTTAAACATTCCTACTTGAAGGTTTGCTTGAGTAACTTTTGTATCAGAATCATAGCTTGGGAATGGATTTTCTAGTCTAATTGTACGGTAGATTATTCTTCTACCACCAGGACAAACTAATGGTTCACAAACTGCAATTGCTTGTGCTTTTGACATTCCTTGAGCCATTTTAACCTGAACACAATCTCTTAATTGTTCATCCATATTTGAAGCGCTTGATCCGTATGTATCAGGACATTTAATATCCTCTGCACCTGGGCAATATTTAGCAACACAATCTGCATAACTCATTCCTGAATTGATACATGAACCAATTGATATATTATCATTTGGAGATGGACAATATATTGTTTTATCACCAGGTGGACATTCTTCTGGTATTTCTACTGATGTATCTTCACAATATTGTATTTGAGCATCTGGACAAGTAATATCTTGATCTATATTCATACAAGTTAAATCTTTTCCAGCATTTGCTGTTCCTTCTGGACAAATACAAGTGTCTGGTGTTCTTTGTTTTGTAAATTGAACTGGACAAGCATAAACTGAACCATTGCCTTGTTCATCAGCACCAAATCCTGCCATACCAAAGCTTATATTTGAAATAGTTAACCAATAATCTTCACCAATCACATTTTCAAAAGAAGATGGAATTACAGTTTTATCAAAATAAATATAGTTTGCCTTAGGTTCAGTTTTAGTATATAGAAATTTATCTTTATCTAAATACTTATATTCTGTCATAAGCATATATGAATTTTCTTTTGTGATGCTAAATTCACGACTTTTTATCGTATCAACTATACTTGATAACTCACCAGCAGTATCAGTTTCCTGTTTCTTTAAGTCATCAAATTTAAGACCAGTTGTTTTAAAATTATCACCTATTAATCCTTTATTACCACTCATTTCTCCATCTGAACCAACTGAAGTTTTCTCAGGGTATATATTTACTACATTCTTATACCCAACATCACTATAGCTAAATGAAGCTGATGAAGAAAAGTCATATAAATCAGTAGTGGCATTATATTCAGCACATTCTTTATATGTCAACAATATTTGACGAGCAACTTCGAAATTGTAAGTGTAATCTGCACATTCATCAATACCGGTTTCGATTGAATCAACAATATCTTGTTTAGCCTTATAAAAATCGTAAGCGGTTTTTTCTGCATCAAGAAGTGCCTGATATTCAGCTGTTGTTTGAGTATAATGGGCACCATCAGAATATGTAACTTCATAAGTTTTTTCACCAGTGTAATTGTTAACTGCATTAGCGGCTTTTTGGTACTCTGCCGCAGCTTTATCTCTTATTATAATTGCTTCAGAATATTTATATTCCTTACTAACAGCCCAATCTTCATTATCATAGGCATTCTTACACCAACCTTTATAAACATTCTTATCAGGTGACTCGGTAACCTTTTCAGTTATTTTTTGTCTCATATCTTCCAAAGTTCCAACTATAGGTTTTCTTTTATAAGTAGATTTTTTATGATTGCTTTTCAAACTTATATATAATTTACTATATTCTGCAACTGGATCTTTTTTACAAGCAAATGGCATATTTTCATCTGGTAAAATTCCAATTTTACAAGTTAATTTTCCCCAAAATCTAAGAGGATATGCATCCTTATAAAATTTACTGTTGCTATTAGAAGACGAAGTAGGCCAAATCATATAAGAACCCAATTGTAATTTTTCTCCAAACTTGCTTGGCATTGTAGCTGCACCATATTCCTCACAATAAACACGGCAATATGCATTTCCACTAAGTGCTTTTTCTTCTCCATATTCGACATGAACATCTGATCTGTTACCACTAGTAGACAAATAAGTAAATCCATCTATTTTATTTCCACCTTTTTTAGTAGAGTCGCAACTCATTCCTGGACTTACTTTTGCCATTTCGCCCAATTTACAAGAAACATCTTCCTCTGTTATCTCTTTGCACCCAGCTAAAGTAGTTATCATGTCTTGTCCACCAGGTTTAGTAGTGTTTTTCCAAATATAGAAAGTACCAGTACTGCTATTAATTGTCCCTACCACTTTAGTTGCAATCGGATCTAGTTCAAGATCACTATACTGACTATTCCCATGACGAAAAGCGCCATTAAATTCTCGGTCATAATATAATATTTGCTTAATAGCATCTTCATCAACACCATTCCATGCAACATATTGAGCTATTAACCATTTACCTGTGTCACTTCCTTCGTAATTGCCTTCATTTTTATAGAATGCAAAAGCTTTAATGTAATTATCGTTAGTCGCTATGCCGGAGAATACATATTTATCATTAGAAGAAGCAGATAAACCTTGACTGACACACAGTGCTTTAGTACCATCAAGTGTCATTCGAAAATAAATAGTACTATGATCAGCACCAAGAAGTCCAGTAAACCTCTGTCCCAAAATACCTGATGTAACAACATCCATTTTAAGATTAGCTTTTGCATCCTCTTTACTACACGCTTCAGCACTTCTTGCTTCAATGCTATTAGGTAAGATAAATATACATCCCAATATAAATAAATATAATATTTTTTTCTTCATACTTCGCCCCCTAAAACAAATCGTGCTTTCTATTATATAAATATATACCTAAACAACATACAACAATTAAACTTGGTAATATATATATATAATATTTAGTATAAAAATCTATAATTTCATCAAAAATTGTTTTTTCTGGTTCTATTATTTCATTATCTTTAATATTTTTACTATTTCTGTATTCAATTACCTTACTTTTCCATTCATCATAACTAATAGTTACATTTAACCATTTGCTACATAATTTATAATCTTCTATACCTGAGCAAACTGAATCTTTGTAATATTTATTGTAAGCTGGTATATTAACATAATGAGAATAAAAATTAATTGAACCACACGCTATTTCATCTTTGAATACATCAAATCTATAATTTTTGTTTTTTTCAACATTAGGTATTATAATTTCACCTGAGCTATAATAATAATTTTTTCCATTAGATGCATCATATATAATAAAACCTTCTGGAATATTACTTATTTTAATATTGAAAGTAACATCATCATTAGATTCAGTATATTCATAATTGACAGAAATGTTTTTTGCCATTTCTTGGTATTTAACTTTTACTGAATTAGCGCATAAATAAGCTTTACTAGAAGGAATGAAAATGAAAAAACTAATCAAAAATACTAATAACTTTTTCCTCATCATATCATCCTTTCTACGCTCTTACATGTATTATAACATATTTTTTTTTAGAAACAAATATTATTTTATAATATATGTGTAAAATTATGACCAATTTCATATTTAGTATGTTCATTATATAAAAATAAATTATAAGAATTAAATACATTAATTTTAAAAAAAATCGAGAGTATTTTTCTCGATTTATTCTTCTTCAATTATATTCGCAACTAGTAATCCAACATTTGTTTCTAAACTTTTAATTTTTTGATAAATTGTATTTCATTATTTGAATATATTACATTATCTAAATTAATGTTTCCATTATTTTTGTAACATTTTTTTAACATTTTATTTAATTATTTTCTTCTATTTCAAAATCTAATAGTTTTTCACACATTTTTTCATATAAATCTTGTTCATGTTGAATAGTATCAATTAAAAACATTTTATCATTTTCATATTCTTTTAAGCCTCTCATGTAATAAGGTTTATCATCATCTAACACAATAAATGGCATAATATTATTTCTTAAACATTCCTTAAACATTATAATTCTACCAACACGACCATTTCCATCGCCAAACGGATGTATTCTTTCAAATCTAAAATGAAAATCAGCTATATCTTCTAAAGTGACATTAGTTTTAGAATTATATTTGTTTAATAATTCTTCTATTTCTTGTTCTACATCTTCTGGTGCAGTAGTATTAATAACATTAACTATACCTATTATATTAGGAACAACCTTAAAGCCACCAACATTATATCTAGGATTTTCTTCATCACTAGTATTTCTTTTTAAAATTTTATTCATTTCAATTATCATATTTTTAGTTAATAATTTGTCGACATTATCTAACATATAATCGAATAATTTAAAATGATTTTTAGATTCAGTTAAATCATCTAATTTAATCAAATCATTACTTTTAGGAATAAAAGATGATGTATCAAATATTGCTTCAGTTTGTTCACTAGTTAATCTACTACCCTCAATTTTATTTGAATTAAAAGCAAAATTAACTTGTGAATAATGATATATATTTCCTTTAAATTTAGATTCTCTTTGTTTAATTAACTCATTTTTGATTTTATTTATATTCATAATTCATCTCACCTTCTTAATTGTTTTTTCTTTTGCCATTTTACTTTCACTCATAAATTACTTTATAAATTATAATTTATAAACTCATTCTACAACTATTATAGCATACAAAAAGACATTCTTTATCAAAATGCCTTCAGTAAATGTAACATTCTTCTAGAAGTATTTTAGAAAAATTAAATAACCAACATTTAATAATTATTTCAAAACATATGTATAAATTCTATTTCTAATATTAAACTCTAATTGAATTTTTTCTGAATCTTTAATCTTGTTTGATACCTCTATAAAATAAGTATTCTCTAAACTAGTTTTTTTAGGTTTAACTTGTTTTAATTCAGTTAAAGAAGTTTTAAGAGAATCACCTTCTTTATATTTAATAACAGCATACTTACTGATAAACTTATACATATTATTACTCTTGACAATAGGTAATGATTCATCATAATTAAGGGTTCCAGTTATCTTTAATAAAGTTTTATTATAATTGTCAGTAGCAGAAACATTAACATATTCAGCTGAATTATAACAATTACCATCAATACAATAATTATAATCCAATTTAAAACTATCATTAAACTCATAACTATCAATTTTAATCTTTGTTTCATTAAAAATACTATTTTTAAAAACTAACTCATTACCTAATGAAGAAGTTTTTTCAACCTTTTTCTTATTTAAATTATTAGGTATAACATTAATTTTAATATCATCATTAGTAAAATCATTATACTTAAGTAACATTTTATCTGTTATATCATTTTCTTTTACCTTAAACACTAATATATAATTATAAAAACTGTCATCTCTTGGGATATAATCGTTGATATAAGTTTCTCCCAAATCCTTTAAATAATCTTTATATTCAATAGTATGATAATAAGAATTTTTGTTGGCATATAAGATAAATCTTCCTGTATCAAGTTTTGTTTTTTTGAAATAAAGATTTTTAACATTTATTCTAACTATTACTAATTCATAACCATCCGTTATAGTTTCATTTCTATTTAAGTACTTTGTTCTATAACTATCATTAGTTCCTAATATAAATCTTACAGTTTTAAATGATTCACTTTTACTATATGTTTTACTATATACATTAGTATTAAAATAAATAACAACTGCCATAACAGATATAGTTATTCCAACTAAAATATTTATAAATAATCTATTTTCAACATATATGTATTTAGCATATCTTAATTTTTTCTTTATTCTTCTTAATAGCTTATCAGTATCAACATCTACATTAACTTCAAACTCTTCATTATCTTTTTCATCTATTTCAATATGTTCCAAATCTTGTTCGAAATTGAAATTTTTAATATTAAAACCTGTCGCTCTAACTATTGTTATTACAATAGTTGTTATTTGTAATAACAAAGTTACTAAAGTAAAATCTTGTAATAATTTTAATGTTTTAACATCCAATAATCCATATTGTAACTTTTGAATTGTATAAAATGCAATTATATATATAACAGTAGAAAATATATATACTGAAATATTATAAATATAAAATTTGATTGGTTTTTTCTTGAATGCTAATAACCCCATTATTATTAGAGTCAGTAGAATAATAAATACTACTAATACTATAAAAATTGGTCCAAATAATTGATCAAGAACATCACTTTTAATTTTGATTTGTGATGAACTTATATATTCATTTAAAAATCTTAATATAGAATTTGTCCTATAAAATAAATAAACCATCATCGCTGATAATATAACATGAATCAATTTAAAATTTTTAATTAATATTGCATATGGTTTTCTAAGTATCATATTATCCCTCTTATTCTATATATAGTATACCTTAAATAAAGAAAAAAAAAAAGAAATTTTATCTTTTTTTATTTCATTTTACATAATATTTAAATCTATTAATTCTTGATTTAAAGTATTATATTTTTTAGTTATTTTTTGTTGTTCGGATTTTTCTAATTTATACCATCCATTTTTAAACATCAATTCATAAGTATTTCTTTGTAATTTACTTATTTGTTGAAATACAGAAAAATATTTATCATATAAATTTTCATTGCTAGCCTCTGTCATACTAATTGTATAATTTTTAGACATTTCCTTTAAATAAGTCAATAATATATTTATATAATCTTTATCATTTAATTCTAATCCTTTTGTTACTTCTTTTTCTTGATTACAAATTTCATTGTTCATAATTACACCTCAATATTTCTAACACTTGATTCATATTATTTTTAAATAATTCTGAGCCCTCTTGTAGTATATTTTTAATTTCTTCATCTTTTACTTTATTAATGCTATTGCTAACATTTTTATAAGCATTATAATTCCATTCGAACATATCTGATAAATAATCTAAATCTTTACCACTTAACATATTTGGAACTACATTATACATATTTTTTCCCTCCTTCAAAAATTATTATTAACAAAAATATTTTTTTTATTAATAAAAACATCTCAATTGAGATGTTTTTAAAATATTTGTTTTAGTCTTTCATAATTTTTATGAATTAGGAAGTTACCATGAACCTCCACCTCCGCCGCCAGAGCCACCTCCAGATGATCCTCCGCCAGATGAATCTCCACTAGATGAACTACCATCGCTAGATAAACCTGATGTCATAACACTAGTAGCCGACGACATTGCTGAATCAACAAAACTAGCAAAGGACATTGAGTCAAATGCATCAAAATCATCGCACCAACTTGGCTTTTCAAGAGAAATTGCTTCAAATTTTTTAATCCACTTATCTGATACTTCTAATGCATAGGTAAAAGGAATAATATCATAAAAATATGTAGGATATTTCATAACCATTGCTTCCAATTCATCCTTTTTAGCTGTTATCAAAAATTTCCTAAATCCTTTTATTTTTGCTAATTTTTCATTTCCAAAAGGTGTTCTTTTCGGCATTAATTTAAATAATATAATCATTCCAATAAAACATAATGCACCAATTATAAACGCTATTAAATACGTTCTATCATTAGTAATTGCCATACCTACAGGAGTTGGAAGTGCCATATTGCCAAAAATTATAAGTTCAAAAATTCCAAACAAAATTCCAGAAATCACCGATTTTCTAGTACTAGCAAAAACAAACACAGCTGACGTTACAGCAATAATAATTGTTTCTTCTATTCCAGCTTCTTTTGGAAAATCTACTACTGGCATCAGTAAAGTAACACTAATTGAAATAACCATCAATAAAATCAAAATAATAGAGTTCATTAATGAATCTTTATCAAATATTTTGTATTTATTCATTTTGTTATTTATACCAGCCAGAATTTTTTGTACCGTAATATAAAAACTATCATACAAATCATTTAAAGTAACAAAGTCTAAATTTGAATCATTTTTTTTACTGTCTAAAAATAAACCATCTAAAAATAATTTTTCAGTAGTATTATTTCCATCATATTCTTTTAACTTTGTAATTGTAAATTTTTCAGAATATTCATTGTAATCAGATATTTTTATATATCCTTTGTTTGCTAAATAAATTAGTAAAGATACAACATCTCTAGTACTAGCACTTCCTTTATACAAATATCCAACTTCTAAACTATTAAATCCGTCTGGTGGATAAAATTCTACAGTTTCTATAAGTTTGTCATCACGACCATATTTATACCATAAAAATATTGAAACTATTAAAAGTAATATAGGAATAATAATCATTACATAAATTGATGAACTAATTTTGTGCCCGGCTTTCACAAAGTATCCGTTTGGTAATTCACATCTAACAGTTAATGCTCTTCCAGGATCAAGAATACCATTATAACTTCCAGTTATTTTATTGCCTTTTACATTATATATAACATTGTTATTTGTTGAACCAACCATTCCTGAAGAGAAACCCAATTTACTTGAATCAAATTCTTTAGGCATTGTAATTGTAAATGTTATATTTCCGATTGCAGTATCCCATCTATTTCCAATTATATTATAATATAATTCATCATAATTTTTCATCGGATCTTTTCCTATATTATAAGTATAACTTATTATGTATGTCTTTTCCCCTTTTATAGTTCTTTCTTCTGATCCTATTATAATTTTTAAACTTTTATCTTCATAGGTTTTTGTGTATTCCTCGTTGACATCTAAATTATATATTTGGGCCCAGTTAGTGGATGAAATATCATTTGGTCTTGAAATTCTATTTATTAATGGAATAACTCTAAATATTCCATGTTTATCTTGTCTAAAATATGCCGTAATTGTTTCCGTAATATCGAATGTGTTATTCTCATTTACAACAACATTAACATCATATTTATCAATCACATAATCATCATATGCATATTCAGAAACTTTCCTAACGTTTTTGTTTTGTAAGACATAATTATCTGTATCCACTACTAAACGATAGTAACATACTTCTTTAATAGTATTTTTCCCTAAAATATTTAAATTAGACATTTGATTAAAAGCATTCATTCCTTCTTGGACAAAGCCTAAATTATCACTACGAGTGATTAAATTATAATCACAATCATAGTAATATACTGTAGAAGCATAATATATATTATAATTATAATTATTAGTAACTTTTCCTGTTAAACCAAATGATTTCGTAGAATTTGAAGAATAATCCTTAAATAAAATATCAGAAAAACTTAATCCTTCAATTTCAAAATTTGTTTCATCTTTAATATTCAAATAATCTGTTTCTTTATTTGTTGCCCAAACACAAGATGGATATACTAAAAACAAAAAAACTATAATAACTTTAAATAAAAATTTAATATTTTTTACTACTGAAAAATCTCCGCTATTGTAAATCAATTCTAATACCTTTCCTTTCACATATCAATTATCACTATTTTTTTTACTTGAGTCTGGTAATTCTACAATGATAGATAATCCATTATCTTGTTCAACTATTTGTTTCTTTATTGACTTTTTTATAATAAGAATTTTAACTCCAATAGATATAAAAAATATACCGGCTAGTGTAAAAGCAATAGTAGCAATTAAAATAGAAGGTGTCTCAGTCAAAGACTCAGTCAAAGTCAACCCCGCAGCTATAATAAAAGCCACTCCAAAAGAAATAACTACTACTCCATCTTTTAATGTATAATTTCCATTTATCATTCATAATCTCCCTTCAGTTCATTAAAAAAATTATAACATATATCTTAACAAGTTTATTAAACTTAAAGAATATTTTAATTCATTTTACACATCTTTACTAGAACAAAAAAAGGATATTAGAACTGATTTAAAGAAAATCTACGCGATTTCGTGTATAAATTTATTAAATCGATTCTTTAATCATTTTTATTTTGCATTTTTATTATATATTTCGCTAGCATAGCTAAAATCCGCTATTTCTTTAAAATTGTCAATATACTTT
Organism: uncultured Bacilli bacterium; assembly: GCA_934119965.1. GTDB lineage: Bacteria > Bacillota_I > Bacilli_A > RF39 > UBA660 > CAJOJO01. The sequence continues at coordinate 14,395 of CAKOTA010000020.1, forward strand.
GTTCGATCATTCTCATAGTTTATATAATAAGCATGTTCCCATAAATCAATATTAAATAATGGTATATATCCATATAATAATGGACTATCTTGATTAAAAAAATTAATTATTTCTAATTCATTATTACTCATAACTAAAAATGTATAACCTGAGCCTTTTAATTTTAAAGCATTTTCTTTAATTTCTTTCCAAAATTCATCATAATTACCATATTGTTTGTGTATTTGTTCTTTTAATTTTCCACTTGGTAAAGTACCATTATTGTTCATACTTTTCCAATATATATTATGATTTAAAACTCCACCTAAATTAAATAATATATTTTCTCTATCTTCTAACGGGAATTCTTCTATATGATATATTAATTCATTTAAATCATATTTATAATCATAATTATTTTTATTTAATAAATTATTTAAGTTATTTAAATATGCTTGTTCATGTTTATGATAATGTAATCCCATTGTATGAGTATCAATGAAAGGTTCTAAATCCTGATACAAATATGGTAATGATGGTAATTGATACATAATATCCCTCCTGTTAATTTTATGTATCAACTGTCAATTTTATTTCTGAGAATTATTTAATTTTTACCTTTCATTTTTTCAAACACTATATTTACAATTAAATTTTTATCTAATTAATTATAGAATTAAAAAAACAATATATAATAATATAACATGATGCAATAAAATAGAAAAAGAATGGTATATTGCCAAATTATTAAAAAAAATGTATAATTAGTTATAAAAGATAGGAAATTATGCCAATACTAAAGTAGATCATCTTTGTAGAAAATCATTCAAATTTAATTAGTAGAAAATGAAATGCCCAAATTAAAGTAGTGAATTGAAACAAAAAAACTTTGACATAGGTATTGTCCTAAAAATTAGATAAGGAGAAAAATATGAGAAATTTTGAAGGAATCACAATAACTGAAATAAAAGAATCTGAGCTTGAAAAAAAATCTATTAGTATGACAGATGCAGCTAATTTTGACGATCGTGCTTTAACAGAAAAAGAAAAATTACAAAAACTTAAGCAAACATTGATAAATGCCTCTGGTTATCAAAATACTCAAGATAAAATCGAAAATTATGACGATTGTGGAATATCTGAAAATATTCAAAAATTTGATGAATCTGAAGATTATGAAACATACGATGATTGTGGAATATCTGAAAATATTCAAAAATTTGATGAATCTGAAGATTATGAAACATACGATGATTGTGGAAAATTAAGTGATGAATCTGAAGATTATGAAGATTGTAGAAAAAATACTAGATAATTACAAATTATATTTATAGATTAACAACGAGGAAGATAAAAAGAAATTTTACAATTAACTCCTATAATTTAACTAATTCTTAAACAAATTAGTAATTCCCAAGTTCGCAAAATTAACTAAAAATAATTTTTTGAAATAAAAATTAAGCAACATATATTAATGTTGCCTTTTTATTTAAAAAATTTAAAAACTAACTATTTATAAGATACCTTCATGAAAACAATGACACTAGTCGTAATATTTTTTTTTGCATTGCTCTACAAAAAATTCAAAGATTTTATTCATATTATCATCAATTTTATAAAGACTTTCTGGATGAAATCTTAGTCCAATATAGAATCTCTTGGTATAACTTTCAACTACATCAACATAATCATCAACACAAAAGGCAACTTTATCTAATTCTTTTATATCATCAGTGGTATTTATATGTCTTGAATTAACATTTATTTTTTCTTTTTTTATTATATTATAAAATTTTGAATTTTTATTAATTGTAATATAATGAACATAATCATCATCTGGTTTACTATGAGACTCTGGATTGTCAATATGTTTAATAGCCCCTCCTAATGCATCTACAATACAATTTTGACCTGCACAAATACCTAAACATGGAATGTCATTATGCAAGTGTGTTACTAAAATTCCAAAATAAAACTACTTTTAATTTAATTTGAAAGTAGTCTCGAAAAAGTTCGAGTATCAATCAATCTGGTGTCCTAAGGGAAGAAATAGAACAACTTCAAGGGTAAAAGAAACAGTTAATAATAACTATTAACCAATATGATTATACTATAAAATTACTAAAATGTGTTATAATATCATCGAGAGGTAAAATTATGTCTGATAATATGTATGATGAAAAAGGTCTTTTAAAGCCTGAATATGCTGCTTTGGCTGAATCTCAAAAAAAAGCAATATTTATTAATACCGGTATAAAAAAAATCGATCCACGCTCTGACTTTGGAAAAGGTTTTGTATTTAAAAGTTCTGATGGTGGTGAACACGCTTCAATGGAATCTGTTGAACGAGCTAATAAAGCATATTTCGATAGTAGGATAATTGATAATACATCACACAAAGATTATGCTCATTATGCTGAACTAGAAAAAGCGTATTTCGATTGCATTACACCAAAGTTTAATATCAACGATAAAGATATGATACAACAAGTTCTTACAGCACAACAAGAAAAATTTGTTGCTTATATCAAAGAAAGATATGGAAATTATCTATCAGAAATATTAGAACAATTTGGCTATGGTCAACAAGATAATAATAGGAGTCCAAAAAGATAATAAAAAAAAATAATGGTTATAATAAAATTTAGGATTTAAAAAAACAAGTCCTTTTACACACGCTAATTGATTTTGTCAGTTTGCAAATATGTTTCTAAATTATCAAAATAAAACTACTTTCAATTTAATTTGAAAGTAGTTTTTATATTAAGTTTGAGTTATCAATCACTAAATACATTTTAGAAAAAGCAACAACATATTACTATTTACGAATATTACTTTATCTTTTATGCTTCCATTTTGAATTGTTTATTTTTTTGACAGAATGGTTGTTGAAGTAAGAATATTTTTTATATCATTTTTTATATTATAAATTTCTTGTTTTTCCTCTTCGGAAGAAACATTAGTTTCACTAATATCCATATATATTGATTATTTCATTTGACACTTGATATTCTTCTTTATCAAACTGAATTTTTCCATAAAAATCATCAAATACCTTTATGATATTGACTTCAATTCTACTATCATAATATCTTGGATGAATTTTAGGTAAAACAGTTCCTGCATATCAATTTACCATATATGACTCCTTATTCATTAAAACATCTAATATTTTTTCATCACTATTCATATTCTTCACCCATTACATACTTACAATAAACATATTTATTTTCCCATCTTTCATCTTCATATGAAGAGTATTCAGATATTGGAACATCAACAGACATATCATCTGCCAATTCTAGTATTACATCTTTTAATTCAACATTATCTTTATAATAAGTCGGAATAGAATTATAACCCAAATATGCCCCGATTATATTTCCAGCAACTGCACCAGTAGAATCAGAATCTCCATCGTGATTAACTGAACAAATTATAGCGTCTTGAAAACTAGTAGAATATTTCAAGCAAGAATAAATTGCTATTGCAAATGTTTCTTCAGCTACCCATCCTTCTCCCAAACTCGCTATTGCTTCAGTATCAGAAATATCTTCTTTTGCTAATTTCTTTGCTTTGTTAATTAATTCCATTAAATAATCAACATCACTTTTATTAAACTTATTAAATTCATCATAATATTGATGAATAGATTTATCTAATGCCGCCTCAATAGTTTCATTGTTATAAACAATCATATTCAACATACTTGCCAATATATAACATGGAAGTATTCCTAGTGGATGCCCATGAGTTATTGCTGATGATTTTGCACCAGTTATACCTGCAAGTTTTGAATCTAGAACATATAACCCAATAGGAGCAACTCTCATTATTCCACCACAACCTTTACTATTGTTTATTGGTTCGTCAAGTGTTCCCATTTCACCAGAAGATAATGCGCTTAAACATGTATTGCCTGGAGCTCGTCCTATATTTAATTCTGGTATATTTTTTATCCAAGAAATTGAATTATGATTATTTGTATTATTTTGAGTATCTAGCCAATCTAAATATGATTCATATATTGCTGATGCTAAAGTTGGTGCTATACCTCTTAACCTTAATCTTGTTTCTCTCCATAACAAAGCATTGGCAGTAAATAAAGTCATTTGAGTATCATCTGATATGATTCCTTTATCATCCTTATAGTTAGTAACTTCTTTATCCTTTACATTTCTTTTAAATTCTATTTGATAACCCAATGCATCTCCAATTGCGCCACCAATTAAAGATCCTCTTATTTTATTCTTTCTTTCATTCATTTCTTCAAACAAATCATAATATTTAACCAATTCTTTATAATTATTTCTAAAGGCAAATGCTCTATCACTAGATAATACTACATAATATTTTGCATCTTTTCCCCAAACAGATGCATAATCATTATCGCTCGCTATAATGCTTTTTGCTTTATTCTTTGCTCGTTCAATAGAATGATATTCTTTACTATTGATTCGTTGTAAAACTTCATCTTTGTATTTATTGTATTCAATTTTAAGATTTTTCAAATAACTTGCCAAAGTATTCAAAGTAGAAACATCTATTGCCTCTTCATAAAATAAACTATGAGCTATTTCTCTATTTTTTAATGGGACAACAATATATTTTGGAGAAGTTATTCCAGATTTTACAAAAATAGAAATAAAGGTATTCATATCATTTAATTTCATTCCTATTGCTTTGTTTTTAGCATCATCAATATTATTAAAAATTTCCTTTTCTACGATGCTAGAGTATTCTAAATATTTTTCTTTATCAATAATTACATTATTGCCAAATCTTAATCTATATTCTTCATTAATATTAGTTCCCATTTTATTTTTTCTCCTTACTCAATTCAGCTATTTTTTCATCAATTTGTTTCATTGTTTCATCTGCTTTTCTAATAACTTCTTCACTATGTTTTCTTTGTTCTTCTAATTGTTGTTGATTATCATCTAGTTCTTCTAATTGTTGTTGATTATCATCTAGTTCTTCAACAATTTTACTAATCTTTGAAGTTTTTAAAACTTTTCGACATTTCTTATCAAGTTTATCCCACTTTGCGTCCATTTTTTTAAGTTCTTTATCATCTTTTTTTAAAAGTTTATATGAACCTTTGATAAGTTTTTTCATTTCTTTATAATCTTTTTTTATTTGTCGTTTTTCTTCTTTTGAAGTTGCTTGTTTTTTCATTCGTTTGTAGTCACTATTTAAATTTCTTAAATTCTCATTCATAATGTACCTCCCTACATATGTTTACCACCATTAATCATTTGTTCTCCATTTTGTTGTTTTTTTATCGCATTACTTTTCATAAGTAGATCATATATATTACTATTAAATCCAAGTGGTGTATTTGCTAAATGGTTAATATATTCCATTAAAAATCGCCTTCTTATACCTTAACTATATATAGTTTATCACATTTCACAACATATTTAACTAATATTTTGTATTTTAATATTTATTTACACTTTTCATTAAATTATTAACTATTTTTAATTGCAATTAAATTCTGTTTTTTCAATTTCTAATGTTAATTCTCTTTCAGAAGGAACTTTATTTTTCAATTTAATATTAAAACTTTATTGAAAGTCTGTTTTTAAACTTCAAACAGAAAATCAACTCCTTTTGAAGTTGATACTATATGTTTAAATCTAACAAAAGTTAGAATAAATTGCTCAATGGTGTCCCAGAATTAGAACAACTTCGAAAACATATGAAACAGTTAATAATAGCTATTAACTATATATCATATTTTCTTAGTTTTTACTAATGAACTTTTGCTATGATTTTTATTGTATTCTGCTTCAGCCTCATCAGCATCACACCTAAGGTAACAAGCAGCCTGTCTATAATTATCATAACATTTGCCATTTTTTTCTTCTAATTCATTTGCTAAAGCCTCTAATTTTTCTCCTTTTAATGTTATTCCTTTGTCTATCTCAATACTCATAAAAAACCGAGTTTAATATCAATCTAGTGTGAGTGTCGTCCTCCAATCTTGAGAAAGAAAGGAGAGATACAATAAAGAAAAGAACTTTTATAATAAAAGTCCTTCGTCTTATTGCTATCATTTTATTACTCCTTACCTTATTGGTAATAGC
>CAKOTA010000021.1 GCA_934119965.1 uncultured Bacilli bacterium
TTTTTCAATAAAAAACGTTACATTACATATAAAAATAGATAATAATCTTTTTTGAGACTTTATCTATTTATTTAACGAGGTAAATTATTTATTTAGCATCCCGTTTTTATTCAAACGGGATGTTAATTTTGGAAATCAAAGGGGGATATCTTTTTATTAGTCAAGTGGTGAACATATGTGAACTTATATACCCTTGACTAGTTTTTCTTATTTATAATTATTTTTTTAATAAAGTAAAGCTTTATTTGTTATTTATCTATAATTGTTTTATAATATCTTCTTGTATTTTGGCTTATCTAGAAAGGAGCTTTTTATGAAAGCTAATAAATACAAACATTTATCTTTTGAAGATAGATGTGTTATTGAAGAATTTTTAAATAATAATTACAATTTTACCCAAATTGGTAGAAGAATTCATAAAGACAGAACTACTATTTCCGATGAAATTAGAAAACACAGATTTTTAAGAACGACTTCCCATTGCAACAATCAATCTTGTTGCTTTGAATCTAAGCCACCTTATGTTTGTAATGGTTGCAGTAAATTTAATAATTGTCATAGAATTAGATATTCTTATTCCCACGATGTTGCCTATAATGAATATTATAAAAATTTAGTAAAATCAAGAAGTCATTTAAAAATCACCAAAGAAGAAATTGCTTCTATCAACGATGTTATTTCTCCTCTTATGGTTCACAAACACCATTCTGTTAATCATGTTTATATTGAACATCCTGAAGTTTTACCTTTTTCTAAATCTACTTTTTATAAATATATTGATTTAGGTATTTTAAATGTTAGAAACATTGACTTAGCTAGGCGTGTTAAATTTAGAATTAATAAAGAATATAATAATTCTAATTGTAGGGAAAAAACTAATCCCAAAATTAAAGTTGGTAGGTTTTATACTGATTTTAAGGATTACATTGAACATAATCCTAATGCTTCTGTTGTTGAAATGGATACTGTTATTGGTACTCAAGGCGGTAAAGGCGGTAAATGTTTCTTAACATTATTATTTAGGCAATATAATTTTATGCTTATTTATTTACTTCCTTATAAACAATCAAAGTATGTAACCGAAGTTTTTAACAATTTAAAAGAACTTCTTGATATTGATGAATTTAAGCGTTTATTTGAAGTTATTCTTACTGATAATGGTACTGAATTTTCTGATCCTGAAAGTATTGAAATAGACATAAATACTGGTGAGAAAGTTTGTTCATTATTTTATTGTGATCCTTCTTGTTCTTGGCAAAAAGGTTCTATTGAAAAAAATCACGAATATATTAGATACATTTTACCTAAAGGGACTTCTTTCTCTAGTCTTACTCAAGAGGATTGTTATTTAATTGCCTCTCACATTAATTCTACTCCTAGGTTATCTTTAAATAATCATTCTCCCTATGATTCTTCTTTATTATTTTTAGGAGAAGAAAACATTAATAAATTTAACATTAAAAAAATCGATAATGACGATATCGATTTATCTATAAGATTACTTAAAAAGTAATCCTAAAAAATTAAGCCAAAATATATATCAAATAATAATATAATAGCGGGACGTTACTTCTATTTAAAAAAATTTTATCAAACTTCCCGTCCTTTTGTATGTATTAATTTAACTTAATTCGTATTTATTTTATTATATTTTTTTCTTTTTTTCAAGCTTTTTGGCCATTTTCTCCTTATTTTACGGGATGTTATTAAAATAAAGCATAATCTCACCTATAACGGGAGGTTATCTCTACATTTAACATTTTGTTCACACGAAAAAATTGGCAAATGCCAATTTATAAATTTTCTTCACCCTTATTTTTAAAATTAATAACTATTGGTGTCCCTTCAAAATCAAAAGATTCTCTTATTTTATTTTCTAAATATCTTTCATACGAAAAATGTACCAATCCTTTACTATTAACTTGAATATTAAATGTTGGTGGACAAGTACTTGCTTGTACCGAAAAATACATTTTAAGTCTTCTTCCTTTATATGAAGGTGGTAAATTAAGTTCATAAGCTTCTCTTATAACATCATTTAAAACATTTGTTTTAATTTCTCTTTTACTATTTTCATATACTTTTAATATTTCTGGTATCAAAGTATGAATTCTTCTTTTTGTTTTAGCTGACAAGAAAACAATTGGAACATATGAAATAAATGCCATATCACTTTTAATCAATTTAGTCCATTTTTTCATTTCTTCATCTTTATTTTCAATTACATCCCACTTATTTACAACTAACACTAAAGCTTTTCCTGCTTTTAAGGCATAACCAATTATATGTTTATCATGTTCAATTATTCCTTCTTCAGCATTAATTACAACTACACATACATCTGATCTATCAATGGCTTTCATTGATCTAAGTAAACTATATTTTTCAATATTTTCGTATACTTTTCCTTTTTTTCGCATTCCTGCTGTATCAATAACCACCATATCTTGTCCATGGTATGTAAATGGTGTGTCAACAGAATCTCTTGTTGTTCCTGCAATATTAGAAACTATTGATCTTTCTTCATTTAATATAGCATTTACTAAACTACTCTTTCCAACATTAGGTCTTCCTATTATGGAAAATTTTAAAACATTATCGCTATATTCTTCTTCAACTTCCGTAAAATCTTTTGTAGCTTCATCTAATAAATCTGCTATTCCTATGTTTTGTTCTCCACTAACATTTATATAATGTTCTAATCCTAGTTCGTAAAAGTCATATAAATGTTCTTTAGACTCTTTACTATCAATTTTATTAATTGCGACTATAACTTTTTTATCAGTTTTTCTTAACATATCTCTTACTTCATAATCATTTGTAGTTAAACCTTCTTTTCCATCAACTACAAATATAACTGTATCAGCTTCATTAATTGCTAACTCAGCTTGAACCTTTATTTCCGTATTAAAATCAGCGTTTTCTAAATCAATTCCACCTGTATCTATTAAATAAAATTTATGATTATTATATGTAGCATCACCATATATTCTATCTCTAGTTACTCCTGGTGTATCTTCAATTATAGATATTTTTTTGCCGATTATTCTATTAAATATTGTTGATTTTCCTACATTAGGTCTACCAACTAGTGCAATTGTTTGTTTTTTCATAGTATCACCTCTAACGAAGTTATTATAACATAATTTGCTTTATATTTCTATTGTTTTAGCATATTTAAATATATCATTTGTTTTATATATTGGAATTGAATATTCTATATCATATTTATTAGTATAATATTTATTTTTATATTTATATATTTTTCCCCCTAATTTTATATCATCTAATTGATATAAGAATTTTTGATTATGAAATGATATTTTCATATCGACTTGATCATAGAAATCAAAATCAATATCTTCCTTTTCCATTTCAATTATTATTCCATAATTTTTATCTATATAAACATCAATATCATAAAAACCATTAATTTCAATGTTATAGCAATATTTTAATGTTTCAAATATTTGTTTAAAACTATCTTCAATTTTAGAAATATCATAATTTTTATACTTTAAATAATCTTTATTTAAATATATTTTCATTATTTCATCATTTATTATTTTCATAAAAAAACTCACCTATATTAATATATGTGAGCTTGATTTTTTTGCTTTATATAATTCTTTCAATTTTTTCTATTATATCATTTTTTCCGGCTTTAGTTACATTAGAAAATACTATAAAGTCATCACCAGTAAACAAATTTAATTCATTTAAAATTAGATTTTTTTGTGAATAATGTTTAGTAATTCCTACTTTATCAGATTTAGTTGCTACCACAGTTACTGGTATATTGTAATGTTTTAAAAATTTATACATTAATAAATCGTCACTAGATGGTTTATGTCTAAAATCTATTAGCATAAATACTTGTTTTAAGTTTTCTCTATTTGTTAAATAGTCTTCCATCATAAGTCCAAATTTTCTTTTTTTAGCCTTATTTAAATTAGCAAAACCATATCCTGGAGCATCTACTAAATAAAATTCTTCATTAACATAATAGAAATTTATTGTTTGAGTTTTTCCTGGTTTAGATGATGTTCTAGCATAGTTTTTTCTATTAATTAATGTATTAATAAAACTACTTTTTCCGACATTAGAACGTCCTACTAATAAAAACTCTGGTTTATTATCTGTTGGATATTGACTTCTCCTAACTGCTGAAATAGTTAAATCAACAGAACTTATTCTCATTTTAATCACCTTTCTCAAGCAAAAAGAATTATAACATTATATGCTTTATTTGTCAAAATTATTTACAATTACTCTCTGATAAATTGATTGTGTGGAATCCACTCGGACAAGAGCTTGTATTACCAGGATTGGAAACGGACCATACGCGAATTGATGAAGATTGATTACATTCGTAACACTTCTTACTTTTTCCTGTTGATCTACATTCGCTTTCAGATTCATTAGTTTTATGATATCCTCCACCGCAAGCAGATGTTTTACCAGGATCACTGTTTCTCCATAAACGAATGCTACTATCACTATTACATTGATAGCAAGCATAACTACTATCACTTCCGGCACTCCTACATTCACTTTCTGATTTATTTATTGTATGATATCCTGCAGGACAAGCACTAGTCGTTCCAGGGTTACTATTTGTCCATAAATACTTACCACTATCACTATTACATTGATAACAAGCATAACCGCTTCCAGAGCCACCATTGCTTCCACCACTCGAGCTACCACCATTAGCACTACTTCCACTTGGTCTAGATGGACAAGCAGTTGATGATGGTTCTTCACTAATAAAATATGTTACACACTCAAGCATAGAATTTGATAAGGCGTCATTATTAGCTAACAAATTCTTAAATACAAATTGAACTATCGCAAAAAGCAAGAATATTACGACACCAGCAATTATTTTTTTTATTAATTTTGTTTTAGATTCATCCATCTTTTTTTCGTCACTTGCCATTACTGATTTTATTAATTCTACCATTCCTGTTATTATAACTATTACTGGCACTAAAACTTTAACTAAATTATATAAATTTCTAACTAAAGTTGCAACACCAATAGGAAAGTATGTACCTGCACACTCAAAACAATCTTTAGCTAATATACTAGTACTAATTAATGAAATAAATATTGTATATACTAATAATTTTAATTGATTTTTTTTCATATTTTATTCTCCTTAACACTAATATAATTATATATTAAAATCATTATTTAATCAAGAAAAAAACTAAAGCTTAATACTTTAGTCTAAATCGTGACGGGCTAGTATTGTAGCAGGTCTTTTTCTTACTACATTAAATACTGGAAGTAATCCAATAATTAGATTAAATAAATAAACAAATATAATTGAAATTATAACTGTTTTTGGAGTTACTAAAAATACACTACTTAATTGTTTTATTGTTGATAATACTTTTAGTACATAGGCAGAAAATATTAAACCTGGAACGCTCGCTAAAGTTGTAATAGCAATTATTTCACCCATAAACATTTTATAAATATCTATTTTTTTAACTCCAACTCCTCTATAAATACCTATTTCTTTAATTCTCGATAAAAATGATGATCTTATCATTAAATATATTTCTATTAAAGAGATTACTAAAATTATTCCAGACACTAATAAAGTGTTGTTTACTGATTCTTTCATTTCTAATTTATATTCATCTTTAGCAGATTCATAGCTATCTCTAATATTTAAATTCATATTTCTAAATTTATCAATTGTTGTTTTTTTATCATTAGAATATATCATCATATCAGATTTATTTTTAATCAAATTATATTTAATTGTATTATTGTTTACAAAATAATAATTGTAATCATTTTTACTATAATAATAACCAACTACTGTTAATTTAATATCATTAACTTTCAAATTGGTTTGTTTATTTATAGGCATTTCTTCTTTATTATTTATATTTACAATTACTTCATAATCATTAGGTAATCTTCCTTCTTTTAATTCTATTTTATCAGTAAACAAACTATAATCAAACAATGTTTTTTCATACTCATCAGAATCACTATTATCTAAAATATTTATAAAAACATTTCCTGATGTATATATAGATGGACTCTTTAAGTCTGTAATCCCAACAATTTTAAAAGCATTCATATTATTAATTAAAACTTCTCTATTTAAAAATTCTTTATAATCAGTAATTCCTGACATTTTAATTACTTCATCATTATCAAATGCTTTAGTAAGAACTAATTTATCAACTACTATTTCATATTCATTTGTAGGCATTGTTCCTAATAACAAATCATTTTCTTTAATCAAATTAATATCGGATAATGATCCATTTATTGAAGCTTCCATACTATTTGTTTGATAAAAATCATTTATTTTTACTTTAAATTTAACATTAGAATTTCCAGGAATTATATAATTAACATCTTCCATATTTTCATAACTTAGATAATCGTCAACTGATATTTTTTTACTAATTAATTTCAAATAGTTTTTGTTTTCTTTAACAAAGTTTTCATCTTTTACATTTAGAGTTGCACTTATAGTACTAACAGCATACATTATAAATGCTCCAGATAGTAAAAATCCAATTAATAGTATCTTTTTTAGGAAAGAAAAATCTAATACTTTTTTAAATCCGTTTATTATTAGAGTGATAGGATTTAAAATAGAAGAATATTTCTTTTTAACATTAGTATCAATTATGTTTTTAAAATTAAATTCATATTTATCAATATCTTTTTTAGCAATTTTTTTATAATGTTCATTTACAAATTCAACACTCGAATTTTCATCTATCACTTCTATTTTATCTTTAGTATTACTTCTAATATATATATTTCCATTTTTAACAACTAAATCTAATTTTATCTTTTCTTTATTGTCACTATAAACATTGATATCTATGTCATTTTCTTTTATTTTTACTTCTTCTTTAAAATCTTTCAAGTAAAATCTATTATCTATTTCATAATCTAATTCATCGACATTATCATTTTGATAATCATCTATTACTTTTCCATCTTTTATTTCAATTATCCTTGAAGCATAAAATTTAGCTAATGACCTTTCATGAGTTACTAGTATTACTAGTCGATCTTTAGAAATTGCTTTAATTATTTTCATAATTTCTAAAGAATTTTTACTGTCTAGATTACCTGTTGGTTCATCGGCTAAAATAATATTTGGATCTTTAACAATTGCTCTTGCAATTCCTACCCTTTGGCGTTCTCCACCTGACAACATACCAGCGGGTCTTTTTTTGTATCTTAACATTCCAACTTTGTCTAAAACATATTCAACTCTTTTTTTAATTTCTGTTTTATTTTTTATTCCTACCATTTTAAGAACTAAAGCAACATTATCATAAACACTTAAATTATCAATTAACTTATAATCTTGAAATATATAACCAACATTTAAGTTTCTTATTTTATCAACTTTATATGAAAATTTTGAGCTTATTTTTTGATTATCAATGTATATTTTTCCTTTTTTAATTTTGTCCAAGCCACCAATAGCATTAAGAAGTGTTGTTTTACCACATCCACTTGGTCCTAATAAAGCAACTAAACCAGTGTCTTCTAAAGTAAGAGAGGTATTATTAATTACGTGCAATTCATTTTTCTTATGACGATTAAAATATTTATTAACATTAACTAATTCTATCATTTTATACCTCCTCTTTTATTGTGCTTATAGCACTTTTTTTGAATAATTTTTTTGCGAATTTTAAACTTATCAAATATGACATAGCTAATAATATAATATATAAAATTATATAATCATTTAAAGTTAAAAATTCAAGGATTGTTTTAACAAATTTAACATTTATTACTTTGATTTTATCTAAATAAATAAATATCATAAATGAGAAATAAGCTATATTAGATACTATTAATAGTTCCATTATCAATAATTGTTTTGATATTTGTTTTGTAGCCCCTAACATTCTTATTGTTGAAAAATATACGTTTCTTGATTTTAGGATTATTCTTATTACAAAGTAAGATATAAAGAATAAAGCTATAACTAGAATTACTGTTACTGTTGTACTCATAATTTTTATTACTTGGGCTGCTCCATAATTAACTAAGGTATCTTTTATCTTTAATGTTTTATATCCCATATCTTCTAAAGTGTTTGCTACCTCATCAGTTAATTTATAACTAGTAGCAAAAACACTACTTTGATAATTACCTTTATTAAATAAGTTATTGTAATCATTAGGACTTATAAAGATTATTCCGTTATTATTTTCATAGTCGTTAATTCCCAGTAAATAATTAATATTCCATTTATAATATGTATTCATAACATTTAAGTTTAAAGTTTCATTATAATATAAATTGTTTACTTCAATAGTAATATTTTTATTGATACAATATTCATATGGACAGTAACTATTTAAATCACTTGATATATAAGCATTTCCGTCTGGAACATTAGAATTGTACATTATTTTAAAGTTTTGGTTATAAAAGTTAGAATAATAATATTTATCCATAAATAATACTTTAATATCACTATATCTTTGATTTATTTGAAATTGATATTTATTTATTTGGTTTTGATTTAAATATATTATATTATTATAAGATGCATCATTATTATATTTAATTCCTACTATTTTATATTTATCATTACTTGTTTCACCTGTATTATAATCTTGAGTAAATAATTCTTTTTCTAATAAACTTTCACCTAAATCACCAATATAATAATCATTACGATTTCCTTCAATTATTACCTCATCATCATTTTTAGGCATTCTTCCTAGGTCTAGTTTACCTCTAAAATTTTCAATACTATTTACTGTTCCATCAATCCAAAAATTATTATTATCGGTTAAATTTATATTACTATCTAATAACAAATCATTTGAAACAATATAATCTACTCCGTTTATTTGTTTTATTTTTTCATAATCCTCAGAATTAAAAGCAGATTTATCTTTTTTCTTGATTACTATTCTTGTATCTTTAATATTTGTAAATACATAGTTAGAACCTGATTTATCAGCAATATATTGTTGTTCTTTAAAAGAAGCATATTCACTTATAATTGCTACCGTAATAAATAGATAGACTGCTAATATAAGTAAAAATTTAGGTATTATATTAAATGTGTTTCTAAGCGCTATACGAAGTTTATTAAAAAATGTAATATTTTTATAATTCATTATTTTAGCTTCTATATTAGAATGTTCTTTTATTATTTTATCTTCTAATACTTTACCATCGTGCATTTTTATTTTTCTTGTAACATATTTTTCTACTTGTTCATAGTTATGTGTTACAATTATAACTAATTTATCTTTAGAAATTTCACTTAATAATTTTATAATTTCAGTTGCTGATTTACTATCTAGATTACCTGTTGGTTCATCAGCTATAATAATTGGTGTATTTTTAGCTAGTGCTCTAGCAATTGCTACTCTTTGTTTTTGACCACCTGACAATTTAGATACTTTAGTATTTCTAAATTTATATAAATTTACTTTTTTGATTAATTCTAGTACTTGTTTTTTGATATCTTTCTTTTTATTTCCGTTTAATAATAATACTAATTCAATGTTTTGATATACTGTATAACTATTTACTAGATTGAAGTTTTGAAAAATGTTTCCAATATATTTTCTACGATATTCTTCAAAATCTTTTTCTGTAAAATGGCTTGTCTCTTCACCATTTATATACATTTCTCCTTCTTCATAGGTATCTAGTCCACTTATAACATTTAATAAAGTTGATTTACCACTACCAGATTCACCAGTTATAGCAACAAATTCACCCATATTAAATTCTAAACTCACTTTATTAAAACCACTTGCTATTACACCTTTGCTATAATAGAATTTTGATACATTTTTTAATTTTATCATTTTGTCCTCCCATACATTATATGACTATTATAACATTCGTTATAATAATTTTCAAAAAAAATATTTCATTTGGAAATATTTCTTATCTTATTATTTAAAAATAATTATCATTTACAATTTTTTAACCAATTATAAATAGTTTGTTTTGTTTCTTCGTCAATTGGTTTTTGACTTAATCTTTTATATTGTTTTTTTACTTTCATAATATCATTATCATCATCTATTTTTCTTAATATATGATTTACATTATTAGGAATAAATATAGTTGTATTATCTAGATTTGAAATTTTTTCTAATGTATGATAATTCGCACTTAAATCAGCTGTTCCTGTAATTGCTAGAATATGTCCTTTATAATTTTTTAATAAATTGATAAAATCATCATCTATTAAACTATTATGTTCTTTCATATATTTTGTACTAAAGAATGCACCATTAAAAAAATAACGAGGTTTATTTGCTTTATTAGATTTATCAAATAATCCATTTATTTGTTTATCAATTTTTTCTTTTGTTAATACTTTTCTTATATACCAAGCCATTAAGCCTTTTTTGTTTTGATATTTATCTAGTAATAAATAGTTTTGATATAGTAAGGCACTTTTTAAGCACATACAAGCTCCACCTAACAATATTATTCCATAGATGTTTTCAATTTTTGTTAATAAGGTTGCTATCATTGCTCCTTCACTATGACCACAAACGATTATTCTATCAGAATCAACATAATCTAATTCTTTTAAATATTTTACAACACTTTGAGCATCATCAACTAAATCATATAGTCCAGATGTTTTATAATTACCTCCTGATTCAAAGGTACCTCTTTTATCGTATCTAATACAAACATATCCCATTTTTACAAACATATTTGATAAGTTTTTATAGAAATCTGTTTTAAATTTTTTAGTATTTCCATCTCTATCTGTTGTTCCTGTTCCCATTATAAGTAAAACTGCTGGTTTCCTATTATTTTTATCAGAATAACTTATTGTAGCACCTATATTTATATTACCGTTAATATTTATTCTTTCCTCATTTATCATATAATCTCCTCACTTCAATAACTTATGTTTACAATAGTTTAATTTACCACATTTCGGACATTTTAAATATCTTTTTGTTGGTAAATGTGGAGCCATTAGATACTGTTTCATACTTGGTCTAAATTTAATTTTACAATTTGAACATTCGAATGATCCAGATCCCAAATCTAATAGTACGGCATTTATAAACATTACACAAAATATAATTGAACCAAAGATTACAATTGATAATTTGTATTTAACATTGATTTCTAGGAATATAGATAACATAACACAAAATACTAGGACCATAGTTCCTACTACTGTGGATACTATTGAAATAATTATTTTTTTCCTACTGTCTTCTTTTTCTTCTAACATTTTCAATAAATTTGCTTCAGCATTTTCTTTATAGTTTTTTCCTTCTATTAAACTTCCACTCAATAGTTCGTTAACACTTATTTCAAGGATATCACATAAAGGAATCATTAAGGAAACGTCTGGTAAACCATTACCACATTCCCATTTACTTATTGTTTTTTCGCTAATCAATAATTTATCTGCCAATTGTTTTTGTGTTAGTTTTTTATATTTTCTTCTTATGCTTATAAAATTTCCGATTTTACCTTGATCCATAGTTACCTCCACATCTTAGATTATATACTTATTATTATTAAAAAGAACCTACGAATCGTAGAGTTCTACATTTTTATACTACGAATATATGGTTCAATATATTTTTGAATAAATTGAACACGATCTAATATTCTTGGTTTAAATGTTGCTGTTACTGTTATAATTATATTTTCATTTTTATTAATATATATAATATTTCCACTATCTCCAATTGCTGAATATATTTGTTTTTTATCGTCTATAATCCACCATAGTTTTCCATATTGCATAAATCCATATTTTTCACCACATTTAATACAAGGTGTAGTTATTTGTTCAAGCCATTTTTGAGAAATTATCTTTTTGTTATTATATAAACCATTATTCAAAAAAAGTGAACCTATTTTTAGTAAATCATTTGCTGATAAACATAATCCAAAACCAGAGGCAGATATTTTATTAGAATCACAAAGCCAAATTTTTTTCTTTGGTTCTTTTTCAGTTATAAATCGTATATGTTCTTCTTTATTTTTTATATTATATCCTATTCTTGGTTCTATATCAAGCGGCTCAAAAAGGTATTTATTTGCTAATTCCAAAGCATTCATATCACTTGCTTTAGTAATTATTCCATTTAGTATTTGAATTCCTAAGGTTGAATATTTAAATTCTCCAGTTATTCCTGTTTTTCCTCCAAGCAAGTCTAATACTGTTTTGGTCCAATCATCACTTGAACAAACTTTAGTCCAAGGTTCTGATTTATATTTATATGGTGCTGTCATTGTAAGCAAATGATTAATTGTTACTTCTTTAATTGTTTTTTCTCCTTTTTTTACAATATATTCTGGAAAGAATTCTAAAACTTTTTGATTCACATTTTTTATATATCCTTTATCGATGGCTATTCCTACAAGTATTGAAGTAATGCTTTTAGTTACAGAAGCAATGTGAACACTATCATCTTGTTTATAGTTATTCCAAGTTTCTGTATATACTATTTTACCATTTTTCATAGCTGATATTTGACATATATTAGTTTCTTTAATTAATTCATATAATTCATCTTTATTCATAAATAATCACATCCGTGAATAATTGTATACAATATTTAAAAAAAAAACAATAGATATTTTAAAACTATTTTATAATATATTTTTCTATTTTATCAAAATATTCATTTAATAGTTCTTTTCTATATATTTTTTCTTTTGTTGAATTACGAACTTCATTCCATAAAATAGCCGCCACTTTTAATTTATTAGAATATAACAGACTATTCTTATCTTTACAAAAATCTTTTAAAAATTTATTCCATTCACAAGAAGATTTATCGTATTTGGCATATTCTCTTTGACCATAATATATTTCAAGCATATTTCCTAAAGTAAAAGAAGTGTCATTTTTTTCTTTTACTTTTTTAGCTGTTACAACCATATCAGCATTAAATTTAAAATTATTGATTCTAGTTTTTTCTTTGAAAAAATCTCTGAATTTTTGATTAAATGAAAAACCGCATTCTAATAGTTTAGTATCTAATGTAAGTTCATTAGTTATTTTTTTTAGTTTAGTTTTCTTTCTAGGTTTTATTATATTTCCTTTGAAGTATTCTTCAATTGTTTTATTTAATTCTATTTTTGTTCCCGAAAAATCTAACTCTAATTTTTTACATATTTCTTTTAATTCTTCACGGTACCAATAATATTTTTTGAATTCTTGGTAAGATTTGATATTTTTAAAGTCTGGTCTCATTATTTAACCTTATGGGCAGTTATGATTGTATAACTATAAGAATTAACAGTTATTATTATGTTATCAATTTCACAATACCAATTTTTTCCTTGTTTATAGATATTACATTTTTCGTTCAGAATTTTGTTTTTACAATATTCAACTACATTATTAGTATTTAAATTTAGATTTTTTTTAATTCGGTCAATGCCCATTGGAGTTGTATGAATTTGATTTATGTTTTCTAATAATACTTCCTTATTCATAATTGTTTATCCTTTCAAATTCTATTTTTAATGTTATAATAATATTATGGTGATTGGATGAAAAAGTTTAAAAAGTTAATTGTTATATTTATTATGATTATATTTATTGTTGGACTTATTTGGTCCATTACGAATATTATACTATGGAACAATGATAATAGCAAAACAAATAAAATTATTAATGATATACAAGATAAGATTAAAATAGATGAAAAAATTGATAACCCTAATACTGAAATTGTCAATCAAGATTCTGATATAGATACCTCTAATCCATACTGGGACTATATAAAAATGAATTTAATTAGTGTTGATTTTAATGAATTAAAACAAACCAATAATGACACAAAGGGATGGATACAGGTTAATGGAACTAATATTAATTATCCATTTGTTCAATCTGGTGATAATAATTATTATTTAACTCACAGTTTTGACAAAAGTTATAATTCAGCTGGTTGGATATTTCTAGATTATCGAAATGATATTAATAATTTAAATAAGAATACAATTATATACGCGCACGGAAGATATGATGGAACTATGTTTGGATCTTTAAAAAATATTTTATCGAGTGGCTGGTTAAATAATAGTGATAATTACATTGTTAGATTATCTACAGAAACAGAAAATAGTTTATGGCAAGTTTTTAGTGTATATAAAATACCTACCACAAATGATTATTTACAAACTGATTTTAATGATGATGAATTTAAAAATTTTACTGATATGCTTATTAACAGAAGTAGTTTTGATTTTAATACTAATCTCAATGAAAATGACAAAATACTTACTTTATCTACTTGTTACAATGACAATGAAAAAGTTGTATTACACGCTAAATTAATAAAACGAGAATTAAAATAATTCTCGCTTATTTATTAGTTTGATTTTTTTTTAGATATAAACCTGTGCTAGTTATTCCTATAACAGATATTAAACATATACCTAAATATAACAATATATTATCTAATGTATTTGGATTTTTTACAGAACTAACTGTTGTATTTTTTTCACTATTATTTTCTGTAGAATTAGTTGTTGTATTTTTTTCACTATTATTTTCTACAGCTTTAATAGTAAATGTAGTTTCATCACTAGTACCATTTGTATATGTTGCTTTTAATTTGTATTTGTTAGCACTTAGTGTTTTTAAATATTCATTTTTCAATGTAATTATTGTACTACCTTCAACAACAGTGTAATTATCTTTTGATAATTCATTTCCATTTATATATAATTTATCAAATAAACTATATAATCCATTTAATTTAAATGTCAATTCTTTTCCATCATATGTTGCATCTTTACCAGACACAAATTCATATTTTATAGGAGCAGTTTCAACTATAATTTCTAAATTTGAAGTAATATTTGATAATATTAATTTTCCATTTGTTAATTCTGAAATTTTATCTACTCCATTTATTTTTATTGATTTAACTTCATATCCTACCTCAGTTGTAACATTTAATTCTCTAGTACTACCATATTCAACATTTGTTGGATTTTCTAAAGTAGCTACTCCATTAGCATTGATACTTGTTGTAATATCAAAGGTTTTGATTTTTAAATTATTTATTGCATTTTCTAAAGCAGTTACATATCCATCAACTATACTTTGTTGTAAGAAATTTTTATCTCTTGATATAGATGATTTTACATTATTTAAAGCAGTAACAGTTTCGTCTGTGTATTTAGATAAATCGCTTGGTATGCTTGCAAGTTTATTATCTACATTTGTATAATCAGCAGAGTCAATAATTAGTTTTCGAATATCATTGTCACGATGAAAACCATAAAGTGTTGCTCCTTTTTTTGCTATAAAAGTTGTTTTTTTAGTAATAGTAATTGTTCCTCTATAAGAATAAATTCCAAAATCACTATCTTTGAAATTAAGAGTTGAACCATCAACTATTACATTTTTAGTAATACCAGTATCTCCTACATATATTGCAGCTACAGGAGCGTTAATATCTATTTTACCACCAGTAATATTTATTCCTGTTATTATCTCTTCAGCACCAATGCCTGGTATATAGATACCTATATCACCAGCATTTATATCAACTTTTCCATTTGATATAGAAACACTACCATTTGCATAAATACCTTGACTATCAACTGCATTTGATGTATCAATAGTTAATTCTCCACCTGATATATCAACTGTTTGCATAGTTGTTATACTTCCACCAGTAATTTTAATTTTACCTGAAGTAATTTTTAGACTACTTGTTGCTGAATCTATTGCTGGCCAGTTTCCAGTTACGACGATTTCTATACTACCACTACCAGCTATAGTAATTGTTCCCTTTTTATTTGCTGCTCCTTCTGTAGCAATTGCTTTAATAAGTGAACTACTAGGTTCACTTGATGAAGGACTAGATGAAATCTTGTTGTTACCAACTAAGTTAATAGTTATATCTTTACCTCTTGGTAAAAGTATAGCTTGTTTACCAACAACATTAATGTTAACTTCTGTTAAAGTTAATGTACTACTAGCTGCATCCCATTTCCATCCTTCTGATGCGTCTTCTTGATCAGCTGTTAAATCCATACTACTTAAATCAAGTTGTGTTGTTCTTTCAGTGCTAGCACTAACCATATTTGGTAAAGCAAATAAAGTTAATAAAACTAACAATATTTTAATTTTTCTCATTATATTCCTCGCTTTCTATTTGTTGATTATAACATATTTTTTTAATTTTGAAACAAAAAATCCACATTTTATTGAAAAAATATGGATTTCAATCATATATATCGACTAATAATTACTTTTTTCTTCATAAAACAGCATTTTTATAACTAATAGTAATATGACATATAGAAAAAATTATTGAAAAGATAATAAGAGGAATATTTAATAAAATTATTCCGCTTGATAAAAACATAATGCGTAAATTATTTACTTAAAGTCTCGTTTTAATTAATACGAGACTTTAACTTTTAACTTTCAAGGGGATGTTATATAATAATCTCTTGTATTTTGACTTATTTAGAAAGGATTTTTATTATGAATGCTAAAAAATACAAACATTTATCTTTTGAAGATAGATGTGTTATTGAAGAATATCTTAATCACGGATATTCATTCACTCAAATATCAAACAGATTAGGTAAACATAGAACCGCTATCTCTAAAGAGGTTTTTAAACACAGATTCTTACGTGGTACCGCTAGTACTGAAAGACCATGCTGTTTTGAATCTAAACCTCCTTATGTCTGTAATAATTGTGATAAATTTAATCACTGTAAAAAGCAAAAATATTCTTATAGTTCCCATATTGCTTATAATGAATACAAACAAACTTTAATATCAGAAAGATCTCATTTAAATATTACCAAAGATCAAATTGCTTCTATCAATGAAGTTATCGCTCCTTTAATGATTAAAAAGAATCATTCTGTTAATCAAGTTTTTATTTCTCATCCTGAACTTTTACCTTTTTCTAAAACTACTTTTTACAAATATATTGATTTAGGTATTTTAAATGTTAGAAATATTGATTTACAAAGAAAAGTTAAATGGAAAGTTAAAAAAGAATATGACTATCACAAGGATAAAGTTGAAACTTCTATTAAAGTTGGTAGGTTTTATACTGATTTTAAAGATTATATGGAGTATAATCCTAATTCTTCTATTGTTGAAATGGATACTGTTATTGGTACTTCTGGTGGTAAAGGTGGTAAATGTTTTTTAACTCTATTATTTAGACAATGTAATTTTATGTTAATCTATTTACTTCCCTATAAAAAATCTAGGTATGTTACAGAAGTATTTAATCATTTAAAACAAATTCTTGGAATTTATGAGTTCAAAAGATTATTTGAAGTTATCTTAACTGATAATGGTACTGAATTTTCTGATCCCGAAAGTATCGAATTTGATATGAATACTGGAGAAAAAATTTGTTCATTATTTTATTGTGATCCTAATTGTTCATGGCAAAAGGGTTCCATTGAAAAAAATCATGAATATATTAGATACATTTTACCTAAAGGTACTTCTTTTGCTTCAATTACTCAAGAAGATTGTTATTTAATTGCTTCTAATATTAATTCTACTCCTAGATTATCTTTAAATAATCACTCTCCTTACGAAGCTTCATTACTTTTTCTAGGCACTGATAACATAAACAAATTTAAAATTAAAAAGATAGACTATGATGACATAGATCTATCTTATAGATTATTAAGAAAATAATCTGAAATATAATTCAAGTCAAAATACACATCCAATATTACATACAAAAGCGAGACGTTACTTCTTTCCAAAATTTTTTTTACAACTTCTCGTTCCTTTTATGTGGATTAATTTAACTAAAATCGTCAATATTTTATCATTTTTTTATAAAAATATCTACTATTTTTCAATAAAAAACGTTACATTACATATAAAAATAGATAATAATCTTTTTTGAGACTTTATCTATTTATTTAACGTATTATAAAAAAAATATTTAGCAAACGTAAATTATTTACTTAAAGTCTCGTTTTAATTAATACGAGACTTTAACTTTTAACTTTCAAGGGGATGTTATATAATAATCTCTTGTATTTTGACTTATTTAGAAAGGATTTTTATTATGAATGCTAAAAAATACAAACATTTATCTTTTGAAGATAGATGTGTTATTGAAGAATATCTTAATCACGGATATTCATTCACTCAAATATCAAACAGATTAGGTAAACATAGAACCGCTATCTCTAAAGAGGTTTTTAAACACAGATTCTTACGTGGTACCGCTAGTACTGAAAGACCATGCTGTTTTGAATCTAAACCTCCTTATGTCTGTAATAATTGTGATAAATTTAATCACTGTAAAAAGCAAAAATATTCTTATAGTTCCCATATTGCTTATAATGAATACAAACAAACTTTAATATCAGAAAGATCTCATTTAAATATTACCAAAGATCAAATTGCTTCTATCAATGAAGTTATCGCTCCTTTAATGATTAAAAAGAATCATTCTGTTAATCAAGTTTTTATTTCTCATCCTGAACTTTTACCTTTTTCTAAAACTACTTTTTACAAATATATTGATTTAGGTATTTTAAATGTTAGAAATATTGATTTACAAAGAAAAGTTAAATGGAAAGTTAAAAAAGAATATGACTATCACAAGGATAAAGTTGAAACTTCTATTAAAGTTGGTAGGTTTTATACTGATTTTAAAGATTATATGGAGTATAATCCTAATTCTTCTATTGTTGAAATGGATACTGTTATTGGTACTTCTGGTGGTAAAGGTGGTAAATGTTTTTTAACTCTATTATTTAGACAATGTAATTTTATGTTAATCTATTTACTTCCCTATAAAAAATCTAGGTATGTTACAGAAGTATTTAATCATTTAAAACAAATTCTTGGAATTTATGAGTTCAAAAGATTATTTGAAGTTATCTTAACTGATAATGGTACTGAATTTTCTGATCCCGAAAGTATCGAATTTGATATGAATACTGGAGAAAAAATTTGTTCATTATTTTATTGTGATCCTAATTGTTCATGGCAAAAGGGTTCCATTGAAAAAAATCATGAATATATTAGATACATTTTACCTAAAGGTACTTCTTTTGCTTCAATTACTCAAGAAGATTGTTATTTAATTGCTTCTAATATTAATTCTACTCCTAGATTATCTTTAAATAATCACTCTCCTTACGAAGCTTCATTACTTTTTCTAGGCACTGATAACATAAACAAATTTAAAATTAAAAAGATAGACTATGATGACATAGATCTATCTTATAGATTATTAAGAAAATAATCTGAAATATAATTCAAGTCAAAATACACATCCAATATTACATACAAAAGCGAGACGTTACTTCTTTCCAAAATTTTTTTTACAACTTCTCGTTCCTTTTATGTGGATTAATTTAACTAAAATCGTCAATATTTTATCATTTTTTTATAAAAATATCTACTATTTTTCAATAAAAAACGTTACATTACATATAAAAATAGATAATAATCTTTTTTGAGACTTTATCTATTTATTTAACGA
>CAKOTA010000022.1 GCA_934119965.1 uncultured Bacilli bacterium
TGCCTAAATTACCATTTCTTTATCAATTTTGGTATCTTTTTCATCATATTGCTTACTTTTAGTATATCCATTTATTAAAAAATCATTTTTATTTTAATCTCTCATTTAACAATCTTCGTATTTGTTCTATTTTTTCATACTCAATATTCTTATTTAAATTAGTAACGTTTTTATACATTAAATAGAATCTTATAATAACGCCAATAAAAGTTGTTATTATAAATAAACTTCCTAAAAAATAAATATCTTGTATTAATAAAAATAATCCAAATCCAATTCCTACAATACTAATTAATATTAGTAATGATGTTAATGATCTATTCTTATTTTCTAGTTCTAATTCATTTATTTTATTTTTCAAATAATTGATTTGTTCTTCACTAGTTAAATTCATATTTTGAATAACATTATTATAAACAACTTCAGTTTTATTATTTTCGTCGCCTGTAATAGCTATATTTAATTTTTTTAATTCATTCTTTTTCATATTTTATCTCCTTTAATCTTTTTTAATATTTTTTGATTACTACTAGTTTTTATATCTTCATCTTCAATAACATCATATATTGATTTTTCACTGTATTTTCCCTTGATTAAATCGCTTTTTAGTCGATTAAGTTGTGCTACTGAAAGTTGGGTATTAATTTTAGCAAAAATTCTTTCACTACTTTTAGAAATTTGATAATATTGACTTTTCTTACCCTCATTATATATCCATAGTTTAGGGACTTTAATTCCTGTAGTTATTTCCTGACAATATCTTGATAAATATGGAGAACTAACTATTATATCAACACCAGTACTAGAAAACAATTTCTCTGATTCTGATATTTCTCTGAATAAAGCTGGTGTTGCTTCATCAAAAGTTTGATTAAAATTGATTAGATATTTATAATAATCATCATATAGTGGTGAATTGATATTAACTATTTTTTTAAAGAAAACAGATTCAACTTCTTCATTTAACTTATATAATGTTGCACTATATAATCTCATATTTATCCCCCTAACAATTGCGCTTATTATAACACTTTAAATAATAATTGTAAAGAATAAAATGAATCTGTATTACAATAAAATATTTTTTAAATTTATTTTATTAAAAAAACATATTTTAAATATGTTTAGTTACAAATTAATATTATTATTTGAATTGCTATTAAAATAAATGATGAAATAGATAACCATAATCCACTGGTATTAAATCCATTTTTGTTTGTTTTTCTTTCAGAAGCGGCTAAAGAAACTGATATAATTGCTAGAACAGATTGAATTAAAACGAATCCAATTATATACCCTACCATTTCAGAAGCACTATAATAACTGTATAATTCTACCTCATCATCTAGAACCACTAAGAAAGCAATTAATGAATAAAGAACTGATAGAATACCAAGTACCATACTTGCTATCCCTCTTCCTTTACCTTTCTTTTTTATAGCACATCCACATCCTACACAAATAACTGCATTTTCATCTATTTTTTTACCACAATTTTGACAATACATAAAATCACTCCCTAATTAGATTATATATTATTATTTATAAAAATACAATCAATAATTTTTTAAAAATTCATATAGATTTTTAGCAACCCCACTAGGTAACACTTTTTCTAATTCTTCAATACTTAATTTTTTCATATTAGTTATAGTCTTATATTTTTTTATTAACTCTTTTTTTCTAACACTACCAATACCTTCTATATTATCTAATATACTCTCAACACTACCTTTACTTCTTATTTGTTTATGATAACTTATAGTAAAATTATGAACTTCATTTTGCATTCTTTCTAAATAATAAAATAAATTACTTTTTTTATCTATTTCTAATTCTTCAATTGGATTGTTTGCTAACAAACTTGAAGTACTATGTTTATCATTTTTTTTAAGTCCGACAACCATAATATTAAGTCCTAAATCATTTATAACGCCTCTAGCAATGTTAATTTGACCAACACCACCATCAACAATAATTAAATCAGGTCTTTCTAAATTATCCATTAAAACTCTAAAATATCTTCTATATATTACTTCTCTCATCATACCATATTCATCATTAGTATCAATTTTGATTTTAAATTTACGATAATCATTTTTAGATGGTAATCCATTTTTAAATACAACCATACCACTTACACTGTATGTTCCAAACAAATGTGAATTATCAAATAATTCAATACGATCTAGTTTATCTAGTTTTAATAATTCTTTTAATTCTTCATTTGCTTTTAATGTTCTATTTTCGTCTCTTTCAATTAAAGTAAATTCATTTTTTATTGTTATGCTAGCATTCTTATTAGCCATTTCAATTAATTTATTTTTAACACCTTTAATTGGTTTTTTTACTTTTATTTTTAAATAATCTTCCAATAAAACATCATCTACAATATTTGGAACTAACAATTCTTTGGGCAAAATAAAATTATCGTAAAAGTTGGCTATATAGCTAGTTAATATTTCGTCTATTTCTCCTATTATTGGTAGTATTTTGGAATGTCTTTCAAGTATTTTACCGCTTCTTATAAAGAAGACTTGAATTGATAGATAACCTCTATACTCATAATATCCAAATATATCAGTATCAACAGTAGTTCCAATTTCAACTTTTTGTTTTGTTAAAGTTACTTTAATATAATTTAGTAATTCTTTGTATTCATTAGCTTTTTCAAAATTCAATAATTCACTTTGTTTATACATTTCACTTTCTAGTTTGTCAGTTATTTCCTTATAGTCACCTTTTAGGAAAGAAATTATATCTTTTTCCATTTTTTCTACTAATTTTTTATCAACACTATTAGTACAATATCCTAAACATTCACCTATATGATAATATAGACAAGGTTTTTTACTGAATGTTTTACATTTTCTTAAAGGGTAAATTCTATTTAATAAATTTACTGTTGTTCTTGCAGCTCCAACATTGGGATAAGGTCCATAAAGTCTAGCATTTTTCTTTTTATGAATATTTCTCACAATTAATAGTCTTGGTACTTCTTCATTGGTTAATTCAATATATGGATAACTTTTATCATCTCTTAAAAGAATATTATATTTTGGATCATTTTCTTTGATTAAATTTTGTTCTAGAATTAATGATTCTGTTTCACTTCCAACTACTATGTATTCAAAATCAACAATCTCACTTACTAGTTTAGCAGTTTTTCCAGTATGAGTTCCTCTAAAATAAGAAGATAATCTATTTTTTAGTTTCTTAGCTTTCCCAACATAGATAATTATATTATCTTTATTTTTCATTAGATAACATCCTGGTTTATTAGGAACTAAAGATAATTTTTGCTTAATATGATCCATATATATCACCTGCTAAAATTATAACACAAAAAAGAAGATTTTTCATCTTCTTTCTGGTGGTTCACCGGGTCTTTGATTGTTGTCTGGACCCATTCCTGGATTACCATTCATTTTATTTCCAATAGTGGTTGCTACCGAACTTTGCGTATATGTTTGATATAGATTACCACCACTATATGTTCCATCTACATATAAGCCATTTTTAACAGTTCCAGTTGCTTCTCCACCAATAGTTATATTATATGATTCATTTAGTTTAATATTTTTAGTTGATACTACTATTGAACTGAATTTTTTGCTTGGACTATATGTTATAATTCCATCTATATTTATAATTGTGTTTTCTTCATAACTATTTTCAAAGTTAATTAAAACACCATTTTGAGTAGAATTACTACTTATTACTTCAGCCATACCACTTGAACCAACTGCTACTAATGTTCCACCATTTATTATGAATTCTGTTTCATAATCTAAAGCACCATTGCCATCATTAGTTGGACCATCTACTAATACTGTTCCACCATTCATTATTATTTTTCCATTACTATCTAAGCCATCACCATCGGCATTTACATATATATAACCATCATTTATTGTAAGAATATATGATGTATTTGTATCAAAATTATTTTCCCCTGGTCTATTTAAACTTGATGAGTCAGAACCACCAGCTACATTAATTCCGTCATCACTAGCTATAATACTAATTTGTCCATTATCAATTGTAATTACTGATGCTTCTAATCCTTCATAAGATTTAGTTATATCGATTTTACCATCTTTTATTGTTAAATTTGTATCGGCATGAATTCCATCATCACCAGTTGATAATGTATATGTTCCAGTGTTTATTTCAATATTATTATTTGAATGAATACTATCATCTTCTGAGTCTATTTCGAATGTACCACCATTAATTATAATATCATTATCGGCTTTTATCGCTTTTTTGGATACTGTATCAGTAGAATTATTTATTTTACCCCATGCACTAGAATTTTTACTAGTTGTTGTTGAACCATTACCAGTTGTTATTTTGAATGTTCCATCTAATATCTTAATGTTTGTTGCTGCTTGAATACCATCTTGTTTACTATTAATCGTGATATTGCCATTTTCAATTAATATGTAACCTAATGATGTGTCTTTTTCGTTGGTTGCTTTAATTCCATCGCCAGTTGAACTAATATTAATATTACCATTTAGGATAGTTACAAAATCTTTTCCTCTAATTCCATCATCTATAGAAGTAATATTTATGTTTCCGTTTTCAATAACAAGAGAATCTTTACTAACTATTCCATCTTGGTTGTTTGCTGTTATTTCTAAAGTACCTGTTCCTGTTATTACTAAGTCATCTTTAGAATAAATTACACCATCATTTTCACTATTTCCATTATCAGTTAAAATGTTTGTAGTATTTTCATTTAACTCAATGTAAGTTTTTTTGGAGTTTTCAATCATAATTGCAGGCCCATCATTATTAGTTATTTCAACTCCATTTAGTATTAATTTAACATAATCACTAGTATTAATTGTTACACTTCCTGTAATTTTTCCAGACAATATGTAAATTCCTGGATTAGTAATTGTAAGTGATTCAGTTAGTTCTATTTCTTTTGTTTCATATTTACTCCAATCAATATTTTCTTCTTTATAGGATATATTTGTTTTATTATCCTTAATATTAATTATGCATAATGTAATTGTAAGTCCTAAAACAAAAATACTAAGTAATATAAAAATTTTTTTCTTCATTATAATTCACCTTCTGTCATTAAGTTATTTAATGATATTTTTAAATTACCATTCATTATTCTTAGCTCATCAATAAATTGTTTAGTATTGATATTGTTTTTTAATTCAATTAAATAATTTAATTCAAATAAACTTCCCATATTTGTAGTTTTAATTTTTTCAATTTTATAACTATTTGTATATTTTTTTAATGTTTCATCAAATAAGTTATTATAATCTAAATTTTCTGGTATTAATATGGTTAAACTTTGAATATTTTTAACATTTTTATTTATATAATTTAAAATTAAAATAAATATACATACTATTATTGTTACTATTATAGCAAATGCTATATGACCCATACCAAGGGCTAAACCAATAGCCATTGCAAAGAAAACAGTCATTATTTCTTTTGAATTGCCTGGTACGGATCTAAATCTAACTAAAGAGAAAGCACCAGCTATAGCTACTCCTGTTCCTAAGTTACCATTTACCATCATTATTACTACAGCTATTAATATTGGTAAAATTGCTATTGTCTCGATAAAATTTTTGCTTGTATTTGTTGTTTTTTTATGTACTAATGCGATTACTATTCCTAATATAATAGCGCTCACCATACATAATAATAATTTGTCTAAATCAAGTGTTATACTTTCACTATTAAATATACTTTTTAACATAAACTCTCCTTTAATATATAATTTTTATAAATACTACCATATTTTGAAAATGATGTTGGATATATTTCTAATTCTGATAAAGCTTTAACTAACCATATTGGAAACGAATCTAATGTTTTAATTTCTAATATATATTTATCATTATTAAATATTTTTCCTTTTTCATCATCTAAGTTTAATTCATTTAATCTATAATTTAAGTTATTATCAAATGTAATTCTGAGATTTTTATTTTCTTTTGAAATAAAACTAATTCTATCATATGAAATAAATACTTTTGGTTTTAATTCATAATAGTTCATTAAGTAATCTAGTTCATTAAATATTTGAATATTTGAATTATCAGGTATTTTATTTTTATTTAAATAGTTTTTTAAATTTTCATATGTTAGAGTTATTCTTCTTTTATTAGTTATTCCTTTATATTTTTTCTTGATTTCAAAAAATATTTTATCTTCATTTTCTACTTTTCCATAACTTCTAATTCTGACTTTTTCTTTATATATTGGTTTTTCTAAAGAATTTCTTATTAAATCATAATTATTTGTATCAAAATAAATACTACATATTTTATATTTAAAATATTTGTCTTCTTCAACATAATCGTTTATTTTTTTTAGAAATAATTCATATTGTTTTTGATTCAATAGGTATTTATTTTCTAATCTTTTAAATGTTTCTATTATAATAATTCCTCCTTACATGTTTAATGATACTTAAAATTATTGTTATGAAAGTGAAAAAATTATGAATTTTTTATGAAATAATGTATAATGATTATGGTGGTTTTATGAAAACTATAGATAGTAATATTAAAAATGAATATGTTATTAATAAGTCTAAGTTCATTGCTTGCTTATTTAAAGTTAATACTATTAATGAAGTAAATGATTATTTAGAGTTAATAAAAAGTGAGTATAAAGACGCTACTCACTATTGTTATAGTTATATAATTGATAATGTTAAAAGGTTTAATGATGATGGAGAACCTGGTGGTACTGCTGGAATGCCTATTTTAAATGTTTTAGAAAGTAATAATTTGAACTATATTTTATGTATTGTTGTCAGATATTTTGGTGGTATTAAACTGGGTGCGGGAGGTTTAGTTAGAGCTTATACAAAGTCTGCTACTCTAGCATTAGAAAATTGTAATATTATTGATATTAAAGAAGGATATAAAATTGAGATTGTTTTTGATTATGAAAATAGTAAGGTTATTGATATTCTTTTGAAAAATGAAATTATTTTAAATAAAGAATTTAATGATGTTATCAAATATGAAATTATTGTTAATAAAGAACATTATGATATTATTAGTAAATTAGAAATTGGATGTATTAGAGTAAGTATTATGGATTTAATTAAATATTAAAACAACTTTTAAAGTTGTTTTTTTAAGTAATTATTTATTTTTTTATATGTTTCATCCCAATTTGTATTTGGGTCTTCAACAATTATATGATTAATGCCTAATTTTTCTAATATATGTATTTCTCTATTTTGTCTTTCTTCTAGAGCTCTAATATAACCATCAAATCCTTTTAATTTATTTCTTTTTCCGTATTTACCTGTACAATGATAATTTACAACAGCATTCAGCCATTCACTACCTCTGTTTGGTAATACTCTATTTATACTTTCTTTTATGTTAGTTATTTTTAAATAAATAATAATAGGATTTAATGGTTTAATTATTTCATAAATTTCTTTAATATATTCATAAGATTGTTGCAAATTAAAGTCAAATCTTATCATAGTTTCACACATAGGATTTTGAAGGAATGTACAGTTTAAAACATAGTTATCTGATATGTTATTTTTAAATTCTTTCCATTTATCAATAAATAATTTTTTTTCAATATTCCAGGGTAAATAATCATATATTTTGTATTGAACTAGTTTTTCAAATAAATCGTCTTTGAATTCTTTAAGCGAAACA
The DNA here is from genome assembly GCA_934119965.1 of uncultured Bacilli bacterium. GTDB lineage: Bacteria > Bacillota_I > Bacilli_A > RF39 > UBA660 > CAJOJO01. Next base: position 7,683 of record CAKOTA010000022.1, read on the forward strand.
ATATATCCATCATCTTTTTTTAGGGATTTAGATATTATTAGGTTTTGTTCTTTAGTTGTAAATTTATTTAATTGATTATTTGTGATATATGCTGAAAATATATAATCTGCTGGATGATTATCATCGCTCTCATCAAAAAAACTAAAGTTTAATTCTGTAGCAACATATTTAGCGGTTGTACTTTTACCTGTTGATGGTAACCCTTCTACAATGATTAGTTTATTTATCACAATATCACACTCTTTTATTAAATATTCTTATTTTATGATATCATAAATTTTACTTTTTTAATAGTATTTTATTTTCTTGTTTTAATTCTGATATTATTTCAAGTCTTTCTATATCATTATGAATCCATAATGAGTCAAACAAAGAACAAAATTCATTTCCAAATTTCATAACAAAGTTTCTTACTTTTTCAACATTTTTAGTATCTACTTGAGTTAGAGTTACTGTTGTCGCATACATTTCTGCTGTATTCATTTCTAAATCTTCTAAAGTATAATTATCTTTTAGAACATCTTCTAATGTAATAACTTTTTGATTACAGAAACTACAAAATTCTTTTGTTATTTCTTCTCCTATTAATCCTCTTAACATTTCTGGTTTTTTTGTTGCATATAACATTTTTGATGCCATTTCCCATTTTCTTGGATCGGCATTTGGTGTTTCTCCATTATAATTTGTTCTAAGAACTTCTCCTTTTTTATAAGCTATATAACCATATATAGCCGGATGAATATTATTTTCACTTGCCCATAATAACCATTTTTCTAAAGTTGTTTCGATATATACGTGAACAAAACGATTAAATAGTGGTTCAGCTAATTGATTAGCGGCTAAACTATCTTTCATATCATTTCCAGCAGCTACTATTCTAGCATTTTCAGGTAATTTCCATTTTCCATTTACTTCTCAATCTAAAACTATATTGAATGCCATTCCTTGTATTGATGGTAATGCATTAGTTATTTCATCTAAAAACACAATGTGATTTTTGTCTGGTTCTTTTTCACATTTTTCTTCTAATTTTTTTAACCAAGTTGGTTTAATATCTATCATCTCACCAGTTTCTTGGTTATAAACACTTTTTCCATATTTATCTTTAATGTCTTTTCATTATTGTAATAATTTTCGTTCCAACAAGATAGGTATGATTCTAATAAATTTTCAACTAATCGTATTTCTTTTTCGTACATAAAAAGTCCTCTTTCTGGGTTAGTATTATAACATAACAAAAAAAAGATAGCATTTTATTGCTACCTAGAAAATTCAAAAATTATTTTTTAATTAATTTATTTATTTTTATACTTGCAATTTCAGGAGATTCTAAAATCATCGTTTCAAAATATTCAGCTTGTAATTTATAAAAATAAGCTTCTCTACTAACAACATTTTGTGGAAATATTATTTTATGAGTTGTTTCAAATTTATCTGCCTCTTTGTATGGTACTTCAATAATTCCATTGTATTTAGATTCTAAATTTTGATATATTACATAATCAGCATCACGATTATTTCTGCCAACTAAAACATCATTTGAACAATGAACAATATCTATTTCTCTATTATATTTGTATGTACCTATATATACATATATTTCTTCATCTGGAATTATATTAATTTCACCTAAAGCAATAGAAATTAATTTTTCATCAGTAAATCTATCAAATCCAGTATTTCTACCAGTTGTTTTTTCTTGTAAAATATCTTGCAATTCTAAATATCTTTTAACTCCTTCTGTTTCTTCTAATTCAGATATTTCCTTTTGTATTTCTAGTACTTCATTCCTTTTAATCTGTAGTTGCTTTACTCTCTCTTTTAATTTTTTTAAATCTTCGCTTTTCACAAAAAACCTCCTTTAATTCACTTTTCCAATATTAATTATACACGAAAAAAGAATATATTTCTATAAATCAATTTTTTATTTTATGCAAAATACTTATTACTTACATTAATAGCATTAAAAAAAGACTTAAAAAGCCTTATTATCATCTGGCGTCTCCGATGTGATTTGAACACACGACCTATCGCTTAGGAGGCGATTGCTCTATCCAGCTGAGCTACGAAGACATTTAAAGGATATTATAAGATAACATCCATTATTTGAGGAACAATTTGTTTTTTTCTAGAAACTAATCCTTCTAAATAATAACCTTGTTCCAGATTAGAAATATCAAAAGCATTTTCTAAATATGTTTTAGCTGTTTCTGTAAATAAAATATACGATCCGTTTTTAATAATATCTGTTACTAAAAGAATAGTAAAATCATATTCTTTATTTTCATTTACTTTGCTTATTTCTTTAACATAATCATCTTTTTTCTTTAATATTTCTTCATAATCTAAAGTAAAGATTTGACCAATTGCAAAAGTAATATCATCATTATGGAACTTTTTAATATCCGTTGAAACAATTTCACTAATTGATTTATCTTTTAATGAAGTTCCAGCTTTAAACATTTCAATAGCATATTTTTCATAATCCACTTCTGCTACATCACTAAGACTTTTAACAACTTCTTTGTCTAATTCAGTTGTTGTAGGACTTGTTAAACATAAAGTATCAGATAATATTCCTGATATCATTAATCCTGCTATATGTTTAGGAATTTCAATATTATTTTCTTTAAACATACGATAAATTATAGTATTAGTACTACCAACTGACATATTTCTAAAATTAATAGGATTTTTAGTAGAAATGTTACCTATTTTATGATGGTCTACTACTTCTAATATTTCAGCTTCTTCTAAACCGTCAACACTTTGCTCAAACTCATTATGATCAACTAAAATAACTTTTTTCTTGTTTTTTTCAGTTATTTCTGTTACCCTTATAAGTCCTAAACAATTATCATCTTTATCTATAATTGGATAGTTGTTGAATTTAAGTTTACTACTTTTAACTAAAAAATCGTCATAATAATCATTTTGATCAAAAGTATAAGTTCTGTCTTCTTTCAAAATATTTTTTATATAATTTGTTAAACCAATTTTTTTAGCAGTTTCATATGTATCTAATTTAGTTCTAATAATATTTACTTTATTTTGTTTTGCTATTTCAATATGTTCATCTTTTATTAAACCATTTCCTACCACTATAATTAATTTAACTTTTTTATTGACAGCAGTTTCTAATATACTATGTCTATCTCCCACGATTAAAATATCATTGTTTGTTAAAGTAATTAAATCCATAAACGTTGTACTTCTATAAGATGCCGCTAAAACATTGCCTTCGATTTCATCATCGAATTTTGTTATTGATTCACCTTCTAAGACATCTATAATATTACTATAAGAAGTATTCAAATAACTATAGTTACCGTTTATAATATATTCAGCTATGTTTTTAGCAGTCACAATACTTAAGAATTTATTGTTATCATCAACTACTGGAATACCTGTAACATTGTTTTCTGTCATATATTTATATGTATTAAATAAAGAATCATTTTTATTTACTAAAAATCCTTTATGATAATTCAAATCTTTCATTTGTAATTTAACATCATTTAAATATTTTGGGGTTTTAGTATTAAAATAGTTTAGAACAAATTTTGACTCACTATTTATTTCTCCTAGCACTACTGGTTCAGTATTAAAGCCTAATTTATTTTTTAAGTAAGAAAGTGTTATAGAACTAGTTACTGAATCTGTATCTGGATTTTTGTGTCCAAAAATATATATCTTATCCATAAGTACCTCCCTTTTACTAAACCATTATACTATATTTTAAAAAAAAATGCATCAATATGATGCATTTAATTACATTAAAATTTTAGCAATTACATTTTTAATTAAATAATACATTATTAACATAGTAGTTGCATCTGTTACTGCCATTGTATATCCAATCATATTTACATCTATTTTTGAATAAGATTCAATTCCTTTTAAATTGTATGCAAACCATAATAGTGCTCCAATTGCAATTACAATATATGTTACTGTAGCATTTACTTCAAATACAGCTAATAATGCAGCTATTATTAAAACTTCAGCGAATACTATTGAAGATAATCCAAATAGTATGAACATTTTTTTAATTGAAGTTTCTGATTTTAATAATTTATCAACGATTACATAAGCAATAAGAGCCATAACTGAAATCATTGCTGCCATTGTAACAAATCCTACTAAGAATACTTTGATATAAGGAATATCTACTAATCCAGCTAAACCTCCCATCATACTTTTTACAATAAAGCACATTACAAATCCTAATATAATACTAGTAACACCAATTGAAACTAGAGCTAAATTAAAGTTACCTTCATCGTTTCTTTCTTTTAATGTATCAATAGGTTTTTTTACCATACCTTTAACAACGTCTAAATATTCTTTTAATAATTCAACGAAGTTTGAACTAGAAACATTTTTCACTTCTTTTTTTTCACTTTCACATTTACATGGCTTTCCTTCTTCTAATGGACTACCACATTTTGTACAAAATTTTGCCATTTTATTTCCTCCTCTTAATAATATTTTGAAAAATAAGTATTTAAACTAGTGGCATCAACTAATTTAAATGCATTATCACTATAATCGAATGTTAAATACATATAATCATAATCATCACTATCATTTGTCTTAGTTTCATCACCAGATTGATATGATAATGAGAAATCATATGAAGCTTTTACTGATAGATATAATTGTCCTTTTTTATTTAAAGAAGCACTACTTAATTCTATTTTAGTAAAAGTAATACTATTTAATATTGATGATGAATTACTGAATGATGATAATAAATCATTATAAGTTTTTTCAACTTTACTTACATCACCATTTTTATATTCGAAGTTTGATTTAACTTCATCCCAAGTTTTTTTGTCTTTAGCACCATTATATAAATTTTCTAATGATGTTTTAATTGCTTTTTGTATTTTTTCTTTTCCTGCTGCAGAGATATTATCTCCAGTAAAATCTAAGTTATAAGCAGAATAACTATTGATTTTTACTTTATTTTCTATTTCTAATCCCATTAATTCAACTTTTACATTATAGTTAGTTGCAAATAATGCAGGTATTACATAAGTATCAATTCCATCTTCTGTTTCTTTAAGATATTTTTTATCTACTTTTTTACCTTCAATTGTTAATTTAGAACCAGTTGGTAAATTAAATTTATAATCTTTTACAACAACATAGTCTCCTGTATTAACTTTCCAGTTATCAAATAATAACCATTTTTTGTTTTTTGATTTTACTAAATCAATTTTTAAAGTGCTAGAATCTTTAGAGTCTTTTAGCATATACTTGATTGTTACGCTAGCGCTCATTCCATCTGTTGATTTTTCAACTTTGTCAACATTGTAATTAATGATTTCTTTTTTAGATTCTTTTTCTGAATTAATTATATCTTTGAATACTTTTTTAGAAGTAAATTCACTTTCTTCAACATCAAGGTATCCATATAATTTGTCAGCATCTAAATTGGTAACTGCATTAAAGTATCCTTCTGCTACTTTTGTAGGACTAAACATATTATCGATTAATAAATATGCTCCTACTAATAATACAACAACAGAAATAATAATATATTTAGTTATACTCTTTTTTCCTTGTTGTTTTGTTGGTTCTTTTTTTGTTTTATTTTCTTTTTTTACTGTTTCTTCAAATTTGTGTCCACAGTTTTCACAAAATAATGAACCGTCTTTGTTTTTTGAACCACATTCACTACAAAACATATAATCACTCCTCTATTAATAAATTTACAATATTTTACATAATTTGTCAATGAATTATATGATTTTAAAAAAATAATATTAAAAAAAAATAGATTTTATCTATTTTAAATTATTTAGTATTAATAAAACAAAAATGTTAGCTGCATACGAAAATCTTATTCCAAAGGCTTTACTAAATTCATATATTGCAGCAACCTTATCAACACTACTTACAATCCAACTTTCAGCATATTTTGGTAATACTTTATAAATTGGAAACATATGTGATTCAATAATATTTTTAGCCTTATCATCAATGTCAAAATATTTTTCTGCATTCATAACTGCATATTTAGGATGAACGAATGTTGAAATAAATCTTTCTTTTAATGTTCTATTTTCTTTGCTAATAAAGAAATCGTGTAATAATCCTGCTCTAGCAGTTGTTACATAATCTAATCCTAATATTTTGGATATTTTATATGAATAATATGAAACTCTTATTGAATGATCTAATCTTGTCATACCGTGGTGTTCAATTGTATCTAACTCATTAAATTTATCATTTTCTAATATATCATTAACTAATTTTAAATATTTTTTATCATTTATAGTCACTTTTAATTTCACCTCAACGACTAATACATTATATCATATTTTATTCTTTTTGAGTATATATTTGTATATATTTTATTATTAAATTTTTATAATTTTACATTTTCACAAAGAAAAATAAGGCATAAAGCCTTATTCAGAAATTGTAGTTGTTTTTGTTGTTGGTTGAATTTGGATAAAGGTATTACCATCGTTTACAACGATTTCATTATTATCTAAATATCTATAAATTGTTTTAGAACTTCTTGATGTTTTTTCCCAAGTTATTGGTCGTGCATAACCATCAGTTATAAAATATCCAGTACCTTTTCCGATATTATTTAAACTTTGTCTTCCATAACTATCAATAGTATAGTTTTCTACATTAATTACAATAATATTTTTAAAATGATATTGTTCTTTAGTAACATAGTCAGTGTGAGCTACTCCATTAGCAAATCTTAAATAATATTTATTATTTGCATCATATGTATATGAACTAGTCATATAACCGGAATATGGAACAGATACATTGTTAGCAACTATGCTATCTTCTTTACCACTTAAATCTACTTCATCAACGCTATATTTTAATACTTGTTCAGCTTTAACATCATCTGATTTGTATTCAGTTCTATATTCTCTAAAATCCATAACTTTTTTAATATTTTCAATATTTGTAAGAGCTGTATGTTCATAGTCAACTGGTAAACTTGTATCTCTCCAGAAACCAGAATCATATAATCCATTTACATTATTTACTCCTAATGAGCTAATATCACTCTCAGCTTGTGGACTCCATCCAAAGTGAACATAGATAGCGTCATTTTCTAAAGCATAATCTAGAAAATAATGTCTACTACTTCTAACTGATCCAATTCTAGCAGTATTTGTATCTTTAAATACCGCCATCATACGAGTTATTCCACCTTCAACAATTATTTCATAAACAATGTTAGCTTCATTTAAACCTGAATGATAAGGTCTAGCTTGAGCGTGATTGTTTATCATAACTGCTATTGGCCTTGTTTTTGAATTTTCATCAATAATTGTTAATTTTGCTTGTTCAATATTACAAGTATTTGTTTTACTCCACCAGTAAAAACCTGCTTTTTCACATTCTGCTTTTGTTGTAATTTCACTTGCTTGTTTTTTCTTTGCTTCTATTTTCTTTTCACTATTTTTGCTAAATAAAGTAAAGTATAGTATTAAAACAATAATTAATATTAAAACAACTGGTACTGTGATTTTAGCCCATAATGGCATTTTCTTTATTTTTTCTAAAAACTTCTTCATAACATCCTCCTATAATCATTATAGCAAAAAAATAAGATAAAAGAAACATTTATCTTATTTTATAAAATATGCTGTGTAAACTAAAAAGATAGTTATTATAGTATATATTATAATTCCATTTATTTTTTCTTCTTTTTTAGTTTTATATTTAATGCCTACAGTCATTGAAAGTAAAAATCCACCTATTAATCCTCCGATATGAGCAGCATTATCAACACCACTATTCATAAATCCTAAAATCAAATTAAATAATATCAATGGTATTATTTGAGATTTTAAGACGTTACCTAAATATAAACGATAATGATATCCAAAGTATAATAGTGCTCCAAATAACCCAAATATAGCTCCGCTTGCACCCAAAGATGCACCATTGTCAGGCATAAATGTTAATGATAACAGACTAGATGTTATAATACTTCCAAAATAAATCAATAAATATTTATATCTACCAAAGAAGCTTTCTATTTGTTGTCCAACAATATATAAAGCATACATATTGAACAATAAATGAAATATATTATAATGTGCGAAGGCACAAGTAATTATTCTATATATTTCTTTGTTTTTAATTAGTAATAAGTCATAAATTATACTTATATCAAAGTTAGCTATTACAAATATTAAAATATTTACAGCCATTAGTATATATGTAACTATTGGTTTTTTAGGTTTAAATATTTCTTCATTTTTTTCATTTTCTAATTCATTTTTTTTAGTTATATCATTTGTTATTTTTAGGAATAAATCCATTCCTTTTTCTTCAAATTTAGTTTCTTTTGTTATATCAGGAAATTCTTCAATTATAAAATTGTATTTTTTTAAATCTTTCAAGTATTTTATATCAGCACAATCAATATTATCAATATGATTGTGATTTTCCATATTAACATTGTCACCTAAGTTAACAAATAAACTTAATACATTCATATTGAATGAAAATGTTTTCTTTTTTATTTTTTTTGCTATTTGTTTTGTTCTATATAAATCAAAGTCTAATTGTTCAGTATTATGAATATAATTAGATACTATTCTTACTATTTGATAGTTTGAATCCATTTTTTCTAGCCAAATTTCATCTTTAGCGCCATGTAATATAATAGGACTATATCCCTCTTCAGCCACAAAATAATGAAGTAATTTCATTACTATTTCGTCATTTTTATTTATAATTATTTCTTCCATAGTAATACCTCCTGTGAATAATATTTTAATACGAGACATAATATATGTAAAGGGTGATTTTATGAAAAAAATTTTACTTTACATTATTTTAGTTGCTCCTTGGTTTTTGAGTACTTTATTATTTAAAAATTGTTTACCTTATTTTGATACTTTAAATTTACCTTGGTTCGCACTTCCAAAACCATTATATGGAATTTTTTGGACTATACTTTATTTATTAATTGCGTTTTCTATTTATAAAATATACAAGGAATACAAACTCAAAGACCTAAAAAATTTTAATACTACTTTAATTATTAATTATGTTTTCAATCAGTTATATTTAGGTGTATTCTTTTGTTTGAAAAATCCACTTTTAGGTCTTATTGATTGTATTTTAATTTTAATTACTTCTTTACTTTTATATGTGGAAACTAAATCATTAAATGAGGATTCAGCTAAATTATTAGTTCCTTACTGGATTTTTAGTATCTATGCTTCTATTTTAAGTTTATTTATATATTTTATGAATCTTTAAATTTGTTTAAGATATTTGTAAAACAAGGTGGTAATTCACTATCGAATTCCATATATTCTTTAGTTTTAGGATGAATAAATCCTAAAGTTTTTGCGTGTAAGCATTGTCCAGTTTCATCAATCAATTTTCTTCTTCCATAAACAGGATCATTTACTACTGGATATCCTATATAATTCATATGGACTCTTATTTGATGAGTTCTACCTGTTTCTAGTTTTAATTCAATTAGTGTGGCATTGCTATATCTTTCTATAACTTTAAAGTGAGTTATAGCATCTTTGGCATTGATATCAGTTACTGTCATTTTTTTTCTATCATTTAAATCTCTTCCGATAGGAGCATCAATTGTTCCTGTATCGGTATTTATTACACCCCATACTAGTGCGACATATTTTCTTGTTGTTGTTTTTTCTTCAAGTTGATGGGCTAAAAATTCGTGGGCATAATTGTTTTTAGCAACCATTAATAATCCTGTTGTATAAGCATCTATTCTATGAACTATTCCTGGTCTAAATTCACCATTAATACTACTTAATTCTTTTGAATGATATAGTAGTCCATTTACTAATGTATGTTTTGTGTTGCCAACAGCAGGATGAACTACAACTCCATTTGCTTTATTTACAACTATTACATCATCATCTTCATAGACTATATCTAAATCCATTTTTTCTGGTTCTAAATTTAATTCTTCTTCTACATATTCTTCCATTTTAATTATATCTTTTTCTTTTAAGATATAACTACTTTTTATTTCTTTATTATTTACTAATACTTTCTTTTCTTTTATCATTTTAGCTATTTTGCTTCTACTTAATTCTGTTATATTAGCTAAATAGTTATCTATTCTATCTCCTGATTTTTCTACTACATATTCTTGCACTTTTTGTCCTCCTTTATTGTTTCAAATAAGAATAAAATTGTTCCTATTACGATACAAATGTCAGCAAAGTTAAATATTGGCATATAATGATTAAATAAAATAAATTCTAAATAATCTATTACATAACCATATATTATCCTATCTATTAAATTTCCTACTATTCCTCCTATTAATAATGAGTATATTAATGTTTCTGGTGTTGTTAATTTTTTATCTTTTATTAAAAACTTATAAATTAGATAAAGAGCACCAATTGCTATTATGATTAAAAATATTCTTTTACTTTCTAATATAGAAAAAGCTGCTCCGGTATTTTCTACATATGTTAAACTAAAAAAATTTTTAATTATTACTATATTATTTTTCATGTTTGATACTACTACTTTTATTATTTGATCAATTAATACTAAAATAAAGCTATAACTAATTATTTGTTTCATTCGTATCACCTTTTTAATTATACTATATTTTTTTTATAAAAAAAACCATTATTTAAAATGGAGTTTATAATTTTTCTATTTCTTCTTTTGATAGGCCTGTTGCTTTAGAAATAGTTTCGACATCTGTACCAAGATTTTTAAAATTTGTTGCTATTTCAATACTCTTATTTATAGAACCTTTTTTCATACCTTCTTGTAAACCTTTTTCCATGCCTTCCTGTAAACCTTTTTCTATGCCTTTTTCTATGCCTTTTTCCATGCCTTTTTGTAAACCTTTTTGTAATCCTTTCTGTTCTGCTTCATACATTCTGGAGTTATAGATTTTTCTTTCATCTTC
>CAKOTA010000023.1 GCA_934119965.1 uncultured Bacilli bacterium
TTGTTTTTTTATCGCTTCTTTAATATATTTCTTGTTTGATTTTATTTTTTCTTTTCGTTCTTTTTCCTTATCTTTATCCTCAAAAACTACCTCTATATTATTTTCCAGATAATCAAATGAACTCTTAGTTCTTATCTTTACACTTTCTGCAATATTATATTTTTTGAAAAAATAATTAAAATAATATTTGTGAAAGTTTCTTAAATTTTCTGTATCAAATTCAATATAATTATTTTTTCTAATAGCAAATTCATCATCATTTTCCTCAAGAATTCTTAAAAACCCAACAACTCCGTGCATTATAGAACCAATCGTTTAAATATACTTTAATCTTCAATTTTGCACCTCCTTTTAAACAATTTGAAACATCCCGAATCCGAGCCGAATGTTTGCTGCCCGCCCCAGCTCTATATAAATATTTTAAAAGTTCTATATCTCCTTCTAATGCAAAAATTCCTGTTGAACATTCTATCTGTTTTTCATAAAATTTTATAATTACTTTTTTGGCTTTAATTGGAGCAATTTTTAGTGTATCTACTGATTCTATTGGAATATTTGTTATTTTTAATTGTTCTTTAATATTTATTTTTAACGTTTCTTCAAACTTTTCGTTTTCAAAAGAACAATAGTAATCTTTATTTTCTTCTCTTAGGCGCACACAAAGCGGAGATTGAAACTTTATAACTATTTTATTATCTTTAATTTCTTTTTCTGGTATAAGTACAATATTTTGTAATTTCCATGAATTCTGACTAATTGAAAATTTTTTATTTTTTTGATGATTAAATGCATTATATAATGTGATTGCAGTTTCATAATTTTCCATTGTCATATTCATTTCAAATTTCTTATCTTCTATTACTATTTCTTCGCCATTTATCTTTGGTTTTCTAAAAAAAGCAGAAAAAGCATACGGTTTTATAATATTATCTTTTTGGTTATAGTACTTTTCAAATTCATCTTCGCTATATTCGGATAATGCTAATTTTATAAAACTGATTATGCTTCTTCTATAATCAATTGGCATTTTTGTGTTTTCTAGTGTAAAATACAACTTAATTCTCACTTTTTCACCTCCTATTTACTTAAATATTTATATTATGACATTTGTTTCTTTTTTTATATCATATTGCCAAGGAATTATTCTGTCGAATACTGTCGCTTCAATAATTTAATATATTTTTTCATCAAATAAAGAGCCTAAATAAATCTAGGCTCTTTGTTTGATATTATAATTACATAATTTCTTCTAATTTAGCAGTTATATCTTGGTTATACATATATTCTCCATTAATTTTTTCATAAACTTCTCCAACTTTTGCATTATTTGGCAGAGTTATTTCACCAATTGAAATAATCCCTCCATCTCCATCTTCTGATATACACACAGAATTCTCATCCATAATCCAGGCTAATCCATTACCTTTTCTACTTTTATTATCTAAAAATATTTTTTTCCTTTCAAATATATTATATTCATTTATAACATTGTTTTCTTCATTTTTACTCACTGTATTTTCAAATGCATTTTTTAGTTCATTAATAAATTTACCTATAAAACTATCTTCTCTCTTTCTATTATCGAATAAATTTAAATCCAATATTTTACCTCCTACTCTGCTAATTTGCTTTCTCCTGTTACGTAATTAATAGTTATTCCATCTTGAACATTGTACACATATACGTTGAATTTAAGTTTTCCATTATCTTCAATAGAATATGCTTCAATTTCTACACCATTTACTAATTCATTATTGCCATCAAAATATGGTGTAACTCTGTATAACACATGGTTTGTTTTATTTTCTCTTAAATAGTTATAAACTTTATCCTCAAGCGGTTTCATTCCATTTATGTTAAAATTTTGAGTTCCTGTAATTAAATTTCTCTCGTCTACATCTATTCCACCAAGTTTCCATGCAATCAAATGACATCTATGATATATATATCTCCCTGGTACTATATTTGTGCCGTATTTTTTCTGTCTAAATCCACTTGGTGTAATAGAAGAATAATCATCCTTTTTATCATCTTCATTTGCTTTCTTCCAACAAGTTTTTATCATTGCCATCCCGCACTTTTCCGTTTTTTAAGTCGGAATAATAATCTTGTTCTAAACTTAAGTCTTCATCGGAAAATTCAGGGTTATTATTATTTATTTCAACATATGCTTCTCCCTTATATTCCGGAATGTTTGATATTTCATAAGAAATTTTGTTGTTTTCTATTGTGTTAACTGCTTGATTTTCTTCTATTTGGCCCAAATATGATGTTATCATAACAAGCATAATAAATAATATTATTGCTGGAATTTGTTTTAATTTAATTGTTTTCTTTTTCATTTGTTTCACCTGTAATTTTAATATCATAATATTGGAATTTTTTCTAGCTTTTATATAAAATTATTTTTTATCTTTTCAACCAATTTAACACACTTTTTATAAACTTCAGATGTTTCTCCGTATCTATTTTTTATATCTTCTAACCTTTTCTCATAACCTACATCATTTCCATATTTATCTATTTGCATATCTGCTTGATTTAAAATATCCAAATATATAGATTCATACGCAATGTCTATCTCTCCATGAAAATATATTTCTTTCCAATATTTATATTTATTTCTTTTTAAAATTTCCCCACCAATTTTATTATGTTCTATTTTATTAGTTACGAATTCATAACCAATATCATGATTTAATCCTATAACAAAGCAATCATTTATTTCTTCTTCACTTAGTCCTAAAACTTCTGCTATTTCTTCCATCTTTCTAGCAACTGCTAAAGAATGCTTTAGTCTATCTTCATCCATTTTTTATCTCCTTATCTATCCACTTTAAATATTCTTCATTTATACTTGTAATATCATATACAGCAAACTCAAAACATTCATAACTATGTATGTTTTTAATTATTTCATATATCTCCTCTAGGCAATTCTTCTTAGTTTTCATTTGAAGTAGGTATTCTTTTGAATTTTCTCTTTCATTATTCCAGTTCCAACTGCTTTCACTTTCTATTATATGGCAACTAGCAACTAGTTTTTTATCTAGCAATTTCTTTGCAATTTTGTTTATTTCATTTTTATTGTCACTTGCAGTTTCTAACATACAATATTCCAAAACAATTACCTCCTTAGCTAATCTTTTAGTTCATTTTCTATTTATCATACAAAATCATTCCTGCACCAAGTTCTTCATTAGGTCTTGATACAAATCCAAATTTTTCATAAAAATGTTCTTTACCTTTTGATGCCCCTAAATATGTTCTTATTTCTGGATTTATTTTCTTGTATTCATTAATCTTTTCTATTAATTTGTTCATTATACCTGTTCCTATTTTTTTACCTTGATATTCTGGAATTACAATTATGTCTTGTATATATAAAAATATTGTTTTATCTCCAATAATTCTTCCATATCCAATTAGCTTATCCACATCATAAACACAAAGTGAGTATAATGTATTTTTTAAAGCTTCTTCTATAATATTGTTTTCTCTTGTTCCCCAACCTACTGATTCTGTTAGCATATTAAATTCAGTAGCTATTGGAGTTTTTTCAATATATTTTATTTGCATTATTTTTTCTCCTATACTTCTTTTATTATTTAATAGAAAAAATTTGATTGCTTATTATTTTTTACTTATGTTAAAATTTTCAATTCCTTTTGGCATTTTAAATTTTTCTGCATGGTCGTTGTCCTTTCTGTGGATATTATAGCACCTTTTCTCAAAAAAATAAAACATCTAGCACTATAAACTTAATTGGTTGCATCGTAAGATTTAAACTTACGACCTTCGGGTTATGAGTTGACATAACTCTGTTTTTGAAAATTTAAGAAAAGTTAAGTTTTCGTTGGTATTTCAGTGCTTTTATAGTTTTATATTTTAGGAACATTTGTGTGATTTTTGGAATTTTCGGGAAAATTTTTCACTAAAATCTCCCCAAGAATTATTGGAAATATTTAGAAAAATATGGAGGTAAAAAATATGGAGTTTAAATTATCAAAAAGAGAAATTAATGATTTATTAAAACAATGGATTATATTTAGAGATGAGGAATTAGCAAAATTAACAAAGGAGGATAAAAAGCATCTTTTGCACTTTGATGAACTTGAGGACAAGCTATTAAAAAGTTTGCCTCATAAAAATAGAGAGTTTGCAAAAGTAATATTAGAAAAAGTTTATGATGACTTTTTAGATTTTTGTAATTACTATAATGATAAATATTATAGGGCTGGTTTTGGAGATTGCTTGAATTTAGTAATAATGAGTTTAGGTGGTAATCACTATGGCTCTTAGAAGATATGGTATACTTTTAAAAAAATATTTGAAAGAATTAAATCCTATTAAATATAGCAGAATGACTATTGATTGTAGTCTTATGGATTATCTTTATGAAGAAGAAAAGTATTTGTATAAGTTTGCAGATATGGTGAGGCTTTTCTTGAAGGAACAATATCCAGAGCCTAAAACTCACAAGTTTATCGTAATGGCTCAATATAATAATATGATTGATAATATGGTGGAAGAGTATGTGAGAAGTGAAATAATGAAGATTGTGTAGATATTGAAAGCCGAGATTAAATCTCGGCTTTGTCAATTATATCACTTTTCTATTTAAAGTTTCATTAACTATTTTGTCTACACCTTCTCTATTATTATCTTCTGCAATTATTTCGTTTTCCAACTTCTCCTTGTCAAAATTTAATTTTTCATATAAGAAATTATAATTTTCTTCAAAATTCCTAAAAACATCATCCCATGTCATTACATATATTTTACAATTTTTAACGCTTTTTACGAGAAACGGTTCTCCTTTTTCTTGATACTCCTCATATTTTGTTTTTATAAAATTATCTACTTCCGAACTTATTGCATAAAACTTCCACATTCTTGTTACACTATTAAATCTCGGCTCGTTTTTTATCAATTCCATGTAATCTTCTATTTGCCTAAATATATCTACGCTTATTGGTATTGATGGTGCTTTTAATTCTAAAATAATATTTTCTTGCAATTTTGAAGCATTTGAAAATGAATTTAACTTTCTTTTCGCAGCTAAAAAAATATCCATCCTTCTGTTTCGCTGTATATCTTCAATTTTATAATCATCCTTATTTCTATATCCATATAGTTTGTATTCATATTCTTCTAATGCCTTTTGAAAATGTTTATCTGCAGTTATAAGATTATACTCTTCTCCAAACAACCAATAATTTTTTTCCATTATTTTTTGAATATGATTTCTTTCATTTGTATAATCTGTTAATTCAAAAATAATTTTCTTTAACGAATTTACTACTATTTGTCTATCTTCCAATATCTTCAACATTGATATAATATTATTTAATTTTGTTTTATCTAAAATATTTACTAATGTTTCTCGTTCTTCTTTCGTCAATTTAATAATATTATCTAATATTATTAAAATATTCTCTCTTTCCTCACTGTTTAATAATAAATCTAAAAATTGAACTATAACCTTTTTTTGCTCTATATTTGCTCCCTTAAAAATTTTAGGCTGTACACAATATACCTCTCTTACTACATTTTCTAAATCTTTTTTTCTTATCTGTCCATATTTATCTTGAGAAAATTCTGGAAAAACTTTTTCACTTTCAAAACCTTCTATAAGTTTGTTACTTTTTTGTCTAACAAATTGTTTGTATTTTTTTCCGACTATTTCATTTAACTTTTTTAGTAATTCTTTATACGTTGGATCTTTTTCATTTTTTATACCATCATCAATTGTTATTTGTGCTTCATCACTATAAGACATATTTACAAAGTCATCGAAATAATTCGAAATAATATACACACTATGAAAAAAACCTATTCCATTATTATTATATTTCGTATATTCTTTACTACTTTGCTCAAAATTTGAATCCATCATATGAAAGAAAAATTTAGAATTAACATTTTCTTTCCAATTAATAAAAAATATATTAAAACTATATTGATTAATATTAATTGTTATTTCTTCGCTTAATTCTTCATTTATTAATTCACTATATTGCAATTCTTTCCCATTAAGAATTATTTTATATCCATATTCTTTTTTTAAAAACAAATACCAAGAAAAATTATTTAACAAGACTTGTTTTAATTCAATTGATTCCATACTGTCTTTAGTTAATCCTTCTATTTGACTGATTTCTACACAAGTTCCTGTATCTTTATCCACTTTTTCTTTATCACTTACCTGATATTTGTTTTTATAACGACTATCTATTTCTATACTATACATATAATTTTCTTTATTTAAATATACTGTATTCCACTTACAGTTGTGAGCAAAACCTAAAAAAGAAAATCTTCCTTTTCCTTTGCTCCCATGTACAGGATTAAGTGTTTTGTTCCCTTTCTTTTCTGAACTTAAAAAAGCACTAAAAGTATTATCTAAATTTTCATAGTTGATTCCATATCCATTATCTTTTATTTTGATACTCTCAACTCCGTCTAATTCGTTAACTTTATAATCTATTTTTACAATAGAAGCTTCTGCATCAAAACCATTCCATACATATTCACATATTGCATCCTTATAGTCTTTTCTTATTCCTGAATTATTTAAACTCTCATTTACAACTTTCAATTCCTTTTCCATAATATCACTCCCATTGAAAATTCTTATATCATATTATAAATAATTTTTTTATCAATTTTTGACAATATCATTTTTTTATCTTTAATCCCTAAAATATTATTATTAATCTTTTTAACATCATAAATATTCCTTATATTATTTATTTCTATCAAATATTATTTTTGAATCATCTATTAATGACTTCGTAATCGTAATATGACATGCATTATTCATTCTCTTATTAAAAACAATATGTTTATAAAAATTATCCCAATCTATTTCTATTATTCTATCCAATTCGTATTCATCAGTTAAACATACAATTATTAAATATTCAAATATTTTTTTATTTTTTTCCTTACTTACTCCCCAAAAACTACCAGTTGTTTTACTTGTAACTGTTTTTATACTATATCTCTCTCCCTTATTGCTGACAGCATCAATATTAGCAGTTGACTTATCAGTTAATAATAATGTCGGTAACCCTTTTGTAGAATTATAATATGATTTTGCAAAATACTCTCCTAAATCTCCGACTATATTTTTACTTCTTATTATTTTTCTTTCTTTTAATTCTTTTATTATATCTCCATACATTTTTAATAATTCTTCATTACTTATTTTATCTAAATCCATATATACCTCTTAACTTTTATTACATATATAATTATTATATTCAAACAGTAAATTACCTATATAACTATTTTCACTTTCTATTTTTCTAATAGCAATATTTTTTATAGACTTAAATGGTCTATATATTGCATAGTATTCATTACTAACTAAACTATTATTTACATATGGACATATTCCAAATATATATTCATATAAATTTTTAATTTCTTCCATATTTACAGCATTATATGTGTTAATTCTAACTTGAGGAATTATATAGTTTATTCCTAAGTCACAACTTCCTAAATCATCATATAATGTTCCATATTTGCTTTTACCATTTAAATAGCAAGGAATCATTCCTCCTCTTTTGTCTATAAATTTATAAAATTCTATTTCATCTTCATTTAATTTTAATATTGATGAATTATTACTATATGTAAATATTTCAAAGTTTTGTAAAGCATTAAACCATATATCTAATACTGCTGCTGATTCTTTTTCATAACTACGGTTTATTATAATATTGTTACAATATTCATCAGTAATTTCAAAATAATCAGTAATATTGTATAAATATTTAATACAATCTGCTTTTGTAATAAATGCTTCTGCTTTATTTAATGTATATAATCTATATAAAGCTTTACAAATAACTATAAAAGGTTTAACTGCATAATTACTTTCTTTATCATAATTTACTTTTGTTAAATTTTCAAAAATTAATTCTTTATATGTTAATTTATCATTTAAATAATACTCTATATTTTTTCCTAATTTATTATCTTTGTTAATTATTCCTATATTTCTTGCAGTCGTTAATAATGCATTTGGATTACCTGAAGTTTTCATTTTTTCTGGAAATTTTTCTATTAATTCCCCTGATGACATTTTACTTATATAAGAATATGTGTTACAGACACTAATTATTGTATTAAATAAATCCTTTCCTTCTTCTGTAAAGAAATTCTTTCCTCTATCTAAATACCATACATTACTATTATCACTCATTAACATCCACCTTTTTTATCCTCTAAATCTACAGAATTCATAATTGATTTTGTAATTTCTTTTAATACTGGAACTGCAATCGAATTTCCTGATTGCCTATATGCTACAGTATCTGGCACAACTACTTTAAAATCTTTAAACCCCATTAATCTTAAACATTCATTTGGTGTCATTTTTCTAGCAACTGCATCTTGCCCATCATATTTTCCAACAAAAATTCTTTTATCTTTGTAAAAACTTTCTTTTGGTTTCTCTACTCTAAAATCTCCAATCCAATTAAACTGTTGATTTGCTGTTTGACAACCTATTACATCTCTGTTAACTCTAGCCCTTCCTTCATTTCTTTTTGGTGTTGTTACATATGTAAACCCTTTTTGACCCAAATAATATTTATCATCTACCTCATCATCTAAAAAATCAGATGCCTTATCTTTCAATTCTACATGTTTTGGAAATTTAAATTCTTCTTTACAATCTATGTTATTATTTATTCCAACAACAAATACCCTTTTTCTCATTTGAGGTAATCCATAATATTCTGCATTCATAACTTGAAAATTAATATTATAATTCAGACTTTCAAATACTTGCTTAATAGTTTTCCATGTTTTTCCACCATCATGATTTAATAAGCCTGTAACATTTTCAAAGATAAATACTTTTGGTTGAGTTTCTTTTATCAATCTTGCATAATCATAAAATAATGTTCCTCTTGTATCTTCTAATCCCATTCTTTTACCAAATGTTGAAAAGCTTTGACAAGGGCTTCCTCCTACTAATAAATCAACTTCTCCTTTAAATTTATTTCCATCTAAAAATCGTATATCTTCATACCATCTATCATCTGTTATATTATAATTTGCAAAATATGATTTCTTAACATTATTTTCTTTTCCTGTCTCATCATAAATTTCCCTTATTTTCTTTTCTTTTTCATCATCTGATAGACCTTCTATTTTTTTTCTTACTTCTTTTTCATCTATATCTAAGTATCTCTCACCATTATCACAAGCAAAAACAATTTCATATTCTATTCCCATTTGTTTTAAAGCTTGTTCAATAGCACCAATACCACTAAAAACAGTTGCTAATCTAATCATTTATATTTTTCTCCTTTAAAGTTCCAAATTAATACTTTCATATTCAATATCATCTAAATCTACAATATATTCTATTTTTATAATTCCTTTTGGTAGCTCTTCATTTTTTAAAGATTTTAATGTTATCCTTGGAAAACTAGAATCAATATTATATAATCTTGCCTCTAAAATTCTATATTTTTCATTTAAACTTGAAGATCCAATATTATTAATTTTTTTAATACTTTCTGTATCATAATTTTTATTTTTTAAACTATCAATAATGTCATTTATTGAATAACCTATTTGAGATCTTTCTAATCTAACTAACACCAATTTTAAAGGTTTTTTTGTATTATTTTCTAATTGATATTGACTGTTTACATGAATTTGTGAATTATATTTTTCTGTTGTAGTTTTTACTTCAATACTATATTCTAGAGTTTCAATATCATGGCTCGCTAAATTAGAATACTTCGCATCTGGATTACATTTGATTACGTGGTCTAGAACTAAAAGTTCACCTAAAAAGTCATAATCTTTTTCACTCTTCATAACATTACCTAGAAGCTTATTCCATTCATGCCACCAAT
The DNA here is from genome assembly GCA_934119965.1 of uncultured Bacilli bacterium. Classification (GTDB taxonomy): domain Bacteria; phylum Bacillota_I; class Bacilli_A; order RF39; family UBA660; genus CAJOJO01. The sequence goes on from CAKOTA010000023.1 coordinate 9,891, forward strand.
CATTTGCTTTTTTTATAATATTTTCATTAATTTGTTCATTATCAAATTTATTAATAAAATCAAAGCAAACTAAAGAAAATTGTTCCATTAACTCTGTTTGATTTGTAATTAGTTCTAACATTTTATGATTGCTATTTGAAAAATACTTTATCTTTGTTAATAATTTAACATTCTCAAATTTTTCATAGAATTCTGTCTTGTCTAATCCAATATCTATTCCAACTCCATACCATCCATTGTCTTTGACTACATAAAAATCATTTACTTTAGTCTCTAATTTATAAACTCTGTCTCCATCTTCTAAAAATTTTAACTTCAATTTAAGATCTTCTAAATTCATCTATTTCAACTCCACTTTCTTTAAATAACTCATCTACATATTTTTCGATTCCTCCATTTACTAAATATGGATCTATAACTTGAACTTTCATAGTATTTAGAATCATAATTTTTCTAAATTGATCTCTATCGGTAATATTATATAAATATTTTTTATATAATATTTCATTAAATAATTCTTTTCTGTAACCATACATTCCTGTTCTATCTATTATATTTAATATTGTATCCGTAGTATTATCTTTTAAAATGGTTTTTGTTGTTTCTCTATTATCTTTCCAGCCTAAATAAACATACCACCATAAATTCTCTAACCACATTCTTCTGGCTTTTTTATAATAACGATCCTCATTTATTCCATATCTATATTTAATAATTTCAGGGCAAACCTTTAATTGAATATATCTCCAAATATCATCGTTACCTGCTTCATTCTCATTCATAGAATATTTAAAAGTTAACAATTCATATAATTTTATTCCAAAAATATAGTCTACTTCATAAGCTTTGGCTTTAACATCATTTATTCCTATATTTAATTCTTTTAGTGTAGTATCAAATTCATTTAATATGTCCCTTCTTAATTCAATATAGCTTTCATCACAATTAGAATTAAAATTATTATTATCGTTCATTTCATCAAAGCAAACTTTTGCTTTTGCTTTATTTAATTTTAACCAATCCATTTTTTCTCCTTAATTTATTAAATTATCGACAGCTTTTTTTACCGAACATAACATATCATTAAATGTTGTAGTTTTGATATTAAAGAATTTTATCCAATATTTAGCTACATTTCCTATCGCCTGTTCTTCTTCATACTCGCTTGAACATATATTTTCTATATTATCTTTATTTAAAATATCCTCTATAAATAAAGCTATAAATTCCGAAATAATTTCTTTCATTAATGGTGAAATTGATGTTCCTTCTGCATTTAAAAATTTATAATCATTGTTAGCTTTATTTAAATATAAGCATACATTTTCTTCTTCAAATAACTCTTCATGTGGATCAATATAATTAAATTCAGCAAACCATAAAGGCCTATTCTTCTCATTAGCAATTTTAATTGGAAACAATGACCCTTTTCCTTCTAAATATATTTCTAACTCATTGTATATACCAAGTACAGTTCCACTGTTGTTAGCAAACATATCATAATTGTATGATTTGTCTAGGTATAGCAATACTTTTATTCCTATTTTATCTGCTAATTCTCCTTTATTAAATTCCAAATTAATATTAAAATTTAATTTTGGTTCAAATTCATCATATTTTATTTCTATAATTTTTTTACTTATATTTTTATTAGTTTTCCTACAGTAATAATTTACTGCAATTCCTAATACCGACTTTTTACTAGAAATTCCATAATCTTCATCAAATAAAACATTTTTATCCATTATAGTACATTCCATATTTATATTTAGGTTGTCCTCTAATGCTGTCCATGCACCAAATTCATCATCTAAATAATATTGTTTATCGTTTATTGGTGTTAACTCTAAATTTCTATTACTATTATTTTTATAATAATCAATTTTTATATTATTTACTTTATATCCACTTTTTTCAATTAAATTTTCATTTAATGTAGGAAAACTTTCTAATAAGTTACTCATTATAAATCTCCTCTTTTACTTTATATAATATGCCTTTATAATTTCTATCATTATACTTATAACATAATCTTCCTCTTATTCTTTTTATTTCGCTATTATCTTTTAGTTTAATTGTCCATCCTATCCACGTTTTAGATTTTTCTGTAAATCTCTTCTCTAATAAAATATCTTCATCCTCAATTCTATCAATATATCTATTTACTTTCTTATTTTGATAATATTGAATATTAGTACTTTCCCCTTTTGTTAATAATTCTATTTTTAATAACTCTATTGGAAATTCTTTATTATTAAAATCCTCTTCCCATTTATTACCTGTAATATTAGAATCTTCTGATAAGATCTCAAATTCATATTCTACATTTTTATCATTTAAATTGAATTCAATATCAAAATCTTTACTTATTGTCTTTTTTATATTATTTCTAATTATTGAACCATCAATTAAATTTAAATTTGTTTTGAATTTTCTTTTGATTAGTTTTAATTTATTATTTTTACTTTCTCCATTTGTATTAAACATTGAAGATCTTTTGCCAAATCCTGTTGGTGGTAATAATTTATTTGTAAGTACTCTACTTAATCTAGTATCTACACTTCTACTATCTTCTTGTTCAAAAACATCATAACACTTATTTATTTTATTCTTTATTTGAGTTTGTATCTTTTTTATAATAGTATAGTTTGATAAATCTATCCAATCAGCATGATCTGCTTTTTCACATTCTCGCAAATATTTTTCAAAAGTTTTTTCTTCATTATTAGTATCTTTATTCTTTAATGTATTACTTGAATTTGCTAGAAATAATCCTATTATGTATTTATCATCCTCTACTTTAATACTATTTGACCAACTTCCTTCTATATCATATTTCAATACCATCCCTGGTCTTCTGCAAAAAGTAATTATAGGATATGCTTCATCTTTTTCATTGTACTTAATGTTTGCTATTTGAATATTAGGACTTGGTTCATTATAAGGTGCAAGCATTTTTAATTCTTCCTTACTCGCTTTTATATACGCAATTTTTCCTGCTTCTTTCCCTTTTGAAAATGTATCTAATAAATTTATATTCTCAACATTTATTTCTTCATTATTAGTATTTGAGACACATGCATTGTAAAGTTGTTGTATCTTTTTAAATAATGGTAAAAAATCCTCTTCTGGATTAAAAAATTTATTATTTATTTTCACTTTTAAATATGGATTTTCCTTAAATGCTACATTCATTAGTCTAGGTGCATACCATCTTTGAATCGCCACTTTTAAATATTTTTCAACGATATCATTCCAAGGCAAAACAATATTATTTTCTTTATTTGTATCATTTAATAGCTTTTTTTCATCAATAAAAGGAATAATTACTTTTGTCCCTGTACTATCATTTTGAAACGGTTCCAAATTGAATATTCTTAATATTTCATTTATTTCCTTTTCATCAGTTAATGGATTCAATTGATTCATTTCATTGTCTTTTCTTCCAAACCACATAATACCTGTTTTAGGTCTTTTTTCATCATTATAACTTGGAATTATAGTATTATGTTCATCCTCAACCAAAGAAATTACCATTCTTGATTCATAATTATTGCCAATTTTTATTCTTGAATAAAATATAACTAATCCTATTCCAACTCTATAATATACAGTTTTACCATATCCCCAAGAACCTCCGGCATTTTCCATTGTTTGAGCTTTACCTATATTAAAAACTAAATTTATAAATTTGCCATAATCATTATTAGTTACTTCACCCATATTTTTAGGTCCCACTAATCCAGTAGTATTTGTATCGCTAAAACTAATAAAATTATCCATATTTTCATTATCATGTTTATTCAACAATTTATCTCCAAATGGATATATACTATCTGCTAATGCTTGTTTGTCAAATTTTGATACATTTATTTCTATATCTACACTTTTAGCATCATCCTGTCGTGCATCTAAAGAATTTTGTATAGCTTCCCTTGTTAATAAATCCAATATCGGCATATCATTATTTTGTATTACCCTTAACAAGGAACTTCCTGATATCCCCATATATTCATTTCTTAAAATTTCATAATCAAATTTCATTTGAAACCTCTTTCATTTTTTGCGTCCAAATAATTCTATCCTTATTATTTTTATTAGTATTTGGTATATAAAGGTATAAACCAACTATGTCAGTTTCAAAATCTAATGGTACTCTAGTTGGATTTCCTTCTTTATCTTTACTTGCTCTTTCTACTTTTGAATCTTTATCAATAAAATACATGAATAGTTTTGGTCTCTCTACTTCCTCTAGTTCACCCTCATATCCCTTTTCATATAAGCATGCATTAATTCTATCTTTAGGATTTCTTAAAACACCTATATCAATTGTGTTCTCTAAATGTTTTTTTCTTTGAGAACGATTTACCTTTTTTATACTAATATCTTCTGTTATCATTATACTATTTTCACTATTTCTTAAATCGTCATTTTCAATAATAATATCCCAATTATTTAAGTTTTCATCATTTTTTTGATTTTCCATCCATTTACAAAAATCATTTATATTTCCAAAAAATCTGTCTTGATTATAAAATTTCATTTTTTTAAATAGATATTCTTCTATTTCTTTATAATTTACTTTGTTAAACACAATACTATCTTTTACCACATTATAATCATTTTTTAAAAATAAACCTTTTATAAATTTAATCGCATTATCTTTGTTTTCACTTTGTACTTTTGAATTACTCTCAAATACAACAGTTTGATTATCAACTTTTTCATATGTAGCTCCAGCTCTCGAAGCATTTTGAGATTTATTTTTTGAAGTTAACAAAAATCTTGTTAAATATGAATTTTGTATTTTAGGTGCATATTCTGAAGGTTTTGTCCCTAAATCATATTTTTTCAAATCCTCTCTTAATCTATTTTCTATATAAGAAACTTCTTTGAATTTTGCTTCAGCTTCTTTAGTTAACCAAATTCGTGGTAATAGTTCATATCCTATTCTATATCCAAACCATCTACCCATCTGCATCAAACTATCTGCCTGAGGCACTCTTCTAGAAAAATATGAAGATGTTAAACCATCTAATGTTAAACCTCTAGCTAATGTATTTCCTCCAATTACAATTAATCCACTAGCAATTTTTACTGTTCCTTTTTCTGGATATGCTAATCTAATGAAATTACCATTCTCATCGATTCCTTTTTTATTATTCGAATTATCTATTACAATATGAATTCCATTATGAAATTTTAGATCACCTTTTTCAGTAATTGTAATATGTGAAATTTCAGCATCCAAAATATCTTTCACTTCATTCTCAATTTGTGCAAAAGTTGGATAATCTTGAATTGGATGTAGTCCATCAAAATTATAATTCTTCATTACTTCTAAAAATTGCTCTTTAGACATTGCATTTTTTTCTTTCTCGTATACATTTTTGCAATCTTCTAACAAGTATTTTTTGTTTTTATTTAACCATTTTTCAACCGCATCAGCTGTATCTTTATGGATTCTTTGTTTGTTGTTTGTATGGATTAACATACTAACTGGTTTTACTGATTTCCTAAATCTTTGTACAGCTAAAGCACAAATAAACCAACAAATTGCATCCTTTAGTGAATCCGGAAAATCTAACACTGTACTGTTTATATTTTCCATTCTTCTATAATCATCTTCGTTAATTTCCTCAATAATTGGTAATGGCTCGGTTATATCATCTTCATTTCCAAATATTTCGCTTGCGCCAATATATTGGCTAGACTTTGGTAATGAAATAATAAAATCTTTAGGATATAAACTCTCTTCACTATTTTCATTTAAAAAATTACCATAAGGAGTAGCAGTATAGCTAATATAATTAGTAGAATGAAATTCCTTGCAATTTACCAATTCTAAAATTAATTTATTTATTTTGGTTCTCTCTATTTCATCTTTTTCTATTTTTTTAGTATTTAGACTTGCTTGATCTGCTTCATCATCTATAATTACTACATTCATTTTTGCTTTAGTTGCTAAAGAAGTTGAATCAATTAACCATTTATTTAAATTTTTTAATCTTGTAGAATTCTTTAAACAGACTGTCACTATTCTTGCTTTATCATTTTGCAAATATCCATCTAATTTTTCACCTTTAATATTATCAAAGAATTTCCACTGAATATTTGAATTTGGAGAAAACTCTATATCCCCTTGCAACCTACTTAGATTCTGTTTTCTTAGATTCTCTATTGTTCCTGATAGCATAACAAAAATATTATATCCATAATCTGCTCCCATAGTTATTACAGACTCTATATTTGTTGTCTTTCCAGATTGTACATATCCCATTACTAATCCTTTACCTGCCTCTTCATTTTGAGATTCTCTTTTTAAACTTTCTAGTATTCTCTGTGCACTTTTTTCTGAATTTATTATAGTTTCTACTCCTGGAAATTTTTCCATCAGCATATTTTTGAATACCATCCATGCGGAATTACTATTAGTTGGAACTTTAATTTCTTGTCTTATATTACTTGTATCATACAAATATCCTGTTGACTTTTCCGATCTTTCTTCTATATTTTTTCTATAATCAACTAGTTCATTCCATTTTTCCTCATAATCTTCTGGAAACCCTAAATATTCCCATGAGTCTTTATATATGTATATTAGATTTTTTATATCATCCCATTCTAAATTTTTATTCTTTTTCTTGATTTTATCAATTTCATCTAAACAACTTTCGTATTTTGGTTCCAAATTATATTCTTTCATTTTCTTCTCCAATATTTTATACATTTTCTCTATGTTACTTATATCATAAAACCTTTTTTTTCTCAACAATTTTGCCTATATTTTCCACATTTTGTCGAATTTTATTTGTGCCTTTTTTCGACATTCTTCGCATTTTTACTCTCTATACCTCGCAGAGCAAGAATAGCTGTCCGACAGACAGCCTTACACAGCTTGAAAGCAGAGCTTTCAACGAGTATGACACAACCTAAAAATGCCTGACATTTGCCAGACACCTTCTATTTATTTAATTATTCGTTGCACAATATTTGTGCAATTTAGATATCCCAATCACTTTCAGTCACAGAACTATAAACTACATTTAAGATACATTCTGCTAGTATATAACCAATATTTCTGCCACCTCTCTTTTTCCTTTTGCATCTATTAATAGCTTTTTCTAATAAAGCTGTATTTAAGTTAATCATCAATTTATATCTTTCATCATCTTTATATACAATAGTTAAAATCCTTAACCCTATTTTCAACATTTCTTGCTCTATCGAATTAAACGCATTAAGTCTAACATTCTTTATTAGTTTATTGAATTCTTTATTTATTCTTTTATCTCCTATTGTATTTAAAAATCTATTTGCATCTTCAATATCTTGCATAGTAAATTCTTCTACATATGCTTCTTCTATTTTAGTTTTTTGTTCCTCTACTTTTTTAGTTTCTTCCACAACTTCTATCTTCTTTTCTTCCACTTTTGGTATTGCACAAGTTTTGTGAATTACTTGTTGTTTCGGAGTTTCACAATTTTTGAGATACAGAATATTTGGCTTTCCTACATCTTCCCATTTGTCTATAATTAAGTCTACTGATTTTAATTCCTTATGAATTTTAGTAACTGTATTTCTAGAAACATTTAAAGTTTTCATTAAATATTCTCTTGGATTTTGTATATACACTTTGCCTTCATTATCTCTTTTTATATTTTTATTTTGTGATATCAAATCACTATAGATACAAAATGCAACTTTAGAATTTGTACTTATATTTTTATATTTTTCATCTTCAAAAAGAAATTTATATAATTTAAAGAATCTCATCATATCTAATATTTTTTAAGTGGATAGCCATCTATTTTTAGCTATCCACTTTATGGTTGTTTGCTATTTCTATCTCTCCCACACATTTTATTTATTTTTGAAATAGCTATCTTAACCATTTCTACTCCTCCTTTACTCAGATTTTATAGAAGCTTCTTCTTTTTGTTTTAAGTAGCTATCTAGCACTTCTTTTCTAAATAGCACTTTGCCTCCAACTCTGGAACATGGTATTTGTTTTCTCTTTACTAGTTGTGTTACTAACCAGTATGATACTCCTAAATACTCTGCTGTCTCTTTCATTGTTAGAGTTGTTCTAGTTATTTTCTCAAGTTCCATATAATCACCTGCCTTTCTAGTAATTGATTTAAGTTGTTTCTATTTTTGTATTGTAATACAATCACTAATTATAATTTTAATTGTATATATAAGTTTTGCCACTATACAATTAGAATTTTGATGTAATTTTCAAAAAGTGTAGGGTATTTTGATTGAAGATTTGTTTCTTTTGTGATATTATTTAATCTAGAAAAATAGTAATTTGTATAAGAAATTATATTAGTAAATGAAATAAATTTAATAAAAAATTAATTGTTTTTGTA
>CAKOTA010000024.1 GCA_934119965.1 uncultured Bacilli bacterium
TTTCTTCTCCTATTTTTCCTTTTTCCATTTGTTTCTCCTATCTTTTTTACTTTTGTTCTTATTTTTACTTTTTTCTTATTTTATTGGATTTTTTTGCTTTACTGCCTTTATTTTATCATTTTATGGGTGGTTGTACAAGGCTTTTTGTTTTTTATTTTGTGAAGCAATGGTGGATGGTTTGTAGTTGAAGATGATGAGGGGATGGGCTTCGGGTTATGAGAATTTAATTGTGATTTTTGAAAAATTTTGTTAACTTGAATTTTTATTAGTTTTAATAGGGTTATAGCAAATTGGCGAGATTATGAAATTGGTTAAATTTTGTACTTTTTAGCAGCGATTGTCCCCAAATATTTTTAATAAATACAGATGTTTTAACAATGAATGATTTAAGAAAAGTTAAAAATGATATTTTAAAGGATTAGTTATTATTTAGAGAGGATGGAATTTCTACTTTATCTCGTGATGTGGATAGAAATCATTGAGTTCATTTTGATGAGATTTCTGATAAAATTTTGAATAATATTCCTAAAAAGAATAGAGCTTTTGTTAAAAAATAGCTTAATGTTATTGATGATAATTTGGGGGATTATCTTGGCTATTGGAATGAGAAGTATTATAGAAATGGATTTGTGATGCAACTGAGTTAATTGTTAGTGGGCTGAAGTTATAGTTTAAAATAAATAAAAGTGCGAAATTTGATTTTAAAAGTCTCATTTTCACACTTTTAGAGTATTTATTAATTCTATTTATACTTTTATTATCTATCTATTTTTAATCTTTCACATTTTTTCTTATATAATTTTGTTATATGTCTTTTATAATTTTTAGGGAAGTTTCGTATTTCAACTAAAGATAGTATTGCCAAAATTATATATGCAAAAATTCTTACAATCATAATAAATATAGGAGTTTCATTTATTAGGTCTAGAATATTAAAACATAAATCAACTATAATTACACTAATATATATTACTATACACAAAACAACTTTTACTAAACTTTTTATTTTGGCTTCTTTTTTTATTTCCTCTTTGACATTTGCTACTAATTTTTCATATTTTTTCTCTGCAATATTTTTTTCTTTTTTACTTATTAAATTTGCCTCTTTTTCTTTTAGTATTTCTTCCTCATAATTTTTCGTAATATTATCCTTAATTTCTTGTATTACTTCAAATGTTGTTTTCTCATCTATATTATCACTATTACCCATAATTTTATCTGATAGCATATCTTCTACCACTTTATAATCTTTCATTAACATATAATCTTCGTTAGTAATTTTCTGTTTTTCTTTTAAATTTTCTAATTCTGTCGAAAATTTACTTAATGATTTATTATCTAATTTTATTGACGAATAACAACTAGCTAAAATTTGTTTTTCATTATACTTATCATATCTTATAGGATTTTGCACCCATAAAATCGTACCTAAAAATATATCTGTCATACATGGCGCTATTGCTTTTTCTTTTTTGCCTAATGTCTTGTCAAAATTTTTACATGCATATGCTAATCCTTGATTAGTTGTTATAAATACATCTTGTAATGTTTGTATGCTATAAGCTCTAATTAGTTTTATATCTCTATATATTAATGCCATAGATTTTACATCATTCCATATCATATCACTTTTAGTTTTCTCATCAAAATTTTTCCTTTTAGAATATATATTAATGATTTCATCATATAGTGCTTGTTCATCTATTTGATCTTTTTGATTAGTGCTATCGTATGCAACTCTTGATATAAATATCCCCAGCTTATTTAATTTTTTGTCTAATGTTGCTATTAATAATACTATATCTCCCTCTGTTTTATTATTGTTCCAAAAATATTTTTGAACTTCAGGAGATAATCCATTGGTATTATTTAAATTTACTTTTGCTGTTTCTAAAATGTTTTTTATCTCATCATAAGTATGAGAGAAAATATATAATTTACAATTATTTTCTTTTAATACATCTACTATACCAATATATGAATTTTGATAAAACTCTCCTTCTAGCCCTAGAAGTCTTAATATAAAATTAGTATCAAAGAATATCTTTTTATTCTTAAATATTACATTACTAGAAGATATATTATCTAGACTAAGTGCATTTGCAACTATATATCCCATGCAAAATTTTTGAATTACTTTAAACAATTCATAATCTGTTTTATACATATATATCACGTATTTATAAAATGCATACATTTCTTTACTAATTTGTTCTCTGTCTATATTCTCAACAACTTCTTTAATATTTTCATCATTTAATACTGTATCTAAGAAATTTTCTTTTATAAATTCACTAAAACATTCCTCTGCTTTTTCTTTGTTAACATCTATCTGAAATTTTTCTTTTGAAAATTCAATATATTTATTTGAAATATTTTCATATTTTTTTAAAGTTTCTTTGTATTCTGATTCAAAATCAGTTTCATAAATCTTATACAAATTTGGTATAATCTTTCCTCCCTTATCCCTGTAAATCATATCTTTTTTTTGCATTCTTGAAAGTATTTCTTTCATTGGCATAGCTGGAATTTTAAAAGAATATTTATAATAAAAATCTTCGCAAATTTTCTCTATTTTTATTTCTTTATATTTATTAGTAGCAATCAAAGTTGAAACAAAAGGAATATATGCTTCTATTATATTATCCCCTAAAATTTTTGAGTTTAAAATTGCAACATTTATTATACTATTATCTATTATATTCATTGATGTGTTCATTATTCCTCTCCCTTTATATTAAATTTTCTTTAAATGAAATGGGAAAATGGAAATTATTAGTTAATTTTCCATTTTTTCACTTTTATTTTATAAGCTATCTAAACATTTCTTTATAAAGACTTGCATATTTGTTTTATTTGATTTTTCAAATGTTTTCATTAAATTTTCCACTTGTTGTTTATCAGATTTTCCTACATTCTTCGGAAACAAATCCCTATATACCTTACCTTTCTCTTTATTATTTGGTAGTTTGTCTATTAGCCCTAAATCTAGTAGTACCTCGTCCAAATTTTCTTTGTTCCAAATTGGAAATATGTATGGACTTAACCAATGACTTCTAAACATTTCACCTGAAAGATATTTTTTCTTTTTTTCTTCACTGGTATCATCCAAATCCATTATTGGCATTACTGAAAAATTTATTAATTGTCCTTCTTTTTCTTCAACTACATATTTTCTGTTAAAAGCTCTTTTGTTTTTAAATATGTTATTTCCTAATACAGTCATTAAACTATCTATTTGTATGCTCATTTTTCCATTCTTTAACGAATATATTTCTATAGGTAAATGTAGATTGCTTTTAATATGTTCTGCTAATAAAAGTTCACTTTTTCCATGTACTATTATGATTCCATTACAATAGTTAGGTTTCATCACCATTGTTTCTTTCCTCTTTTTCTTTTGAATCATCTAGAACATATTTTATTTCTTCAAAATCTACATAAGAAGTTGTTGGTATTCCTCCAAATAAACCTTTAAAATACAAATCACGAGCATTATGATTTTTTTGTATTGTTATTCCATATTCTTTTATTGAATTTACATATTTATTTCCTTCATAATCAGCAGATAATATATATATACATTCTTTAGGTAAAATTTCTAACAGTAATGTATTATGAGTAGTTATAATTAATTGTCCTGTTATTTCATCTTTAATTGATAAAATTATATTCTTCATTAATAGGTCATGAATACCGTTATCAATTTCATCTATAACAACCGTTTCTCCCATTATTGCACCAATTAATGTATCAAATTCTTCTATAATTTTTTTTGTTCCCTCTGATTCTAATTCTATTGGTATTGATTTTAAAGTTCCACCTATCATTTTATCAAAGTATAAATTATACCTAATCTTATCATCTTTTTCTTCTATAACATATTTTACATTTTTTATATCTGCATATGCCTGTGTAAAAAATATACTTAAAACATTTTCATATTTTTTTATCTCATCTATTTTGCTTTTAGATACTATCCCTGATTTTAAATCAGCTAATGCATTTTGTTTCATATAGTTATCTGGCATAAAATCCAAATACCATTTATTCACATGAATCGTCATTGATAATATTTTATCAATAATTTCAAGTAATTTTTTTGAAATATTATTCTTTACATATTCTTTATTTTTTTCTTTTTCTTCAAAGTATAAAAGAGATAAAAATGAATATTTTCCCCAATATTTTTCAATATTTTCTTTTAATTCTTCATTATATTTTTCATTAATAAAAATATTTTTATTTAATTCTTTATCATTTTTAGATAATTTAAAATAATATCCTTTTTGCTTATTAACCAAAAAATATAATTTTTCTTCTACTATCTTCGTATTAAATTTTATAGAATAAAATCCTTCGTTGTTATTTATCTTAAAACCATATTCAATTTCAGTATCTTCTTCTTCTTTTATCATTCTATATTCATCTAATTCCAATGATAACTGCCATATTTTCTTCATGTTTATCGGTGTAGTATCCATCATTTTTTCTTTTAAGTCCCAAAATTCCTTTGGTAACATATTTAACTTAACATCAATTATTCTTGAAATGGTTAACTGTTGTAAAAATTTAAATAGTTCTACCAAATTTGTTTTACCACTACCATTTTCACCATATATGGCAATGAATTTATTTGTTTCATTTTTAGTTTTATTTAAATTAAATGATATATTTTTTAATGATTTAAAATTTTTAGCTTTAACATATGTGAACATATATAAATACCTCCTTTTTCTATCATTTTATATAAGTTTACACTATTTTTTATATAAAGTCAATATTTTTTGATACATTTTGTATTATTTTTAATTAGCTTTATTTTATTATATGTATTTTTTTATAAAATATGTGAATAAATTAAAAATATTAGTATTTTATTTTTTATTGGATCATGTGACAAAGTTTTTTCAAAATTTTGAAAAAACTTATCGATTTTAAGAACTTTTTTCATTTTTTTGAAACTTTTTATTCATAATATAATTAAAAATAGAGCCATACTCAAATAAAGTATAGCTCTGCAAAAGTATTAAAACTTTTTCTGACTAATATAAGTTTATAATTTAATTATTAATTCGATAATATTATTAAAATACACTTTCATATTCTAATGGTACAATATTTTCATATAATAAAGTAAACTGTGAATTTACTTGCTTATAATCATGATAATGTCCAAAATACCATCTTTTAAATGTGCATTTTTCTGAAATCTGCTGTAAATAGTCAGTTAAAATATCTCTTTTATATGTTGAATTTATTAATGATTGTATACTTGTTGGACAACAATGCGAAATAATATAATCAACTTTATAATTTATTTTTTCTAGATTTTCTATTCCGTTTTCCATCTCTTGATTTGTTGGAAGCTCTAAATCCCACCATGAAAAATCTCTAATTCTAAAATATGCTCCTCTTTTACGATACTCATATATTTTTTCTTCTTCATCTAAATTCAATATCCCATCTTGAATATCATGCGATTTAGCACCACCAAAAGCAAATATTTTTTTATTATCAATGTCAAAGATTTCTCCTCTCATTAAATGCAATACTGAATCTCTTATCTTGTGTACTTTTCCACCTTTCCATTCTTCAATTGGATAATTATATAATCTTGTATAATTTTCATGATTTCCATCTACAAACAATGTTGTAAAATTCTTGTTATTTAACCAATCTAGTGCTTCTTTTTCTCTCCTACTCTCTTCTTCAAATGTCCATACTCCGCCAAAATCTCCACATATTATTATATAATCATCTTTCGTCATTTCTGATTGTATTGGAAAGTTTTCTTCTGTAAATCTTGAGAAATCACTGTGTGTATCTCCTGTAATATAAATCATTTTATCACCTACTTACTTTTGTTTATTTTTTATCTTATCTTATCTATCTATTTATTCATCTCACTATTTAAACATTTTTTTAATTATTTCTTCAGAAATCTTATTTTCTATTATTCTAGTTAAATATTCTTTTGCTTCTTCAAATATACTATAAAATTCTTCATCACATTTGCATCCAAAGCCAGTTCCATATATACTATTAATTTCATTTAAAACAATATTAATTGCTCCTGCTCTTACACCAGGTTGTAATCCATCGTTTAATCTTATTATTACTCTTCTTAAATCTTCTAATTTATTAATATATTTATTTGCTTTAATCACTTCATTTAGCGAATTAACATCTTCAATAAAGTCTTTCAATTCTTCTGTGTTCAATTTTTCTCACCTCTTTTTCAAAAAAGCAAAATAATCTTGTAAATTATTTTGCTTTTGTACCTATTTTTTATTAACTTTTAATGACTGTTTTATTAGCGGAATTACATTTTCTATATCATCCTCATTTGATATTTCTACAACATAATCTCCATTACCATGATGTCCTGTTTTCGACATGTCTCTTGATATATTCATTGGATCATTTAGGCTTCCTATTTTCATGTTTATAAATAATTTTATTTTTGAACTATATACTTCTATATCTACAATATTGGTATTTCCCTTAAATGCAATATAAAGCTTTTTATATTCAATGTCAATATCTCCAAGGTTTAAAATTTCTTCTTTTAAATTTTGATATAATTCTTTTATTTTTTCAGGAGCTTTGTTCAAATGATCTTCTTCAGTATATACTTTAATTTCTTTTTCAACCTCTTTCATAATTTCAGTATTAGGAGTAAAACTTGCTTTCAAGTTAGGATTTTTAGATATTTTATCAAATTCTACTATATCATTTTCATATTTTGTTGCTTTTATTAAGTCAAACGGCATTCCTTGAAATTCTGTTGCACTTATTTGCCTTGAAGAAAAGAATGGTGATATAAATATAATTCTAGATTGTGACCAATCTATATCACCTATTTCTAAATTAGATTTTGTAACATTATTGTATTTTAATACAAATGCTTCTTTTCTTTCAAGCATTAATGCAAGATATGAATATCCTTGATCAACTAAGCTATTATTCTTTATGTTTTTATATTCTATAATTATAAATGTATTGTTTTCTTTGTCATATCCCAAAGAGTCCAATCTTGAGTCTCCCACACTAAATTCTGTTGCAATAAATTTATAACCAAGTATTTCTTCCATGTTTTTTTCCACATAACTTTGTAACTCTTTTTCATTTTTGAAGTCAATATTTTTTAAAAGTTTGTTATTTTGAATAATCATATTTTTCCTCCTATGCCAATTTTTCTGCATTCTCATTTATACTTTCAATATCTTCTCTAATCTCTTTAAACAAATCAATATTATTGCCAAACAAATCGTAAACTTCTCCAACATTTTTAAAAGGTTGTTCTGTCAATTTCTGCATATCAATGGTTCCATTTTTAATAACATAATCAATTAGCAATTTCACGAATTGAATTTGTTTCATATTAAGTCTATTATCATTTATATATTTATAAAAAATATCACTAACAACATTTTTATCTAATCCTACAATATTTCTAACAGCTTTAATTATATTAGTATCTCCAAAGTTTTGAGCATATTCTTTATTATTTCCAAGCTCTTCAAATAATATCTTTTCAAGATTTTCTTTATCTTGTTCTGTAAGTCTTATATTATGTCTTATTTTCCATACAATAACATTTTCTAAATTTCCTGTTAAAAACTTTTCCACTTTTCTTCTGTAATTGGTAAAATTGTTTCCTGTACTTACATAAACATATTCTTCATCTATATCGTTTAAAGTATCTTCTATATCTATATATACAGGTGGTCTATTGTAAGGATCTATAAATTGTATTAAATTTCTTAATTCTGTTCTAACTTCTTCAATAGCCCAGAAGTCTGCCTCTTTTATATAATCTGTTTCTGCAACTTTTAAAATCAAATCTTGTTTTTCTCTAATTTGAGGAACTGTTCCTAATTTTTCTAGTTCTCCTACGGTATCTACTATTAAATTTTCACATCTATTAGTTTTATCTTGTCTAATTCTTTTAACTTGTAATTGATACATCAAATTATCAAATCTTTTTGCATCTTCATTATCATCAATCGAAGTGAATAATGGTATTAAATTTTCTTTAATATCCATTAAATCTATTGTTGATATATATACCCATGTTTTTTCTTTTGAATATAATTCAATATAATGAATTTTATTTTTTACCATAAAACTATCTTTATTTAAATTCTTTATTTCTTCTATAAATTCTTTTATCAATGTTTTTCTGTATTCGCAATATTTCTCGTCACTTTGATATTTCATATTTTGTAGTTCTACAATTAAGTCTAATTTATATCCATATATTCTTTCTGTTAAACTAATTACATTATTAGTTTCTATTCCTTTGGGATTTACAGAAAAGAATTCAAAGTTTTTGCAATAGTCAAATATATAAAATTCTTTTTTATCTAGTCCAACTCCAAATAAATCTTTGCAAAGTCTTGTTCCTCTTCCTATCATTTGCCAAAATTTTATTTTTGATTTGACTGGTTTAAAAAATACTAAATTTAATATTTCAGGAACATCTACACCTGTATCCAACATATCTACTGACACAGCTATTTGTGGCCATTTTTCTTTTGTAGAGAATTCGTCAATAATTGTTTCATTATACTTAACTTGATTATCTACTAGTTTTGCAAATTCACCTCTGTATTCAGGATATAATTCATTAAATGTGTCTACTATTTTTTGTGCATGTTTATGATTTCTTGCAAAAATTATTGTTTTTCCAAGTTCATCTCCACCTTTTACTTTTAATCCTTTTTCCATTAATACTTCTAATAGTTTTTTTATTGTATCTCTATTAAATAACCATGCATTTATTGCTGATGATTCTATTTCTTCTGGCATATTATCTTCTTCATCTGTAAATGTATTTTCATATTCTTCTTTTTCTTGCTCTGATAATTCTGAATATTTTATTCCTCTATCCATAAAATCTGTGCTTGTCTTTATTACATGATAATCAACTAAATATCCTTCTTTTACAGCTTTTTCATATTCATAAGCAAAAGTTGGCACATCATTTTCAATTTCAAAAAATCTATATGTATTTCTATCTACATCATTTCTTGGTGTTGCTGTTAGTCCCACAACCAGTCCATCAAAATATTCAAATATTGCTTGATATTTTTTATATATACTTCTATGTGCTTCATCTACAATTATTAAATCAAAATGTCCCGGAGTAAATAGCTTATTGCCTTCTTTATTTTTTGTTACATCTATTGCGTGCATCATTGTTTGATATGTTGAAAACACAATTCTGGCTTCTTCTGGATTGTCTGTTGTACTCAATAAATTACATGTAGACATATTAGGAAGCAATTTGGTGAAATTATTTTTTGCTTGTTTTACAAGTACTGTTCTATCTGCTAAAAATAGCACATTTTTTACCCATTCCTTATCTGATAAAACATCTACAATTGATATTGCTGTTCTTGTTTTACCCGTACCTGTTGCCATTACTATTAATGCTTTTCTGTGTCCTTCATCGAATGTTTCGCATACACTTTTTATTGCTTCTAGTTGATATTCTCTGTTTGTTATTTTATCTTGAACATATACATGTTCAAGATTTTGCTTACTTGTTCTTCTATTTACAAGTAATTGTAGCTCATCTTGTGTATAAAATCCCGAAACTTTTCTTGGTGGATAATTTTTATCATCCCACATATATATTTCAAATCCGTTTGTATAATATATAGCTGGTCTTTGATGATATTCATTTTCAATACAGTCTGCATATAGTTTTGCTTGGTTTTGTCCAACTCTTGGATCAACGCTTGTCCTTTTTGCTTCTACTACTGCTAATGGTAATCCGTTTTTACCAAATAGCACATAATCTGCATATCCTTCATTTTTATTGTTTGGCATTCCTGTCAATTTTAATTCTTCTGTTATGTTCGTATCAAAG
The DNA here is from genome assembly GCA_934119965.1 of uncultured Bacilli bacterium. Classification (GTDB taxonomy): domain Bacteria; phylum Bacillota_I; class Bacilli_A; order RF39; family UBA660; genus CAJOJO01. The sequence continues at coordinate 9,884 of CAKOTA010000024.1, forward strand.
TCCCATCCTGCAAGTTTTAACTCTAAATCTATGTATTTCTTTCTTGTTTCGTATTCTGATATATCTTTAACTTCAAAATTATAGTTTTCTTCTTTCTTCTCACGTTTCTTTGTTAATTTTGCCCTTAGTTCTTCATTTTCTCTTCTTGTTTCTTCTAATTTTTTATCTTTCTTTTCTAGTTCCTCATACAAACTTTCTCTTTCTTTTACTGCTAAAATATTTTCACTTTGAGTTTGTAAAATAGATTCGTCAAATTCTTTTTCTTCAAAATTGTCGGCATAACAGTAAGCAATCCATTGCATAAAATTATATAAATATCTTAGTGATAAAATTGCTTCTTCTCTAGATATTTTTTTATTATTATGTACTGCATAATTTCCTAGTTTTATTATATATTCAATTTGTTTTAATAATTTTTCATCTATTATGTTTTTAAATGTTATATCATGTACTAATGCAGATAGATTATTCTGATATGGTATTTTTAAGTCATTGTCATTTGCATATAACCATTTTACTCCTAATTCTAATGCTCTTCTACATAATATACTGCATGTTACTGTGTTTAAGCCTATCCCATTTTCTGCTTCTATACAGCTTTCTGAAAAATTATTGAATATTTTATTTTGTTTTAGAAATTCAAAATTTGACATATTTACTCCTTATTTTCATTATTAATATCATTTCCATCTGTTAATAAAAGTTTTTTGTTTTCTTCTAAATATTTAATTTTTAAAGTATCATTTAATTCATGTGTTTCATCATTAACTTTAATTTTCGCACTTCTACTGGCTATATTTACTAAGTTTTTTGTTGAGCATAAAAAGGCTTTTTGTATATCTTCTTTAGATTCATCAATATTATATCCCATCTCTTTTAAAGTTTCAGCCATTTCTAAAGAATCTTTTATTGCATTATTAATTTCATGTTGTCTCGATAGTTTTCCTTCTATTGTAAATTTGTTAAAAACTAAGTCTATTGTTTTATTTAAAAACTTTGCTACAGCAGATAAAATATTCTCATTTCCAAATAATATGCTCCAAATTGAACCGGATTCAATTTTAATAATTTTCAATTTTTCATAATGTATTCCTCCTATATTAGAATACATTATGTTTCCTAGCTCATAATAAACTTTATTTATTGAGTCTAATACAGAATTAAATTCCTCTAAACTAAAATCCACATCCAATAATTGAATCTCTATAGTATTCTTTTCTTCAATTTTGTCTTTATTATCTGTATATAAATTCAAAAAATTTTTATATGTTTCTTGGCATGTTAAAAATATTTTTTCATATTTAACAATTTCTTCTCCCAATCTTATTGCATGTCCTTTACTAGTTAAGTTTTTTATCCACTCTTGATATACTTCTAACATGTAATCCGTATATCCAAAAAATTCCTCTATATAATCTGACAATATATTATTACTAATCTTGTATGTCCCTATTTCTTTTTTTATTTCGCCATATTTAATAGTAACTGTTATTGCATTAAAATTCTTTTGTAAATCCTTCATAGTTTCATCAAATTCTTTGATAATTCCACCATTTGGTACAATATAATATGTTCCATCACTTCCAGAACTTGTACGTGCTATTAAAATCTTATTTAAAATTTGTTCACAACTATTACTATATTTTTCTCTCCAATCAAATAATATTTTAAAGACATCTTCAAGCTCTTTTAATTTATTATTAATAAAAGAATAATAATTATAAATTTCATATGATAACATTTTTTATCTCCTATCCAAAATATTTATTCATTAAACTTTCTTGCAAATTTTGCATTTCTTCTAAGTTCTTTTGTATTTCAAATTTCTGTTTATCGATTTGTTTGACTATCTCTGCAAATTTATTTTGTAGCTCTATTGGTGGACATACAAACTTTATCTTTTTTACTTCACTCATTGAAGGAAAATTTGGAATTCCACTTCCTCTACTAAAACTAAATAATTTTTCTTGTATTTCATCACTTCTAAAATGTTGTATAAAATATATGTTATTCATTACATTAGAATCTAGTGTAATCTTTAATAAAGCTTGATTTATTATTCCTTTTTTCGCATTTTCAGGAACCTCTGCTATTCTTCCAAGTGTTACCCCTGAACAACTTATCAAAAGATCTTTTGGATTAACTTTAAACATTATCATATCATTGTATTTTTCTTCTGTTATATAATATTTTTCATATTTAAAATCATTATGAATAGCATGTCTTTGCTCATAAACTAGATATCCACTTTCTACAAAATCATCTTTTTTTAATGAGCCTCCAAAAGGTCCTCTTTTTATGGAATTAGCTTCTTTTGATGTTATCTCTACAAGTGTTTTTGTATTATATTTAGTATCTTTTAATGTTCCAAACATCTCAACAAACTGAGATTTGATTAATTTGTCTAGCTCTTCAATTTGTTTTTTTCTTATATCTATTATTTTTTGAACTTTGTCTAATTTATTTGCAATATTTTTTTGTTCTTCTAATGATGGCAAATTAATTTTGTACTCTTTTAACCATTCTGTGCTTAAATTTTTCTGTGCTATACCTTTAGAATTGTTTATACATTCATTTTCAAACAATTTATTATTCAATACATTAAATAAATAATTTTTGTCTAACCTTGATTTGTTTAATACTCTAATACATCCAACACGTTGATTAAGAGCTGCCGGTAACATTTCTTTTTTTAATATTCCAACTCTACCCACATTTCCAGTTAATGAAATTAATAAATCCTTTTCATACAACATGTATTTATTTAATTCTCTTTTTAAGTTTAAATTATAAAATTTAGGTTCAGTATCTTCTATATAACCTTTTTGAACATTTGTTATTCTTATTATTCTTATTCCATTTTCTTCATACAGATTGCTTTTAAACGCATAACCATTAATGATTTCGCAAACATCTCCTAATTTTACTTTCTCCATTACAACATTTCCTCCAACTCTTTTAGTTTTTGTTGGATTTCTGATTCCATATCAATTACTTTTTTTAATATTACTTCTGGTTTTTCGTATTCTTTTTTCTCTACCACAATCTCTTTATATTTATTAATAGATAAATCATAATCATTTTCTACAATCTCTTCTTTTGGAATAAAGAATGACTTTTCAGTTCTTTTTCTATTTTGTTCTTCTTCTGAATCTCTATTGTTGAATCTTTTTATAATATCAGGAATATCATTTTCTTTTATAGGTTGTCTTTGGTCATCCAAACTGAATCCATCAGCAGTCATATCATAAAACCAAACTTTATCTGTTCCACCTTGAGTTGTTTTCGTAAATATCATAATTGCAGTAGAAACTCCTGCATATGGCTTAAACACTCCACTTGGCATTGATATTATTGCCTCTAATTTATGCTTTTCTATTATTTCTTTTCTTATTGCCTTATGAGCATTTGAGCTTCCAAACAAAACTCCATCTGGAACTATAGACGCACATCTTCCACCTATTTTTAAACTTCTTAAAAATAATGCTAAAAATAGTAATTCTGTTTTCTTAGTTTTGGTAACTGCTAGTAAATCTTTTGATGTTCTTTCTGCATCTATTGAACCTTTAAAAGGTGGATTTGCTAAAACTAATGTATATTTTCCATTATCCTCGTTGTCTTCTGATAATGAATCTTTATACATTATATTTGGATTTTCTATGCCATGTTGCATTAAATTCATTGCTCCAATTCTAAGCATTGTTCTGTCCATATCAAATCCATAAAACATAGTATTATTAAAATGCTCTGTTAAATTTTCTGATAAAAATAAATCACTTTTATTTTTTCTTACATATTCTCCCGCTTCAACTAAAAAACCTGCTGTTCCACAAGCCGGATCTACTATTATATCTTCTGGTGTTGGCTTCATTAACTCTACTATCATTCTTATAATGTGTCTTGGTGTCCTAAATTGTCCATTTACTCCTGCTTGATTTAGTTTTGAAAGTAAGTATTCATATACATCACCTTTTGTATCCCTATCTTTCATTTCTAATTTATCCATAGCTGTTACTACTTTTTGTAACATTATTGGTGTTGGAATTATAAATATAGCATCTTCCATATATTTAGCATATCCTGATTCTTTATCTTTTGCCAGATTTTTTATAAATGGAAATACTTCTTCACTCATTATTTTAAACATTTTTTCTGCTGGATAATCTTTGAACTTGCTCCATCTACAATTTTGATGTTCATTATCAAATATTCTTTTACTTTGTATTCCTAATAGTACATCGTTTTTCTCATGTGCTATTTCTATATCATCTAGACCTTTTACAAATAAAAGGTATGTTATTTGTTCTATTACTGTTAAAGGGTTAGTTACTCCACCTTCCCAAAAGTTTGTCCATATTCTATCTATTATACTTTTTGTATTTGATTCCATAATTTTTTACTCCTAAAATTTATCTTTTATTTCACTATATTTTATATCACAAATTCCATTAAATAACAATAAATTTAGTCTAACTTTGTCAAAGATTGTTTTTATTTGTTTAATTTAGAAAAAGCACTTGATATTTCATAATATTTAAGCTTAAATACACAACCAACTGGAGGTGATAATATGAATTCAAAGACCATTCTATCTCTATATAATGGAGATTATTCTTGTATTGAAAGACCTATACCTAAAGATTCCAAATATGCTAAATCATTGTCCAAATGCACTGATCTTCAAGAGAAATTAGCTCAATTAGTGGATAAAGATACTTTTTCGTCAATAGAAAAAGTTTTAGAATATCAAAGTGAATTATCTGCTATTGAAATGGAAGAAGTATTTACAGAAGGCTTTTCATTAGCTGTATCGTTACTATTAGAAGCTCTTTCAAAGAAATAATTACTCCCTCCCCTTCCTATTTTCCGAAATTTTTTACATGACTCCCCCCGCCGTTCCCCCTTTTCATCTTGTAGAAATTAAAGGCGGGGGTGTTTTTATATTTTCCGGTATATGTTTTTTATTTATATTTCAATATTTTTCTTAAATTTATACCGATTATCACATAAAAAATAGTAACTACTTAAGTAATTACTATTTCTATAATTATATTATTATCCCATTTGTATGGTCATTCTCATGTTGTATTATCTCGGCAACAAATTCTGTATATTTTCCATGTTGTTTATTAAAATTTATGTCCAAATAATCAACCTCAATTTCTTTATATCTTTTACATTTTCTTTCTCCAATTAAAGACAAACAACCTTCTTCTGTTTCATACTCTCCGCTTCTACTCGTAATAACAGGATTTATCATTACAAAATCATACAATCCACCTGATACACAAATTATTGCTTTGTTGTATCCTATCATATTTGCGGCAAGTCCTACACATCTATCCCTATTAGCCTTTAATGTATCTAGTAAGTCATTTGCTATATATTTATCTTTCTCTGTTGCTTTTTCAGCTTTTTGTGATAAAAACATTACATCTTTTACTATTTCTTTTACCATACTAATCTCCTTCAATTTATTATTGTTTTATTTTTAATACATATAAAAGAGAATATGCTCTATTATATAAATATTCTATAAATATAGAATCTGTTATTGCCTCCCTCTTTTCTTTTGCTTTATTTAAATATTCATTATGTCTTATATCAAAATATTCATTTGATATTTTCATTAACTCATTAATTTCATTTTTTACTACAGCATATATTTTTCCATTTGTATCACCTGATATTTTTTTAGATGCATTTGCATATTTATCTGTTATTCCTTTTCCATCTTGTATTGATATAATATATTGAAGAGAATCTATTATATAATCTAATGCACATTTTTTATCTAAATTTTCAGAGCTTAAAATCATTTCTTCCGCATACTGTATTTTTCTTTCAAGCATTACATAATTAATTATTTTATCATCAATATTAGTTGTTTTATATCCAGAACTAATAATTTTGCCTTTTTGTAATTTAAAAGGAATCTTGAATTTTTTAAATATCGAATTTACATCTTTCGTAAATTCATATCTTTTTTCTACTTCTATCCAATTACTGAATGCTAATTCAATAAACATCTTTATGTCGTTTATCGTTGTACATTCCTTATATTCTATACCATAATTTAATCTATATTGATAATTATAATTTATTTCTAAATAGTAAATATCATCAAAATTGTTATACCCAACAAATTCATTTTTTAAGTAGTTCTTATATGGTACTTCATTTTCAAAATATGTTTTGAAGCTTATCCAAAATTTTGATAATTTATTATCATCTTTATTAATCTTTTTATATTCATTTTCTAATAAAAATTTCTTTAGCATTCCCTTGGTTGTGTTTATATCTCTATTTAAAGAATCCGTATGAAGAAATATAGCATCTTTCAATTCTGGTATTTCTTTCTCAAAAACATTTCCTATTTCAATTATTATATCTTGAATATCATTTTCATATTTATTAGGTCCAACTTCAAATATATCTGCACTTTCAGCCTCTTCTAATCTATCTAAATAACTATTCATGAATTCTAATGTTTCTTTCTTCATTTTATTATTTTTCTCCTCTCATTTCCCCAATTATACCACTCCCTGTGCATAATTCCAACAAATTTATTGTTAAAGCTTGTCTAATTCAGTCAACTCTCGCCCTAACTGTGACCAAAGTGTGACATTTTCACTTGAAAAAGCAAGAAAAAAGCACCTGCCAAAATCCAGCAAATGCTTCATTTTATTGTCTTTACAGAGTCTAGTATCAAATTATTGATATCCGGGTTATGAGTTATTTTCATTTATCATATCAGCACTATTTACTTTTTCAACACTTTTTTCTTCCCACATTATAAATGCTACACATCATTTTTCATCCTAAGCACTTTCAATCCATTAATTTTTCTATCTCTTCAAAATTTTATTTAACTCTATCTCAGCTTTTTTCACAAAATAATTATCTGTATAAACAGGAATATCCAATTGATTAACTCTATTTATCAACTTCTCAATTGAATTAAACTGATCGTTTTCATTTGTTTCAACTTCTATTAATTTATCTCCATTACATATACCTTTTATTGCTAATTGGAATCCATCCTTTTCATAAACCACATCAGCTTCTTTTATACACATAAGTTCTTGGTAACCAATCGCTGTTAATAAATTTTTAGCATCTTCTATGTCTAAAACATCACAACTAACTGCTTTTTGATCTAGTATATTCCCATCCTCATCAAATTTCTTGATTTTAAATGCTATTTGCTTTGTTATTTTTCCAGAAGTTTTTCCGTTGATTTCTCTTACTAATACTGCTTTGGCTAGTATCTCTCTCGTACTCATTTTATCTAATTCCAAATTTTCAGGTATAAAATATGCATCATTCATTGAAAATTCATGATCAATATAAAATCCTTTTTCTTTTATTATTTTATAAAAATCTTCAAGCTTACCTTTTATTTTTACAGTTATTTCATTACTTTTTTTTAAACTCATCCTTACCTTTCCTCCTCATCTTTTAAATTAGACCTAGCACTAACATTTCCGTCATCCCACACATCCCTAACCAGCACAGTACGCATATTAAGTCTATGGCCACCATGAACATCATCAAGCAAGCTATCGCCAACAGTCAGAACCTTATCAGGAGGAAGATTCATAAGCTTGCACGCCTTAAGAAAATTCATCTTCAAAGGCTTATGCGCAAACATAATATAATCGATCCCTTTCTCATCAAAAAGACGTTCCAAATCCCTATCAGCACCATTGCTCACAATCACAACTTTAAGTTTGCCTCTCAAAAACTCAATCCAATCCTCATTACACTTAGGAATCTTCTTCATATCCTTTCTCAAAGTTTCATCAACATCCAAGATAACGCCCTCAATGCCATATTTTTCTTTTAGTTCATCAATCATCTTCGCATCCAAATCAGT
>CAKOTA010000025.1 GCA_934119965.1 uncultured Bacilli bacterium
CAGAAGAAACAGAAAATAAAACAGAAGAAACAGAAAATAAAACAGAAGAAACAGAAAATAAAACAGAAGAAACAGAAAATAAAACAGAAGAAACAGAAAATAAAACGGAAAAAATAGAAAATAAAACAGAAGAAACAGAGAATAAAGTGGAAAAAAAGGAAAACAAAAGAGAAGAATTTGATGATAACGAGAAAAAGCAAATTAATAATGAAAAATTTGTTGAGTCATCAAAAAATCAAAATATGGTAGACACAGATAATTCACAAAAATATGATGGATTATTTACTTGGATTATTGTTGTCGCAATTCCTATTGTAGGTATTAGTGGAATATTTATTTATAAAAAATATTTATAAATAAATGGGACATAAAAAAATTTTATTAAAAAAATACCCTCAAAATATGTCAAAAGTATTTATTTGAATAATAGGCTATTTTAGTATATAATATATATAGGTGATGAAAATGAGTATTAAAATAGATAGAATAAATCATAGTATAGTTAGAGAAATCAGCTATATATTAATGACTGAAGTAAAAGATGAGGATATTAAATTTGTTACAATAACAGATTGTAAAACAACAAATGATTTAAGTTTTGCGAAAATATATTTTACAGTTTTAGATGATAGTAAAAGAGAATCAACATTAGAAGCTTTAAAAAATGCTTCTGGATTTATAAGAAAAGAGTTAGCAGAAAGAATTGAAATAAGACATATTCCTGAATTAGAATTTGTTTATGATGAATCAATAGAATATGGAAGGAAGATAGAAGGCATTATCGAAAATATCCACGAAAATGGACAAGATTAGAAAAATTGATTCAATATCTGGAACAATGAAGTTAAAAAAAGAAAATAATCAAAATTCAAATAAACAAAATTCGAAGGAATTTGAGAAAATTTTAAAAAAAGAACTAGACCGAAAGAAGAAAAAATAGTATAATAAAAGCAATTAATTGTGAAGAATACTGAGTATTTATTTAAATGGTAATTAGAAAATTAGTGGTAGATGAAAACTAATCAAGTTTAAATAAAGAAATACATATTCGGAATTAAAACGTATATCTGCGTTAAAGATTAGAGTGTATAGAAATTATCTATAAAATAAGGTGGTACCACGAGTAATTCGTCCTTATATATAGGTAATTTTTTTGTTAGGAGGAATATTATGGAATTAAATAGTTATATTGATCATACAAATCTAAAAGCAATTGCTACTACTGCTGATATCAAAAAATTATGTGATGAGGCAATTAAATATCATTTTAGTACAGTATGTGTTAATCCTTGCTATGTAGAAATAGCTAAATCATATTTAGAAAATAGTACTGTTAATGTTTGTACTGTAATAGGATTTCCTTTAGGTGCAACCACAATAAATACTAAAGAATTTGAAGCAATTGATGCTATAAATAATGGCGCTGATGAAATAGATATGGTTATAAATATTGGAGCTTTAAAAAATAAGGATTATGATTATGTAAAAAAAGAAATTGAAAATATTAGAGATGCTATTGATGGTAAAACATTAAAAGTAATAATTGAAACTTGTTATTTAACAAAAGAAGAAATTAAAAAAATGACAGAAATATGTAATGAAACATTTGTTAATTTTATTAAGACTTCTACAGGGTTTGGGACAAGAGGTGCTAGTGTGGAAGATATAGAAATTATAAATGAAAACAAAAATGATTTATTAGAAATAAAAGCAAGTGGTGGAATAAAAACACTAGAGCAAGTAGAAAAACTTATTGATTTAGGTGTTACAAGAATAGGAACTAGTAGTGGAGTAGAAATTATTGAAGATTCCCATAAAGAGTGTGATTGCTATGAATAATTGGAATAATGTATATAGTGTGAATAAAAAATTAGATAATATATTTATAGAAAAATATCAAGAAGATAAATTAATGTACGAAAAAAATTGTATAGAATTTTTAAGTGAATTAGGTGAATTTATTAATGAAACTAAATGCTTTAAATATTGGACAATTAAAAAACCAAAAAGAGAAGAAATGTTAGAAGAATTGGCTGATTGTTTTACAATGCTAATGTATTTTTACAACATACTTAACATTGATATTGAAATACCTAATAAAAAAAGTGATTTAAATATTTTGGAAATAATAAATGAGACATATATATTAGGAACAAAATTATATAATAATTTAAGTGAAGAACTAGTAAATAATATATTTTCAAATTTATTATTAATATCGGATAAACTAAATATAAAAGAAGTTGAAATAATTGACGCGATAGCAAGAAAACAAATTATAATAGAAGAAAGATTAAACACTAATTACTAAGGAGGAATAATATGACATTATATGAAGATTTAAAATGGAGAGGGCTTATAAAAGATATAAGTAGTCCGGAATTAGAAAACAAATTAAATAATGAAAAATTAACTTTTTATATAGGAACAGATCCAACAGCTGATTCAATGCACATAGGACATTTTTCTAGTTTTTTAATTGCGACTCGTTTAGCTAAATATGGACATAAACCAATTTTATTAATTGGTGGCGCTACTGGATTAATAGGTGACCCAAAGCCATCTAAAGAAAGACAAATGATCACAAAAGAAGCTGTAGAAAAAAATGTCTTAGGTTTAACAAAACAAGCTAAGGAAATATTTGGATTTGAAGTTGTAAATAATTATGATTGGATTAAAAATATCAATACGATTGATTTTTTAAGGGATTATGGTAAATATATAAATGTTAATTATATGCTAGATAAAGATATTATAAGTAGAAGATTAGAATCAGGAATAACATTTTGTGAGTTTGCATATACAATTCTTCAAGGTTTAGATTTTGTTCATTTATATGAGTCTAAAGGAGTAACATTAGAGGTTGCAGGATCTGATCAATGGGGAAATATTACAACTGGAATCGAGTTGGCTCGTAAGAAACTTGATACTGAATTATATGGAATGACAATGCCTTTAGTATTAGATGCCAACGGAGTAAAATTTGGTAAAACTGAAGGTAATGCTTTATGGTTAGATAAAAATAAAACTTCTTCTTATGAATTATATCAATATTTAATTAATTCAAGTGACTTATGTGTCATTGATTATTTAAAAAAATTGACATTTTTAACTAAAGAGGAAATAGAAAATATTGAAATAGAACATAACAAACAACCAGAATTAAGATATGCACAAAAAATATTAGCGCGTGAAGTAATAACTTTTTTACATGGTGAAGAAGAATTCAATAAAGCTGTTAAAATTAGTGAATCTTTATTTAGTGGTAATATTAAAAATTTAAGTGTTGAAGAAATTAAAGATGGATTTAAAGATGTTCCTAATTTTGAAATAAATGAGGAATTACCTTTAATTGATTTATTAGTAAATAATGGCATAGCTTCTAGTAAAAGAGAAGCAAGAGAATTTATAAATGCAGGTTCTATTACTATAAATGGTGACAAATATTTAGATGAAAATATGGTTATTTCTAAAGATAAGGCTATTGGTAATGAAATAGTTATTATTAGAAGAGGAAAGAAAAAGTATTTTGTCGGTAAATTTATTTAACTTGTAAAATTAATTATTATATGTTAATCTGTATATAGAAGAGTTATCTTCATAAAAAAAGAATACATTTTATTTTTAGGTGTCAAATGTAATTCTTTATGGATCATCTGTTATCAGATGGTTTTTCTATTTATATAGTAGAGTGATAACTACAAAGAATAGTAGAAGAATTATGATAAATAGAGAAATTTCTCTTTTAGTCATAAAATCTATTTTTATGGTTGAATTAATAAAAAAAATATGTTAACATGTATATAGAAGAGTTATCTTCATAAAATAAAAAAGGATACATTTGATTTTTTGGTGTCAAATGTAATCCCTTATGGATCATCTGTTACCAGATGTTTTTTTCTATTTATATAATAGAGTGATAACTACAAAAAATAGTAAAAGAATTATGATAAATAGAGAAATTTCTCTTTTAGTCATAAAGCCACCTCCTTATGATTCAATTAATTAAAACCATAAGGGTAAAACATTGATAATCAAATGTATCCATGTTCATTATATCAGTTATACAGCCAGTAATAAATAGATAATGCGAAAAAATGTTTGTTTTATGAAAATAACTTGTAAAAAAAATTATTATGTGATATCTTATATATAGTAAAGGAGCATATGAAATGAAGAAAATATTGTTAGTTATATTAAGTTTAATTTTAGTAACTGGATGTGGATGTAATAAAAAAGAAGATAAAAAAGATGAACAAATAGATAATAATAAGGCTTCGATAGTTGATACAAAGACAAATAAATTGGATATGGTAGATTTTGTAACACTATATGAAGATGGGATTACTGATGTTTATTATACAGTAGAAAATAATACTGAAGAAGAGATAAGTTATAATTATGTAATCTGTGAAATGTATGACAAAGATGATAACTTAATTTATACATTAAAAAGTGAATTAGGAACTTTAAAACCTGGTGAATCGAAAGATATCAAGATGAAAGTAACTTTAGATTTGACTCAAGTAGTAAAAACAAAATACAATGTAGAATAAATCTACATTTTTTTGTATAAAAGTGTCAATTTAGTTAAAATTATAATTAGGTGATACTATGCTTATATATATTGAAAATAAAGAATTGTTAACGAAAATTTTAAGTTATTTAGATTATATAAATAAAGATTATACCCTAGATATTAATGGAAATTATGAATATGTTTTAATAGCTGATATAAATAAAAAAAGCATTGAAATATCTAAGAATAAAAAAGTAATATTAATAACTTATTTATTTGAAGAAAAAATATATAGAGTATTTACGAAAAATAATAAACAAAATAGAGAATTTAAAAATAGATTAATTAATAATATTAATAATTTTTATAAAGTGATAGTTAGTATAGAACCTATAAAAAAATTATTAGAAACAAAAACTAATACCGAAATAGTTACAATTAATAAAGAATTACCTACAATTAATATTGGTAACACGAAATATATTTATGATATTTATAAAATTAAGAAAAGAAGAAAAAATATATTATATATTGATTTTAACTATGAAGGACTAAATAATCTTAATTTAATAGCGCAAAAATATCCAAAATTGAATTTTATATATTTAGGCTTTAAACCATATTATAATATGACTAAAAGAGAAAAAAACTTGTATTTAAATTTACCTAATAATATATATAAAGTTAAATATGTTGATTTTGATGTTTTTTGTGATTTACTTAAAATAAGTGACATTGTAATAAATGAAAGTAATATTTTATTTGATATCAAATATTTATATGCAATACTAATATTAAAGAAAAAATATTTATCAAAAAATTTATCATATGAAATTTTGATAGATAATAAACACATATATATGTATGAGAATTCAAAAGAATTAATTATAAAATTTAATAAAATATATGAAGAACGTTTAGCAGACATTTCAATTAATGCCTATGATCTAGTAATTAATAATACATTTTTTCAAATTGCAAAGAAATATAGTATTTATTTACCATAATACTATATTTTTTTTTAAAAATATTTTATAATATAATAGAGGTGTTAATATGCAAGAACAAATTTTAGAATTATTTAAAAAGGATAATAAAGCTTTAACAGTTGATGAAATATTTGATTCTTTAAATTTATCTACTGTAGATGATTTAAAAAATTTAATGAAATTATTAAATGATATGGAAGATAATTTATTACTTAGAAGAACAAATAAAAATAAATATGAAAAACATACTGATTTATTAGAAAGAAAGGGTATTGTTTTATCAACTAAGGGAGATTATTCATTTGTAAAAATAATTGATGATAAAGATCCTTTAAAAGATGTTTATGTTCATAATAGCAATTTAAATGGAGCAATTCATGGAGATACAGTAGTTGTCAAAGTAAATAAAATAGAAGAAAAACCTGATGGAAAAGTTATAAAGGTATTAAAAAGAGATTTAAAAACATTAGTTGGCGAAATAGTAGAAGAAAATGGTAAGTATATAGTTGTTCCAGATGATTCTAAAATTAAATTAAGAATTGTTCTTGACAAGAATAAAACAATGAATGCTATGCCAGGTCATAAAGTTTTAGTTAAACTAACAAATAGATTAAATGATAATACTTTTAATAGTGAAGTTTTAGTTGTTATTGGTCATAAAAATGATCCTGGTGTTGATATATTATCAATAGTATATAAATATGGAATTGAAGTTGAATTTAATGATGAAGTCTTAAAAGAATTAAATGATATTCCTATTGAAGTTAGTAATGAAGAAATATTACAAAGAAAAGACCATGATTTAAGAGATGAAATGATTTTTACGATTGATGGTGATGATACTAAAGATATAGATGATGCAGTAAGTTTAAAAAAACTAGAAAATGGAAATTATTTATTAGGTGTTCATATAGCAGATGTTAGTTATTATGTAAAAGAAGGAACAGCTTTATATGATAGTGCGATGGAAAGAGGTACTAGTGTTTATTTAGCTGATCGTGTTATTCCAATGTTACCTCATAAATTGTCAAATGGAATTTGTTCTTTGAATCCAAATGTTGATCGACTAGCAATCTCTTGTATTATGGAAATAAACAGTAATGGTAAAACTGTAAGTCATGATATTTTTCCGAGTGTTATAAGAAGTAGAAAACAAATGACTTATAAGAATGTTAATAAAATATTAGAAGAAAATATTATTCCAGAAGGATATGAAGAATTTGCTGACACATTAAAAGAAATGAAAGAGTTAGCTGATATTTTAAGAAAAATGAAAGTTTCTAGAGGATATATAGATTTTGATATTGATGAATCCAAAATTATAGTTGATGAAACAGGAAAAGCTATTGATGTTAAATTAAGAGATAGAGGAACTGGCGAAAGATTAATAGAAGATTTCATGATTGCTGCTAACGAAACTGTTGCTGAACATATTAGAGATTATGAATTTTTGCCATTTATTTACCGTGTCCACGGCGAACCAAATGAAGAAAAAATAAATGAATTTATTAGTTATGTTTCAGCTTGTGGATATAAGTTAAAAGGTAAATTTTCAGAAATTCATCCTACTACTATGCAAAAAATATTAGACCAATTAAAAGATAAAAAAGAATTTCATATATTTTCATCTTTATTATTAAGATGTATGCAAAAAGCTATATATGACACTAATAATATAGGACATTTTGGTTTAGGTAGTAGTTGTTATACGCATTTTACTTCTCCAATTAGAAGATTTCCAGATACAACAGTTCATAGATTGTTACATAAATATTTATTTGAAGGACATATGGATAATGATACAGTAAGTTATGAAGAAAATATTTTACCAATAATCGCTGATCATTCTTCTAAAAAAGAAAGAGATTCAGTTGATTGTGAACGTGATGTTGATGATATGAAAAAAGCTGAATATATGGCTGATCATATTGGTGAAATATTTAATGGAATGATAAGTTCAATAACAAGTAGAGGAATGTATGTGTCTCTTCCTAATTTAATTGAAGGTATGATTAGATTAGATGACCTAAATGATGATCATTATATTTTTGATGATACTACTTTAAGTTTAATTGGTAGAAAAAATAAAAGAGGATATCGTTTAGGTGATGAATTGGAAATTATTGTAAAAGATTCTAGAAAAGAAGTAGGAGAAATTGATTTTGTAATTAATAATGAACAAAATCAAAAAATCTATGTAAAAAGGTGATTTAATTGATAGAAATAAAAAATAGAAAAGCCAATTATGATTATGAAATATTAGAAACATATGAAGCTGGAATTGTTTTAACGGGTACAGAAATTAAATCAATAAGATTAGGCAAAGCTAATTTAAAAGATAGTTATGCAATAGTAAAAAATAATGAATTATTTTTGCTTAATATGCATATTAGTCAATATAAAGAAGGAAATATTTTTAATCATAACGAAACAAGAACAAGAAAATTATTAATGCATAAAAAAGAAATATTTAAATTAAGAGATATGATTGAGAAAAATGGCAATACTTTAATTCCTCTTAAATTGTATTTCAAAGGCAATTGTGCTAAAATATTGATTGGTCTTGCCAAAGGTAAAAAGAATTATGATAAAAGAGAATCAGAAAAGAAAAAAGATTCTATAAGAGAAATAAAAAGGGAACTAAAAAAATTTCAGTAATTCTGAAATTTTTTATTTTAATAGTTTTCTTTTTTGTTTTGTGCATTCGTTAATAATTATGGCTTCTACCATATTGTAAGAATTTTCATCAAGAATATTTTTGAATTCTTTCATTAATTCAAATTTAGTTTGTTCAATATTTATTGAATCGCTAGTAATTTGTTTTTCAATTTTAAGCTTTAATAGTGTATATATAAGGCTTTTGATACAATAGTAATTTGGTGGCAATGATTTAATTTTTTGAGGTTGTTCTACTTTTTTAATATATGCTCCTTTATTTGGAATAATTTCAAATTCAAATGGTACATATTCATCAATACAATCCAAATTAAATATAAGTAATGAGCGTATATTCCAATTGTAAAATTCATTTTGTCTTAAATTATAACTAAAGGAATAAGGATTAATATATATTGCATCGTAAATTTTACTTATTTTTTCATAATCAATATAGTTTCCATTAGACCACTTTTCTTTTGCATTTTTGACATCATTGTCTGTTAATAAGTATAAAATTGATGTATTTTCTTTTAAATTAAATAAACACCCTTTATTTTCATCATATCTTAAAAATTTTCCTTCCTGGTTTTCTAAAATATAATCAGTTCTATCACTTATGGAACCTTCGATATTGTTATTGGGGCAAGCCCAAAAACCTCCATATGGTTTTATTCCATCATTTAATATATCGATGAATAATTCTTTTCTGATACTAGAACTTCCTATATGGACGAATTTATAATTTTCTATATTCATAAAATCACCTTTAGTGCAATATATTATAACATATAATAATATAATTTCAATGTTTATTGAGACTTTTTCTTGAATATTTCTAGGTATAATGCTATAATATTAACTGTAAAAAGGGGCTGTTCAGGTTTCGACAGATATATTTCGTTATGAACTGCAGGGAGTAGGAGTACTTTAAACTCACAAAAAAATAAATGCAAAAAATGTTAAAAATGTATTAGCTTCAGTATTCAAAAGCAATGCTGTTGCCTTTGCCTAATTAATTTAGAGTAATACAACTTTCTTTTATTTCTTTCCTGTGGAGATATTAGAGGGTTCGATTTAGCAGGATATATTATTATGATTCCTTTAAATAATAATGAATAATAAAGGATTACTAAAAAGAATGTTGTTGGTTACTTATCTTTTTAGGAAATATATTAATCAACTAACCTTGTAGATGTTTATAATAGAGTGTATTTGGACAGGAGTTCGATTCTCCTCAGCTCCACCAGTTAATAATGCACAAGCAAACTATTTCTATTATTTTAGAGGTGGATTTGCTGTTTATATAAAGATTGATAATAACAAGCAAAAAACGACTAGCTAGATTTAGTTAGTCATTTTTTATGTTTAGTATTTTTAAAACCTATTAAGCTATATTTTAATAATTTATGATATATGTTATTTGTAAAATATACTTATTTAAAAATGTAAATAAAGTATTAAAATTCGAAATATCGTTAAATAATTTGTAAAGTATGATATAATATGTATACTGAAGATATAGGATGATTCGGTTCTATGGAAGATATAGAAAGAATAATAAGTGCAAAAAATAGAGTATTTCATGGTGGTCTTGGTTTAGGTAAAGATAATCCTATTTCGTTGCATATAGATACTGGTCATATTTATAGAGTTACAGGTTCATCTCAAATAGAAGATATATGTAGATATAAAAAATGGAGGTATATTATGAGTGAAGCTTTAAGTAATTTAAATGATGGATACAAACAAAAGAAAAAAGAAGCAATTTCTAAAGAGGAAAACCAAAAAATTAAACAAGATTATAAAGAAATGAAAGCACTTATTAAAGGTGCTGATAAACTTTTACAAAAACATGATCAGAAATTAAAAAAAATTGATAAAGAGTGGGATAAATTAATCCCTGAGTTAGAGCAAAATTTTAATAGTATAGGAAAAGAAAAAATTAAATACGAAGATAATGAAGAGGTAAAAGGAATGTCAAAAGAATTAGATAATAATTACCAGAAATTTGATGAACAGAGAAAACATAGTGATGAAGTAATAAGAAAATCATATGAAACAATAAAACAAATAGATGAAAAGTTAGAGCAATTAGAAAAGGAAAAAAATATAATTGATAATAAAGAGATTAAAATTACAGTAAAGGAATATATACCTACTGTTCCAAATGATGATATTAAATTATCGATAGAGTTATATTCAAAACATTTTTTAGAGTTCGTTAAACCACATACTATTTTTTACAAAAACGAACAAATTAATGACGAAATTAAATACAAAAAAATTGTTGAATTAATTGATAACAATATAGATAATATCAAACGATTAAATATGGAAAAAATTAGTTCATATAAAGGCGGATTACAAGAGATAATTACTATCCAAATAGATAATGATAATTTCATATTAGTAGGAAATACCGATAATCAAGAAATGAAGCAATTATATAACGATATTAAAGATAAAATTTTAATTATAATTGAACAAAAAAGATAGATATGTACCTAAAAATGTAATTTGTTTATAAGAAAAAATGAATATTAAAATAGAAGTAAATAATGATGAATTTGGTGGACTAGGGTATCACTATAAATTTAAGAAACTTGATACTGTGAATGAAAATGACATATAATGATACGGCAATATATACAAACAATATTTTTGAATAGTTAAATTATTGGAAATGTATTGCTACTTTTTATATTCTTTGGTAAAACTAATATAGTGATTGATATAAATCAATCGTCTTTATGCGAAAGAGTTGTAAACCACTTCGTCGTTCGCACCAGATTGATAGGAAACTCGAACCTTTTATAGTTCGAGTTTTAAAATACTTAATTTTATGCTAAAGCATTTATAAAATTAAAATGATTATGTCAATTTAAAAACACACTTGCATAATGACATAATCATTATGCGTGTGCAAAGTATTTTTATATTTTAAAATTTATGTTAATTTAATTCAAGCAATGGTAAATATCTCTAGTTTATGATAAAATAGAAGCATAATATTGGAGGACTTCTAAATGAGAAAAATAAAAATCAATGGCATTTACAAACACTTTAAGGGAGATTATTATTTAGTTATAGATGTTGCAAATCACTCTGAAACAAAAGAGAAATATGTAGTTTACAGAAGACTATATGGTGATGGAAGTTTATGGATTTAGACCAATGGAAATGTTTTTAAGTGAAGTTGATCATGAAAAATATCCTGATGTAAAGCAAAAATATAGATTTGAATTGCAAGAAATTGAAAGCGTAGCAAAATAAAATAGAAAGAATTAAATAAAAAAGTAATTGAACTTGAATCAAAAATTGAATCGTGGAAACAAAGAGTAAATGAAATTTTAAATTTTATATCTGAAAGAGTTAAAGGGTTCTTTGGTAATATGTTAAAGAATAAATATAAAGATATTGCAGATGATTTAAGAGAAAATAATATAATAAATGAAAATGAATATAATAAGATAAATAATGAACCAAAAAAAAGAATATAAAAAAAGTAAAAATAAAGATGATTTTGAATTATAAATTTATAAAAAAATTGAAAGTAAAAATATTTTCATCTTTTGGGTTAAAATGGTTATAGAAATGTGTTATAATATTAAACAAAACTTTAACGGAGGTTTAGTCATGAAAAAATCAGCAAAAATAAGTTTAACTAAAACACCTAAAATATCATTAAGATTAAAAGAAGCAAAGAAACAAATTGAATTAATAAGAACTGATAATAGTATTTTAGGAAGTTCAAAATTGCCTAAAAGTTGTAATTATGAAATTGAAAAATATTCAGCATTAGCATATGATAAGTTTGAAAAAGAACAAGGACCAATGTTAAAGAAAATACGAAAGTAGGAAAATACTTTCCTTTTCTTTTATTGATGTGTATAATGTAATTAGTTAGTAAGTTTATTACTTACTATCATCTTTTACCCTAGAAGTTGTTCTATTTCTTCCTTTAGGGCACCATTGGCTAATCTGTTTGAACTATTCGAACTTTGATGTATAGAATCAATCAAATGATTGATTTTTTCGTTTTATAAGAAAAAATCATAGAAAGGTTGGTGTCTATGATAAAGATAATGAAATTTCAACATTAAAATTTAAAATGGAAGATTTAAAAGATAGAATAAATTATTGGAAAGATAAATTTCAAAGAGTTGTTAAATATATTCATTATAAAATATATGGTATATTTGGTGATAAAGATGATAAATATAAAGAAATAGCTGATAACTTATTTATAAATGGAATTATGAATGAAAAAGAATACACTAGTGTTATTAATAATAAAGAAAAAAATAGTGATGATTTTGAGCGATAGATATTAACTATATATTTTTAATTTGATATAATTGTAGAAAGGAGGAATTTATATGCAACAAATAAATATATATTTTGATGAAAGTTGTCATCTATTAAAAGATAATTCTAATGTTTTAGGTATAGGTTGTTTATATTGTCCTGTTGAGTATAAAAAAGAAATAATGTATAACATAAGAGCAATTAAAAGGAAACATAATTTTAGTCGTGATCATGAAATAAAGTGGACCAAAGTTTCAAAAGGAAAAATACAATTATATAAGGATTTAATAGACTATTTATTTGAAGAAAAAAACTTATATTTTAGAGCTGTAATAACACTTCATAAAGATAAACTAGTTGTATCTGGTGAAGAAGAATATAGACATTGGTATGAAAAAATGAATTATTATTTATTTAATAAGATTATAAATTATGGATATATTTATAGATTGTTTTTAGATAAAAGAGATACAAAAGGAAAAGAAAACTTAAGTAAACTAGAGGAAGTTATATGTAATAGCAAATATGATTTTAGTATGATAACAATTAAAAGTATTGAGGATATTACATCAAATAATAATGAGTTAATACAATTAACAGATTTATTAATAGGTGCATTAACTTACTATCATAGAGGATTAACTACTAGTCCTGCTAAAACAGAAGTTATAAAATATTTAATGACTAAAACAAATATTTCTGAAACATCAAAGTGGAATGATACAAAATTTAATTTATTGATTTGGAGTCCAAAAGATAATTATGGAAAATAACTTTGATTATGATAAATTTGTTTCAGAAACATATAACAAATTTCAAGAATATTTTTGCAATAATAGAACTTTAAAATATAGTGGATTAGAATATCCAATTATAATAAATACAAATGATGTAGAATTTGATGGAAAGCCTAGGATTTTTTGGCATATTAGTTCTTTAGGTGAAGAAAATGGTTTATATTTTGATAGTTTAAAAAAAAGATTAAAATTTAGTGTATTTCCTTGTATTAATCATATTTCATCAGTTAATTGCCAATTAAAATGTAACTTAGATGATGAATCAATTCAATTAAGAGATAATCGTGTTCCTTGCATATATAGAATGAGTAAAATTGGTAATTTAAAAATTGCTATGGATTTATTTAATAATCAAAGTGATAAGATTAAATGGTGGACAAAAACTGAAAAATCACAAAAAAATAAAAAGACAAAAAAGATGTTAAAGATCAGATATGTAGATGATTTAGAAGATTATGTTATCATGTTTGAATTTAGGTATGCTGATGCAAGTAAGAATCGAATAAATAAATTTCAATTTGTAACAGCATATCAAATTTTTGATAATAATACTAAAGAAAGATTTGATTTAGAATATCAAGAATATATTAATAAAAAGGCACAAAAAAACCATCTCGCTACCAGCGAGACGGACTTTCAATCTGCGACTATTGGCAGTTGAACAACTAAATTGTAGCATAAATAACTAGTTAAGTCAATAATGTTGCTACATAATTATTATATGTAAAATCTAATCATATATTTATTTAATAAATGTATAATTAATATGAAATTTATAATATATTGAGAGGGATGTTTTGATGAAAAGGACAATATATTTAATGACTTATTTTGTATTATTATTTATTTTGACGGGATGTAATTCTACTGGCACTAGTAAATATCCGGGATATTATTCTGATGAAGATACTTGGGATTTTAAATATGATTCACTACTTGGAAAGACTATGGAATTTACTGCTGGCGAAGTAAATGCATATTTAAGTGGAAAGTATTTAGGGTCTTATGTAATAAAAGGTTATGTTTATCGAATAGAAGATGACTATATTTATTTAAAAGATAAAAAATCTGATGAAGATTATATTTTAGTAGATTTAGAATCTACTGATATTTCTGAAATTGATTATGAGGATATTATATATGTTAGAATTAATGGATTGTATAAAATACTAGCTAATTATGATGAAGCAGAAGTTATTCATGAAAATGATATTGAAGAATGGGATGATATTGTTACTGTCAAAGAATTAAGAGAATTGGATAGTTTGCTAAGGAAAACAAAGTTGATTGTTTATGGAAAAGTAGAATCATCGAACAAAATGAAATCATATAATGGTGATATATATTATTATACATCTTTAAAAAGTACAAATAATGGATATGTAAAGCCAGGTCATGTTTATGAAGAAGGTTTAAGTGCAGATTTAGATGAAAAAATTGAAGCAGGAACATATGTAAAACTATCATGTTCAGGCAAGAATGTTTTAAATGAATATGTTGGATTATCAGATTGTACTATTTTGGGAAAAGGTGATGAGTTTAAAGATAAGGTAGAATTATCTAATTAATTTTGATACAAAAATTATTAAAATGTGAGATTATATTGTTATGATTTCGCATTTTATGTTATAGCTAAATTAGTGATTGATGCTCGAATTTTTCGAGTTTAAGTAATAAGTGCTAACTAGAAATAGTTAGATTTTTTGTTATTTAAGTAATGGTTTTGTCTTATAAAGAGACATTAAAAATAGGAACCGAAAAAGATAAAGAAGATTTTGAAATAGAAATTTAAACTTATTTGTAGATTGATTTAGATTTTTATAGTATACTTAATATAGTAAAAAGGTGATAGTTATGGATTTAAGAATAGATGAAGTTATTGATAAAGGCTTATATTATAAAAAAATTTCAAATGATAATGTTATAAATATTACAGGTGAGGGTGGTAGTGGGAAATCAACTTTAGCAAATGGATATAGAAACGATGAAAATTATGTAGTAGTTGATTATGATATGATATTACTAAACCCAAATGTAGGCACAATTGAGTATGAGTTAAAACAAATGTTGATAAAAAAATATGAAAATATATTATTTGAAAATATTAACAAAGTTGGCATAGATAAAGTTAAAGCAAACTTCACAACAATGTATAATGAAATTATTAATTATCTTTCAAATCGTAAAAAAACTATTGTTTTAGATGGCACACAATTAAGGTTTATTAATGATGTCAAAGTAATAAAAGGAGAATTTGTTGCTTTAAGACCATCAATACAAACTTGTGTTTCTCAATCTGTACAAAGATTTATTCAAAACAATCCACAAGTTACTGCTGAACAAATTCAAGAATATACTCAAAAAAGAACTAATATACTTCATCAATTAAATCCTATGATGAACGAATTACTAACTCAAGTGGATATACTGCCAAATATAAAAAACACAGATGTTGCTTTTGATAATATTACTATTCAAAATTATCTTCAAGAAAATGCAAAAAAATATTTAGCAATAATTAAAAATGAATATGGTACTTTTATGTCTCCAGAACAAATGCAATTTTTAGGTCAACTTTTAACAACGGATTGTGTAAAAGTTGATTTAGATGGAAAAGAATATTTATCAAATCAAACAAATGAGATAAATAATGATTCTAATATGACAACTTTTGAGAAACTACAAGAATTAAGGAAATTAAATATTCCATTAGCACATGGCGGAAGAGTTTTTGAAGATAATAAAATTCATTTTTATCCATCTGTATTATTGTCTAAAAATCCTAATCTATCAACTGAAGAATTAAAACAAAAGTGTGATGAAGTTTTGATTCACGAATTATTACATTTTTTTATTAGACCTGAAAGTTTAGATATAACTAATATGCCAGAATTAAAAGGAATTAATAATTTTACAACAGAGGGACTTGTTGATATGTGTGCTAGAGATATTCAACAAAAATATGGATTATTTCCTAATTATAATTCTGAATATGGTTCTAATGTTATTTTTGTAAGAGAAGCATTATCGAATATTCCTAGTTTATCAGAAAGAATGCAATTAGTTTTCAATGGTTCTATTCAACAGATATATCAGCAAACTTTAACTCAAACATATAATAGTCAACAACAATTTATTAATGCTAGAGATAAACAAACAAAATTTGATGAAGTAATTGCGAATATATCTAAAATTTGTTACCCTGAAAAAAAGCAAACTGAGAGTTGTCAAAGATTCTTATATAATTTTTCTGCTAACTATAAAAGTAAAATTGAATCAATAGAGGCAATAGAAGTGATAAGCAAACAACAATTTGGTGATAAAACACCTTTAATTCAACAACAAACTGTAGATTATAAAAATAATACTGAAAGTAAAAATTTATCAGAAAGTTCAAAATTAAATACGGATATATCTATAACTAAAAAGAAAGCTTTTGATCAAAGAAGTGATAGTGAAGTTAGGATAGCAGAACAAATAAGATTTAAAAACCAAGCGATAGCCCAACAGAAAAAGCAACAAAAACAATCAGAAAAACCAAAAATTTTAGTAAAAACAAATCCTAATTTTTCAACTTCAAATAATGGATATGTTAATGTTGTTATTTTATCTTTAATTATAAGTTTTATTGCTGGTATGTTAACAATAATAATGTATTCAATTTTAAAGTAAGGAGGTATCAATGAATAATATTGAAAATATAGGAATTGAAATATTAGAAATCTTTACTGAAAAACAAAAATATGATGAAAAATATAATAATTTAATGTTTTATTTTGTTACGAAAGCATATGAACTTGTTGATTTGTCAGAAGATTTATACCAATTAGAGCATACAATAAAATCAAATCAAATATCGTTAAAAGATTATATTTTAAATTCAGAAATATGTGATCTTTTAAAAAATAATAATATTAACAATTATTCAACCGAATATTTAAAGGAATTTATGCAAAAATACGCAAACAAAAATATATCAGATATAACTTCTTATAAATTAGCATTAGAATTATATGAAAAATTAGATGAAATAAAAAATATAGAAAGATCAAAAATAGATTATGAGATAAAGCGTATGAGTAATATATTAGAAGATATTAATAAAATTGAAAGCATTGATAAAGATAAGTATCAAGATTTATATAATTATTTATTAGAACAAATAAAAGTAAAATATTTAGATAATAATCTTATTGATGATAAGATAAATAATTATGTTATTCAAATGTTAAATGATATATTTAATTATTATTTATATGGAAATAAAGAAATTCCTGTTGATATGTAAACTAACTTTTTGACAATATTAATAAATTATGTTATTATTGGTATGTAAGCAAGAGAATTTGCATAAAAATAAAAAAGAGGAACATTCGATTCTGCAAGTGAATGTCGCCTCTAAAAACTTAGTATTGACACTCAATCAGAGA
>CAKOTA010000026.1 GCA_934119965.1 uncultured Bacilli bacterium
CCAGAATTTTATCAATATATGAGTCATGAAGAAGATGAAAGAAAAATCTATAACTCCAGAATGTATGAAGCAGAACAGAAAGGATTACAAAAAGGTTTACAAAAAGGTATGGAAAAAGGCATAGAAAAGGGCATAGAAAAAGGTTTACAAGAAGGTATGAAAAAAGGTTCTATAAATAAAAGTATGGAAATAGCTAAAAAAATGCTAGAAAAAAATATATCTATCGAAGAAATAATGGAAATAACATCATTATCACAACAAGAAATAGAAAAATTAAATTAATATTTAAAACAAATGTTCGTGAATACATTGAATATTTGTTTTTTTTATGTTATACTTATTAAGGTGATAATATGTACTCATATATAAAAGGAATAGTAACAGAAATAGAAAGCAACTTCATAACATTAGAAAATAATAATATTGGATATATGATATATGTATCAAATCCATATTTTTATAAAACTAATAATGATTATAAAATATATATATATCAAAATATAAAAGAAGATGAAAACACATTATATGGTTTTAGCGAATTAGAACAAAAGCAATTATTTTTAAAATTAATAGATGTAAATGGTGTAGGACCTAAAATGGCATTACCTATAATAGCAACTGATCCTAAAGAAGTGATATCTGCTATTGAAGAAGGAAATATAAGTTATTTGAAAAAATTTCCTAAAATTGGTGATAAAGTAGCAAGACAAATCATATTAGATTTGAAAGGAAAATTAGTAAATGATAGCAGTGAAAAAATAAATAATGATGAATTAATAGATACTTTAAAAGCACTAGGATATAAAACACAAGATATAAAAAGGATATTACCAAATATTAAAGAAACAGAAATTGAAAAGCAAATTAAAGAAGCACTAAAATTATTAATGAAATAGGTATTATATGAGAATAGGAATAGATATAGATGATACTTTGACAAATACATATGAACATATAATCAAAGTAATAAGCAAAATATATAATTTAGATTATAAAAAATTATCAAGAAAAAAATTAAGTTATGATGAACTCAAAATTAATTATCCAAAAGTATTTGAAAAAGAAACATATGAAAAAGAAATTAAAAATGTAAAATTAAAAGAAAATGCTAAAAAAATAATTAATAAGTTATATAAAAATAACGAAATAATAATAATTACTGCTAGAAACAAAAATGAATGTAAATTACCATATAATTTATGTTATAATTATTTAACAAAAAATAAAATAAAATTTAATGAATTAATGGTTGAAGCTATGGATAAAGGAAGAATTTGTTACGAAAATAAAATAGACTTGTTTATAGATGATAGTATTAATAACTGTTTAAATGTATTAGAATATGGAATTGATGCGATTATTTTTGGTAATGTATATAATAAAAATACTAAGATTAAAAGAGCGAAAAACTGGTTAGAAATAAACAAATATATAGAAAGGATCAACAATGGAAAGAATAGTAACAAACGAAGAAATATTAGAAGATAATGATTTATCAATAAGGCCAAGTACTATTGATGAATACATTGGTCAAAAAGAAGTTAAAGAAAATATTGATATTTATATAAAAGCTGCCAAGATGCGTAATGAAGCATTAGACCACGTTTTACTATATGGCCCTCCAGGATTAGGGAAAACAACTTTAGCATACATCATAGCAAACGAAATGGGAGGTAATATCAAAGTAGCAAGTGGTCCCGCTATTGAAAAAACCGGTGATTTAGCCGCCATACTCTCTTCATTAGAAGAAGGAGATATTTTATTCATCGATGAAATTCATAGAATGCCTAGATTTGTCGAAGAAATACTATATTCAGCTATGGAAGATTATGTACTAGATATTGTTGTCGGTAGTGACTCATCAAGTAGAAATATAAGAATTGAATTACCACCATTTACATTAGTTGGCGCAACTACAAGAGCTGGTGATTTATCTAGTCCGTTAAGAGATAGATTTGGAATAGTAGCTAAATTAAATTTTTATACCGATGAAGAATTAACAAAAATTATCAAAAGAACAAGTAATGTTTTAGATACTCCAATCGAAGAAGATGCAGCAATAGAACTTGCTAGAAGAAGTAGAGGTACACCTAGAATTGCTAATAGACTATTTAAAAGAGTTAGAGACTTTGCTTTAGTAATTGGCGATGGAACAATTACTAAAGAAATAATAGAAAAGTCTTTGTCAAAATTGAAAGTAGATAATTTGGGATTAGATGAAACAGATTATAATTTACTTAAATCAATTATTGAAAAATTTAATGGAGGACCTGTTGGAATCGAAGCAATTGCCTCTTCAATTGGTGAGGAACAAACAACAATTGAAGATGTATATGAACCATATTTGTTACAAACTGGATTATTAAAAAGAACATCAAGAGGAAGAATTGTAACTGAAAAAGCTTATGAACATTTAAATATAGAATATAAAAAATAATTATTTAGGAAATAGAAATACTATTTCCTTTTAAATGAAAAAATGTTATAATTTAGAAGGTGATTTTATGAAAAATTCAACAATTGAATCTATTAATATTAAAGAAAATGAAGCATATTTAAGACAAATTTCTACTATTGTAAGTTTAAATGATAAAAATTTGAATGATTATATAGATGTATTAGAACAATATTGTAGTGAAAATTCTGTAATGGCAATGGCTGCTGTTCAATTAGGAATACCAAAAAGATTGGTATATTTAAAAAATACAAATTTAGATATTATAAATAAAATACAAACAAATTCACTTACTGCTGAAGAAAAAAATTACAATGAAGCAACAGTCTTAATAAATCCTGTTATTGTAAATAAAGAAGGATTAACTGAATATTGGGAAGCATGCGCTAGCTGTTTAGACAATTTTGGTAGAGTACTAAGACCATATAAAATAGATATAGAATATTATGATATAAATGGAGAAAAACATTTTGAAACAATAGAAGGATTTAAATCTACTGTTTTATCACACGAAATTGATCACCTTGATGGTATTTTACATATAGATATAGCTGAAGAATTACTTCAAATGCCAGCTAAAGAAAGACAATTATGGCGTCAAAAACACGGATATAAAATCTATTCTAAGACTGGTGATTATGATTTGTTGAAAGAAAATAATAAGAAAAAGGTATTAAAAAAATAAAGGAGGCATTAAAAATGAAAACAGATGATTTTGATTATTATTTACCTGAACATTTAATAGCGCAAACTCCTTTAGAAAAAAGAGATGAATCAAAGCTATTAGTTTTAGATAAAAATACAGGTGAAATTGAACATAAACATTTTAAAGAAATAATAGATTTATTAGATTCTAATGATGTTTTAGTTTTAAACGATACTAAAGTAATACCTGCTAGATTAATTGGAACAAAAGAAGAAACAAATGCTATAATAGAATTATTGATGTTAAAAAATATTAAAGATAATACTTGGGAATGTTTGACAAAACCGGCCAAAAGAATAAAAGAAGGAACCATAGTATCATTTGGTAATAAATTGAAAGCAAAATGCATAGAAGTAAAAGATGAAGGAATAAGAATATTTGAACTTATATATGATGGTATATTATATGAAATACTAGATGAGCTTGGAGAAATGCCGTTACCACCTTATATACACGAAAAACTAAAAGATAAAGATAGGTATCAAACTGTATATGCTAAAAACATAGGAAGTGCGGCTGCACCTACAGCAGGATTGCATTTTACTGAAGAATTACTAAAAAAGATAAAAGAAAAAGGAATTACAATTTGTTATGTAACCCTTCATGTTGGACTTGGAACATTTAGACCAGTTAATGTTGAGGATGTAACAAAACATGTAATGCATAGTGAATACTATCAAATGAGTAAAGAAACTGCAAATATATTGAATGAAGCTAAGAAAACTAAAAAAAGAATAATAAGTGTTGGAACAACATCAAATAGAACATTAGAAACAATAATAAAAAAATATGGGGAATTTAAAGAATGTAGTGGAAATACCGATATATTTATATATCCAGGCTATAAATTTGAAGCAATTGATGCTCTAATCACTAACTTTCATTTACCTAAATCAACATTAGTAATGTTAGTTAGTGCTTTAGCAGGAAAAGAAAATATAATGAATGCTTATAAAATAGCCGTAGAAAAAGAATATAGATTTTTCTCTTTTGGTGATTCTATGTTTATAAAATAAAGACAAATGTCTTTTTTTTTGATATAATTTCATTAGGTGATTTTATGACAGAAGAAATGTATAAAAGATTAAATAACTATTTAAATGATATTTTTATTGAACTAAATAAAAGTGATAAAATATTCGTTGATAACTTGAAACCTATAGTTATTTTGAATACAATAATTGATAAAATTTTTGCTGGGCATATTACAAGTAAATGCTATACAAATAATTTATCATTTAATGATGTATTTTTACTTGGAAGAGAAATAATAGAATACATTAACCCAAAGTATTTAGAAAAATATGATGAATTAATTAGTAGTGGAAAATTAGAATTCAATTATGATGGTGACAGTGATAGTCGTATGTACTTTAAATTAAATTCAGATATTAAATTTATAGATATCGGAAGACAATTTAACTATGAGGATGTAATCATATTAATTCATGAATTTATTCATTATTCAGAATTAAAAGAAAAAAATAAAATAACCTATAATTATGATTTTTTTACCGAATTCATTGCAATATATTTTGAAAAAATTGCCAATAAATATTTAATAGAAGAAAAAAATGTTCCAATCGATGAAATTCCACTTAACTCAAGAGAAATTTCATTATATCGACATAATCGTGAATTTTATAAATATTCTGTCATATTACTTGCTTATGAAAAATTTGGAAATATAAATGAAAATACAACTAATGACTTAGATAAATTACTAAAATTTAAAGATAATTCTTTCGAACAAGAGTGTATAGAATTACTTCAAAAATTTGATAAAATAAACGAAACTAATAATGAAAAAGATAGTGTTATTAAAATGACAGAGTTAGTAAATTATAATTATAAATATATAGTAGGAACTTTTTTAGCGCATTATGCTCTAGAACACTCTAAAATAGAAGATATGGTTAAGTTAAATGATAATATAAATACAGAAGAATACGCAAATTTATCAGTTGAAGAAATATTAAATACAGTTGGTATAAAAATAAATGAAGAAATGATTAACCAAACTGTCGATATAATTAAAAATTCGATACACCATTATGAGGAAAAAACAAAATGATAATAGTAATAACTGGACCTACTGCTGTAGGAAAGACAAAACTAAGTATCGAATTAGCTAAAAAATTAAATGGTGAAATCATTAATGCTGATTCTACACAAATATTTAAAGAATTAGATGTAGCAACCGCTAAAGTAACAGAAGAAGAAAAAGAAAACATAATTCATCATTTAATTGATATTAAAAATATTAAAGAAGACTATACTGTATATGATTATCAAAAAGATTGCCGAAAAAAAATAGAAGAAATATTATCTAAAAATAAAACACCAATATTAGTTGGTGGAACAGGATTATATATTAAAGCTGCTTTGTACGATTATAAATTTAACGAAGAAAATATTAAAAATGATTATTCAAAATATACAAATGATGAATTATATGAAAAACTATTAAAATTAAATCCAAATACAGAAATTCATAAAAATAACCGTAAAAGAATCGAAAGAGAATTAGATAAATGCTCAAATAATAACTTTAGCCAAGAAAAAACTAATAAACTATTATATGATGTAAAATTCATTGGACTAACAACGGATAGAGAAACATTATATAAAAGAATAAATGAAAGAGTAGATATAATGCTCCAAAATGGTTTATTAGAAGAAGCTAAAAAAATATATGAAACAAACATAAGAACAAAAGCTGTTTTAACACCAATAGGGTATAAAGAATTATTTGATTATTTTGATAATAAATGTACTTTAAATGAAGCAATAGACTTAATAAAACAAAAAAGTAGAAGATACGCAAAAAGACAATATACTTGGAATAAACATCAATTCGAATTAAAATGGTTTGATGTAGACTTTAATAATTTTGATAACACAATTAATGAAGCTTTAAAATATATAAAGGAGGATTAAAATGATATATTTAGATTATGCAGCTTCAACACCAGTAGATGATGAAGTTTTAAACACATTTTATGAAACAACTAAAAAATATTTTGCTAACCCAAACTCCCATCATAAATTAGGACTACAAGCAAAAGAATTAATAGATAAAAGCACTTTAAAAATAGCTCAAAATCTAAATGTATTACCAGACGAAATTATTTATACATCAGGGGCTAGTGAATCAAATAATTTAGTTATTAAAGGAATATGCGAAAGATATAAATCAAAAGGTAAACATATTCTAATAAGTAGTTTAGAACATAATTCTATAGTCGCTGCAGCAACCATTATGCAAGAACTTGGCTTTGAAGTAGAATTAATTCCAATTAATAAAGATGGGCTAATTGATATAAATAAACTAAAAGAAATGATAAGAGAAGATACTATTCTTGTTAGTGTTTGTTCAGTAGATAGCGAAATAGGGCTAAAACAACCAATTGAAGAAATAGGAGAACTTTTAAAACAATATCCTAATTGTGTATTCCATAGTGATGCTTCACAGTCAATTGGTAAAATAAATATTAATTATGAAAATGTTGATTTAGTAACAATCGCCCCTCATAAATTTTATGGATTGAATGGATTTGGAATATTAATCAAAAAGAAAAATATTGCTTTAAAACCACAAATAAATGGAGGTAAATCAACAACTATATTTAGAAGTGGAACACCAGACGTTGCTAATATTGTAGCAACTGAAAAAGCTTTAGATATTGCTATCACTAACCTAGGAGAAAGATATAACTATGTAAAAAAATTAAGTGATAGAATTAAAAACAAACTAAAAGAATATAATAATATTCATATTAATAATACTGAAAATTCTATTCCTTATACTATTAACTTTAGTATAAAAGGAATAAAATCATTAGAAATAGCTGAAAAACTAGAAAAATACGATATTTTTATTTCAACAAAAACATCTTGTTGTCCAATTGAAACACCATCTAAATTAGTTTATGCATTAACAAAAGACAAAGGATTATCAACTTCATCATTAAGATTAAGTCTATCTCATTTAACAAAAGAAAATGAAATAGATGAATTTTTAAGAGTTTTTGATATTATTTATAAGGAGTATGAAAATAATGGAAAAATATAAAGAAATAGAAAGAAGCATAATAAAAAAATATCGTAAAGAAATATGGAGCAAATTTGTTAAAGGTGTTCAAGAATATGAATTGATAAATGAAAATGATAATATAATGGTATGTATAAGTGGGGGCAAAGACTCATTTCTACTTGCCAAATGTATTCAAGAATTAGAAAGACATGGTAAAGTAAAATTTAAAGCTCACTATGTCGTAATGGATCCTGGATATAACGATTACAATAGAGATTACATATTAGACAATGCTAAAACATTAAATGTTCCAATTGAAATGTTTAATAGTGATATATTTGATGTGGTAGCAAACATTGATTCAAAAAGTCCTTGTTATATGTGTGCTAGAATGCGTAGAGGATATCTATATAATAAAGCTAAAGAACTAGGATGCAATAAAATTGCTTTAGGACATCACTTTGATGACGTAATAGAAACAACATTACTTTCAATGTTTTATGGTTCTGAAATAAAAACAATGATGCCAAAATTACATTCAGATAACTTTGAAGGAATAGAACTAATTAGACCACTTTATTTAGTAAAAGAAGAAGATATTATTTCTTGGAAAAAATTTAACGAGCTAACATTTATTAATTGTGCTTGTAGATTTACTGAAGGATGTTCTTTGATAAATGATGGAACAAGCAAAAGAAAAGAAATAAAAGAATTAATTAAAAATTTAAGAAAAATAAATAAAAATGTTGATTATAATATTTTTAAAAGTATGGATAACATCAATCTTAATTGTGTTTTAGGGACTAAAAAAGATGGAAAATATAAAAGTTTCTTAGATGAATATGAAAGGAAGTAAAAATGAAAAGAGAAGATTATATTAGCTGGGATGAATACTTTATGGGAATAGCAATTTTGTCAACTTATAGAAGTAAAGATCCTAATACTCAAGTTGGAGCTTGCATTGTAAATGATGAGAATAAAATTGTATCTATCGGTTATAATGGTTCTCCAAGAGGACTAAACGATGATGATATGCCTTGGGAAAGGAAAGGCGATTTTATAAATACTAAATATGCCTATGTTTGTCATAGTGAATTGAATGCCATTTTAAACTATAATGGTAGTTTAAAAGGAACAAGAATATATGTGACACTATTTCCTTGTAATGAATGTGCTAAAGCAATAGTCCAAGCAGGAATAAAAGAAGTAATATATTTAAGTGACAAATATAATGGAACTGAATCTAATATCGTAAGTAAAAAAATACTAGATTCTGTAGGTATCAAATATCGCGAATATACAAAAACAAATAAAAAAATTAATATAGAATTATAGTAAAAAAATAATAAATTTGGTATAATAAACTTAGGTGATGAAAATGTTTAAGAAAAAAAACGACGAACTAAACATTGAAAAAATCAATGATTCAGTTAGTTTATTAAATAAAATACTTAGAATTATGTTTGTTTTAATTATTATTATAGGTGTTTATTTAGGAATTAAACTAATTCAAGAATTAAAAATAAAAGATATAATAATTGATATTTTAAAGATAATAGCGCCTGTATTTATTGGATTATTTGTTGCTTGGTTATTTGATCCATTAGTCAAAAAAATGCAACGAAAAGGAATTAAAAGAGGTATAGGAGCAATTATAGTTTATATCGTATTTATATCACTATTAATTATCTTAATAGCTGCTATAATTCCAATTCTTACAGAACAAATAAATGATTTTGTTAAAACAATACCATCAATATTTACTATAATTACTGATTGGTTAAAAGATATTACTAAAGGAATAAATATTGAAGGTATAGATATAAATAACTTCACAACCGAAGTAACAAATAAATTAGGTTCATTTGCCACTAGTTTGGCTCAATCATTACCTAATTTAACTGTTAATTTCCTAAAAAGCTTCTTTTCAGGAATATTAACATTTGTAATTGGATTAATAATAGGGTTCTATTTCCTTATTGGATTTGATAACGCTGGAGAATTAATAATAACTTTATTTCCTAAAAATATCCAAAAAGATACTAGGGAATTAACAAATGAAGTAAATAATTCGTTTAGGAGATTTGTTGAAGGAGCATTATTAGATGCAACATTTGTATTTATAATAACTTCAATAGCATTTGCCATTGTCGGATTAAAAGCTCCTTTATTATTTGGATTATTCTGTGGTATTACAAATGTTATTCCATATGCTGGACCTTATATTGGTGGAGCACCAGCTGTAATAGTTGGTTTTTCACAAGGACCACTAACCGGGGTTTTAACACTACTTTCAGTAGTAGTAATTCAATTCTTAGAAGGAAATTTTTTACAACCAGTTATTATGAGCAAAACAACAAAATTGCATCCAGTAACAATAATAACAGGATTATTAATATTTGGACATTTCTTTGGTATAATCGGTATGGTTATTTCAACGCCAATAATCGCAGCCGTTAAATCAATATTTATGTTCTTTAATGAAAAATATGAAATAATAAATCTATAATAAAGAAAAAGTAATATATAAATTTTTATAGAAAGTTAGTGGTTGATGGAAACTAACAAAATTTATATATGAAAAGCTATCTTTTAGAGCATTAAAAAATGCCGGGTAATACTCGTTATAAAAATTAAGAAAAAAATAGGATGGTACCACGGCTAATTCGTTCCTAATTAGAAGTGGTATCTTTTTATATGGAGGTTTAAAATGGAAAATAAAAATCCTAAAATAATAATCCTTAGTGGAAAAGCAAGAGCAGGTAAGGATACAACTATGAATTTTTTAAATGAAATATACAACAATATTATTCAACTACAATATGGTTCTTATATAAAAGAATATGCTAAAAAAATAAGTAACTGGGATGGTAGTGAAGAAACTAAACCTAGAGAATTGTTACAACAATTAGGCACAAATATAATAAGAGAAAACATAGACAATAAATTTTTTGTAAAAAAAATGATTGATGATATAAAAGTTTATTCTTATTTCTTTGACACTATCGTAATAAGTGACGCTAGATTTAAAATAGAAATTGATGACATTAAAAACACATTTAATAATGTAATAGCAGTCCGTATTGAAAGACCAAATTTTGATAACGGATTAACATTAGAACAAAAGAAACATCCATCAGAAATAGATTTGGACGATTATAATAAATTTGATTATAAATTAATAAATGATGGGACTTTAGAAGATTTAAAAAAGAAAGTAGAAAAATTAGTAGAGGTGATAGAAAATGAATCTTAAAGACTTATATATAAACTTTTTCGTTAGTAAAGGACATAAATGGATACCAAGTGCTCCTGTAGTACCAGAAAATGATCCATCAGTATTATTTAATACAGCTGGTATGCAACCACTTATTCCATATTTAACAGGGCAACCACATCCATATGGAACAAGATTATGTGATTATCAAAAATGTATTCGTACAAACGACTTAGATAGTATTGGTGACAAAACACATCATACATTCTTTGAAATGCTAGGAAATTGGAGTCTAGGCGACTATTTTAAAGAAGAAAGTATTAATTACAGTTTTGAATTTTTAACAAAGATATTAAATATTCCTGTCGATAGATTAGCAGTTACAGTTTTCGAAGGAGACAAAGATATTCCAAGAGATGAAGTAAGCGCTAACGTATGGAAAAGCTTAGGTATTAAAGAAGATCGAATAGCTTACCTAGATGCATCAAATAATTTTTGGATAGCTGGGACATCTGGACCTTGTGGTGGAGATACTGAAATATTCTATTTTAGAAGTAGTGATGAAATACCTGAAAAATTTGATCCTGAAGATGATAGATGGGTAGAAATTTGGAATAATGTTTTTATGCAATACTATAAAGATGAATCTGGAAAAGTAACTGAATTACCTAAAAAAAATGTTGACACAGGTATGGGATTAGAAAGAGTTGCTGCTGTTTTAGAAGGTGTAGATGATAACTATATGTCTTCTGTATGGAAAGATGTAATTGAACTTATAGAAAAAATATCTAATCTTCCATATCAAGGCAATGAAGAATCAATGAGAATAATTGCTGACCATATAAGAACTGCAGTATTTATTTCTGCTGATCCAGCTGGTATTAAACCATCTAATACAGATCAAGGATATATTTTGAGAAGATTGATAAGAAGAGCCATTAGACACGCTAAAAAATTAAATATTGATATAAATTCTGATTGGGAACAACAAATAGCTAACCTAATAATGGATAAATATGAAAAATATTATAATGAAATTAAAGAAAATAGAGATATCGTTTTAGATGTTTTAAAAACTGAAAAAACTAAATTCAATCGTACATTAGAAAAAGGATTAAGAGAATTCGAAAAAATAACAGCAAATTTAGATGGAAAATTAAATAAAGATTTAGCATTTAAATTATATGACACTTATGGATTTCCGATTGAATTAACTGTTGAATTAGCTAAAGAATTAAATATCGAAGTAGACGTTGTAGGATTTAAAGAAAAATTTAAAGCTCATCAAGAATTATCAAGAACAGCATCAAGTGGTAAATTTAAAGGTGGTTTAGCTGGAAACTCTGAAATTGAAACAAGATATCATACAGCAACTCATTTATTAAATGCTGCATTAAAAGTAACAGTTAGCAAGGATGTTCATCAAAAAGGTTCAAATATAACAGATGAAAGAATGCGTTTTGATTTTAGTTGTGATCATAAGTTAACTGATGAAGAAAAGCAAAAGACAGAAGATTTAGTAAATGAATGGATTAAAGAAGGTCTACCTGTTATTAAAGAAGAAATGAAAAAGGAAGATGCTATCAAATCAGGGGCTGAATGTATGTTTATTGAAAAATATCCAGACATTGTAACTGTATATAGTATTGGTGATGTATCTAAGGAATTATGTGGTGGTCCTCACGTTTCTAATACTAGTGAATTAGGACATTTTAAAATCAAAAAAGAAGAAGCTAGTAGTGCTGGAGTAAGAAGAATTAAAGCAGTATTAGAATAGGTGATATATGAATTCAATATTAAAAAATGAAATGTTAAAGAATGAATTATATTTGAAAGAATATGCTAGTAAGAATAGTGATGCAATTCATTTAAAAGAATATGAAGAAGATATAAGACCAGCCTATTTTAGGGATATAGATAGAATAATCCATTCTTCAGCTTACACTAGATATTTAGATAAAACTCAAGTATTTAGTTTAGTCAATAATGATAATATTACCAAAAGAATAGTTCACGTTAGCCTAGTTTCTAAGTTAGCCAGAACAATAGGTAGAGCTTTGTCATTAAATGAAGATTTAATTGAAGCTATTGCTTTAGGTCACGATTTAGGTCACGTTCCTTTTGGCCATACTGGTGAAAGAATTTTAAATGAGTTAAGTTTGAAATATGATAATACTTATTTTAATCATAATGTTCAAAGTGTAAGATTACTTATGAATTTAGAAAATGATGGTAACGGTCTTAATTTAACTTTACAAACTTTAGATGGTATTTTATGTCACAATGGAGAATTTGTTTTAGAAAAATATCGCCCCAAAGAAAAGAATATTAAAATATTTTTAGAAGAATACGAAAAATGCTATACTGATAAATTACAAGTAAGTAAATTAGTACCTATGACTTTAGAAGGTTGTGTTGTTAGAATTAGTGATGTTATCGCTTATATTGGTAGAGATATAGAAGATGCTACAAGACTTAAATTAATTAAGAAAGAAGATATTCCGTCATCTATTACTGATGTATTAGGCAGTGATAATAGAACGATTGTAAATACTATTCTTTTAGATGTAATTAATAATAGTTTAAATAAAGATTATATTAGAATGTCTGATAATATATTTAATGCATTGGTCGAACTAAAAAAATTCAACTATGAGAATATTTATAATAAAGCAAATAGTAAAGAACAAATAGAAATATATAGAAATATGTTTAGTTATTTATTTGAGTTTTATTTAAAAAATATTAATGATTTAAATAATGATATTAATGTTGTTTTCTTAAATGATATGAGTGACGAATATTTAAAAAATACGAGTGATACTAGAAAAGTAATCGACTATATTGCTGGTATGACTGATGAATTTTTTATGAAACAATATGATAAATATAAATTATAATACTAGTTATTGCTAGTATTTTCTTATAATGTAGAATGAAAATTTGACAATAAAAAATACTTTTGTTAAAATACTCACCATAAAATTCAAAAAAGGGGATATGTTATATGGAGTGTGTTTTAATAGAAGAAAAATATATTAAAGAATATATAGTAAGTAAATTAAATAAAATTAAAAATGATAGTATAGATGTAATTGATGCTAGATATCACCATAATACAGATTATGCTGATACACCATCAATAATAAAATATGGCATTTTATCGTTAGAATCTATCAATAATTTAAGAATAAGAGAATATTCAAAAGACTTGTTAAGTACTATGGACGATACAAGTTCACATATAAATGGTAAAAATGGGATATCTTTAGCAGTTGTTGGATTAACTGATTTGTATAAAGATGAATTTGAATATGATCCTTTCGATATGTCTAGAGTAGATTTATTAATAACAAGTAAATTAAAAGCCTCAAGAAATAGTACTAATTATGGTAACGAATTTATTTCATATAGTGATATTAATCCTAATATGATAAAATCAATTGATATAAGAATGTTAGAATACCTAAAAAATATTAAAGATATAAACGAATTAATAAAAAAATATAATTATCTAAGAGAAATAGCAATAGAATTAAAAAGAAACTCATTAGATATACCTATTAGGGAAATGTCTACAAAAAATAATATTTTATTAGATAAAGATAAATTAATAGCTGAGCCTGTTTTAAAACTTAAAAAATAATATAAAATAAGTTTATTAAAAAGAAAAAATACTAACAATAAATAGTGTTTTTTCTTTTGGCTATATAACCATTAACCAAAATTTGACAAAACATTTGAATGGTGCTAGAATATGCCTTAATATTAAAGGAAAAGGGGAATTTATGATGGACACAAATAAAATATATGAAAATATTATTTTGAATAAATATAGTAATGAAATAAAAGAAATTGATGACTTATTAGCAGGAGAAGATGCGAATAGTTTATCATTGATTTTAATTAGTTTATTTGGATATTTGTTAAATGATGACCCAAATGAAACAATATCAAAATATGGATTAAAAATAAGAAAATATATAAATTATATAATAAAAAAAATAGGCCCTTCATTTTTAATGGTTCCGCAAGTATTAGAAGATAGAAACTCATTATCCAAAACTAACAAATATTCAAATCAAATTCAAATTCCTTCATCACCAGTTATATGGGCATCAAATCATGCTTTTAAAGATGATACATTGGCAAGCATTTTAGCAATCAAGAGAAATGCCTATATTATTTTTGGTAGTTTGCCACAATTCTATAATACAATTGATGGTTTTACAGCATGGTTGAACGGTGTTATAATGACAAATAGAAAGGTAAAAAATAGCAAAAAGGCTTCCCTTGATAAAGCAAATAAAGTAATGGATTTAGGTACGGATATAATGATGTTCCCAGAAGGAGTATGGAATAAAACTAGTGAAAAATTATTGTTAGACTTTTGGCCTGGAATTTATAGAATAGCACTAGAAAATAATGCTAAAATAATACCAGTTGTTCATTATTTAAAAGATTGTACTGAAGAAAAAAGAAACGACAATGTTATTCATACTGTTATTGATGATGCAATAGATATTTCAAATATGTCAGAAAAACAAGCATTAGATTATTTAAAAGAAGTAATGGGAACATGGTATTATCTTATGTTAGAAAAATATGGAAAATCAACTAGAGAAGAAGAAATGAAAGGATACTGCAGTTCAACTGAAAAATGGGAAAATGAATTAAAAAAAAGAGTTTCAACGGCCGGAAGATATGATTACTCTATTGAAACTTCTGCTCATTATTTAAATTTTAAAGAAACAGAATTGTTAAATGCGTGGTTAGATATTTCAAAAATAACTAACATCAATTCTAATAATATTCAACAAGTGTTGTATGCAAAACAAAAAGTAAAAGAATTAAATGATAGTAATTTTCAAAAAAGATTTTAAACTCAAACATCAACTTTGAGTTTTTTATTGCGAAGTAGTGAAAAATGTGATAATCTTATAGATAGGATAGAGTAGGTGATTGTTATGGAAGGAATTTTATTACCAGTGTGTTCTTGTGTGTTTTCTTTATTATTGATATTTATTTATTTTATGAAAGAAAGAGTGGATTTACCTGAAAATAAAATTTATTCAAAAATGTTAATTTTGAGTTTAATAGATGGTATTTGTGTAAGTATTGTTCAAGGGCTTGCTTTAAATGGAGTAACCCAGGAAGAATTAATATGGATTTCAATTATCAACAAAATTGATTTTATTATTCTTATTTTTTTCTCAAGTTGTTTATATAATTATACTGTTTTAATAACAATTGATAATAGAAAAATGAAAAAAATTATATCTTATATAATCAAAACAATAAATATAATTTCTATTGTATTACTTATTTTTAGTAATGTAGAAGTAATAACCAATGGAAAAAACTATAGTATATCAGGAACTGCTACATTGATTGCTTATTGTGTGTGTGGCATATACATACTTGCTTCAGTTTTAGAAACTATAATTTTCCATAAGAAAAAAGATACTCGACACATTCCAATATATGCAGTTATTGTTATAATTTTTATTTTATTGATTTTATTTCAATTAAATCCATATTTAATAGTTATATCTATAACTTTAACGTTTATTAATTATTTGATGTATCATACAATCGAAAATCCAGATATGAAAATGATAGAAGAACTAAATATAGCAAAAGATCAAGCAGATAAAGCAAATATGGCAAAAAGTGAATTCTTATCAAGTATGTCACATGAAATAAGAACACCATTAAATGCAATAGTAGGATTTAGTGAAGCAATAAGTAATTCAAATACGCTAGAAGAAGCAAAAGAAAATGCCAAAGACGTTATAACTGCTTCAAATACACTATTAGAAATAGTAAATGGAGTTTTAGATATATCAAAAATAGAAGCCGGAAAACTAGAAATAAACAATAGTGATTACAATGTATATGAACTATTAGATAGTGTAACAAAATTAATAAAAACAAGAATGGATGAAAAAGGATTAGAATTTAAAATAACTGTCGCCCCTGATTTACCAGCCATATTGTATGGAGATCATACAAATATCAAGAAAATAATAACAAACTTACTAACAAATGCGTGTAAGTATACTGATAAAGGCACAGTAGAATTTAAAGTAAACTGTGTAAATAATAATGATATTTGTAGACTAATGATATCAGTAGAAGATACAGGAAGAGGAATAAAAAAAGAAAATCTAGATAAATTATTTACAAGAT
>CAKOTA010000027.1 GCA_934119965.1 uncultured Bacilli bacterium
AAGAATTATTATATTTCTTTTTCTTTTAACCTTTTAATTAGTTTTTTATTAATTAGTTTTATAAAATTACACAATTGTTTTGTTATCTGCTTCTTCAGACAAAATCCATTTTACACATTTTGATTCATCTCCTTTATATATTGACGGTATTTTATCATCAATTTCTATAATATGTTAAAACATATTTTTCACTTTTTATGTAATCATTTTACAATTGCGGATATCTTCGACAACCGCTCCATTGATGGAATATGTTCGATCTATTTAGTTTGAACTTAATATATAGAAATCAGTCAAATAAGTAAATATTTTACTTATTTATCAACAGTCTGAAAAGACTATAAATTAGTCTTTTATATAATAATTTTCAAGATATTCATATACCTCATTCCAACTATTAACTCTTATAATATTATTTCCATTACACATTTGATTTTGAACTTCACTAAAAACAATTACTGGTATCATTTTTGATATTGAATTAATATTTTGTGGTTCATCATCAATCATAACGTCTATTTTATTCTTTTTACAAAAATTATATTTATTATCACAACTAACAATTAATTCGTCATATAGAATATTATTTTCATCTAAATACTTTTTAGTCATTTTATATGGCTTTTTAAAATAAGGCCTTTTTCTAGCTATTATAATATATATATAATTTTTTTCATCTTTTAGTTTTTTTATTATTTCTTTTGCTTGTGGTTTTATTTTTGCCTTCAAAACAACTTACTCTAAGTATTTATTACAAAAATCCATTTCTTCTTCTATTGTCCAATCAAAAAGATTAAAAGTTGCAAATCCATATGGATTTATTTTTAAATTTCTCTTTACTACATTATTATTATATTCTTCACAATATTTTTTTAATAAAGGCAAAGTATCAGTTATTGTATTATCTATATCTATGCCTATTTTCATTTTACACCTCAAAATCCTATTAAAATCATTCTATCATAAATTAACTATTTTCTTAATACTTTTTTATCACTCCAAAATTGATTTATATGTTGAGTAAGTGCCATAATAAATGCCTCTCTTGTCATATCAATTCTGCTAATTACTTCTTTAGTTAAAAAACTTATTCCACCTTTGCCACTTCTTAAGTCACATTGTTTAAATATATCATCCATAACTTGCCCAAGATTAGTTGTAATTATTTCATCAACATACTTATCTGGAACAGGAAATGCTGGACTAGTTCCCCAACTTTCATATCCGTTTTTATCTTTTATTACCGCAATATTTATAATTACCCATTTGCCTAATAAATTAGTTATTCCTGATTCTATACCTAAAAAATATTCTGCATCTATATTATTTTTTTTAGCATAATTTTTTAAATTATCTACACGGTTTCTAGCTCCTTCATAAATTTCATTATTTACTGGTTCTTCACTTACGTTTGATGGAACAGAAATACCTTCAATATCAAAATTATTAAAATAATTTTCAAATGCTTCTTTAGCGCCTTGTATTTTCCCGGGATTCCCTGTACCTATTAGAATTTTCATTATTTCACCTCTTAATAAAATTCAAGCTTTAATACTATCTTAGTATACATTAAAACATAATTTTTTACACTATTTTTTTACTTCTCTTTGAATCCATAACATTATTACATTTACAATATAATCAATTTCT
This sequence comes from uncultured Bacilli bacterium, assembly GCA_934119965.1. Lineage (GTDB taxonomy): Bacteria > Bacillota_I > Bacilli_A > RF39 > UBA660 > CAJOJO01. Next base: position 1,651 of record CAKOTA010000027.1, read on the forward strand.
TCGTTGGAAAGTTTATGTCCTTTTTTTATATGATGAATTTTTTCTAAACAACCTCTGCAACAACACCCAGTAGCATGTTGGGCTATAAAAACCGGATGTACTTGTTTCATAGGTGTTTGTTTACCATCATTATTTGGATTTTCTGGTGCTACTCTTTTTTTTATTAAATCAGTTGCATCCAATTTAATTTTATTTAATCCTTTTTCCATTACATAATCCTTCATTTTAGAGTTTAAATGGAATGAGGCTCTAAATTTAGATCTTGCTAAAGAATCTAATAATTGTTCAATATTATTTTTCATATTATTTCTTATATCTCACTAATGAAATAATAGCAGAGATAATTTCTAATATATTACCAATTATTATAATATAAGCACCAACTTTAAAATTAAAATATATCCATAAGAAGCCACATAATAACATTGTTATTCTCATATATTTTGGATTCTTAAAATATGAAGATACAAAATACAATAAATTTATGATTAGTGGCATCAAAGAATAAAAACCATCATATGTAACAATTGAAGCTATAATTAAAGAACTTACAAATATTATTAATAATATTATAGGGATTTCTTTCTTCTTTTTTTCATACTCATAAAATACTATATCTTTTGTTTGTTCAATTAATTCAATAGCACATCCACTATATGATCCTAATATCAAATAAGCTATGAAGTAGCACATAGCTGCAAAAGTTTGAATTAATAATATATCTTTTTTATCTTTAAATTGAATACTTATTACAAATAAAAAAATTGATAATATCGATACTATATAATATATAATCATCATATAACCTACTCCTTGTATTAATTATAGCATTAAAAAACAATAAAAAAAAAGATGAATTATCATCTTCCAATAGTTGTAATGTCAATATTTCCAATACCGCCATCAATATTTATTTCATTAGAACCACTACCATAAGTTCCTTCACTTAAATCTTCACCATTTAAGCTAATAGATCCTAACCCTTTACTAATATCAATATAATAGTCATCTATTTTATTCAATAAATCAATTTTTAGATTTCCAACTCCGGCATCTATTTTACTATTACCAGTTAATTTAGAATTAATTGAAACTTTTCCAACACCCATATCTAAGTCTAAATTATTAATTGATCCGTTTAAAATATCTAGCTTTCCGGCACCTGTATCCAATTTTAATTTATCAGTAGCATTAAGAACATTAATAATAACTTTTCCAGCTCCTAAATTAATATCGGCTTTTTTAGAATTTATTTGATCTATATCTATTTTTCCAGCTCCAGCATCCAGTCTAAAAGCATCAAATTCCATATTTTCAGGTATTGTAATTATTAATTTATTATTATTTTTACTCCAACTACTATGTTTTCTTTCTTTAATAATTAATTTGTTGTTATTTTGTTTACAATTGATATATTTATTATTTGATTCTGCTAATAACTTGTCACCTTTTTTTATAACTAAATCTACAGCTTTAACATCAATATCTAAATAGGCTACATTTGCATCATCAGAATTAAATATTGATTCTATTTCTCTATTCTTTTCTTTTTTTATAGTGAATGTATTTATAAATCCAAATATTGAACTAAAAATACTAAATATAATTAAAAAAGCTAAGGCTATTGCAAAATATTTAATTATTCTTTGAGATTGTGTCATTTTATTTCAACTCCTCCGAATAAACAAAAGCAATTTACATAGATAGTATAGCCATCCTTATTTTCATTCTTATTAGTAACTCCACCAAATATTGGAGTTGATTTTACTTTAACTTTCACATCTGTTGGAACATTAATTGTAATTCCACCAAATACTGATGTTGCATTTATAACAACATCTTCTTTTATTTTGGCATTACTTAAATCTAATTTAAGTCCACCAAATACTGATGTTAAATCACATCCCTTAAATTCATCATCAATATTAACTGTTTGACCACTAAAAGTAGAACAATACTCTGTTTCATCTTTTCTTTTTTCATTCAATCTATCAATTTCTTTTGACATTTCTCTACTTATTGTATCCTTAAATATAAATGATAAACCAATAATAACTAAAATTACTGGGAAAATTAACTTTCCAATTATTTCAAATTCTAAAATATCTAAGCAGCCTAATAATAAAGCAATACCTACTAGTAATCCAATTAGATTTCCTGTTTTTTCTCTTTCTGTAATTAAACCAATGAAACATGGGACAATTATAAATAAAGTCCACCATCCATCAAAGAAAATATCAATATCTGTTATTTCTAATGCATTTAATCCAAAAATAAGACCTAAAATAATTAATACTATACCCCATATTTTATTTTTCATAACATCACTCCTTCTAGGATAATTGTATAATAATACCTCTTATTTGTAAAGAAAAATATTTATAATTAATATTATTAATTATATGTTTTTTCTAATAAAATTAATTTTTCAATATAACTATTATTATTTAATTTTTTTCTTTTTTAACAAGCCCCGAATTTTGATATTTGGCCAAATAAGTAAGTAATATATAATCTACATTTCCTATTTTCTTTATTACTTATTGTTAACAACATTAATTTCATTTTTCACTAAATTCTTTGACATAATTTTTCTCATCAAATATTTCATATATTAGCACCTAAAAAGTATTGTCAAAAAAATCTATACTTTCGTATAGACTATTTTTCATTTTCTAGTTTTTCCAAAATTTCTTTAGTAACATCAATTGCTTTGTTTCTAGCAGCTGCTGCAGCTTTTTCTAACACTGGAGTTCCTTTTTCTACAGCGTAATCAACTAATTCTTCAGCCATATCTCTAATTTGACTAGCTTTCTTTTTAGCAATTTTTAAAACTTTTTCTTTATCTAAATCTGCTAGTTCAGCTTTAATATTTTCTATTTTTTCATCAATAGTTTCTTTTACTTCATCAATATCAATATCTTTAGCCTTTAATTTTAATTCTTCAAATTTATTCATTAAATCTTTTCTTGTTTCAGAACCTTTCTTAGGAGCAAATAAAACTCCAAGTCCAGCACCAATAGCAACTCCTGCAAATAATTTACCTAATCCTTTTTTCTTACTCATCTTCCTTTTCCTCCTTTTTTCTTTTTCTAGTAATTAAAGTAGTAATTCCACTAATAATTGAACTAATAACTTTATCACCAATAGAAGATATAGTATCAGTTGTACTATCTATGATATCAAATAACCCATTAAGCTTACTTGATTTATCATTATAGTCGTCAATTGCCTTATCAACTTTATTTAATGTAATCATTATTTTAATAACCAAAATAATAAGTACTACTAATAATATGCTTCCTAATATGTATAATATGATAGGAAAAACTTCATTCATTATTCATCATCCTTTTTTTCATACATTGAATCAATTAAATCAAATAATTCACTTTCATTTAATTCATCATCAGATTTTTTTTCTTCTATTTCAAAATCTAATTCTTCTGGTTCTTCTTCATTATCCTCTATGAAATCATTTAATTCATCCAATTTTCTTCTTTGAGTTTCTAATTGTTTCGATAATTCTAAAGTTTCATCATCTAAATCATCATCATTTACTATTATGTCATCTTTTTTAGTAGATAATTCATCTAATATCTCATCTTTTTTATTATCTAATTCATCAAGAATTTCTACTTTCTTATTATCTAATTCATCAAATAAATCATCGATATTACCATCTTTATTATCATTTACCTTTTTTTCTAATTTATCCAATTCTTCGTATTTTTCCAATTCTTGGAATATATCAATATCATTAACAATTGGTTCTTCTTTTTTCTCGAATTGAATATTACCTAATAATTCATCCTTAATATCATCTTCTACTGTTCCATAAGCTTTATTTCTGATATCGTCTACTGACAATTTTTTATTATCATAAGAATATGAACGAGTAACTTTCTTAGTTACAACTTCATCCTTTGAATAATTTTTATCTAGAACACCATAAACGGGAGAAATAATTGGTGAAGGTTTAAATGGCTTCTTCTCTTCCACAACTTGAGTAAAAGCAGCTCCACGATATGGTTTTGGTTCTTCTTTTTTTTCAGGCTTTGGTTCTTCTTTTTTAGGTTTTGGTTTTTCTAAATCTTTGAAATCCTCATCTGAAAAGAACACAAATTTTTCTTCTTTCTTTTCTTCTTTTTCTTCTACTATTTCAGGTTCTCTCTCAACTCTAGTAGGAGGTGCTACCTCAACATGTCTTACTTCTTTTTTTACTACTGGTTCTTCTTCTACTTCTTCTGTAAATAGATTTTTAACTTTATCAAATAGTTTCATATATTCACCTCTAATTTTCTTCCTCATCAACTAAGAAATTGTTGTTTTCATTTTTTTTACTAAAGACATCATATTGTTCTTCTTTATTTACAAAATAATCATTATCTAACATTAGTCCAACTATATTATCATTAAACTTTACAGTAGATAAAATATAACTTGCGTTCAATACTACTTCTTCTATTTTATCTTTACTTACTTTTGCTTCTATTTTAGCATAGTTATAAACAAATACGATATAATAATCATTTTCTTCTTTTGTAATTTCTAAATAACCATCTTTCGCTCCAGTTATTTTTTTAGAATAATATAATTCTTTGTTTTCTTTATATTCTGTTTTTGTTTTATAATAATAACTTACAGCATCAACATATAAATAGTAATAAACTCCATTTGAATATAATTTATCATTTAATTCAGTTGTATCAATGTAAGAAACACCTCTAGGAATATAATATTTATAACCTTTTCCAACTCTATTAAAAATATTGTTTTCTTTAGATAAAATTACATTTGTAATGTTATCGATACTTTTTGTATCTATTCTTACTACTGTACATCCTGTAAGTAATAATATCATAAATAGAATAGCTAATTTTTTCATATATCACCACTCTTATTCTAATTATATCAAAAATATTAAAATTAGACTACTTTTTTTCTAAATGAGTGTCCAACAAATGTCTACTTATTTAGATACATCAATTTTATAAATAGGATATCCCATTGATGAGAATTTCTTTTCATACTCGGTTTCAATATTGTCTTTTATATCATCATTATGTAAATCCAATGAAATATCATTTATTTTATAGCCATAATTTGTAAAAGATATAATGGAAAACTCAAATAATTTTCGATTATCAGTTTTCATAATAATTCTTTTTTCTTTTTTGAATATATTATCATATTTTTCTAAAAAATTAGGACTGCTTAATCTTCTTTTATCGTGTCTTACTTTTGGCCAAGGATCAGAAAAATTCAAATAAATTCTATCTATTTCTTTATCAAATATTTCTTCTATTTTTCTAGCATCTATTCTAATAAATTTTAAATTATTTATTTCTTCTTTTTCTACTTTTTCAATTGCTCTTACCATTACACTATCATATTTTTCTATTCCAATAAAATTAATATTAGGATATTTTAAAGCATTTTCATATATAAATGTTCCTTTACCCATACCTATTTCTATATAAATTGGATTATTATTGTTAAATAGTTCATTATATTTACCTTTACAATCACTAGGATTTAAAATTACATAAGGAGATTTTTCAATCTTTTCACTAGCGCCTTTTACATATTTTAATCTCACATTAATCACCAATAAAATTGTATCAAATTTTTGATAAAAAGTCTATTTTGTTTATCTTCGTAAATTACATAAAATTATTGAAAAATTTTTTTTTAAATGTTATTATGTATATAGATGAGTAATGCTCATATAATAAAAAAAGGATATATCTAATTGTTCTAAGAGTTAGATACATTCCTAAGATATTTTTAGAAAGCACTATCCCCCCTGTGATAGTGCTTTTTTATTATTTATACAATAAAGTAAAAATTATAACAAATAATAGAATTATTATTAAAAATAAAGATATTTCTCTTTTTGTCATAATATCACCGCCTTCTTATTCTAGAAGGAATGCACTAACACCAATTAAATATATCGTTTTATATTCTACTACATTTTTTATTATTCTCATCCATTTTTTAATATACAAATTCCGACAAAAAAAGTATTATTTAAACAATACTTTCTTCTTTTAAAGTAGTAATATTTGGAAATTCATTCATAATTAATTTGTCGATAATTTGATTTTCTAATCTATCTTTAATAATTTTTTCTATTTTTCTAGCGCCAAATTCTTTAAAGTCAGATAATTCTATTACTTCATTTTTAATATTTTTATTTAATTTAATTTCGTATTTATTTTTAATCTCATTTAATTTTATATCAACTATTTTAGAAATTGCTTCTTCATTTAATCTATTAAAATATATAATATTATTTATCCTATTTATAAATTGTGGTGAAAAAGAATCTTTTAATTTTATCATATTTTCTTTGTTTAAAACAAAGCCCATATTATTATCATACATTCCAACATTAGAAGTCATTATTATAATTGAATTATCAAAACGAACTATCTTACCAGTACTATCTTTTAATTTTCCTTCATCTAAAACTTGGAGAAATAAATTTATTACATTAGGATGAGCTTTTTCAATTTCATCTAAAATTAATAGGGTATTAGGATTATCTCTTATTTCATCTAAAATAGTATTTGATTCTTTATATCCAACATATCCTGGAGGCGAACCTATTATTTTACTAACACTATGTTCTTCTATATATTCTGACATATCCAATTTAATAACATTCATATTCATATTTTTACCAAACATATTGGCTAAAAGAGTTTTACCAACTCCTGATGGTCCTACAAATAACATTGAATAACACTTATTATCAGTATAACCTAATTTTATTTTTTTAGCTATTTTCATTACTTCTTTTAAAGCATTATCTTGACCAATAATTCCATCATTTAGACTCTTTTCTAATTCTTTAATAATCTTCTTGTCATCTTTTATTACCTCATATATTGGCATATTAGATTTAGCAGCAATTACCTCAGCAACATCTATTTTTTCGACATTATTACTGTTTTTTTCATATAATTTTAATTCCATTTTATTTATTTTATCAATAACATTATTTTCATAATCTTTTATTTCTAAGGCTTTATTATATTCATTATTAATGATAGCCTTATGTTTTTCATTGTTAATTTTTTCATATTCTTTTTTAAGATTTAAATATTTTTTTAAATTCTTATTTTCTTTCAAACTTACCTTCGCACATACTTCATCTAAAATATCAATTGATCTATCAGGTTCAAATCTTCCAAATATATATTTACTTGTTAAATCAACAATCATATCAATTATTTCATTAGATATTATTACATTATGATATTTTTCATATATAGGCTTAATATTATTTAAAATATTTTTCACTTCATTTTTATTTGGTTCATTAATTATAATTTTTTGAAATCTTCTTTCTAAAGCACTATCTTGTTCAATATATTTTTTATATTCATCAATTGTTGTAGCTCCAATACATCTTAGTTTATTACGCGCTAAAGCGGGTTTAAAAATATTAGAGGCATCAATAGCTCCTTCCGCTCCGCCAGCACCTACTAACGTATGTATTTCATCAATAAATAAGATTATATCATCATTATCTTCAACTTCTTTAATGATTTTTTTTAATCTTTCTTCAAATTCACCTCGATATTTTGTTCCAGCTACAGTACTAGCCATATCTAAGCTTATTATTTTCTTATTTCTTAAGTTTATAGGTACAGTATTATTCGCAATCATTCTAGAAAGTTCTTCAACAATTGCTGTTTTACCTACTCCTGCATTTCCTATTAGAATAGGATTATTTTTAGTTCTTCTTGATAAAATTTCAATTAATCTTTTCACTTCTTTTTCTCTTCCAATCACAGGATCTAAACAAGAAGCTTTTTCTACTAAGTTTTCACCCATTTCTTCAATTATAAGTTTTTTATTTTTTTTCTTCTTTTTTGTCGTTAAATTATAATTAAACTCACTATATAATTCATCTAAATCAACATTCATACTAAGTAAAATTCTAAGGGCTACACCCTCACCTTCTTCTAACAAACTAGCAAATAAATTATTTATAGAAACTTCTCCAGAATTAAATTCTTTACTATCAATTATGGCATTTTCAATTACCCTTTTAAGTAATGGAGTATATAAAAAAAGGTCATTTTCTTTTGTACCAATACCTACTATATTTATTACTTCTTTTTTAAAACCTTTATAATCTATATTATATTCTTTTAATTTTTTTGAAACATCATTATCATTATTTAAGATTGCAAGTAGCATATGTTCACTTCCAATATAAGGATGTTTTAGTTCTTGCATTTCTTTTTTTGCGGCTACTAATATTACTCGTGACTCCTCTTCAAAATTTGCAAACATATTCTTCTCCTTTCAAAGATTATTATATGCATAAAAAAGTAATTAATAAGTCGATTAATAGAAAAAAAATCAATTTTATTTAAGAAAAAATCTTATGTTCATCTAACATAAGATTTTATACTTGTTCAACATATTCCAATAATTTTAAGAATAATTTAACAAATTTATGTTCTAAACCTTTTCTACTTAATTTTCTGATACCAATTCTTTTCTTTTTAATTGATAAATCACTGAATAATACTTCATCAATCATTTGTTTCATACTAGTTTCAATTTGTAAATCTGATATGATTGATTCAATATCATCATTGATTAATCTAACTGCATCTATTTCAATATCTTTTCCTTTACAATTGATTGTTAATTGTCCAATTGTTGAAACATCATTGACTTCAACAACAAAATTATTTTTTTCAACATATCCTTTAGCATCTATTGGTGTATCATTAAAATAAACAATAACATCATTAGCCTTTTTAGTGTTTCTAAATACAAATTTATAATTTCTAGTTTCTGGAATTATACCTGATTTACCAGTCAATGGTCTAACAATAACTGTATAGTTATTAGGCATATAATTATAATCAATTGATGTTAACAAATAGAAGTCTTTTCTATGTAGATCACTAACACCATCATCTTCATACAAATTATAAGTATTGCTTCTACCAGGAAAAATTTGAATTTCTAAATTTTTAGGTGGTGTTGTATCATTAATATTTTCATTATCACCTAAAGTTATAATTGAACCCGCTTTGGCAAATACAGGATAGTCTTCATCTTTAAAGAATGAAACATAATTTTTACCACCAGGGAATTTCTTACCAGTAACATAATCATACCATACACCATCAGGTAAAAAAAATTTATGAATTGATCTATTCATTATATAATCTTTTTTATTAATAATTGGTGATACAAATAATTCTGTTCCAAAGTAATATCCATTTCTATAGTTAGCATCATCATACATTTCAGGGTATTTATAATAAATAGGCATTATAAGAGGCATACCATACTCATGATATTTATAACTTTCGGCATATATATATGGTATTAGTCTATGTCTAAGTTGTAAATAATCTCTTACAATACTATAGGTTTTAATTCCCCATTTCCAAGGTTCTCTCTTATAATATTTTCCTTCATCACTACCAAATTTTAAAATTGGAGAAAATACCCCTAATTGAACATATCTAGTGTATAATTCATTATCTTCAGTTCCTTTATAATAACCGCCTATATCATGACTCCAAAAGCTTACACCAATATTAGTTGCACTGGCATTATGATATGGAATCATTTTTAGTGTATCCCAACTTACAATTGTTTTACCAGAATATAGTACTGGATATCTATGAGGTGCGATTAAATGATTTCTAGTTAATACCATTGGTCTTCTTTTATAATCTCTTTTCATATCATTAAAATGATAATGATCAAGTAAAAATAATTCATTTAATTTTTTCTTTTCTTCATAGTTTATCCAATAGAAATCAACTTCTTGTTCATCTAATGGATGAATTAAAATTTTTAAATAAGCATCTATTGTTTTAGGATTAAATACATTAAATGGTATAACTCCGTTTTCATTTTTATCCAAATAATTAGTTAAAGTATTGAATCTTTCTTCATAAGGCAAAATTCCTTCTAATGGATCAACATTCAAACCAATTCTAACACCTTTTCGATGTAGATATTCAATCATTTTTTTAGGGTTAGTAAATAATCTATCATTCCAAGTAAATCCAGTTTCATATTTTTTACCATTATATTCTCTTATATGCCAATCTTTATCTAATAAAACAACAGATAATGGTATCTTATTTTCTTCAAAACTACTAACTAATTCACTTAGTGATTTATCATTATATTCTAAGTTCCTACTCCACCAATTTCCTAAAGCATATCTAGGAATTAAAGCAGGACTTCCAGTAATACCAAAATAATCTTTTAAACATAATGCGAAATCTTTTAAATACATAAATAAATATATATCTAATCCAGTTTCAACTCTTTCTTCAACTGTTCCATTTGGCATAAATATTGAATCATTTGAATTGTCAATACTTGCGAAACCATCTACAGAATATAGTCCTTTTTTTAATTTTAATTTTCCGTTATTATCATCTAATGATGTACTAGGAGCACCATAATTCCTAACTTCTGGATGGCCATAGTACCATATTCTATCTGAGTTTAATAATTCAACTTTCAAATTTCCCATTGAATTAATCCAACTACCTTTGAAAGGTTTTTCTTTCTTATATGTTAATCTAAAATAACTTGTTTCAATTTCAAGATACTTTTCATCTTCTTTTAATTTATAGTCGACTTTATCCATATTTCGATACCAAACTAATTTAGTAGGTCTATCTTCAAAAACACCATTTTCATTATATTCCATTCTAATTAGTCTTTCAGTTAGAACAGTAAATCTATATTTATTTCCTTGAATTATATTTTTAGGATTAGCTTTTGCTTGTTCATAATCAAAATCAAATTGTTTACCTAAATTATACATTTTTTCACCCACTTTATATTTCTTCTATTTTCATAAAATTAGTATGTTTAACTTCATTAAAAGGATAACCTCCAGTAATAATAAATTTATCATTTTCTTGTAATCCTAATTTTATTACTGTCTCCCTTGCTTTTGACATCATTTTATCAAATGTTTTAACATCACCTATTAATATAGGAATTATTCCATAATACATACTTAAATTTTTTACTACTTCTTCATCTGGAGAAAGTGCGACAACTGGACAGTATGGTCTGAATCTACTAATTTTTTTAGCTGTATAACCACTCATCGTTGGCGCTACAATAAATTTTGTTTTTAATCGTTCTGAACTTTCAACAACATTGTAAGCAATAGAACCTGTAATATCTTGTTTTTCAGTTCTCATTGTTCGGTCCAAGAAGTCGTAATAATTAACCTCAGTTTCAGCTTGTTCAATTATTTTTATCATTGTTTCTAGTGTTTCAACTGGATAATTTCCAACAGCTGTTTCACTTGATAATAATACGGCATCTGTTCCCTCTAAAATAGAGTTCGAAACATCACCAACTTCTGCTCTAGTTGGTCTAATTGTATTTTCCATCGTAGACAACATTTCTGTAGCTACTATACTTAATTTACCTTCAATATGGCATTTTGTTAATACTTTTTTTTGGATTCCTGGAACTCTTTCTAATGGAACTTCAACACCTAGATCTCCACGAGCTACCATTATTCCATCACTACATTTAATTATTTCGTCTAAATCTTCTAAGGATGCTTCTGTTTCAATTTTAGATATAATACTTAAATGATCATTTTTTAAACTAATTAATAAATCATTAACATCTAATACATCCTCGTGATTAGAAACAAATGATAAACCTAAATAGTCTGCTTTTACTTTGTCGGCAAATTTTATATCACTTATATCTTTATCACTTAAAAATGGAATATTCAATTTAGTATCAATTACATTAACACCTTTATTATTTTCAATGAATCCACCTATATTGACTTGACAAAGTAAGTAGTCAACTCCTTTTTCTAGAACATATAATTCTATTAATCCATCATTTAATTTAATAATAGTATTTGTTTTTACATCTTTTACAAAATTCGGATAACTTACACAAAATTTAGTTGCGTCACCTAGAATATAATCATCATATATTCTTATTTTATCCCCTTTATTTAAATATACACTTCCACCTTCAAATTCACCAACTGTTATATCAGGGCCTTTTAAATCAATCATAATTGCCGTATGTTTATTTAATTCTTTATCAATATTTTTTACTTTATTAATTATTTCTTGGGCAAATTTATGGTCTGCGTGTGTCATATTTATTCTTATAATATCAAGTCCATTAGCTAGTAATTCTTTTAATACATTTTCATCTTTACTAGCAGGACCAATAGTTCCTATTATTTTTGTCTTCTTCATACTATCATCCTCTTTTATTCTTATATGTATTATATCAATTTTTTTCTTATATTTAAAGTATATATAGAAAAAAATATCTATTTATTTAGATATTTTTTTATTGTTTATGGTGTTAAAACTAGACGAAAGCCTACTTGAGAATCAGCACGACCTGTATCCCGACCGAAGTAGAACTGACCAGCAAGGACACCATTGTTGCAATGGCCGCCTCGGAGGAACCAAGGGCGAGAAGAGTCAACGAAGTACGAAGAGTCAGCGTACCAACTATTATGATATTTTGAACTACCATCACCATCTTTATAATATTGAAATGGTCCCATTTCTCCTGTCGCATCTCCTAATATGCGATATTGATAACTAGTTACTGATGAACTACTATTATAAACATCAAAGTATTTTGAATCATAATTGGTTGGTGTTAATCCACTTGAACCTGGTTTACCACTTATATGTCCTGCTACATATTCCCAAGCTCCTCCACTCATATCATATACTCCTGTTATATTTCCGGTTGTACTTGCCTTTACTCCTGTTGTTGTATTATATGGTAATGTTATATTTGATGCTGTTCCTGATGTCCCTGGATAACTTGATTGATTTGTTCCATCTGCTGCACTATATCCTGTTATAAAGGCACTATTATTATTTATCCTTACTTCAGTATTTATTCCATATTTTGAATGTGATAAGTATGCTACTGCTCCCCATTCTGTATTCTTCATCATATGGGAATCTAATTCTCTCTCATAATTATAACTTGTTAAGAATATATTTCCTACAGTTATATTTCTCCAACTATAAACATTTGGCTTTATTATTACTTTACTTGAATCATTACTATTTACTTGGGCTGCAGAAGTACTAGTGGCTCCTTTGTACCCTGTTTCATATTTTCCTACCCACATTCCATTACTATCAAATGTTGTAAATGCTGGATGGGTTAGCCATTCTCCATTCTTTGTTCCACTTGATATAGCTACACTCTTATCTTCAAATTCTATCTCAATTTCTTGTGCAGCACTTGTGGTTGGTTTTCCATTTACTAAATTTGTATTACTTACATTAAATAATTTATATCTATATCTTGGTATCCA
>CAKOTA010000028.1 GCA_934119965.1 uncultured Bacilli bacterium
CTTCTAAAGAGCAATTAAAACATAAGTCTGGTGAAGAGATTGTTGATGCTGATATTGAAAGACAATTGAAAAAATAGGTAAGTAAGAGGAAGTTATATGTATACAACTATTTTAACTCCGACATATAATAGAGGAGAAAATTTAAAAAAATTATATAAATCATTATTAAAGCAAAAAGATAATAATTTTGAATGGGTTATAGTAGATGATGGTAGCACAGATAATACAAAAGAGATAATTCAACAATTTCTACAAGAAGCTAAAATTAATCTAAAATATTTATATAAAGAAAATGGTGGAAAACATACAGCACTAAATTTTGCAATAAATAAAATAGATACAGATTTAATTTTTATTGTAGATAGTGATGATTTTCTGACTGAGGATGCAATTGAATGTATAAATAATATACATAAAAAATATATAAATAGAGAGGATATCTGTGGATATAGTTTTTTAAGAATGTTTCCAAGTAAAAAAATTAACGGAAAGCCAATAGGAAAAAATGAAATAATAGATGATTATATAAATATTAGAATAAAAAGAAATGATATGGAATCAGATAAAGCAGAAGTGTGGAAAACTAAATGTTTAAAAGAATATCCATTTCCTGAGTTTGAGAATGAAAAATTTTTAGGAGAAGATATTGTTTGGTTACAATTGGCATTAAAATATAAGATGGTATTTTGTGACAAAGCTATATATATATCAGAATATTTGAATAGTGGACTTACAAAAAATAGAAGAATAAATAATATAAAATCACCACAAGGCTGTTTTATTAGAGCTAAAATTTTATTATTTATTTGTAAAAAACGAAAAATTTATGGTAAATATCTAGTAAAATCTATGCTTCAATATCAAATTTATGCTAGATTTGCTGAAATCGATTTAAGAAAGGCATTTAAAGAGTGTAATCAAAAAATGTTATATATGTTAATGTTTTTACCAGCAAAATATTTATATAAAAAATGGAGAAGAAAATATGTTAATTAGTGTTGTTTTACCAATATATAATGTGGAGAAGTATTTAAGAAGATGTTTAGATAGCGTAGTGAATCAAACATATAAAAATTTAGAAATTCTTTTAATAAATGATGGTTCAACTGATAATTGTTTAAAAATATGTGAAGAATATGCAAAATCAGACAATAGAGTACAAGTTATAAATAAAAAGAATGCAGGTCTGGGAATGGCAAGAAATACAGGAATTGATTATGCAAAAGGAGAATATATTTGTTTTTTTGATAGTGATGATTATATTGAATTAAATACAATTGAAAAGCTTTATAAAATAATTGTTTCTGAGCAACCAGAAATTGTTTGCTATGGATTTAATAAAGTTAATGGAGAAGGAAAAATAACAGAAAAAAATATTCCACAAATTGGAAAAAATGTATTTAAAAATTCTGATGTGATTTCAAAATTTTTACCAAATTTGATTTCTGAAAATCCACAAAATGGTAAAGCATCTAATTTAAATATGAGTGCATGGGCTGCTATTTATTCTATGAAACTAATAAAAGAAAATGATTGGAAATTTGTTTCCGAAAGAGAAATTATTTCAGAAGATGTGTATTCTTTATTGAGTTTATATAAGAATGTAAAAAAGGTGGCAATATTGGAAGAGGCATTGTATTATTATTGTGAAAATGATACGTCATTAACAAACATATATAGAAAAGATAGATATGAAAAAATAGAGTATTGCTATAAAAGATGTGTTGAATTATGCAGAAAAATAGGGTATCCAGAAGAAATAGAATTAAGAATAATATATCCATATATTGGAAACACAATTGCTGCATTAAAACAAATTGTTTGTTCTAGCAATAGTTTTGAAGAAAAGATAAAAGAATTAAAGAAAATAATGGATAATGATACCCTACAACATGTTTTAAAAATATCAAAAAATAATAAAGTAAATATGTCAAAAAAAATTTTGTTTTTTTGTATTAGAAAAAAAATGGTTAAGCTGATGTACTTATTAATTTATATAAAGCAAAGGATTAAAAAATAAGAAAATGAAAGTTAGAAATTTTATAAGAAAGTTGATATTAAAAGAAAAGAGTTCTTCAGATGAATATATAAGATTTTTGAGAAAAAAAGGAGTAACGATAGGTGAAGATGTTACAATTTATTCTCCTACTAATACATTAATAGATTTGCAATATCCATGGATGATAAAAATTGGAAATCATGTTAGAATAACACATGGTGTAATTATATTAACACATGATTATGCATGGTCAGTATTAAAAAGATTTTCTGATAAAAATATTAGAGAAGGAAAAATTTTAGGTGCAAGTGGACATGTTATAATAGGCAATAATGTTTTTATTGGTATGAATTCTATAATAACAAGAAATGTAACAATTGGAGATAATGTAATAATTGGGGTTGGAAGCATAGTTACTAAAGATTGCGAATCTGGTTATGTATATGCAGGAAATCCAGCTAAAAAAATAATGACAGTACAAGAATATTATTTGAAAAGAGAGAATGCACAATTAGAGGAAGCTTCACATTTGGCTAGAATGTATTATGAAAAGTATGGAAAATATCCTTCCAAAAATATTTTTCATGAATATTTTATGCTTTTTGAAAGTGATGAAACGGTAATGAATGAAAAAGATTTTGTAGATAAAATGAAATTGTGTGGCAATTTTCAAAAGAGTATAGATTATATGAAAAAAAATAAAAGAGATTTTAAGAATTTTGAAGTTTTTATTAGTAAAAATGATAAATAATATGCAAGAAAAGAGGAAAAAATTATGAAAATAAAAATAAGTTCTCTTATATCTATTGTATTTATTCATGCAATTGTAATAAAGTTGCAATGCTTTAAAAATTATCAAACTTTTTCTATTTTATTATCAGTTATGTTATTATTGATACTAATAACAAAGATAAAAATTTTTGATAAAAAGTATATTAAAATTCATATATTATTACTATTTTTTTTAATTACATTATTAATTTCAGCTATAAATAATAAGAGTAATATAATGCTTGGAGTTTCATATGCAATAAAAGTAGCTGATATATATTTGTATTGGGAATATATATCGAATAATAGATTGCAAAAACCAACTATGAAAAAGATATTAATAATATTAGGTATATATATTATTTTTAATGATATTTTAGCTATAGTTAAGCCAAATCTTTTTACTCCAACTAATAGTATTCTGCCAATATATTTATTAGGTACTAAATTTACAGTAGCGTATTTGCATTTATTATTTTATTCAATATATTCTTCTTATATGTGGAATGATAAAAGTTTTCTTAATGTAAAGGTAACAAAAATTATTTTATTAAGTATAACATTAATAATATCTATAATAACAGAATGTTCAACAGCAATTATTGGAATTATTGTTATGATTGTTATGGAGAAGATTATAATGAATAAGAGGAAAGCAATAAATGCATTTATATTTATCTTAACATTATTATTGAGTTTTTTGATTATATATCAAATTGGTTTTTTACTTCAATCAAAGCCAGTACAATATGTTATTATAAATGTTTTACATGAAGACTTAACCCTAACTGGAAGAATGAATATATATAATGAGATTTCTAATATCTTATTAGAACATAAATGGTTAGGATATGGATATGGAAAAAGTTATGATATAATAATGTCAAGAATAGGTTATGCTGATTCACAAAATGCATTAATGGAATGTATTATAAATTATGGAATTGTAGGAACAAGCGTATTATTGCTTATTTTTTATTTTTCTATAAAACTTTCTAATGGTAACGAAAAGAAGTTTTATATAATGATTTATTTATATGCAATGGTAGTAATGGGAGTAGTTGAGATAACAATAAATTTATTGTTTATGTTTGCAGTTTCTATGATAATTGATGAAAGTAATAAAATAGGAGTAAAGTAGTAATAATGAATATAGAAAAAGAAATTAATATAGAGCAAGAAAAAGAATATCAAAAAAAGATGTTAAAAGAAGTAAGAAGAATATGTGACTTAAATGGAATATTATATTTCCTAGGAGGAGGAACGCTATTAGGAGCTATTCGACATCATGGTTTTATCCCTTGGGATGATGATATAGATATTATGTTGCCAAGAGAACATTATGAAAAATTAATAAAGGTATTTAATGAACAGACTAGCCAAGAGTATAAATTAATTTATTATGAGAATTGTGATAAATATTATTATCCATATGCAAAAATTGTTGATAAAAAAACTAAGTTAATTGAAAATGAATTTGAAGATATTGAGGAAATGGGAGTCTATATAGATGTTTTTCCAATAGATTATTTGCCAGATGATGAAAAAAATATAAAAAAAGTTTTTAAAGAATATAATTTCTTTTATAGATTTATAAATTTTTATAAGATAAAAAATCATGAAAAGTATACAAATAATAAAATAAAATTAGTAATAAAGAAATTACTAAAAAAAATGTTGAAAAATATTAATATTATTTATTATATTGTAAAGAAAATAAATAAAGTTTGTACAAAATATGAGAATACAAATGTAGTGGCTTGTATAATGGGAAGTTATCAAGAAAAAGAAATTATGCCAAAGAAATATATGGATGAATATATAGAGGTGGAATTTGAGGGAGATTTATATAAAGCTCCAAAAGGTTATGATGAATATTTAACCAAACATTATGGTGATTATATGAAATTACCTCCAGTGGAAAAACGAGTAGCAAATCATGATAATAAAATATATATTAAGGAGATTTAATAAATGAAAAATATATTGTTGTGTGGATTAAAATATAATTCAAATTATGGTGATCCAATAATAAATGATTCATGTAGATATATTGTTCAAAAAAGTATAAAAGATGATGTAAAGATTGATGAGATTGATTTAGAGGGAAAGAGTAATTTTAATAAAAAATATAAGTTAAATATTTTTAAAAGGCAGATTATAAAGGTAAATATAAAAATATTAAATTTTATAAAGAAATGTTTTGGAAAGATTAAATTAAATGGACTATATAATTTTATTGATTATATTACTTGGTATGTATCTGATGAATATGCTATTTTTAATAATTATTATAAAGAAAAAATAAAAAACTCAGATATAATTATATTCTCAGGAGGAGGAATGGTAAAGTATCGATATCAAAACTGTTATCAATATATCGATTATATAACCAAAATAGCTGACAAAAGGGATATACCAGTATGCCTGAATTCAGTTGGAGTCGAAGGATATGATGATAAAAATGTAAAATGTAGAGTACTGAAAAAAGCTTTAAATAGAAAATGTGTAAAAATGATTACAACAAGAGATGATATTATGACATTAAAAAAATATATTTGTAATGAGAATATTTATATAGATAAAGTTTCTGATCCAGCGGTTTTTATTAGTGATGTATATAATATAAAAAAGAAAGAAAATAATAAAATTATTGGGTTAGGAGTTTGTAGAGGAAGATTATTTTTGGATAATAAAATTAATTATACTGAAGAACAATTAATTGAATTATGGAAAAAAATAATAATAGAGCTTGAAAGAAGAGGGAACGAATGGTGTATATATACAAATGGATTAGAAGCAGATAATATATTTGCACAAAAATTATTAGAAAGTATAAAGGCTAATGGTGATAATATTAAGATTCCTAATAGCCCATATGAGTTAGTAAATATTATATCAGGTTTTAAAGGAATAATTGCCACAAGATTACATTCAAATATAATAGCTTATTCTTTACAGGTACCAGCTATTGGATTAGTATGGAATAATAAGCTTAAAATGTTTGGACAAAATATAGGATATCCAGAAAGATTTATAGAAGTGGAAAATTTTGATGAGAAAAATATAGTTGATAAAATGGAAAAAGCTATAATGGAGTTATATGAAAAAATTAAGCCAGAAGTATATAGAAAAAGTGAAGAAGATTCGATAAACAAATTTTTAAATGAATTTCTTGAAAATAATAAAGAATAGAAAGGAGAATATGACTATTTTTATAATGAAGTATGTCATAGATAAAAAAAATGAATATTGCTGTAATTTTTGCTGGTGGAGTAGGAAAAAGAATGGGAGAAACAGAAAAGCCCAAACAATTTATGGAAATTGCTAATAAACCTATTATAATTCATACTTTAGAGATATTTGAAAAATCTAATAATATTGATGCTATTATAGTATCATGTTTAAAAGGATGGATTGATTATTTAAAACAATTATTGGAAAAATATAATATACATAAAGTAAAATATGTAGTTGAAGGTGGAACATCAGGACAAATGTCAATTTTTAATGGAATTAAAGTAGCTTATGAAGAATTTCCAAAAGATTCAATTGTACTTATACATGATGGTGTAAGACCATTTATTGATGAAGATTTAATTAATAAAAATATAGAAAATACAAAAGAAAGAGGAAGTTCAATTTCAAGTGTTTATTCTACAGAAACATTTATGATAATAGATGAAAATAAAACAGTAATAGAGATACCAGATAGAAGTAAGTCACTAATAGCTAAAGCTCCTCAAACATTTGTGTTGAAAGATATTTATAATATTCATTTAAGAGCACAAAATGATGGTATTTTTGAATCTATAGATTCAGCAACATTAATGAAGAAATATAATATGCCACTTTCTGTAGTTATGACAGATTATGATAATATAAAAATAACTACACCTAAAGATATTGCATTAGGAGAGTCAATCTATATGAGGAAAGTACTTAAAAATATCTAAATTTAAGGAGAAAAGAAATATGTATGATAATTATATTGTAAAAGAAGATTTAGAGATGATAATATCTCAAAAAATAGACTTTGAAAAATTAAGGAATAAAACAATTTTAATAACTGGGGCAAATGGATTGATAGCATCATATTATACTTATACATTAATGTATTTGAATGACACCAAAAAATTAAATATAAAAATCATATTATTAGTTAGGAATAAAGAAAAAACATTGAAGAATATAGGAAAAAGAAATGATATACTTATATTGGAGCAAGATGTATGTGATAAAATAGAATATAAGGAAAAGATTGATTATATTATTCATATGGCAAGTTCTTCAAATCCAAAAACAATTATAGACAAACCCGTTGATATAATAAAAGCTAATGTTATTGGTACATTTAATGTATTAAATGTAGCAAAAGATAATAATGCTGAAATTTTATTTACTTCTACGAGAGAGATTTATGGAAAAGTAGATGAAAATATTAAAGAGATAGAAGAAGAAGACTATGGAGCATTAAAATGTGATGAATTAAGAGCTTGTTATCCAGAAAGCAAACGAATGGCAGAAAACTTAATTATTAGTTATGCATATCAGTATAATATAAAATATAAAATTGCTAGAATAGCACATACTTATGGACCTGGTATGAGTATTAATTCAGATGGAAGAATTATGTCAGATGTATTAGAAGATGCTATTAAAAATAGAAATATAGTTTTGAAAAGTGATGGACAAGCAATTAGATCATTTTGTTATATTGTCGATACAATTACAGCATTATTTCTAATAACAGTTAGCTCATTAGATAATCAAATATATAATATTTCTAATGAGACAGAAGAAATATCTGTAAGAGATTTAGCTTATAAAGTAAAAGAAATTTCTAATAAAAACATTGATGTAAAATTCGAAATAGAAAATGATGATAGAAAGTATGTTAAGTTTAAAAGAGTAAAATTAAAGACTGAAAAACTAGAAAAATTAGGATGGAAGCCTATTGTAAATTTAGAGAAAGGAGTAAAAAGAACTCTAAAAAGTTTTGAACTATAAAATGATTGAGGAATCAAGAACAAAAAATACAATAAAGAATGTAAAAACAGGTGCTATAGTACAGATTATAAACAAATTAATGGCTTTTATTGTGAGAACAGTTTTTATAAAAATGTTGAATTCTGAATACTTAGGAATAAATGGGTTATTTACTAATATATTAACGATTTTGTCATTTACAGAGTTAGGAATTGGAACTGCAATAATTTTTAATATGTATAAGCCAATTGCAATACATGATAATGAAAAATTAAAAAGTTTAATGAAGTTATATAAGAAATGTTATATAATAATTGGTTGTATAGTATTCTTTTTGGGAATTTTAGTAATTCCATTTATGGGAGTTATAATAAAAGAAACTCCAAAAATAAAAGAAAATATTAATTGTATATATATATTATTCTTGTTTAATACGGCATCATCTTATTTTTTTACTTATAAAAAATCTATTATTTCAGCATATCAAAAACAAAGTATAATTAATAATATAGATAGTATATTTTATTTAATAAAAAGTATTTTGGAAATAATTTTTTTAATAATAACAAGAAATTATATAGTATATTTAATTATTCAAATTTTAGGAACATTATTAGAAAACATAGTATTAGCAAAAAAAGCTGATAAGATGTTTACTTTTATAAAAGAAAAAAATGTAAAAGCACTTGACAAAAAAGAAAAAAAAGGGATATTATCTAATGTGAAGTCATTGGTAGTATATAAATTTGGAACAGTAATAATGAATGGAACAGACAATATATTGATTTCTTCATTAGTGAATGTCGAAACGGTTGGTTTATGTTCAAACTATACATTAATTATACAATCGGTAAAAAGTGTTGTAGAAACAGCTCTTAATGGAGTAACAGCAAGTGTTGGAAATTTAAATGCAGTTGCAAGTAATGAACAAAAAAAAGATATATTTTATCAATTAACATTTATAAATTATTTAATTTATTCTTTTTGTGCGATTGCATTTATAATTTTATTAAATCCATTTATAGCTTTGTGGCTCGGAAATGAATATGTTTTAAATATAGGAGTTTCAATTTCATTAGCAATAAGTTTTTGGGTTGAAGGACTGAGAAATCCAGGATATATTTTTCGAACAACATTAGGATTATTTGAAAAAGGAAAAATAACACCATATATTGGTGCAATTGCTAATATTGTAATTTCAATAATTTTATGTAAGTATTTTGGCGTTGTTGGAATATTTATTGGGACAACAATTGCTCAATTAGTATCATATTCATGGATAGATCCATATTTAATACATAAATATTCATTTAAAACATCATTTAAAGAATACTTAAAAAAATATATAATATATGCAGTTGTTTTTGCAATAGAGTTGTTTATGTGTTTATTTATTAATAGTTATATAAGAATAGATGGAATTATGAAATTTATAATGCAAATTATAATAGTTGTAATAGTTCCTAATACTATAAATTTGATTGTATTTTATAAAACACAAGAATATAATTCGCTGAAAGACAAATTTATTTATCCAATTGTAAGGAAACTAAGGAAAAGATAAGAGGTGATTAATAATATGAGTTATATATATGTAAAAAAGAGAAAAGACAAAATAAAATTCTTGCGTTTTTTGATATTTATAATCATATTGTTGATTACTTTATTTTTTATTATAAAAGAAGCGAATTATAGAAAAAATTATGATAAAAAAATACTATATTTAAAAGAAATTGATGAGAAAATGTCCCTAACAGAAGAAAATAACAATGGTGAAGTAAAAACTTATTATGTATCTGCAGATGGTACTTCAAAAGATGGAACTGATATAAATAGTCCAATGTCGTTAAAAGAAGCAAATAAGAAAGTATATTATGGAAATGAGAGAGTACTTTTTAAAAATGGTGATATATTTTATGGGACAATAAATTTTGAAGTTGAAGCAACAGAAAGTCAGATGTTTTATATAGGAACATATGGAGATAGCAATGAAATGCCTATAATAAGTGGAGCTAATATTTTGAAAAATAAAGATGCATGGGAAATAGATGAAAAAGGAATATATAAGATAGATTTATCAGATTATTCTAATTTTGATGGAATTGGTAAAAAATATTGGGAACCATATAATATAGGATTTATTATGGATGAAAAAGGCAATATATATGGTGATAGAAAAAGTAAAAAGGAATTATTAGAAAATGAAAATGACTTTTATTGTGAGGATAATTATTTATATATAAAATCTGATGTAAACCCAAGCGAAAAAATGGGAAAGATAAAATTTGCTTCTCATAATAATTTAGTTAATTTATCATCAAATACAATAGTTACAGGCTTAAATATTCAATGCTCTGGAGTGCATGGAATTGTAAAAAAATCTAGTAATATAGAAAATGTGTATATACACGATTGTATAGTTCAAAATATAGGGGGAGCAGTACAATATGCAGATACATTTACAAGATATGGAAATGGAATTGAATTTTGGAATCAAGCTGAAAATGCTTTAATAGAGAATTGTATAATTAGAAATGTATATGATGCAGGAGCTACATTTCAAGGAAGCTCTGTAGAACGTGGATTTAAAAATATTATAATTCAAAATAATATATTCATAGGTTGTACATATTCTGTTGAAATCTTTTGTAGAAATAATCAACAGGGAGATAATGTAATTAGTATAGGAATTGATGAATGTATAGTTAAAAATAATATATCAGTCAATCAAGGAATGGGTTGGGGATATAAAGTTAGAAAAGATAAAGAACAAGCAGCAGAGCTAGTAACATGGTCATTACCAAAGAATAAAACTATTTTTTCTGTATTTAATAATAAATATTATAATTCAAGAAGAATAAGATTTTATTCATCAAATGAAAAGAATGACTATAATCTAAAACATAATGTAAAAATTAATAATAATGAAATGTATTTATCGAAAGATACAATTTTAATAAATAATAAAGGTAATTATCAAGATAGATCAATTTTAAAAGAATATAATCAAGACCAAAATTCAACATTCAAACTATTAACAGATGCACAAGTAGAACAAATATCAAATCCTGAAATATTAAACTCAAACGACTATAATGAAATAAAAACATATTATGAAGAATTAGAAAAAGAATTTGAATATACAGAATTAAAACAAGAAATAATTGAAAAATATAATAATTTCTTAGTATCAAATGAAACACTATTATCAAAAGTAAATAACACTACTAATAATATAAATTCAATAATTGGAAGAATAGAAGATATGACATTAGATACAACAAATGAAGCAAGTTTAAAGGAAATTATAAATATTATATATTCAGTAGAATCAAATATAATTGGAGCTAATGTTAATAAAAATATTACA
>CAKOTA010000029.1 GCA_934119965.1 uncultured Bacilli bacterium
CCCTCCCCAAAAGTAACTTTTAATTTTTTGAAATTTTTGGAATTTTTCAAAAATTTTTGTTGTTGTTACTCATGAAAGTATATAAATATTTGATTTACCAGAATTTAGATTAAAATAATTTCATTCTTATTAGTATTGTCATATCCATAAGCACGATTATATTCTAGCTTAGCAGAATTACTTAATGTAAATGTATAATATGTATTTTGAGATGTACGTTTAATTATATCTTCAACGTTTGCATCTAATATATGAGCCATTTTCTTTCTAAATTCTATATTGGATATACAATAATATCCATTTTGTTTGCAGAATAACCTAAATACGTCATACATTTTTTTAGTGGAACATTCGTCTTTGATAGTTTCACCTTGAGGACGGTCAACACAACATTCATTATAGAATATTTGTACTGGATTATTTTCCAAAGAGTATTGTTTACGTTCCTCAAAGCATTCAGTAGGTTCTGTGAACTTGTAACCCCTGTCAATAGCATTTTTTAGTGCTTGAAGACACTTATTAATAATACCTTCGCTTTCGGCAAGTAATTTTTCATCAAGAAGTGGGTCTTCGTCTTCATGGCTAATAACGTTATTACACTTAACAATCAGCACACGATTATAGAAGTCTTCAGCATAGTTGCTATTAATTTTAGGCAGTTTGTTCATTGTGAACCACATTAAACCCTTAAATGTTTCTGAGAAACTTCCTTTGCCTTTAAATTCTACCTCAACGGAATCACCACCACTAAGACTTTTAAACATATCCAAAGTACTCATTGTAGTACTTCCCATATCGGCAGCACCTATTAAACGTTTATTGAATATCTTCGAGCCACCAAAACGTTCTTCAATAGCTTGAATGCTACAAGCACAAGTATTTTCTTCACCAAGCAACGAGGTTATAAACCTACGAAGTGTTGATTTACCTGTGTTGGATTTACCTAACATAAACAGGGCTTTCTTAAAACGATATCCATATGTGTTGGATATTGTTGCTCCCATTACTTCCATAAGCAATTTTTGAATATCCTTATTACCATTTGATAGAGTATTCATAAACTTATCAAAGTTAGGAGTTTCAATAGCCTGAGCGTTGTATTTACTCTTTATTTGGATAGTACATAAATCGCTAGGAGTATGTTCTTCTAATTTCATAGTATCTAAGTGGAGTGTTCCATTTTCAAAGTTAATGATATTTTGGTTTTCATTGAACTTTTCTTTAGTAATTGCTCCCAAATCATTGACTAATAAATAGAAAACTTCATCAATATCACGCTTACGCACAATAGTATAATCAAAATCTTCAATATAAGCCTTAATTCTACCTTTAATCTCTTCATCAATAACTTGTTCGTAGATACCTAATTTTTCATTGTACCAATAACGAATGGTAGTACCATCGATATTTTGCTTAACGAACTTATAATATGCGTTATCACGAATGTATCGAGCCAATTTTGCACAATGTACTGTATAAGTAACTTCTCCAGTTTTTTGACTGTAACTAGCTTTGATGTATTCAGGAATATCTGTTGGTATTTCTTCGGTTTTAGTACGATTTGAAATCTTATCATAGTTAAAACCTTTTGCACGTTGATATTCCTTTTCTAGTTGTTCTTTGAATAAATCAGGTTCAAATTGTAAGAATTGGTTAAAATCCTTGTATTTACTTTGATAGAAATTCTTGGAAATTTTAATACATGGAATATTATATTTTTTGCATAGATTAACTGCCTCATTCATAGCAGATTGCCCACTGTTATCACTATCCATTGCCCAAATAAGCACAGGACGGTCATACTTACTACCATTTCCTACAGTTTCATAGTAAAGAGTTTCACAAAACTTTTTAACCATAGTAGTTGAACCTAATGCAATACTTTCAAAACCTTGTTGTATGCCTGAAAAAGCATCTATTTCACCTTCACAGATGAATACAGGGTCACTATTTTTTAAAGATTCAAGGTTAAGAACGTGAATACTACCCATTTTCATTTTAGTGTAGGCTTTAGATTCCTGTGGCACTAGAGAATCTGGGCGAATATCCCTTGCAATGTATGAAGTATCCGATGTTGGAATAATACACCTTGCAGTTTTCTTAAAGTCTGGAATACGGCTGTAATCGAAATTACTCTTTATTCGAGTATCGACTGTACACCATGCAGGTAGATAACCTATTCCAAAGCGTTCTTGAACTTCTTGACTTATTCCACGACTTAATAGATAAGTAAATCGGTTCTCATTATTTTTAGCGTCAGCAATATCTTGCTTGATAACTTGAATTTCTTCCAAATTATCGACCTCCTTTTCTTTTTTCTTTTCAATTTGTTTAAGTTTTGGTGGACTTTCATAAGTTGGAACATTGATGTTAAACTCTTGGCAAAGTCCCTCCAATACTTGTTTAAACTCCCTTATAACATCAAGGTTGTTAATTTGAGCGTATAAGGTGAATATATCACCATGGAAACCACACGCAAAACAGTGAAAAGTTTCGCTTTCAGGATAGTATGTGAATGCACCATCTTTGTGCAATCCAGATGAGCATTTTGGACATACATATTGATTTTTACTCTTGGATTTACTAGTAACTCTTTCAATATACTCTTTTAAGCAACCCTTTAAGTGATTTTTAGTATACTCTTGATTCCTTTTAAAATCTTCAAATTGAGTATTCATTAAATTTAACTCCTTTCAATTTTTTTATCCAACAAAAAAAGTTGTGGATTAAATAAAACTAAGAAACCACAACTTTCAATAACTCTTATTTTGTCTTGCTATTAAGCAAAGAAAAATTTTTTTATTTATGCTCTTGCAATTAATCTCCAACTATGCTATACTTATATAGCAAAGGGTATTATTGTAGAGAACATTACAGCTATTTCGAGTTAGTCTGTGTAACTTCGTTTTAGTGCTTGGTGTAGGTTTGCAGACCGAAACTAAGCAGTAGTGAGCAGTAATACCCGACATTTATATTATAACATAATGAAAAAAAATTTCAAGTAGTTCTTAAAAATGAGAGCTACTTTTTTTTGAAAAAAAAATAAAATGGCAAAGCCATTTTATTTGGGGGTTGAGGGGGGCTTTGCCCCCTCACAAGTTAACTTTTTGAAAAAAGTATAACTTGCTATACCTTTTCTTGATTTTCTGCACATTTTATGTTATAATAAGGTTATTAAAGATTGTTTTCTTAAATTAAACTAAAAATATGAAAGGGTGTTATTATGGCACATATCGAAAATTTTTCAAGAGGTGCAGTTGGTGGAATCGTCCGACATGATGAACGAACTCAAAACGATGGAGTTCATTCACGAAAAAATGAAAGTATTGTTCCAGAACGTACTCACCTTAACTATAATCTTGCACCCAAACGTCATGGTACAGTGCTAGAGCATATCAAGTATATTTGTGAACGTGATAATATTCGCTTGAATAATCGCAAGGATTTGAATGTAATGTCTTCTTGGGTCATTACTAAGCCTGAAAGCATTACACCAGAGGAACAAGAAAAATTTTTCAAAGAGTGTTATAATTTTTTATCAAATCGTTATGGTGAAAACTCTGTCATTACTGCAAGTGTACACTTAGATGAAACCACTCCTCATATGCACTTTGGATTCATTCCGATTGCATATGATAAGAAAAATAACAGATATACCGTATCTGCCAAATTACGCATCAATAGAAAGGAATTACAAACCTTTCATACCGATTTAAATAATCATATGAGTAGAGTTTTTAGGCGTGATATAGGCATAACCAATGGTGTTACTGCTAGTTTGGGTGGAAACAAATCCAAAGCTGAGTTGGTCAAAATGACTTTAGATAGTTTAATTGAACAACAAATTCAACAACAAAGCATTATTGAAGAGAATATTCAAAAGCTTTCTAGTGTACAAAATAATGTTTTATCACAACAGGAACTCTTGGAAAAGTGTAATGAAGAAATTCAAGTTAAACAAAAACAATTGGAAACCATTCAAGAGGTTATTAATCAATCGCAAGTGTTGAACTCTCAACTATCTAAGCAAATAGATGAATTACAAGCAGAAAAAGAAAAAATTTTGACTTCTACAGACGAATTGAATAATTTCACTATTAAGTCGAACTTAAAACTAGGGAAATTTGGAGGTGGAATTACTGTCAAGGGCATTGGAGAGTATCAAGGGCAAGAATTTATCCTTATGCAAAAATTAGAAAATACTATTGATGTAGCAAACAAACATTCTGAATTGAGTAAAATGAGTTGGGAAGAATTCACCGATTTAAACAAACAAAAAGATGAAAATTATAGAAAAAAGAAAGAGCAAGAACATTTGCAAATGGTTAAAAATATCCATAATGAAGAATATGACAAAGCATTTCATCAATTTAATGATGAAATGCAACATTTAAAGCAATATAATCAAAATCTCTTAAATGAAAATAGAATGTTGAGAAATGCTCTTAATATTCCTTTAACGCTTTCTGTTGTAGAAGTAAAGAAGAAACTTGGAATAACAACTAATCCACTCAATGATGTGAACAAAAAAAATAGATAGGATAACTTATCCTATCTATGAGAACATTATTTTTTTTCTTGGTCACGCAATTTTTGTTTATATTTATTATTAAATGTTATGTTGAATTTATAGTATAAATATTTACAATATTATTCTTTTACTCTTGACAATAAATAAAAATAATAGTATAATAACAATAAATGGTTCAAACCATTTATTTCCTAATAATAAATTTTTTAGAAAGAGGGTAATATTGTGCATATTAAGAAAATAATTTCTGGATTAAGTGCTTTAGTATTAGGTATCCAAACTTTAGGATTAAATACCATAGTTACAGCAATCGGGGAAAGTAGTGCAAATGATGGTAATAATTTGGTGGAAATAACTCTAAATGAGTTAGGCACACAAGTAGATTTAAAAATTCAGGTTAATGGAAGTGATAATTATAGTAAATTATACAACTATAATGATTTATCACTTAATAGTAATGGTAATAAAGTATTTTATGTACCTAATATGACTGATTATCAAGTAACTTTTATAGACGCTAAAGGTACTGAAGCCATTAATGATGATTCTGTTATATCCATAATAAAAAATTTAGATAACTATTCCAGTTTGAGAGGAAAATATAAGTTAGATGGTGTATATCAATCTTATGAGTTGACTTTCAATCCAATTACTGAAAATAGACAAGCTAGTGTATCATTGGATACATATGTTAATGGTGATATAAATTTAGATGGTCAGTTAAGAAGTAATGACCTATTAATACTAAAACAAAGACTTTTATTTGAATATAATATAATATCATTCAAACTGGAGCTTATGAACAAGGTGAAACAGGTGGAAATGTATCCATTAGTGGAAAAAATAATACTTATGCTAATAATTTAACTATAAATGGTGATTTGTTTGCCGATAATAGTATATATTTAGGTTTTGATAGTGGAAATATTAATGGTAAGTTATCTACTAGCAATGGTAAAAGTGGTAATGATATTTTTAATATTAATGTTAATAATGAAAATGTATCCATAGCTGATACTGAGAATAGCTCTATTACTTTAGAGGGTAGCAATACCAATGAATTTTATTTGAATTATCGTTCTAATATGACTTATTTTGACTTAAATGAAGATATTTTACTAACCGATGAAGATGTTAATAGCTTATATTTTTCTAATGATATACAAGTTGAAGAAGTGACAGAGATAACAGAACAAAATTTAAATATCAACGATGATAGGTCATTTGCTAATGATATAACTTTTAATACTCCTAATTCTATGAATTTAAACGCCTCTATAAAGGCTGAGGGAGATATAACTATCAATGGTGAAGTTCATAATTCTAACAATGCAATTATATATTCTAAACAAAATATTACCATATCAAATGATAGTACATTCTCTTTTACAGGCATGATATATGCCCCTAATGGTACAGTTACTATTAATGCCAATAATGTTAATATTAATGGTTGTGTAATCGCTAAGAATATAATCATAAATGCCAATACCGTGAACTTTAACGTTAATAGTCTTACTAAATATGAAAATGACAATACTAGTAAAGTATTAACCGACCTCCAATTATTCTTAGCTGATATGAATGACGATGGAATAGCAGACGATAAAGATTTAATTATAATGAAACGTATTCTTTTACACCTTGACCCAAATGATGTTGATGAAACAGTAGATACAGATGATGATGGATTACCAGATTACTTAGAAGAGTATTTTGGAACAAATAAAAATAAAGCCGACACTGATAAAGATGGATTAAGCGACTATGAGGAAATATTTATACTAGGAACAGACCCATTGTCTAAAGATACTGATAATAATGGTGTTCATGATGGTAATGAGGATGCTGATGAAGATGGATTAACCAATTTGCAAGAATTAGAATATGGCACAAGCATGATATGTGCTGATACTGATAATGATGGATTAAGTGATTATGATGAAATCTTTAAATATTACACTAACCCGATATTATATGATACAGATAATGATACTTTAAGTGATGGAGATGAAGTAAAATTAAACTTATCACCAACTAATATTATAACTGATGGAGTTACAGAAGATGCTACAAGAATTATCACTCAAGAATTAAGTGAAAATCAAATAGATAGTGAATTATTGGATGGTAATAATTTATTGATTCCATCATTGAGTGCTAATGTTTCAGGTGTTATAGACGATAAAATCAGTTTGAAATACAATCATATTGATGCCTTTAATGAAAATAGTGCTATAATTGGTAAAGCTGTTTATATTAATTCTTCTTGTACTGAAGATTGTAATATGATTTTAAAATATAATTACAGTTCATTAATATCATATTATAATGAAAAAGATTTGGAAAATCTTGTAATATGTAAATATGATGATGGAGACATTATTCCTTTTGATACTATTATAGACAGTGAAAATAATAATATATGTGCTAATATTACTAATGGTGGTACATATATCGTTATTGATATATGTAGATTTTTTGAAGGATTTGATATAACATCTCAAAATCTTTTACAAAACAAAGAAGTAGAAGAACTTAACCAAACTGAAGAATTAACCATTGGTAGTTCTAATATTATGCCATTAAGATTTTATACAGTTACAAATGATGGTACTAATGATAATATTAACATTTCAATATCTGGTAAAAATGTAAATGGTCAAGCTGACATAGTATTTGTGATTGATAATAGTAGTTCAATGAATGATACAATTTCAAATGTAAAGTCTAATATTAACACTTTTGTTGATAATTTAAATAGTAGTGGTGTTAATTGCCGTTTTGGACTTGTTGTATTTAGTGATAATACAAATAATGAGGAAACTTATGCTATAAAAAACAAGAATAGTTTTTGGTTTTATGATAATGATATTGAAAATTATAAAAATCAAATAAATCAAATCCCAATTAGAAATGGTGGGGATCTTGAAGAAACATCTATTGAAGGTTTAGAAATGGCTAGAAGATTTCCTTTTAGAACTGGTTCTAACAAGTTTATTATTTTAATAACTGATAATAGTTATAAAATCAATAATAAATATGGTATTTCTTCAATAAATGATATGAAAGAAAGATTATCATCTAGTAATATATGTACCTCAGTTATAACAAACTTATCTTATTATGATGTTTATAAGAGTATTTATAACTCAACTGATGGAATTGTTGCAAATATTTCTGAAGATTTTGACAAAGAACTTTTTAAAATTTCAGAAAAAGTAAAAGAAAAAACTAATGATGGTAGTTGGGTAATCCTAAATGATTATCAATACATAAAACTTGATGATGAAGTTTCTTATAGTAATGGTGTAGACACCGATAAAGATGGTGTTACAGACTATACAGAACTAGGTGAATTAAAAACTTACAATTTAAGTTTATTAGCAAGAATGTATCTTGAAAAATTAGGCATCCCAATTGAAAAATTATCATCAGCCACTATAGAAATGTATGATTATAACTCCAATCCTATACTCACTGATACAGACTATGATGGTAGAAATGATAATATTGATGATTTACCTAAAGATAATAGTTTCAATGGAACATTAAACACTTTCAAAATAGATGGTAATTTTGACTATAGTGCGAATGTTTATTATAATGTTGATTATAGAGTCTTCTTCAATGAAACTAATTCATTAGCATTTGTTCCTGCAAGCGAAAAATATAATCAACAATTATGTACATTATCATCAATATATTCTTCATTAGCATATCATACTAAAGGTTTATATGTGGATGATGAGGATTTTATAGACAATTATTGGTTTAATTCAGATGCAAAAGACAATTTAAAGGAAATAATGGAGTTTTATGGTTTTAATGATGTTAAATATTATTATTTAGGTTCTTCAAATGATGATGCATCCAATTATGATAATATGAACATTTTAAACTATGAAGATAGTGATATTTCAGAAGTGTGTTTTGGTAGTAGAGAAGTAACATACAATGGAGAAACCAAAACTATAGTTGCAGTATTTATTAGAGGTACTAATGGAACTATCAAAGAATGGTCTAGTAACTTTGATATAGGTAGTACTGAAGAATTATTTGCTTATAATCAATGGAAAAACACACAATCTATAGAATATTTTGATAATCACCTAAATTACCTATTAACTAATAATTCTATTGAGCTAAATTCATTTAATGATTGGAAAACTGAAGAAAATCACAAAGGATTTGATGTTGCAGCAAATAGAATTTTAAAAGAGTTAGAAATTTATGTTTCTAATAAAAAAAATGTAACTTACTGGGTTACTGGACATTCTAGAGGAGCTGCTATTGCTAACATATTAGGAGCCTATTTGTATGATAGTAATAAAGAAGCATTTGTTTATACATTTGCTTCACCTAACACTACTACAAAAGATGATTATAACTCTTCAAAGTACAATTTTATTTTCAATATCATTAATAAGGAAGATTTTGTTCCAATGTTGCCTATGAATCAATGGGGATTTAATAGATATGGAATAATTAAAGAAAGTAGCATCAATGATAATTGTATAGATATATGGAATAATTTAACTGGCTTAAAATATAAATCTAATTATAATTCTGCTATTTATGCAGTTAATAAAATGACAAATATTATTCCTTTGGATGGAAATAGAAACGATTGTTACATGTACACTTGCAATTGTCATGGTGATGGAACAGATAATAGTATAACTGTTATAACACAATCTTACAATTTTGTTAATAATTTAAAATATGTTCTTTCACAAAAAGCACCTACTGCTTCTCAATACTGTCAATATGAGGAGTATATTGGAGCCAATACTATGTGTCAATCACCAGAATATTTTATGCAATGTCTAGCATCATTAATGAGTATAAACACATCTACTTTCACAGTATCAGCGACTAGTATATTCAATGTGCTTTCTATATCAAATAAATATAAACCATTAGAAGGTGCAATATGCTTAGCATATATTGGTGGAATAAGCACTCCACATTTTACCGAAACTTACTACTTATTAAGTAAGGAGGTGAAATAATTATGAAAAAAATAATACTTATTACATTAATATTGTGTTTAATAGTTTTTATAATCGGAATATATGCACTTTTTTTTATTCATGGACATGATCCCAATTTTGATATAGATGGTCCATTTACAGCACTAATATGTTTCATTATTTTAAAATATCTATTTGTCGTCTTAATTATAATGGTTATTATATATTTATTATTAAAAAAATAAAATTATTATACTAATAAATTAATATCCACATGATTATTATATCATGTGGATAAAATTATCCATATAAATTATAAAAGACTATTATAAGCGCCTTATTTATCCACAAATACTAGAAATTCTCAAAATATTTTTTTCATTGAATAATATTGGATTTGAAGCATATAATAATATAAATATAATAGTTTGCATTATTACATAGACTTATAATTTACGTATTTATGTGGTTTGATTGACAGTAGTGTAATAGTGTAAACTTTTCTTACAGTCAGAGGAATTTGCCACGATTTAAAGGTTTACACTAAACTTTGAAAAGATTACACTTATAATATTTTCAAAAAAATAACATAGATACGTGATTTTCCTTTTGAGAGCTAAGTTATTAATTACTATTTTATGGGATTTTCTGAGATGAATTTAGGAAAATATATTCAATTAGTGTAATAGTGTAGAAGAATTACACTAAAATCCCACGAAAATATTATTTTTAAATTTTTATTTTTCTTTTTAGAAAAAATAAAAAAATAATCTCCCAAATAGAATCTATTAAAAAAAGTTTACACTATTACACTGATACTTATTAAATCACATATTTATGTGTTTAAGCACAGTGTATACTTTTAAAATAAGAATTACACTAAAATTACACAGTGTAAGAGTTTACATTGAAAGATTACACAACCTATCTAAGGCAATAAAAAAATACTCAATCTAAGTTAAGAATAGAGCATTTAAAAGAAAATATTTATTATCATTAATACATATTACCAATATTATGTAATTAAAAAAAGACAAAAAAAGACCCTCCCCAAAAGTAACTTTTAATTTTTTGAAATTTTTGGAATTTTTCAAAAATTTTTGTTGTTGTTACTCATGAAA
>CAKOTA010000030.1 GCA_934119965.1 uncultured Bacilli bacterium
AACCCATCCAGTTGTACTACCTATATAAAATATAAAAATAAATTTTAAAAACAAATTCACTATACCACATCCTTATCATAATTATAACATTTATAAATATCATATAAACTTATTTGTAAAATCAAATGTAAAATACTGACTTAATCTTAAAATTAACTAACTAGTAATTAGATTTTATAAGTAATATAATGTAAATAGATAGGTGGATTTTATGACTAGAAGTAAATTTTTAATAATACGAGATACAGTTATTTCTTTATGTATAATAATATTAAGTTTTATAGGTAAAAATGTTATTTGGTTAATTAATGGAGGTTTATTTCTGATATTTAATGTATATGATTATACTTCTAAAGATGGAATTTATCTTTATGAAATAAAAACAATAAAAAATGAAAAATACATTGTTAATGGCATGATTATAAAATTTATAAATTTAATGCTTTCTATTTTGCTAATTAAGATCGGAATTTATAAAAGTAGACTAATTATAACTATAATTGGATGTATTATCTTAATTATCACAGCAATTGATATACGTTTTAAAATACCATTATTTAAATTAAAAAGAGAACTTCATCAATAAAAGTTCTCTTTTTTTATTGTTTATAAGATATATCTAAAAAGTTTTAAATCAAACAAATTATAATTTAATACGAAAGAAAAGACAATTAAAATTAAATAAACATAAATGTTAAAATATAATAGCATCACAATAATTACGATAACATTTAAACAAAATATAACTTTATTGGTATTGAACAAATTAAATAAAGTATAAAGCGAACTCATAATAAATATCTTGAATATGATTGGATAAAAGTAATAATTTAATGATTTGGGCATTGAACTTTTAAAGATAAAAAATATGCAGCTATATTGAATCAAACTAATTATGACAACAAGCAAAATTCCAATTATATATTTATCTCTAATCCATTTTTTTGATTTATATCTTGATGATATATTATCATGCATTTGTAAATATTCGTAAACATAATATATGGTGAATAGTAATACAAAATACAAATTGTTAAATAAGTACAAAAGACTTTCAGAAAAATTATACTCATTAAACATAGGATAACAAATATAATTAAGAATTATATTATGAACTTCATTTTCATCATGTAATTTTATAGAAAAGAAATACATATTAATAATTAGAAATATAAGATAAAGTATTAATACGGCTATGGATTTTAAAATTGCTTTTTCAGCATACTTCAATTCATAATTCATGTTTACTTTCTCCGTTAATTAGTTTAATTGATCCATTATCAAAAAAATAAATTTGATTAGTTAACTTTATTAAGTCATCTTTTATATGAGTACTAATAATTATAAGTTTTCCTTCATTTTTCTTTTCAATTAAATAATCAATAAGTTTATTTACTGTTGCTTGGTCAATTCCATTAAAAGGCTCATCTAAAATTATAATATCAGGATTTTCCATAATAGCTTGAGCAACACCTAGTTT
Organism: uncultured Bacilli bacterium; assembly: GCA_934119965.1. Taxonomy (GTDB): domain Bacteria; phylum Bacillota_I; class Bacilli_A; order RF39; family UBA660; genus CAJOJO01. The sequence goes on from CAKOTA010000030.1 coordinate 1,481, forward strand.
TTGTTTCATGCCTAGAGAATATTTTGAATACTTTTTATTCATTTCATTTTTTAGATTAACCAATTCAAGAATATCAATAATTTTTTTATCATCGATTTTTTTATTAATCATAGCTAAAAGTTTCAAATTTTCAAAACCTGTCATATCTGGAAAAAAAGCAGGCTTTTCTATTAGTGCTTTTAAATTCACCGGATAATCTTTAACTTTGTTAATATTTATTCCATTTACTAATATTTCTCCGTTAGAAGGAGTATAATAACCACATATAATTTTTTGTAATACACTTTTACCTGAACCATTACGACCATAAAAGCCATATATATTACCGGACTCAAATGTTACAGAAATATTATCTAAAACATTGATATTTTTAAATGATTTACTGACATTTTTTAGTTCTATTTTCATATTACACCTCTTTACTAATTTTCATTTTCACAATCGATTATTAACTTTTCTTTATTTTTATAGAAAAGCAATAATACTATAAAGGAAAGTATTAACACAAATAATTGAATAAATAAGGATATAAAAATGTTATCCGTATTAAGAAAATTATATATATTTATAATATTAAAATAATAACCATTGTCACTTTTAAAAAATTTAGCGATAACCTTTATTAAAACACTTTCAAAAAATAGTTCTATAACAATTAATAAAATATAAGATTTAACAATTGCTAATAAAAAATTATGCTCTTTCCTTGAAATTAGCAAGGAAATATTGGTGTAAATTAAAGATAATATAAAAGCTTGAAAACATAAAGCACCAAAATATAAAATAGTCTTTTGATCTATAATTATATTAGAAATATTTTGACTCTTTACGAATAAACAAATTATAAAAAATATTATCGCCATCATTATAGGTAGTAATAAAGAATATCTCCAAGAGGAAAAAAATAATTTTTTTATAATAGTTGTATATTTTTGCCTTGTTATATCGTTTAGAATTATACGATTTTTTAAATACTTAGTAATGTAGTAAGTGCTTCCTATAACTATTATAAGTATTGAGATAAATTCATTAAAGTATGTCCTTAAAAAATCAACGATATAATTATCATAAGCATCTTTAGTATTTATAGCATACTCAGAAAAATCATTTTTTAGTATGTCTTTACAAAATAATATTTGGTTATAGGTACTATTTATTTCATCTAGGTTCTTACAATCATCAATAAGTTTTATATGCTCTTTAATTAAATTTTTTTGATCTTTATCATATTTCGTCAATGGAATAATACTCATAATACCAACCAAGATAAAAATAATTAATAAAAAAATAAAAAGTTTGTTATTTAATATTTTTCTTTTCATAAAAAACATCCTCATTTTAAAAAAACTGCCTTATTCATATATATAATAACATAAAATCACTATTAAACGTGATAACTATTTTGTAAAATAAGAGCAAAAAAAATGATATAATACAATCAAAACAATAAACTTTTAAGATAATCACTCAAAATATAGTGAAAATATGCATTAGATAATAAGCAAATTCAATTATGAAATACTAAAAATTTGTAACATAATTTTTTTACTTTAGAATTATTCTATTTAAATTTAATATATAATTTATATATTTTTTAATATTTTGTAACTTTTTAAGTATTTCAGTTGTATTTATAATGAATCTAAGTTTTGATTATTTATATCATAAATATTATGATGAAATATATAAGTATATTTATAGTTATACATTAAATAAGTATGATACAGAAGATATTATTCAAAAAACTTTCTTAAAATTATACAACAACATTTCAAAACTTAAAAATGAAGAACATGTTAAAAGATGGCTATTTACTGTAGCTAGTAATGAATGTACTAATTTTTTTAGAAGCTTTTGGAAGAAAAATATTACTAATTACAATGAATTTGATTTCACTAATACGCAGATGGATAGCAACGAAAATTATGAATTATATGAATTATTGAATAAATTAGATTATAAATATCGATTACCTTTATTTTTATTTTATTTCGAAGGTTATTCAATTAAAGACATCTCAACAATATTAAGAAAATTTGAGAATTGTATAAAACAACGTCTAAAAAGAGGAAGAGAATTTTTAAAAATAGAAATGGAGATATGAAATGAAAAAGAATAATAAAAATTATAAGAAATTATTTAATAGCTTAATTATTGAAAATGAAAAGAAAGAAAAGATATATTCAAATATTTTGAATTCCAAAGAAAGAAAAGCATATTCTAAGTTTGCATATATTATACCTGCAATTATATTAGTTTTATTTACTGGAATTATATTTGCTGATGATATAAAATTTATCTTTAATTCTTTAGTAGTAAAAAAGATTGAAAAAGAAAATTCAAAGGGTGAAAAATTTAATACATTAATATATAAATCAGATTCATTAGCTGAAATTAATTATGATGCTGATTTGCTTGTTACAGACAACACCAACAACTATAATTATTATAATATAGATAAAATAGAGAACAAATTAGGCATTACTTTTGTTAAAAATAATATGATAAAAAATAAAGAAATGGCTCAATTAACAACTATCAAAAATGATAATAAAATCGCGTTTGCTGTTTTTAAAATAAGCAATGCTTATAATGAAACACCAGTATATTCAAATAGCAATGAAACTCAATATGATAAAACTTCAGTTTTATGTGATATTGTTATCAGTTTAAAAACTAAATATTCAACAGATGAAAAATTAGAAAGATGGTCTAATGCCAGTGAACAAGTAAAAATTTTTGAATATTATGTTAAATCTATAAAAACTACAGCACTTATAAAAAGCTATGATGAATTAAGATCATTAAGAGAAGTATTGTTTGATTATAATAATGTAAGATATTTAATTTCATTTACGATACCAAATGATTTAGATCCAAATACTGAAGTATTAAAATTCTTAAATTCTTTATACATATAAAAAAGATTACTTTTCTTGCTTTAAAAGTAATCTTTTTTTAGCTACTTTTTAATTTAATAAATTAAGTTTCTTTATTGTTTCATTTTGAGTATCTAATCCATATAGTTCATTTAATTCATCTAAAGAATGATTTGTAAAATAACTTTTCAGCTTTTCTAATTTAATAGAAAATTCTACATCATAACCCATAAAAAAAGCATTAAATAATTCCGTAACATAGTAATTTTCACTATCACTATTAAACATATCTATTTTTCCATTATACATAACACCAATTCCGCTATTAGTCGGATCTAAAATTAAAGCATAATCTTCTCCAGGAATGTTAACCATAGTTACAGCATGATTAGGAAACGTTCTTTTTTTTATTTCTTCAAGTCCCTTACTAATCAAAGTGTCTTTATCTTTTTCTTCATCGATAAAAGGATAGTTGGGATTAATTTGCATTTCATCATCATTTTTAATCCAGTTGCCATATGAAGAATTAACACAAATCATCTTTGCATTATATTCTGGATTGATTAAATTTAATCTATATGCTAAATCGTCAGCAATATTTCGACATACACCTTTGCCATCAAGCATTTGTACTCTATAATATCCTATTATTTCAGGTTCTGGAGTATCATAAATCATTTCTTGGTGTTCATATTGCATCAATTTCATAAAAATTTCTAAGTCTAATAAACCTAAAAAATCAGTACTTTTTAAGTAATCATCAACATAGCTTTCATATTCTGATATTTTACCGATGTTTTCATTTCTTTCTGTAGCCTTAATATCTTTTTGAATATCATTAGGCATAGATAGAATAAAATAAGTTATGTACATTATACAAAAATATAAAACTTTGTTGAGATGTATATCAATTATTTGTTTTAAATCACTAAAATTTTTTCCACTTTCATATTCTATTTCTTGGCTGATTCTTGAACCTTCAAACAACTTATACATGCTTTTTCCATATCTTTTATATATTTCATCATAATTCTTAGATTTTAATAATTGAGATATAATTTTTATATCTTTAAATCCTATTTTTTTCATAAATCCTTCTTTTATTTTTATATTTTCAAAATAAGTATCAATTATACTAAAATTCGTAAAATTATTAATATTCAGATTTAATTTCATATTCGTATAATTGTTTATATGATTTGCATTTTTTTAATAATTCTTCATGGGTTCCATTGTTCTCTATTTTACCATCTTTCATAAAGAATATTTCATCGCAATTAATAATTGTTGATAATCTATGAGCTATAATTACTATTGTATAATTATCTTTTAAATTATTAATTGCACTTTGTATATTATTTTGAGTTTCATTATCTAAAGCACTTGTTGCTTCATCAAACAATATTATTTTTGTTTTTTGAACTAAAGCACGAGCTATTGCAAGCCTTTGTCTTTGTCCACCGGATAAAGTTACCCCGCCTTCTCCTACTATAGTATCATATTTTTCTGGAAGGCTTTCAATAAATTCATTTAAACAAGCTAAATTACATGCTTCATATATTTCCTCATCTGTAACATCAGATTTAACTAATTTTAAATTGTCTTTGATACTTAAGTTAAATATATATGGATTTTGATTTATTATTGTTATATTTCCTCTTATAGACTCTTCATCTAATGTATTAATATCTTCACCATCAATTTTTATTAAACCACTCTGATGATTATATAACTTACATAATAAATTAAATATTGTTGTTTTACCTTCACCACTTTTTCCAACAATTCCATATGTTTTATTTGCTTTTATCTTTAAATTCAAATTATTTAATACATTCTTTTTATTATCATAAGAAAAACATACATCTTTAAACTCAAAATTTCCTTTAACTTTATCTAAATGTTTATTTCCAAATTTTTCTTTTTTATATTTTCTATTTTCTAATATTTCAAAAACACGATTTGAAGCAATATTAAAATCTTTACATTCTTCAAGTAATAGTGAAACTCTTGTTATTAAATTATTTAATACATTCGTCTTATAACTGTATAAAACTACACCTATAGCTACTGAAAAATACTCGTTATTAATAAATAATACTAATAAAATTATTGTAATAAATTCAAATAAATATTTAGCAGTAAAGATTATAAAATTAAATAACATATCTGTATTTCTCATATCAAAATTCAGCTTTGTTTGTTTATCTATATTATTATCTAATTCTACCATAAAACTATTTTTTGAATATAGCATCTTTATATCTCTTGCTCCTCTAACTAATTCACTAGTTAAACCTGTTACTCTATCAAATTGCTCTTTATATATTTTCTCTTTATTACTTACTGCTTTATTTTTAATGTAATACAAAAGCGATAATGTATTAGATGCAATAAAATAATATAAAGCCATTCTCCAATCAATAAAATATATTGCAATAAAAGAAGCAATATTTGCCAGTAATCCAGTTAATTGTCCAATTCCTACCGTAAATAATTCTGCCATTTTATCTGTATCATTTGTTAATCTGTGAATAAACACTCCACTTGAAGTACCATCTAATGCTGTTTGTTCTAATTTTAATATTTCTCTACCTAATTTATTTTGAAGATTTCTAACTGTTCCTCTTCGATATACTTGACTACATTTTCTTATTACAAGCATTAATATATTTCCCATCATTTGCATTATTAATAAAACAAATGACATCAATATCGCTTGATTAAATTTAGAACTAGTAAATTTAACTATAAATTTAGCAGAAATAAGTGGAATTAATACTCCCAAACATATATCAATCAAGCACATTATTGAATTTATTATTAAACATGATTTATATTCTTTACCATATTGATATACTTGTTTTAAATTTTTTATTATTTGTTTCATAAATACAACACCTTGCCTTATTGTATCAAAAGAGAATAAATTTTTCTATATTTTAATTAATAATATTTTAATTTAAATAATCAAATTTATTGTATATATTTAAAATATTTGTCTTTTTATTTTATCATTCATAAAAAAGAGTATTGATTTTATCAACACTCTGTTAGGACTAATTCTGTTTTTTAACTAAAATTTAATTAATGTTTTTTTATTTCATCAGATAATTCAGTAAATAATTGATCATAATACTTTTTATCATAAGTTAACCATCCTTCAGCAGCTTTTTCTATATTAGTTAAATTTGATTTTATATATTCTGGATAATTTTCTATATCTTTTTTAGCATTTTCCAAAGTAAATTCACCATCTAATTCATAATTTTTTGCTTGTATATCTGATTCTAATTTTGAAACCATAATCACAAACTTAGCTTCTTCTGTGGCCTTAGCTTTAATTTCATAATATTCAGAAATTAATCTTTCAAATTTATTCATAAACAACCAACTGCAAAAACATCATAATACATAACATACATTATATAATACTATTTGTGATTTTTTTCTATTTTATCAATATCATCCTTATTATATATAAACTGCTGTATAAGTTTTGTATTTTCAATATCTACATTAGGGATTTTGTCTTTACCTTCAACATATTTAAATAAGTGTCTAGACAATTTTTCAATATCAGATGGAAAGCAACAACCATATTTCATGTCGATAGCATCAATTAATTGTAATGTTACAAAGAATCCTTATTCAACTTCATGATTCTCATCAACATATTTACTCAACTAAAATCACCTCGTTTGAGATGTTAACTCTCATGAAAAAATTAATCAAGTCAGTTTGCAAAAAAAATTAATTATGTGTATAATGGTCTCAATAGAAAATAAAAATACTAGTAAGATTTCTTACTAGCATATATATATAAATCGTTTAAAAACGATTGATTTTCTGGCAGAGCATCATTACCCAAAAGCGAACTCTCTAATACCTCTGGTCTAGGTATTTTCTTCTCATAAGGCTTGCCTTGAGTATTAAATACTATTGTTATACTATCATCATATAAGAATACTTGGTAAATTAAGGTGTTTATTAATAATCTACGATATTTAATATCATTGATATTGCCTTTTCTTAGTTGAACTAGGAAGAATTTAACTTCATTTACCGTTAATTTAATATGTTGACTTTCTTCAATAGCTATTTCGTTTATGATTCTTTGATGTTCTATTTCTATTTTATTAATTTCTTCGAAAATAGATTGTTTTACAGCATCTATATTACATATCTTTAAGCTATCAAATAAATTCTTCTTTTGTGTTTCATTTTCTTTCAATAGTTTGTTAAGACGTCTTAAATTGCCACTATCTTTTTCCTTATTTGCTAATTCCACAACCTTTGTGGAAATTCTCTTTATATTATCATCAGTTAATACTGCTCTTGCTTGATTAACAACTAAATCTTCAATATAGTCTTTTTGAACTGCTTTTTTACCACATAATTTTTTCCTAGCATTATTACACATATAGTAATTATGCAATTTTCCTGTTTTTGAAGTTCCACTATACCCAGTCATTAGATTCTTGCAATGCCCACAAAATAACTTTGTTGTTAGAAGATATTCAGTTTTAGCTCTTGCTCTTGCGGGTGCTTTTTTATTTTTAAACATCATTTCTTGAACTTTATTAAATGTATCATCATCAATAATTCTTGGTATTCCACCAATTGTATCATGACCATTATAAGTATAAATACCCACATATCTTTTATTAAGTAAAATGTTTCGAATGCTATTTTTATTAAATTCTCCACCTGTAATAGTTTTTACATTTCTATTGTTTAAATATCTGATAATATCAGCCATTAAATAACCGTTTGTATACATTTCGAATATCTTTCTAACAATAGGCGCAGTTTCTTCATCAATTGCAAATTTTTTCTTTTTTACAATTCTACCAGATGCATCTGTAATATCACTATCGACCTCAACTAATTTAAAACCTAAAGGAATAGTTCCACCATTGTAATAACAATTATCAGCATTAATTTTCATTCCTCTTTTAACTTTTTGACCTAGTTCAGCAGAAAAGTATTCAGCCATACCTTCTAGGACACTTTCCATTAAAATACCACTTGCGTCATCATTAATATTCTCACGTGCTGAAAATACACGAATACCATTTTTCTTTAATTTAGCTTTATATGTGGCACTATCATATCTATTACGAGCAAATCTATCTAACTGATATACTAAAACTCCCTCAAAAGTCTTTTTATTACTATCTTCTATCATTTTTTTAAATTGAGGTCTGTTATCACTTGTACCACTTTGGGCACGATCGATGTATTCTCCAATAATAGTGTAGTTGTATTGTTTAGCATAATTTCTACATACTTCTAATTGTCCTTCAATTGATTGTTCATTTTGATTATGAGAACTATATCTAGCGTAAATAACTACATTCATTTTTTACCACCTGACTTATAAGAAGAAGCAATTTTTTCTGCAATTATTTGAATTGCTTTACCATCTTTACTTTCAGTTCTGCCTCTTACTCCAACTAAGTCTCCTTT
>CAKOTA010000031.1 GCA_934119965.1 uncultured Bacilli bacterium
TAATTAATCCAGTACTAAAAGTAATGGTAACTTTATTTGTTACATCGTTTTGAGTGATTTCAGAATTAAGAGTAAGCACGGTTTGAATGATCACATTGGCAAGTTCTAACATAAGCATTGTAAGAATAATTTTTTGTGTAGAGATACGTCCTAATAACTTTTTCATTTGTAAATTTCCTCCATTTTGATGTCAAAAATATAGTTAAAACTAAATGCAGGTTTTCTCCTACAATAGTACAGAGAAGATAAGCAAAGCCGATAGGCTTAACATTTCTATTATACAACATTTTTTTATTATTTGCAAATTTTTAACAAAAATCACTTAATATATAGAATAATGTAAAAATTGCCAGTTAAGGTAATAAAAAATTTAATAAAAAAGGTTGAAAAAAAAATATAGTAATGATATGATAAAAAAGTAAGGCTAAATTCGACAAAATACGATGATTAATAAAAAATTGAAATAGGGGGAAGTAAAGTGAATATTAATTATGCAGATGAAGAAACAATAAATAATATTCAGGAAGTTACATTACGAGAAAAAAAGAAAATAGCAATAGAAGAAGGGGAAGTTTACAGAGGACTAAAAAGGATAGCAGACATAGTAGGTGCAATAGTAGGGATTATTATTACAATTCCATTGTCATTAATAGTTTTTATAGCAAATGTAATAACTGGGGATAATGGAAATATATTTTATACTCAAAATCGAATTGGAAAGAATGGTAAAAACTTTAAAATGTATAAATTCAGGTCAATGGTAATTGGTGCAGATGAGATTTTACAAGAATATTTAGATTCAAATCCAGAAGCAAAAGAAGAATATAGAATAAACAAGAAATTAAAAGATGACCCAAGAGTAACAAAAGTGGGAAAATTCATTAGAAAAACAAGTATTGATGAATTTCCTCAATTTATAAATGTATTAAAAGGGGAAATGAGCTTAGTAGGTCCAAGACCATATTTACCAAAAGAAATAGAAGATATGGGCGAGTATTATCAATATGTGATAAAATTAAGACCAGGGCTAACAGGATTGTGGCAAATTTCAGGGAGAAATGATGTATCATTTCAACAAAGATTAGAACTAGATAAAGAATATTTAGAAAAACGCAGTATTTTTATGGATTTAAAAATATTAACCAAAACAATATTAAAAGTATTCAAAAAAGAAGGAGCAGTATAGTGAAAAATATAAAAATTATTGTAGCAACACATAAAAAATATCAAATGCCTAAAGATGAAATGTACATGCCAGTACAAGTTGGAGCAGAAGGTAAAAAAGACTTAGGATATCAAAAAGATAATGAAGGTGAAAACATATCTTTAAAAAACCCATTTTATTGTGAATTAACAGGATTATATTGGGCATGGAAAAATCTAAATGCAGATTATATTGGATTATGCCATTATAGAAGATATTTTTCTTCTTGCAAAAGAATACCAAAAGAAGAAAATGAAAAATTTAAAGTGGTTTTAACTAAAAATGAAGCAGAAGAAATTTTAAAAGAAACTGACATTATTTTGCCACAAAAAAGAAAATATTATATAGAAAATTTATATGATCATTATAAACATACTTCATATGTTGAGACATTAGATGAAACAAGAAAAATAATAGAAGAACAATGTCCAGAATATTTAACAGAATTTGATAAGTTACATAAAAGAACATGGGCACATATGTTTAACATGTTTATAATGAAAAAAGAATATTTAGACCAATATTGTGATTGGATGTTTAAAATAATTTTTGAACTAGAAAAAAGAGTAGATCCTAAAAAATATGATAGTTTTCATGCTAGATATTTAGGAAGAATATCAGAGTTACTTTTAGATGTGTGGATAAATACAAATAGCTTAAATTATAAAGAAGTAAAAGTAATTGATATGCAAAATATAAATTGGTTTAAAAAAGGTTTTGCTTTTTTGAATGCAAAATTTACAGGAAAAAAATACGGAAAAAGTTTTTAAGGGGAGACTTATGGAAGATTTAATAAGTGTTGTTGTGCCTATATACAATGTAGAAAATTACATAAAGAAATGTGTTGATTCAATATTAAATCAAACATATAAAAATTTAGAAATAATTTTAGTTGATGATGGTTCACCAGATAATTGTCCTCAAATTTGTGATGAATATGCTCAAAAAGATAACAGGATAAAAGTTATTCACAAAGAGAATGGGGGACTTTCAGATGCAAGAAATGCAGGAATAGATATAGCTAAAGGAAAATTTATAACATTTATAGATTCTGATGATTATATAGAAAATGATTATGTAGAAGTGTTATATAATTCTATAAAAGAAAATGTTTCTGATATGGCAATTGGTTCTCATAAAGCTATTTATGATAATGGAACGATATTAAATAAAGAAACAGGAGAAAAATCTGTTTTGGATTCCAAAACCGTATTAGAAAGAATATTATATGATGAAAATATTGATTTGTCAGCGTGGGCAAAATTATACAAAATAGAGCTTTTCGAAGAAATAAGATATCCAAAAGGAAGAGTATTTGAAGATGCAGCAACAACATATAAATTGGTTGATAAAAGTAAAAAAATATCAATTGTATCAAAGAGTATTTATAATTATATAATAAGAAATAATTCCATAACAAATTATAAATTTACTAAAAAGAAAATGGATTTGATTATATCAACACAAGAAATGTGTGATTATATAAAAAACAAGTATCCAGATTTGGAAAAAGCGTGTGATAGAAGATTGATGTATGCATATTTAAGTACATTATCTCAATTAGCAAAATCAAAAGAAAAATTTCCTGAAGAACAAAAGCAGTTAATAACTTATATAAAAAAGAATGGAAAGAAGATTTTGAAAGACAGCAGAGTGCCTAAAAGAGATAAATTAGGGATTATATCGCTAAGGTTTGGATTTAAAATGTATAAAAAAATATGGAAAATATATAGCAGGATTAGTGGAAGAGATAGAATAAGCAAAAAATAGAGGAGGCATTAAAAAATGGGAATACTAGCATTAGTATTAACGGTAATTATATTAGTATTAGATATAATATATGAATTAAAAAATAAAAAGAATGAAGAAAAGATTTTTCATCCAAGTATAGTATTTTTTTCTTTATGGACTTTTATATTAATGTTATCTAATTTGAATTTTTATGGATTATATAAACCATCAAGTGAAGCGTATTTTTTAATAATGCTAATGATTGTTTTTTTTGCAATAGGAAGTTTTTTTATAAAAGTAAAAGTAAATGCAAAAGAAAACAAATTGATTAAAAAATTTCAAAAATCAAAAATATATATAAATATAAAAAGAAATCATAATAAGATTCAAAAGTTAAAATTTGTTCTTTTTATACTATTGATTATTATAGATATAATATTGCTTTTGATAGATTGCAATATTGTTATAAAAAGTTATAATAGTGGAATTCCAATGTGGAAAATTAGAGGGTGGAGAATGGAAGCATTTGAAACAGCTGATAATCCATTACTTAATAGAAGAAGTTTTTTAGAAGAAAGTTTTAGAAGTATTATAATTGTACCATTTGAGACAATTCTAACACCAATAGCAGCATTTTATTTTTTTAATAGAAAAGAAAAGAAAAAATATGTTTTTGTTGCAGCTTCTATTGCAATTTTGATACTTTCTAGTATTGCAGGTGGTGGAGGTAGATTAGGATATATTTATTATTTTGGTTCATATTTCTTATCATATATATATATGATAAGAAATAATAAAGATATATCTGAAAAGAAAAAGAAAATATATAAAAGAATAATTTATGTTGTATTTGGCTTAGGGATTATTGCTATAATATTGCTTACTATTTTAAGAACAAAAATGAGTTTATTCCAACAGATATATAAGTATTTTGCTTTACCTCCAACATTACTTAGTATATGGTTGCCAAAGATAAAAAATATAAATCATACATATGGAATGGTATCATTGTTTGGGGTACATAGTTATTTTTTTAGAGTTCTAAAAGCTATAAATTTAGAGTTTTTGATTCCAACAATTTATAATGAATCTTTTCAACACATATTAAATGTTGAAAAATTTGTTGAATGTGGTTTTGGGACAGCAAATGCATTTGTAACACCAATATATTATTTTTATATTGATGGTGGATATCCTTTTGTGTGTATAGCTTCTTTACTATTTGGAATGATCGTTTCGTATTCATATAAAAAAATATGTAAAAATATAACTCTTAAAAATTTTGTTAAATATATTTTGATTACATATGGAGTATTTTTGACTTTTATAAGAATACAAACGAGTATTCCATCGTATATTATCTCGTTTATATTTTGTTTGTTAATTTAAAAAGCAAAATATAAAAATATATTAAAGGTGAAAAAATGAAAAATAAAAATATAGTAAATAATACAATCATGTTAATGATTTTCAATATAGCAAAAATAGTTTTTCCATTTATAACTTTACCATATTTGACAAGAATTTTAACAACAGATTCTTATGGAATAGTTGCGTATGTGAAAACAGTAATGTCTTACATGCAAATCTTTGTTGACTTTGGATTTGTTTTATCTGCTACAAAAGATATTGTAAAATGTAGAGAAGATAAAAATGAAATGGAAAGAGTAATTGGAGATACAATGGTTGCTAGAGTAATATTAGGAGGACTAGGATTTGTAGTAGTTCTAATATTATCTTTAGCATTACCAATATTAAGAACAAATATATTATATACAATGTTATCATATGTAGCAGTCTTTTTATCAATCTTTTTAATGGACTTCTTATTTAGAGGATTAGAAAGAATGCATGTTATAACAATTCGTTTTATTGTAATGAAAATAATTTCTACAATATTTACATTTGTTTTAATTAAAGGTGATCAAAATTTAATTCTTATTCCAATACTTGATATTGTATCAACATTAGTTGCAATTCTAATGGTATGGTATGAAATAGGAAAAATGCAATTAAAGCTTAAATTTTCAGGAATGAAAAAGGTTATTAGTACATTAAAAGACTCTTTTGTGTATTTCTTATCTAATGTTGCAGCAACATCATTAAATGCTTTAAGTACAATAATTATAGGAATATATACAAGTCCAACAGAAGTTGCATATTGGAGTTTATGTATGCAAATAATAGGTTCTATTACAGCTTGTTATAATCCAATATCAGATGGAATATATCCAGAAATGATAAAAACAAAAAATACAGCAATAATAAAGAAAGTACTAAAAATATTTATGCCAATAGTATTGGCAGGTTGTATATTCTCATATTTCTTTGCAAATATAGGATTTATGATATTAGGAGGAGAAAAATATTCAAATGCTGTACCAGTATTTAGATTATTAATACCAACATTATTTTTTGGTTTTCCTGCTATTATATTTGGATGGCCAACACTTGGAGCAATTGGAAAAGCAAAAGAAACAACAATTACTACAATAATAGCTATTTCTGTATATATTATTTATATTGTAGGATTAATTGTAACAAAATCATTTACAATAACAAATATAGCAATAGGAAGATCAATTACAGAAATGGTATTGTTTGGAACAAGGTATTGGTTTTATAGAAAATACAAATCATTATTTAATGAAAATACGAACTAATGGGGGATAAAATATGAAAGCTGCTGTTATAACAATGCATTCAGTTTGCAATTATGGAACACAATTACAAGCATATGCAACACAAGAAAAATTAAAGCAATATTTTGATGAGGTAGAATTTATTGATTATAGAAGAGAAGATACTTATGGTATAGGTTTATTAAAAACCTATACTAAAGGAAATATTCTTAAAGCACCAGCAATACTACCAACACTAATTTATTGGAGACATAATTTTGGAGGCTTTAGAAAAAAATATTTAAATATAAATGAAAAGAAATACTTAAAATTAGAGGATTTTGAACAATTTGATGATTTTGCTGATATATATTTTTCAGGAAGTGATCAAGTTTGGAACACAGGATGGAATAATGGTATATTACCACCATTATATTTAAGCTTTGTACCAGATAATAAGCCTAGATATTCATATTCATCAAGTTTTGGAAAATCAAAATTAGATGAAGAATATTTGGAAGAAACTAAAAAATATTTGGATAAATTTGAAAAAATAACAGTAAGAGAAGATTCTGGTGTAGATATTTTAAAAAATCAGCTTTCAATAGATAATGCATTTAGAATAGTTGATCCAACTCTAGCAATGCCTGCTGAGTTTTGGAGAAAACTTGAACCAAAGAATAAAATAAAAGAAGATTATATTTTAATTTATAATTTAAATAGAAGCAAAGAATTTGATGATTATGCAGAAGAATTAGCAGAGAGAACAGGATATAAATTATATAGATTTTGTACAAGATTAGATCAAGTCTTTAGAAATGGAAAGAGTTTAGTAATGCCTGAAATTTTTGATTTTATAACATTAGTTGATAATGCAAAAATTGTATTAACAGATTCATTCCATGCAACAGCATTTTCTATTAATTTAAATACAGAGCCAATTTGTATTTATCCACAAAGTTATTCTGGAAGATTATCTAGTTTCTTGAAATTAGTAGATTCAGAACAAAGACATGCAAAAGATTATCAAGATTTTGATGTTGTTAATAGACATGTAGATTTTGAAAAAGTAAATAAAATATTAGACAAAGAAAGAGAAAAAGTAGATCAATATTTACAAGAAATTGTAGACAAATACAAGGAGGATAATAAGGATGAATGAGAATCCACTAATTTCAATAATAGTTCCTGTATATAATGGAGAAACATTTCTAAAAGAATGTGTAGATTCAATTTTGGGGCAAACATATAAGAATATTGAATTAATTTTAATTAATGATGGTTCAAAAGACAATTCAGCTCAAATAATAGATGAATACGCACAAAAAGATGAAAGAGTAGTGGCTATTCATCAAGAAAATTCAGGTGTGTGTGCATCTAGAAATAATGGATTAAGGAATGCACATGGAGAGTATATTTGTTTAATAGATCAAGATGATTATGTTTTTCCTGATTATATTTCATATTTGTATACTCTAATAAAAGAAAATAATGCAGATATTTCGTTAACTCCTATGGCAAGAAAAATAAACAAAGACAATAAAAATAATATAGAAGAAGAAAAAGAAGATTATGTTGAAGTAATAACAGGAGAACAAGCTGCAAAAGAAATGTTATGCTATAATTTTATAATAGCACCATGGAATAAGATGATAAGTAGAGAATTAATAGAAAAAAATAATATTAGATTTGATGAACAATACTTTGGAGGAGAAGGATTCTTATTTTCGATAGATTGTTATACAAAAACAAATAGAGTAGCTCTAGGACATAGAAAAGTTTACAATTATAGATGTGATAATCCTAATAGTGGAATGACTAAATTTAGAATGCAAATTGTTGAAAGTAGTGAGAAATCACAACAAACAATTAAAGAGCATGTTTTAGCCGTTTATCCTAAATTGAGTGCAGAATGTAAATATTCAAATTGGCATACTTATTGTGATTGTTATAACTTTTTTGTAGGATGTAATGTAATTGAACAATATAAGGAAAAATATAAAGAAATAAAGAAAGTTTGTAAAAAAGATGCATTATGCGCATTAAAGGTAAATATTCCAAAAAAGGAAAAAATTAAAGCAATACTTTATTTTATTTCACCATATTTAACAGCTAAATTTATAAATCATTTTAGAGTAAGAAGGTTTACAAAAGAACAATAGAAAATAAAAAGGAGTTTTTGTTGTGAATAAAATTGCAAGAAATTTTTTGAAAAAAAGCAAATATATTGCAAAATCTGCAATATCAGTTTTAAAATTTAAAAGGGTTGAACCAATAGTTCATCCAACCGATAACGAAAATATGTTAAAAGGAAAAACAGCACTTATAACAGGTGGAAGTGGAGGCATTGGATTTGCAATTGCCAAATCTTTTGTAGAAAGTGGATGTCAAGTAATTATTTCTGGAACTAATGAGAAAAAATTACAAGATTGTTGTAATAAATTAGGAAATAATTCAAAATATGTTGTAATGAATTTATTAAATGTTAAAGAAATAAGAGAAGGAATAAAAAGTGCTGTTAAATTATTTGGAAAAATAGATATTTTAGTTAATTCAGCAGGAATACATTCAACAGCAATGATTAGTGATTTTCTTGATGTAACTGAAGAAGAATATGATTCAATTTTAGGAATCAATTTGAAAGGAACTTATTTTGTATGTCAAGAAATCAGCAATTATATGATAGAAAATAAGATAAAAGGACATATTCTAAATATATCTTCATCTGTAGCGTTAGAACCAGCTTGGTCACCATATAGATTATCTAAATGGGGTGTAAAAGGTTTTACAGCAGGTTTAGCTCAAAAATTAATTCAATATGGAATTGTTGTAAATGCTATCGCACCAGGTTCAACAGCTACTAGTATGTTAGGTGTAAAAGAGGGAGATAGTATCTATACAGATGATAATCCAGTTGGAAGATTTATAATGCCAGATGAAGTTGCAAGTTATGCAAAAATGATGGTAAGTGATTTAGGAAACATGGTAGTAGGAGATACATTATATATTTCTGGAGGAAGAGGAACTATAGATGTCAGATAAAAGAATAAAAAACAATAGAATAGAGGAGAATAAATTGAAAAAAGTAAAAGAACCTGAAAACCTTGGCGCTGTACACACACACACACACACACACGGTATCTT
>CAKOTA010000032.1 GCA_934119965.1 uncultured Bacilli bacterium
CTATAAATAGTAAGAATAGTAAAAGGAAGATAATTATTACTAGAGATAGAATTAAAAAATCCTTCTTGTTCATATTCTCGCCTCCCTTCTTTCAAGAAGTTTGGCTCCACCCAACTATCAAGTGTTCCTATATATAATTATAGTAAACATTTGTTCTTTATACAAGCATTTCTATAAATTATTTAACTAAAATGTCATTTTAATAAATTGAAGATAAATTTACTAAAAATAATAAACTTAATTAAGAGTAAATAAAAGCGTTGAAAAGTAATCAAAAAATAATAGTAATAAAATAAAAAATATTTTTCTTATTATCTATTATAATGTAGATTAAACCATTATAACTAAAAAAGAATAGTTTTAATTATAAAAATGTGCTATACTATATGTAGTATAGGAGTGATAAAATGCAAGAATTAATTAAAAGCAGTTACAAAATGTCTATGATTTATTCAGTGTTATTTGCGATTATTGGATTATTACTATTTATTGATCCATCTGGATTTGTAGTATTAGTATCATATATGATTGGTATATTACTATTAGTAGTTGGAATCAACAATGTTTTAAGTTATTCTAAAAATAGAGATTTGGCAGTTACTAAAACATTACTAATAGTCGGAGTAGTATTATTTATAGTAGGTTTATTTTTAATTCTAGAACCAACATTTATAGGAAAAATAGTTCCTGCTGTAATAGGTGTATGTTTAATCATTAATGCTTTAGAAAAATTAATGTATTTACAATACTTAGAAGATAAAAAATCAGAAGCATATATGGTTTCATTAATATCTGGAATTGTAATAATGATAGTAGGAATAGTTTTATTATTTAATCCATTATCAGGAACTTTGATTGTAACACAAATTATAGGTGTAATCATTGTTATATATTCAGTTATGGATATAATAGAAAAAATTAGATACAAAAAATTATTCAAAGAAATAAAAAGAGATATTAAAATAATTGATGAAAAATAATTTTGATTTTACTAAAAGTTTTATAAAACCACAAAAACAAAATGAGTCTAATTTTATAAAACTAACTGATAATGATAGAATAAGTAAAATAAATGAAAATATGAAAAATTTAAATAAGTATAATACTGAACATCAAAGTAATATAGATTTAAAAACAAGAATGGACAATTTAAAAAAATTAAATAAAAATTAAAAGGGTATACAATGTATATCCTTTATTTATTGGTCAATCGATATAAATTAAATGTTGGTCTATTGAATAATCTAAAATTAACTTCAGAAACACCTAAACCACTGGAAACATATAAATCAGTATTTTTAAGTTTATAATAATGATCATAATATTTTTTTCCATAATTAGGTTTAATAATTGCGCCAATTACAGGAAACCTTACTTGTCCATTGTGACTATGTCCTGCTAAAATAAGATTAAAATTATTATAATCAAAATTATCAACAAAATCAGGTTCGTGCATTAATAAAATGCTGTAATTAGGTTTTATTTCACTACTATTAATGTATTCTTCAAATATTTTAGATTTATCGTTAACTTTTAAATCACCATATATGTTGGTACTCATACCACTTAATAAAATATAGTCATTTTCGTTAGCAAATATTAATTCATATTTATCATTTAAATTAACAAAGCCACTATTTTCAATTAAAATATCCCATTTTTTAAATTTATAATCGTGATTACCCTTAATGGCATATTTACCAATAGTGACATCTATTTTATTAAAAGCATCACTTATAATTTTAATATCTTTATCAGTTAAATTAGTATCCTTGTCAATTAAATCACCAGTTAAAACTACAATATCAGGCTTAGTTAAATTAATTTTTTTTACTAATTCATTTAATTCCTTTTTATTAATAGTTCTTCCATAATGAAGATCACTTATATGAACAATTTTTAAACCATAAAAATCGTTTGATAAATTTTTATTTACTACTTTGTATTCATTAATAAATATTCCACTAGTTCCAATATATCTACTATATAATAATGTAGAACTAACAATAGTTATTAATATAAGTAAGAAAATAATAAATTTTTTTATAAATGGTTTTTTTTCTTTCATACCATCACCTAATTAATTGTAGCACAAAAAAAAGAAAAAGACTACTTGTCTTTATCCAAAAATAAGAAGTAAAAATTGAATTCCAACAAGAATTCCATTATGCATTAAATGAAATCCCATTGAAACAAAAATATTATTTGTTTTTTCTAACATAATTCCAAACATACTTCCTAAAGCACCATAAGGAATTATATATAATAAATCAGATAGTGAATTAACACTAAAACCAATATGCGCAAATCCAAATAGAATTCCTGTCATTATTATAAACAAATATTTATTTCGAAAAATATTTTTAACAGATTGTCTAAATATTAATTCTTCAGTAATAGGAGCAATAATAACTGCTGAAATATAAATATAAACAGGACTGATACTAAATAATGATCTAATAGTTTCTTCATTATCGCCCATTCCATTTTTAAATCCATACATTATTATGAAATTAGAAATATACATTATCATTAATCCAATTAACCAATATTTAATATTTTCACTAAAATATCTTTTATGATTTTTCTTCAAATCTTTGAAATTTGAAACAATTTGTTTATTATAAATAAGAATCAATACACAAGCTATTAATATTTCATAAATTAATGAATATAATATTTTGATATATATTGGTACAATATCCATACTAACCTTAAATAACTCAAAAGGTAATGTTTGGATACTATTTAGAATTAAATAAGCAAATATAGCTAAAAAGCCCTTAGAAGCAATTTTAAAATATTTTTTCATCTTTTCACTCTCCATAACTATTATAACATTTATTTAATAAAAATATATTAAAACTATTTAAAAAAAACTAAAAGTGTGTTATACTAACATTGATTTGAAAGAAAAGAGTGGTTACCCCACTCTTTAAAATATGTATGGAGGCAATATGGATATTGAAGTAAAAGTAAAAGATCTAATTCAAAAAGAAATTGAGGATAACAACTATATTCTTGATAGTGTTGAATATGTAAAAGAAAATGGTAACTATTTTTTAAGAATAGTTATTGATAAAAATGGAATTATTGATATAGATGATTGTGTAGCAGTGACTAATTTAATAAATCCATTATTAGATGAAGCAGATTTAATTGAAGAAAGTTATATACTAGATGTTTGTTCAAAAGAGAAAGGTTGTGAATAAAATGGAAAATAAAAAATTTAAACAAGCAGTAGATTTATTAGTTAAAGAAAAAGGTATAGATGAAGATACTATCTATGACGCAATGGAATTAGCCCTTACATCAGCATACAAAAAAAATTATAATTCATTATCAAATGTTAGAGTAGAAATTAATAGATCAACAGGTGAAATTCATGTTTATTCTTATAAAACTGTAGTTGATAAAGAAGAAGAAAATAAATACAAAAAATTTTCAGATATTGATTTCTCAACAATAAATGAAGATGACGAAGAAGATGATGGTGGTGAAGTATTACCATTTGTCTATGATGAAAGAATTCATTTAACTTTAGAAGAAGCAAGAAAAATAGTTCCTGATATTCAATTAGGAGAAACAATTGAAGAAGAAATCACACCAAAAGATTTTGGTAGAGTAGCAGCTGCAACAGCTAAACAAGTTGTAATTCAAAAAATCAGAGAAGCAGAAAAAAATGTTATTATTGAAGAATTTAACGACAAACAAGATGAAATGGTTGTTGGATTAGTAGCTATGGAAGATCAAAGAAATTATTATATTGATTTAGGAAAAACACAAGGTATTTTACCTAAAACAGAATGTATTCCTAATGAAAAAATTAAAATGGGATCTTCAATTAAAGTTTATATAACAAAAGTTGATAGTAATTCAAAAGGACCAGTCATCTTACTTTCAAGAACTCATTATGGATTTGTTAAAAGATTATTTGAATTAGAAATTCCTGAAATAAATGAAGGAATTATAATGATATATAGTGTTGCTAGAGATGCTGGAAATAGAACTAAAATAGCAGTTTATTCTGAAAATGATAAAGTTGATCCAGTAGGTTCTTGTATAGGTGAAAGAGGTTCAAGAATTAATCGAATAATTGAAGAATTAAATGGTGAAAAAATAGATGTTATTCCATATGATAAAGATGCCTCTAAATTTATTGCTAACGCATTAAGTCCAGCTAAAGATTTACAAGTATTTATTACTGATGAAATGAAAAAAGAAGCATTCGTATTAGTTAATGATGATAACCTTTCTTTAGCAATCGGTAAAAAAGGCTCTAATGTTAAATTAGCTGCTCGTTTAACTCATTATAAGATTGATGTTAAAACTTATGAACAAGCAAAAGAAGAAGGAATTAATGTATTAGGATAGGAGGTAAAAAATGAAAAAAATACCACTACGTACATGTGTAATTACAAAAGAAAAACTACCAAAACAAGAATTAGTTAGAGTTGTAAGAACTCCTGAAGGAAATGTTATAGTTGATACAACTGGTAAACAAAATGGTAGAGGAGCTTATTTAAAAAAAGATTTAGATGTATTTAAAAAAGCTCAAAAATCAAAAGTATTAAACAAAATATTGGAAACGGAAGTTCCTGATAGTGTTTTTGAACAGTTGAATAATTTATAGGAGTGTGTTTTATGCCAGGAAAAAGAGAAGATTATATATCATATGAAGAATTATTTATGAATATTGCATTTTTAGCAGCTAAAAGAAGCAAAGATCCCAAAACACAAGTAGGAGCAGCTTTAGTAGATTCTGAAAATAGAATATTATCAATAGGATATAATGGTGCACCAATAGGAATGGATGATGATCTATTTCCTTGGGATAGTATTGGTGAACAAACAGGAAATTTATTGGAAATTAAAAATACTTTCGTTGTTCATGCTGAAGCTAATGCAATATCAAACTTTTCTGGCAATAAATCAAGATTAGAAGGATCTACTTTGTATGTTACATTGTTTCCTTGCAATGAATGTGCTAAATTAATTGTTCAAAATAAAATTAAGAGAGTTGTATATCACAAAATGTACTCCAAAAAACAATATGTTGAAGCAACAAAAATAATGTTTGATTTAGCTGATGTTGAATATTTATCATATGAGGAATTACTAAATCAAAATGAAAAAAAATTTACAAAAACAATAAGAAAGAGGTGATATTATGATGAGTGTTTTAGAATACGCATTAGATGTTAATAAAAAGGTATTTGATATCATAAAAAAATGTGAGGAATTAGGTATTAATGCTACTGGTGAAGATTATATGTTAAGCGAAGATGATATTATCGAATTAGATAATGTTATTAATCAAATTCCCGATGAAGAGGAAATTGAAGAATTAGAAGAATTAGGGGAAACATATGTAGAGGAAGAACCTAAAACTAAAACAAAAAAACAACCTTCAAATAAACCTACAGTTAATAAAAAAGATCTTGCTAACAAGAAAAAAGAAATGTATAAAAATAAAGAAAAATTAATGACAAATACTATTAGTGATAAAATAGTTTTATACAAAGAAGGTATGACTATTGGTGAGTTAGCTAATAAGTTAGGTGTTCCAGGATCTGAACTAGTAAAAAAATTATTTTCAATTGGTATTTTAGGTACAGTTAATAATAGTATTAATTTTGAAAATGCTGAAATGTTAGTAATGGATTATGATAAAGAATTAAAAAAAGAAGAAACACAAGATGTGGCTAATTTCGAAACTTATGAAGTAATGGATAGTGAGGAAGATTTAGTTACTAGACCTGCAGTTGTTACTATTATGGGGCATGTTGATCATGGTAAGACAACTTTACTAGATACAATTAGAAAAACAGATGTTGCAGCCGGAGAAGCCGGAGGAATTACTCAAGCTATCAGTGCTTATCAAATAAAATATAAAGATAAACCAATTACATTTATTGATACTCCAGGTCACGCTGCATTTACTGAAATGCGAGCAAGGGGAGCAAGTATAACTGATATTGTAATTATTATTGTTGCAGCTGATGATGGTGTTATGCCTCAAACTAGAGAAGCAATTGATCACGCTAAAGCTGCTAATGTACCAATTATGGTAGCAATTAATAAAATAGACAAACCAGGTGCTAATATCGATAAAGTTATGACTGAACTAGTAGAAGCTGGTTTAACACCTGAATCTTGGGGTGGAGATATTATAGTAACACAAATTTCTGCTAAAGAAGGAACAGGTATTGAAGAATTATTAGATAATTTATTGTTAGTAGCTGAAATGGAAGACTATAAAGCAAATCCACATCGTTATGCAATGGGAACAGTTATTGAGTCTCGTCTTGATAAACAAGTTGGTCCAATTGTTACTGTTTTAGTTCAAAATGGTACTTTAAGATTAGGTGATCCAATTGTAGTTGGAACTGCTTATGGAAAAGTCAGAACTTTAAAGAATGATCGTGGAGAAGAGATTACCGAAGCTACTCCATCTTTACCTGTTGAAATTACTGGTTTAAATGATACTCCAACGTCTGGTGATAAGTTTATGGCTTTTGAAAATGAAAAACAAGCTAGAAGTATTGGTGAACAAAGAAAAGAAGAAAAGAAACAAAAAGAAAATAAAAAATCTTCTGTTGTGACATTAGATGATTTGTTTGGAAAAATTGAAGAAGGTCTAAAAGAGATAAATGTTATTATTAAGGCTGATGTTCATGGTTCAGCAGAAGCTGTTAAAAATTCTTTAGAAAAGATTGAAGTTGAAGACGTTAGAATTAAAGTAATTAGAAGTAGTGTTGGAGCTATTACAGAAAGCGATATTGTTTTAGCAAAAGCTTCTAATGCAATTCTAATTGGGTTTAATGTTAGACCAAATAATACAATTAAAGATTATGCTACAGAACAAGGTGTTGAAATAAGATTATATAACATTATTTATAAAGTTGTTGAGGAAATGGAAGCAGCTATGAAAGGTATGCTTGAGCCAATATATGAAGAAAAAGTAATTGGTAATGCTGAAGTAAGACAATTATTTAAATTTTCTAAAGTTGGTGTTATAGCTGGTTCTTATGTAAATGATGGTGTTATTAAAAAAGATGCTAAAGCTAGAATTTTAAGAGATAGTGTTGTTATTTATGATGGTAATATTAATTCTATTCAAAGAGAGAAAGACCAAGCTAAAGAAGTTAAAAAAGGCTTAGAATGCGGTATTACTGTTGAGAATTTTAATGATATTAAAGTTGGAGATATTATTGAAGCATATGAATTAGTTGAAGTTGAAAGATAAAAGACATTTGATGTCTTTTTTTGTCTGATTTTCAGGGAAATTTATAAAAATCAACTTATAGTTTGAATTTTTTATAAGCTAAAAATTATTATTTTAGGTGATGGTGTTTACTGATGGTTGTCAATATTTGAATAAAATTTTGGTGTGATTTCTTAGGTATGTTGACATTTATATAAAATTATTATAGTATTAACCATAGGTGTTGGTATGAAAAAAAATAAAATTATATTAATGTTTCTTTTGTTTATATGTGCTTTTTTTATAGGTAGTATTACAAGTGCTTTATATGCAATGTCCGGTGGAGAAGCACATAATTTAAGTGAAGTAATTAGTGATAAAAGTGGAAAATATTATAAAAATACTAGTATTTTAGATATTGATACTGACGATGTAAAATATTTAAATGATGTGGATTTTTCAAAATTTGAAGTTCTTGAAAGTGTTTTTATAAGAAATGCCGATTTAAAAGAAATTAATAGTATTAAGATTGGAAAGAAAATAAAATTTTTAAGTATTACAAATACTATACTTGACTATAATATTTTTGATGAGAATGAATATGATATTATTAGTGTTTCTCAGAGTTATAATATTGGGAATATATATAGAGGTACTAGATTTAAATTTATTAATTCTGAAAACCAAATTAGTACTAATTATGACCAAAAAATAGATGAAATAGCAAAAGAAATATATTTAAAAAGTGATAAAACTATTAATGGGATTATAAAAGATGTAACTTTATATGTTATAGACAATATTGAATATGATTCAAATAATCAGTATACACATTTAGATAAGGCAGAATCTGTGATAGAGAAAAAAATGGGGGTATGTGAACATTATGCATGGTTTGAAAGTCAATTATTGAACAAATTAGGAATATTCACCCTTAATGTTGATGGTTATAATCGAGATGTGAATAATGATGCTCATGCATGGAATATTGTTTACATAAATGGTGAGTGGTATAGTATTGATCCAACTTGGATTGACACTGAAATTGGTAGAAATAGTTTGATTCAAAACAATTCATATATATACTATATGAAGCCAATAACAGACCAAAAATTTAATAGCCGACATGTTTTAAAATTTAATGTTTATGATTACATTCCGATTAATAAAAGGAAAAATGATATGTCTATTATTGAAAAATATAATTTAAATAAAACAGGAGAAACAGAAGATAAGATAGAAGAAACAGAGAATAAAGCAGAAGAAACAGAAAATAAAATAGAAAAAACAGAGAATAAAGCAGAAGAAACAGAAAATAAAATAGAAAAAACAGAGAATAAAGCAGAAGAAACAGAAAATAAAA
>CAKOTA010000033.1 GCA_934119965.1 uncultured Bacilli bacterium
TCATCATTAAAATCACATACACCATTTTTGTCACAATCCATGCAACCAGTACATAAATATATTTTTTGATTTCCAGGAACTATAATATCACTTGATATTCTGTTTTTATCAAAAATAGTTTTTAAACTTTTTGCTAAGTGAATTGAATTACCTTCTCTTCTTGAACCAACTATCATTAATATTCTAGACATATTATCACCTAGAATTATTGTGTGATTAGTTCACATTTTTATACATCTATTTTTTCTCTCGAATTTAAATATTTTTTGTCCTTATAACTTATAATTCCTAAAAACGCAAGTCGTGTATAATAAAATGTTAATGGAATATAATTTTCTGAACAAAAATTAACTATTTCATTTTCACTCATAGTTTGCATTTTTTGAAAATCACTTTCTAATATCATACAATTTAACGCAAATCTATCTTGACTATCCTCGTTTTCCTTATCATCCACAACTATTTTATTTTTCAATTTATTAAAATCTGTTTTAATGTGACCAAGTTCATGATACAAAGTAAAATATAATGATGATTTTTCTTTAAACATTCTAGAAATGAATATACATGGATTATTCTTTTTAACCATTGAACAACCACGAATCTTTGTTCCAGGTAAAGTGTCTTCGATAATTAAATAAATTCCATACTTTCTAAATAAATTTTTAAGTAAATCTTCATTAAATTTTTGGACTCTTATTCTTTTTAATTCTTGTAACAAATCACCAATTTTTGATGAATTATATTCACCAATTTCCATATTTTGTTCAAGAATATTTTCACATCTTCTAATCCATAAATATGTTTTTAAATTATCTGCATTCTCACGCTTTTTAAATAAAACTTTACTATTAATATAAGGTAACACTTTATCAAAAGAATCAACATGTAAAAATTGTAATAAATCATAAGCATTTTGAAGATATGAAGTTTTATCTCTTAATACAATCCACTTATTTTTATAAAGATCATTTATATAAAAACTATCCAAATATTTTTTGATTTCCTTATCATCTTTAAAGCGTTCATGTAAATATATATCCAGTTTTTTAGAATTTTCGCAAAAGAAAATTAAATTAACATCAATGTCCGTTATTAAAGAAATTGCTATCATTAATTCTAAAGAGATATACGATTTATCATTTAATATTTCATTTAAATGCTTTTTAGAAATTCCAAGCCTTAATGCAAAATCAGTTTGGTTTATCTTATAATAATCCAAATAATCTTTTAACATTGGACCAAATCCTTGTTGTACTTTTCTTTCCATATAATCACCTACCCATCATTATAATGATTTAAATTTATTTCACTCAGTTCTACTTCTACAATATACACAAGATCTAAATTTTCATTTATTGGTCTTATAAACAATCTTATTTTTTCATTTATTCTAGCTGTATAAAAAGATTTTAAATTACCACTTTTTTTCTCTATATGAAATATCTTGCTATAAGGATTATCAAGAAGCTCTCTCATATTACCTACAAGTTTCAAATACATTATAATTCTTTCAATAGTTTCTATCTCTTTCTTCATATGCTTATTTAAAAGTTTTTTATAATCTCTTTTATATTTAGATGTATAATTTACTATCATGCATTCTCTTTTTTGTATATTATAACCTCAAAAGTAAATATATGCAACAAAAAAACTACAAAAGTAGTTTAATTTATACCATTTATTATCTTATTATAAAAGATTCAATTATTTTCTAATGTTTTATTTTTAATATTCTCTTTAGATTAATTAACTGATCAATATATTTTAAATTAAATAAACCATATATTATTACTCCAGCTATAACCTGTAATGCTAATACAATTATTTTATTAGAAATGAAATATTTTATTGAATAAATACACTCTATCATTATTATTGAAGTTAGCAAAAAAGGAAGAATATTTTTTATAACTTTGCTAAAATTATATTCTCTTTTTATTGAAATTAGTTGATATATCATTACAAAAACTTCAGCTGCTATTGTACCGAAACACGCACCTATAGAATCATATTTTGGTATAAAAATAGCATTCATAATTAAATTAATTATTGCACCATATATTACTGATTTAGTATATAGTTTATCTTTTTCAAATGGAATCAAATATTGCGTCCTTATAACATTTGCAAAAGAAATAAATGGAAGTGTCACTGATAGCAATATTATTAAGATTCCCGTTTTTTGAAACTCTTTTCCAAAAAACAATGGCGCAAAATCATATCCTATAGTAATCAGTCCAGCACACATAGCAAATGATAAAAACATAACAAATTCAATTGATTTATTAATATATTTCTTTACTTCTTCATTTTTTCCATTTGATACCATATTTGTTATTCTTGGAAGCATTACTGTACCTAACGCACTAATAATTGTAAGTGGTATATTAACAATTTTCTCAGCATTTTCGTAAAATCCTACTTCTTTGATATTTGTCATTGCTCCCAACATTACTTTATCCATCATTTTATAAATGCTTACTGCTATAACAGGAATAAATAACACTAAATTAGGTTTTATATGTTTAGCAATATCACTAAAACTAACCCTTACAAAATCAACTTTTCCTCTAGTAAAATTCCATAAAACCAATTGACTTAGCAGCGTCATTAAAGACATTATTAAAGCATATTTCCACAAATCAGTTGGCTTTTTTACAAATATAATCACAAGTAACAAAGTACCAACTTTAAGAATTGTATTTCTAGTAATTGTTTTTTTAAACTCTTCCAATCCATAGAAGAACCAATTAATATCTAACATTGCAGATACTATATAAATAGTTTCTATTAAGAATAATTGTTTATACTGTACATTAAAGAAAAACAAATAGATTAAATAACTTAACAACATTAATATACCCATTAGTAATTGAAATGAATATATACTCCAAAATGCCTTTGATAAATTCTTCTTATTATCTCTTACCTTAGCAATTGATCTATTTCCATAATTATTTACTCCTAAAAGTGTTAACAGCATAAAATAGTAAACAATAGAATATGTATATGAAAAAATACCAATACCTTCAGCTCCAACGACTCTTGATAAATATGGAGATATTATTAATGGAATTATTAAAATCAAAATTTGATATATAATATTATAAATATAATTTTTTTTAGGATTATTCATGATTCTACCTCTATTTCATAAAGAATCTAAATAAATACATCTTTATTGTATGCCATCTAAATTTATTATTCTTTAAAACTTTTTTAAATTCCTTATTATATTCTTCTTTCATATTATTTATTCTATACAACCTGATTAAAATTGACGAATTTTTATATTCAACATTTTCTATTTGCTTATTTGTCAATAAATTGTAATATTTCTTTTTGTATTCTATCAAAACTTTTGTTTTATCTATATATGCCTTATTTGAAGAAGTGATTCCATCTCCATTATGTAAATAAAAATATAAAAGCCTCTCCGGTACACGATAAATGGAATAACCATTTGCTAATATTTTCATTAATAAGATATTATCTTGATGAGCTTTAACATTTTCAAACATTCCAACTTTAATAAGTACTTCCTTTGGACATAACCATGTGGAAGTAGTTTCCATAATATTTAACATATGTTCATAAAGGCAATTTCCCTCTACGTTCACTTTGCGTGACTTTCCAATATTATTGTTTTTATCATATGTATATTTATAACAATATATCATACCAACTTCAATTTTTTGTTTTTCCAATTCTTTCATTAATTTCATTTGTTTAGAAATTTTATCTCTAGTAAAATAGTCATCGTCATCCAAAAAAGCAACATATTTACCATTAGCCATTTCAATACCTTTATTTCTCGTCAAAGCACCGCCTAAATTGGCATCATTTTGTATTAATTTAACATTATTGTATTTATCAACAATTTTTTTAGTTTTTATTCTTTCATCTATATTATTAGCATTGTCATCAACAACAATTATTTCAATTGGAAAATAATCTTGATCAATACAACTTTGAATTGCTTTATCAATCATATTACTACGATTATATGTAGGTATAATAACTGAAACTAAATCCTTCATTATTTCACTCATTTCTTTCTTAGAATTTTCTTCAAAAGTAATATTAGATAAAAGAAATAATAATATAGTACTGATTTGTAATCAATAATATTTTTATGCTTTAAAGCAACTTTCCTAAATCTCGTAATATTACTTTTTATAGTTTTTAAATATTCATCATTATCAAATTTATTTAATTTTATTTTCATCAAAGCATTAATATTTTGTAAAAAGAAAAAATTAACATATTTGCCAAACGTGTCTTCATCATAATTATACTTAATGTCATTTAATGCTAGTGAAAATGCATCAATATTAGTAAGCCAATTTAAATCCATCTTTTTTGTTAAAGCACTTCCACTATGAATAACATAATTATATAAAGATTCAGTTAGATAATAAGATTCATCTATATGATTGAAATATTGTACGTTAAATAAAAAATCTTCACATACATATATATTTTCATCAAATTTAATATTATGTATTTTTATCAAATCATTCAAATACATTTTATTCCAGCAATATCCCATAATTTCTTTTCCACTAATCATAGATATCAATGTTTCAGATTTTGTCATTTTTTTTGATTTTATTTTTCTTTCCATATAGTCACATATAACTAATTGAACATCATTTTCTTTATAGCATGATAACATCTTTTCAATATAATCTTTTTCTATAGTGTCATCACTATCAACAAATGTAACATATTTTCCATTAGCAGCTGATAAACCACAATTTCTTGTATAAGAAACACCATGATTGGTATTTTTTATATGCACTAATCGATCATCTTGGGTTTTATATTGCTCAATAATAGAATTTGACTCATCGGTAGATCCATCATCAATCACAATTATCTCCAAATTAGTATATGTTTGACTCACTACTGAATCCAAACACTTTGATATATACTTGAAAGAATTATAAACTGGAATTATAATCGAAACTAAATCCACAAAGATCACTCCTTTTGTTTATTATGTTTAACTACTTTCATTAAAATTAGTATAAATACAAAATTAATTGATGGTAACACTATGTACGACTCAAATAAACCATATAGTAAAGATGTATATATTATATTTTCTATTTTTATGTCATACTCACAGTTTGAAAAGTAGTATCGAATTATTATTAAATAAAACAAATAAATTATTATACCCTTTTCTAGTAAAAGATATATATACACATTATCCATTGGAATATTAGATATAAAATGTCCGCCTTTTAAAGTCACTAAACTAAAATTCTTTAAATAATAAAATAAATAATATGGTCTTAAACTCAACATAGAATTTATTGCATTGCTTCCATTTGAACCATATTTTCTTATTATTAAAATGCTTCCAATTGTAAACAATATAAACATCAATGCTGGTATATTTATTTTATGTTTTTTTTGTGTAGTTTTTAAATTAATCAATAACAAAAAAACTATAACACTAAAATATCCCGTTCTACAATTAGTGATTAAATATAAAACTGTTGATATAAAAAATATACATAACGAATATTTCTTTCGATATTTATCAAAATACAATATATATGAAGAAAAGATTATTGGTAATAAAAATAAAAAGGTTTGATTAACATGAGAAAATCCCAAACTATTTCGGACTTTTATTTCGTTTTCCGTTATTCTTATTAAACTGTTATTGTCAAGGACTCCAATAAAATATAACAAAACCACTAAAATATACCAACTCATAATGGTTACAAAAAAATACTTTACTATCTTATTTTCATCGGTGTTTAAAAAATATGTAGCTGCAAGAATCGCGATTATTAAATTTACCTCACCAACATAAATAGTTGAAAAAGCACCAATAATAAATAATAATACCATTTTTAATAATTCTTTTTTTGTTATCTTATTTGTGATAATTTTTCCTGATAAAAAAATTATCAATAGAGTTAAATAGCCTACTAATACTATCTTATTATTCATTCCTAACATTCTAAGAAAATCATAACTTACAATCAATAATACAATTAAAAAATCTGCTATGTTTTTTTTCATATTTACTCCTTATATTTAAAATACTTAAATACTTTCCAATTAAAAGCGAAAACATTAAAACCAAGATTTAAAGACAATATTGCCATTTTTTCCTTTTTAGTCAAATTTTTTTTATTTAAACTTTTTATTTGTTCTTTTAATTGCTTTATTAAAATTCCATAGTTTTTCCTGTTATCCGATTCTGCTATTTGTCTTAAAACACTTAATCTTGCATAAACTTTTCGATTGTCAGCTACATCTTTTAGTTTTGGATATCTACTTACTATATAATCGCACATTTCATCAGTAAATGTTATCATATCTAATTTTTTTTCTGTAAACGTAGATCTCATAATAGAATTAGTTCTTCGAAAATAATTGTATTTTGATTCATGCCCATAACTTATTGATTTACACCTATCAATTAATTTATAGGTTGTTCCAATATCCTCACATATTTTCCCTTTAGGAAACTCTATATTTAAAAATAAGTCTTTCTTATATAGTTTCGCACAAGCTGAAACAGTAAATCCATCATCTTTTAATAGACTTCCGAGACATTTTTCTGTATTCATAATTATATCTTCATGGTTTTTACCATAATCTATCTTTTTATTATTTGTAATTATAGAATAAGAGCAAATTGACATATCATTACTATGTATTAAATTATATAAGTATTCCACATAATCTAGTTCTATTTCATCATCGCTATCAACAAAAGTAATATACATACCATTTGCGTTTTTTATTCCTACATTTCTAGCATCCGAAAGACCACCATTAGTCTTATGAATTACTTTAACTCGATTATCAATTTTTGCATAAGAATCACAAATTAAGCCACTATCATCTGTTGAACCATCGTCAACTAAGATAATCTCTATATTCTTATATGTTTGATTCAAAATAGATTTAACACAATTATCCAAAAATGAATGAACATTATAAACAGGTACTACTACACTTATCAAATCATGTCCCATTACTTTTTCCCCGCTTTCATTCCTAAAAATCTTGCTCCCATATCAAATGGATATCTAAAAATTAAGTGCCATTTAAAATCCGTTATAATACGTTTTAACACATATTTTGCAAGTTTTGCACCACTTCCAGTTGTTCCAAATTTATCTAAACAAGAGTTTTCCTTAAAAAACTTGCCGGTTAATTTATATCTATCATAAATCTCTTTTAACTTAAATTTATGAGAATGATTAACTACAGAATCAGCACAATATTTTATCTTATACCCATTCATAATTATTTTATATGCAATATACATATCTTCACTAATTGGTAAATTTTTATTATCATATCCATTTAACTTAACAAAGACACTTCTTTTTATAGCTGATGCAGCATCAGAAAAGAAAAATGTTTTTAATCCTAATTCATCTATGTCATTTTTAGACACTATACGCGATTTATCTGGATAATTATACTCCCTTGTATACTTTTCGATATTATTATATTTAGATATTTGTCTTGAATAAGTTGCTACAACCTCTTCATTTATATCTTTTGTTAAATTATAAAGCCATAATTCATCAGTGATAACAACATCTTGAGTTACAAATACAACTATGTCTGCATCACTTTCCATTGCTTCTTTTTCTCTAACTAAACTATGTGAAAATTCACTTTTTTTAATCAAAGTATATGGAATATTTGCATTATCCATTATCTCTTTAGTATTATCTCTAGATTCAGTTAAGACATATCTTATTTTATTTAATAAAACATTCTTTTGCATTAAAAATGACTTATTTAAATCAATTATATATTTACTTGCATTATAAAGTGGGCAAATAATATCAATTTTCATACTTTCACCTCTATAAAAAAGCTATATACATTTAATTGTATATAGCTTATCTTGCACCATCTCTTTTAATAACAGAAATAATTGTCTTAAAAATAATTTTTATATCTAAACCAATGGATTGATGATTAACATAATACATCTCTAATCTTATTCTATTAGCATAATTGGTTTGACTTCTACCATTACAAGCCCACCAACCTGTTAGACCAGGAGTAACACTTAAAAACTTACTTTTCATCTTTCCATATTTATCAATTTCACCATCAATTATAGGTCTAGGTC
>CAKOTA010000034.1 GCA_934119965.1 uncultured Bacilli bacterium
TAGTAAATATGATAAACGTTTTATTAAATAAATAGATTGAGTTTAGAATTAATTCTGAACTCTTTTTTTATTACTGTGTCATTTTGCCTTTTGACTAAATATATGTTAAAATTTTTCCGTTAAAAAGATATTTAGAGAGTATTACAAGTATAAATAATTTATAATGCAATCCCTGATATTTCTTTTGTTTATACGGAAAGGTAATATATGGATTATTTAAAGATATATACCAATTGGACTAATGATATTTTTTTTGATGAGGATACAAGAAAAGAATTGAAATGTATAACTTCTGAAAAGGAAATAGAAGATCGGTTTTATAAAGAATTAGAATTTGGTACTGGTGGACTTCGAGGAGTTATGGGTGCTGGTACAAATCGTTTAAATAAATATACAGTTGGCAAAGTTACTTTAGGTTTAGGACATTATTTAATGGAAAGCTATGGTAAAGATGTATGTATTGAACGAGGAGTCGTTATTGGATTTGATACAAGAAATAATAGTAAAGAATATGCTAAAGTTGTAGCTGATGTTTTAACTGGATTAGGATTAAGAGTATATCTAATGAAGGATGCTAGACCTACTCCTCAACTGAGTTTTTCAGTGCCATATTATAAGGCTTTATCAGGTGTTGTTTTAACAGCAAGTCATAATCCTAAGGAATATAATGGATATAAGGTTTATGATGAATATGGATGTCAATTGGTTCCTAGTCAGGCTGATCGAGTAATTCAATATGTGAATGAAGTGAAAGATTATCATTCAATTGGTTTTGAAGGAAATGATTCATTACTTACTTTTATTGATAATACTGAGGAATTTGTTACAGAGGTATTTAAGCAACAGCGTATTAATAATGAAATAATTAAGAATAATCTAAATATTGTATATACTCCATTACATGGTTCAGGAAGAATTCCTGTTTCTAAAATATTAGAAATGGATGGGTTCCATTGTGTTTCGCTGGTTGATGAACAGGCAAATGATGATGGGGACTTTTCTACTGTTAAATCACCAAATCCTGAAGATAAGGAAGCTTTAACTTTAGGTATAGAATTAGCTAAAGAGTTAAATGCGGATATTGTATTAGGTACAGATCCCGATTGTGACCGCGTGGGAATCGCAGTTAAAGATGTAAACAATGAATATAAATTATTGACGGGAAATCAAATTGGTTCATTGCTAATGGATTTTATTATTCGACATACAGATTTGAGCGAACTGGAAAAACCTGCCATTGTTAAAACGATCGTGACTTCTGAATTGGGTGCGAAGATTGCAGAGAGAAATGATATTGAAGTTTTTTCAACATTAACTGGATTTAAGTTTATTGGTGAAAAGATAACTCAGTTTGAAAAGGCAAAAGATCAAGATGATTTATCAAGAAACTTTGATTATTTATTTGGATATGAAGAATCATATGGGTATCTTTGTGGAACGCATGCAAGAGATAAAGATGCAGTTGTTTCGAGTATGTTGATTTGTGAGATGGCTGCGGAAGCTAAGAGTCAAAATAAAACATTAATGGATCTATTACATGATATTTATAATGAATATGGTTATTATAAAGATGTCCTAGAGAGTTTCACATTAAAAGGAAAAGATGGCATTGAAAAAATAAATGCGATGATGAGTATTCTAAGAAATGAATGTCCATTTACAGATGTTGAGAAAATATCGGATTTTAATAAAACAACATTTGAAGAGCATGGTTTTGGAACATATCCAATTTCAAATGTATTGAAATATGAATTAAAAGATGGTTCATGGGTAGCTGTTAGACCTTCGGGAACAGAACCTAAGATTAAAATTTATTATAGTATTCGAGGTAATGATGAATCGGATGCGAATGTTCGATTTGAGACGGTTCAGAATTTAATTAAAACAAGAATGGGACTATAGGAAAGGGGTATATTATGCATATTATTTTACTTTCGGGAGGTAGTGGCAAACGTTTATGGCCATTATCGAATGATGTTCGTAGTAAACAATTCATAAAATTATTTAAGAATGAAAATGGAAAGTATGAATCTATGGTACAAAGAGTGTATCGTCAAATTCAAACTGTGAATTCGGATATGGAAGTGACGATTGCGACAAGCAAATCACAAGTAAGTGCGATTCGTAATCAACTCGGAAATAAGGTTTCCATTTGTCTAGAACCTTGTAGAAGAGATACATTTCCTGCGATTGCCTTAGCGGCTGCTTATTTAAAAGATGTACAGGGATTGAGTGAAGAGGATTGTGTTGCAGTTTGTCCAGTGGATCCTTATGTAGATAATACTTATTACGAGACTGTACAGAAATTAGAGAAAATTGTAAATGAAGGACAATCAAATTTAGTTTTGATGGGAATAGAGCCAACTGTTCCTAGTGAAAAGTATGGATATATTATTCCTGTGGGTAAGAATGAGATTAGTCGTGTAGCTAAATTTACTGAAAAGCCAGATACAGAAACAGCTAAAGAATATATTAAACAAGGGGCGTTATGGAATGCAGGCGTATTTGCGTTTAAATTGGGATATTTATTAAATAAAGCACATGATTTAATTGATTTTGTGGATTATGCGGATTTATTTAAGAAATATGACACATTAACAAAAATTAGTTTTGACTATGCAGTCGTTGAAAAAGAACCTAATATCCAAGTGCTTAGATATGCTGGGCAATGGAAAGATGTTGGTACTTGGAATATGATGGCTGAGGTTATGGCAGATAAAACAAAAGGTGACGTAATCTTAGATGATACTTGTAAAGATACAAATGTTGTAAATGAATTAAATATGCCAATTCTTTGCATGGGATGTGAAGACATGGTTGTTGCGGCTAGTGAAGATGGTATTTTAGTTTCTACAAAAGAGCGTAGTGGATATATGAAGCCATATGTCGAAAAAATAGACAATCCGAGTATGTTTGCGGAAAAATCTTGGGGAACCTTTACGGTAATCGATAATCAGGAAAATTCAAAAACAATTAAGATTGAAATGAAACCTAATATGGAAATGAGTTATCATTCACATTCCTATAGAAGTGAGATATGGAATATTATTTCTGGTACTGGAGTAGTTTGTATTAATGGTGAATTAAAAAATGTTAGAGCAGGTGACGTTATACAAATACCAGTGAATACTAGACATAGTATTAAGGCAAATGAAAAGATGGAAATTATTGAGATACAATTGGGTGAATTTATTAAATCAAATGATAAATTAAAATGTGAGAAGTAGTGTTCTTGGATATAATATCCAAATCAATTTATGTTAATTTAACATTAAATAAGAGATGGTTGGTTAACCAATAACTCTATGGTCTAAAAAACGGGTGCTAAAGGAACTATATCTGCTTTAGGAATCGTGAAAATTCTTTATATATAGAGGTTTTATAAAGAATTAAACCATAAAACATTTTCAGCGTATAAATCCATTTTGCCTTTATATAAAGAGCGAAAGCGGTGAATATAAGAGTCGGCACCCGATTTTTATACTATAGAAAACTAATAACACGTTTTTGCGATACAACCAAATATATGTTATTATAAACGTTGACAGAAGTGTCTACGGTTTTGCTTATTTATCGAAAGACTTTTTTTATTAGATAAGTTCAAGTGTTATTGTACACTTTATGTCAAACTATATTTTTGCAAAATAGACATAAATACAAGAAATAGTAATGAATACATTTAAAAGTGAATATTCCATAGGATGGTGGTTAATGACAATAATGAAAATGTTTTATGTGTTAATAGAAATATTTAAAAATATATTTGTTAAAAAAGTGGAAGTTTCTGTCTGATAAAATAAGTTAAGAACTTTAGGTTTTTGTCAAATAGTCTATTATAAGAATGAGATTGTGGTAAAAAATTAGATATATTGAAAAGAAACCGAAGGTCTTGGTGTTAAAATAATCATTTTATTTATAGTGCATGAAATAACATATGCTTTTAAATCGAGTAAAATGTATTAGTGTTCATGTATTGGAATATTTAATTTTATATAGAGAGGGTAAGTATGGGTAAAAATATTAAGGTTTGTTTAGTAGGGTCTTCAGGTGGACATTTAACTCACCTATATCAATTAAAAACGTTTTGGGAAAGTAAAAATCGTTTTTGGGTTACATTTAATAAAGAGGATGCAAACAGCCTTTTAAAAGACGAAAAGGTATATCATTGTTATTTTCCAACAAATAGAAGCATAAAAGCATTATTGATAAATACTGCAATTGCATGGAAGGTGTTAAGAAAAGAAAAACCGGATTTGATTATTTCAACTGGTGCTGCAGTTGCTGTTCCGTTTTTTTATTTAGGAAAATTATTTGGAGCAAAGACAATTTATATTGAAGTATTTGATCGAATTGATGCTTCTACAATTACAGGTAAGCTGGTTTACCCGATTTCAGATAAATTTATTGTTCAATGGGATGAAATGAAAAAGATATATCCAAAAGCAATTAATTTAGGCAGCATTTTTTAGGAGGTGCATTCATGATTTTTGTGACAGTTGGAACACATGAACAACCATTTAATAGGTTGATACGGAAAATAGATGAATTAAAAAGAGATGGAATTATTAAAGAAGAAGTAATCATGCAGATTGGATACAGTACATATGAACCAAAGTATTGTAGATGGTCTAAATTATTACCGTATTCTGAAATGGTTAAGAATGTAAAAGATGCAAGAATTGTTATCACACATGGAGGACCAGCCAGTTTTATTATGCCATTGCAAATAGGAAAAGTACCAATTGTAGTTCCTAGGCAAAAAGAATTTGATGAACATGTAAATAATCATCAAGTGGATTTTTCAAAAGCGGTAGAAGATAGAATGGGAATTATTATAACAGTAACTGACATTAATAAACTAGAAGAGATGATAACAAATTACAACAATTATATAAAAAAAATGAATCAAGGAATAAATAGTAATAATAAGAAATTTAACGACAGTTTAGAGCAAATGGTTGAAGAGATGTTTGAGGAAAAAACTCATGAATAAAGTAGTCATAATCAGTACTGTTGGTCTAATTTATGATGGGATTACTAGTGTTATAGTGTCTTATTTAGAAGCAATGGATAAAACAGATTTAGAAATATATGTTGTAAATACAATAAAATCTGAACCAAAAATATTAGACAGAATCACGGATTTAGGCTGTAAAGTAGTTGATTTGCCATCACGAAAAACTGAGACATTATCATATTTCATAAAATTGACTGATTTTATAAAAAAAAATAGAATTAATATTGTGCATGCGCATGGTAATAGTGCAACTCTTGCTATTGAATTACTTGCTGGATATTTAGGAGGAGCAAAAAAAAGAATAGCTCATTCACATAATACCAAATGTAATCAGGTCAATGCAGATAAGTTGTTAAGACCCCTTTTTTATAAGTTATGTACTGATTCAATAGCATGT
The DNA here is from genome assembly GCA_934119965.1 of uncultured Bacilli bacterium. Taxonomy (GTDB): domain Bacteria; phylum Bacillota_I; class Bacilli_A; order RF39; family UBA660; genus CAJOJO01. Next base: position 5,415 of record CAKOTA010000034.1, read on the forward strand.
GGAAATGAAGCAGGGATATGGCTGTTCAAAGACAAGCCATTTACAGTATTAAAGAATGGTCGAAATATAAATAAATATGCTTTTTCACATAATAAAAGAAAAGTAATCAGAGATATGTACTCATTAGAAGATTCGTTTGTTTTAGGGCATGTTGGAGGCTTTTTTGAACAAAAAAATCATAAGTATGTTATAAGAATTTTTAGGGAATTTTTAAAGACTTATCCGAAATCTAAGTTATTTTTGATTGGTGATGGACCTTTAAAAGAAGAAATTCTAAATAATGTTGCTGATATCAAAGATAATGTGATATTTACTGGAGCAATCGAGAATGTAAATGATTATTTAAATGCGTGTGATGGAATGCTCCTGCCATCCTTGTTTGAAGGGTTGCCTCTTGTGGCAATTGAATGGCAAATAAATGGGTTGCCTGCAATTTTATCTGACACAATAACAAAGGATTGTAAACTCACACCAAATGTAAAATTTGATTCAATTGAACAAAGTCCTGAAATATGGGCAGATGACATTGCAAAAATGATAAACGAGAATGATAGAGAAGTATCTTCAGAAATTTCAAAGAAGATGATAAGAGAGAAAGGCTTTGATATAGAGGATAATGCAAAAATATTACGTAGTATATACTTATCCTAAATATTAAATGTGTGAAATATTATGAAAATTGCTATATTTATGTCCACATATAATGGAGAAAAATATATTAATCAACAATTGGAAAGTATTTTTAACCAAAAAGTATGTGCAAGTATTGAATTATATATTAGAGATGATGGTAGTACTGATCGTACTGTTGATATCATTAGAAAATGGAAAGAACAATTTAATATTACTTTATTTATTGAAAATAATGTCGGTCCAGCTCAAAGTTTTTGGAAATTATTTTCGATGAAAGATATCAAAGCTGATTTTTATGCCTTTGCAGATCAAGATGATTTATGGGATTCAAATAAATTACAAGTTGGCATTGATTCTTTAAAGAATGATGAAAAAGAAGCATTGTGGTGTTCTAATTGTAGAATTATCGATCAAAATGGAATAGTTTTTAAAAGCGAAATGAACAAAAATACTCCTGATTTTAACATTATTTCTCAATTTATTTGTGGAACAACTCAAGGATGTGCAATGCTATTAAATGATCAATTACGAAATTACATCCTAAGTAAAAGTATAAATAAAATACCAATGCATGACTTTATTATAATGACATACGCAATTGCAAAAGGTAAAGTAATTTATGAAAAGTGCCCGACTTTTGGATATCGTGTTCACAATAATAATGTAGTAGCAAAAGAAGGAAAAAATCCGTTAAAGCATGCAATTGATTCTCTGAATAGATGGTTTTCTAAAGAACATAAGAATGAATTAAGTTTATATGCAGAGGAATTTTTGATTAATAATGAGGAGTACTTAGATAATTTAACAAGAGAATATTTAAATGAATTAATTGATGGTAGAGATAGTGTAGTTTCTCGAATGAAAATCGTTTTTAACACTAATACTAAGTCACAAAACAAAAAAGCCGAAAGATCTTTTAAGATTAGAATGTTATTAGGCATATTATAATTTAATAATGATGATGGAGGAGTAAATGTTTGCTAAATTAAAAAAAGATACATATTTTTTTATTTTATTTTTCTATGTTTTAATAATGGTGTTAGACGAAAGTAATTATAAATATAATTCATATTATAATGTTTTATCATTTGTTGGTAAATTAGTCATTTTTTGTTTCATTTTAGTTTATATAAAGAAATTTAACATTATACAGATTAAGCATGATATATTTATATTTTCATTAATTTTTTTAAATGCTTTATCTATGTTTAAAAATGGCTTAGAAATTAACATGATACTATTTTTGCTGATGATACTTGCATCAAAAAAAGTGCCTTTGTATTCAGTATTTAAAGTTTTTCTACTCTCATTTTTAATAGGAATCTGTTTTATAGTTTTATCATCTTTTATAGGTTTTATTCCAGATACATTAAATG
>CAKOTA010000035.1 GCA_934119965.1 uncultured Bacilli bacterium
GAGCGAAGCCTTATTTAATAAGGGAAACGGTAAAAAATAAACGGTAATTTAATTTAGGGCTTATTTTTCATACCCGATAGGTCGTGAGTTCGAATCTCTCCGGCGCTACCATATGTGATTAACTAGTTTAAAAGTAAACTAGTTTTTTTAATACTTAACGAGTAAAATAAGTATGCTATTATATTTTTGTTTTTTCAGTTATCTCTAGACCAGTAGAAATATTAAATGAATTAGAAAATGAATAAAAATCAAAAAAATAAAAAAATTTTTCGACAATGTTTGACAAAATAAAACAATTATGCTAATATATAGTTGTAAGGCTTTACCGCTTACATATTTTATATAAGAAAAGCACCTGTTCTAAACCATTTCGGGTGCTTTTCATTTTGTAATTTTTTAAAATTATACACATATAAATTATTAGGTGATTATATGATAATATTCCATGGGGGTTTTAATAAAAAACAAGTATTAAAATTAAGAAATAATAAATATATTTTGTATAAAAAAGATAAGTATGAAACATTTAATATTAAAAATGAAAACACATTTAAATATTATGAAATAGAAGAAAAAAGTAAAAGAAAAGAAAAAATAGAAGACATGATTGAACAAAATTATTTAAATCAATGGATTCATTGTTTTAAATATTTAGAAAATGCTTTATACTTTTGTAAAGAACCATATAATTATATAGTGGCTTTTGAACTATCAGAAAGTTTAATTGAAAAGTATAAAGGAGTAGGTAATTATAAATATGAAGGATATAAATTAGAATATAGAATTCCAAGAAAAGAAATTAACAGCACAAATATTATTGATGTTTTTAGATTTGAATATTTTGATTCAGAAGTCATAAAAAAACTTAAAGAAAAATATCCAAGCGAATATTCTGGCTATAGAGAAAATGAGGAAGCAAAAAAATTACTAAAAGCAATGCATCAAAAATGTAAATATCTATAAAATAGTTTTTTTAATAAAATTACATAACTTAAAATCTTTATATTTATTGCTATACATGTTATAATAAATTTGAGGTGTTGTTATGTTAATATCAATAGAGGGAACAGATTGTTCTGGAAAAGAAACTCAATCAAATTTATTGTGTGAAAAATTAAAACAAAATTATCAAGTATATAAAACATCATTTCCAATGTATGAAAGTGCTACAGGTAAAATAGTTGGTGGTTCTTATTTAGGAAAAGCTAGTATCGGTGAATGTTTATTTAAAGAAGGGGCAGTTAATGTTAATCCTAAAATTGCAAGTCTTTATTATGCAGCAGATAGATTATATAATATAGATAAAATATATGAACATTTGAATAAAAATGAAATTGTAATATTAGATAGATATGTTGAATCAAATATGGCTCATCAGGGTGGCAAAATATATGATGACAAATTAAGAAATGAACTATATGAGTGGTTAGATAAATTAGAATATGGATTATTAAATTTACCTCATCCAGATATAACTATATTTTTGTATATGCCATATGAATATGCATTAAAATTAAAGAAAAATAGAACTGAATTAGATCAACACGAATTATCTAAAGAACATTTATTGAATGCTGAAAAAGCTTATCTTGAGTTAGCACGCAAATACAACTTCAAAGTTATAAATTGTATAGAAGATAACAAAATTAGAAGTATTGAGGATATAAACGATGAAATTTATAGTATTATAAGTAATTATTTGAATAAAAAAACAAAATAATTACTTTTTTGTTTATTTTATAAAAAAAAGTGTTATAATAGAATACGCAGAAGGGGAATTATTATGAAGGAAAGAATTTTGATTGTTGGCGTACTTATATTTTCTTTGATTGTTGTAGTAGTAGACGCTAAAGAAACGAATATAGAAAACAAATCATTTATGCAAACAAATAGTGATATTAATAATTTAGCTGAAGATTATAATAAATGCTATAAATTTGAAAATAAGAAAGAGAAAGAAATAAAAAGGTTAATGATTGTTGCTCACCCTGACGATGAAACAATATTTGGTGGAGGACACTTATTACAAGATAAATATACTGTTGTATGTGTTACATGTGGTAAAGTTGAATATAGAGTTAAAGAATTTGAAGAAGTAATGAGTAAAACTGATGACGATTATATTATGTTAGGGTATACTGATAGAGAGAATTTAACAGGTCCAATAAGCAATTGGAATAATGAATATAACGAAATATACAATTCTTTATCCGAAATTATCAATAGTACAGATTGGGATCTAATAGTTACTCATAATCCCGATGGTGAATATGGACACATTCACCATATAAAAACAAGTGAAATCGTAAGTAGAATAGCTGATAAAAATAAATTATATTATTTTGGACATTGGTACCGTAATGGAAGCAATGGTCCAAGAATTTCTGATGATTTATATAATGTAAAAATTCAAGAATTAATATCTATATATTATAGATCACAAGGGACAGCACTAAATTATAATTATAATATGTTACCTTATGAAAATTGGATTCAAGCTAATGAATGGTAAAAAAACAACGAATTAATCGTTGTTTTTAAGTACCTTATTGTATAATTTTATAGTATTTTTAATTACTTCTTCTTTAGAATATTTACTAGCTTCTTTTCTTATATAATTGCTATCATACTTTTCATAATGATCAATTAAATACTTAATTTTATTAGTCATATCATCAACATCATTAACTTTACATATGACACCAACTTTAGAATTAATATATTCGGCAGGACCTAAACAATCAGTTGAAACAATAGGTAATCCAGATGCCATAGCTTCAATACCCGGAATTCCAAAACTTTCTAATTCACTAGAAATTAATAAAGCATTCTCTTTTTTTAATATTTCGGCAATTTCAAATTTGTTTTTTCTACCTAAAAAAGTAATTTCTTTATGTAAATTTAATTCATCACAAACTTGTTTATAATAATTTTCATAAAAACCATCGCCAATAACATCTAAATGAATTTTAATGTTTTGTTCTTTTAATTTTTTGACAGCTTTAAAGGCAATATCTAATCTTTTTCCCTCTCTTAAAGCACAAACACTGACTAATTTAAAAACATTATTTCTTTTTCTTACAACATCATTATTAAAAGGTGTAGTATCAACCAGATTAGGAATAATATAACATTCATTAGTATATTTTAAAACAATATCTTTCATATATTTACTAACTGTTGAATAAGTAGAATTCTTTAAAACAAAATTTCCATATTTTTTTAAAGAATCATTTTTATAAAATCTTTCTAAATTACCACAATGTTCAGTAACAATTACAGGAATATCGTATTTTTTACCTATAATGCAAGCTGCATAACCAGCTGGAACTGTAACATGAGCATGAATTAAATCAGGTTTTTCATTATGTTTTAAATAATCTTTAAAAGCATAATCTAATTTTTTAACATATCTATTAATACCTAGCTTAAAACTAATAGGGGATAAGTTTAATAATTTATATATATAGACATTATAATTAGTTTCTTTGTCAATTTCTTTTTTCTTCATAAATAGATATTTAAAAGGATTACTCAATCTTTGTCTATCAATAAATAACATATCAGCTTTTATGCCATAATTATTTAAAGCATAAGTAAATTCCTTATGATAAACACCCATTAATTTATCTTCACCATTAGGATACCAAGTAGGGATAACTAAAACTCTCATATTTTATAATTAGTCCCTTCATTTTTATTAATTTCATTTAAACAATCTCTCATAATATCAATTCTACCTCTTTTAGATAAAACTTGGACTAAATCAAATCCTGGTCTTCTGTTTCCTTCGATAAATGTAGCGCCATTTTCTGTAACAGCAACATCCCATCCAACAACATGAATATTTTTATTTACTAAAGCAGCATCAAGAACTAATTTTTTAACTTTATCCCAGTTAGGAATTTGAAATCCATCAAATTTAATACCTGACTTAGGATGCTTATCAAAATATTCTAGATTTTTATTAAAAGCAGAACCAACTAATTTACCACTCGTAATATCAACTAAACAAGCCATACCACCTTGATGAAAGTTATCAACTGAAGCAGTACCATCACTAAAACGCATACAAGCAAATAAAATTTTTGATTTTCCGTTATATCCAAAAGTCATAATTCTAATAGTATTAACACTACTATCTACAATTTTACTTATTTCTTTGTTTTGAATAACATATTCTTCTAAAAATAGCTTTTCATTTTTTAATTTATCATAAAATTCTTTGATATCTTTAATGTCTTTTGAATATAATTTTTCAACTCCATGTCCACCTAAACCATCATAAGGTTTAATCATAAAATATTCGTGTTTTTTTAAAAATTCTTTTAATTCTTCTAAAGATCCATTATCGAAAAAATCTCTATCAATATAATCTTTAAAATTTCTTAAAAAATTAGTTTTAATTGTGAAGAAAGTTTTATATTTAGAAGGAGATACTATTTCATAAAATTTATCTTGATGTTTTATGGTAGCATACTCCATAATTTCTTTTTTACTTTTTTTATAAAGTTCATAATTTAAAAAGTCACTATATCCACAGCCAATTAATCTAAAAGTGTTTATGAATTTAAATTTCAATTTAGAATAACTAATATTTTCTTTAATACTAATTTCTTTTAGTTTTTTATTAAATCTACTTAAATTACCACTCATTGCATAACTAACAATACTCATAAAATCACTCCATTATTTTTTTATATACATCTTCAATATCCATATCAATTTTATTGTTGTAATATGGCTTTAGGTGTAAATGAAAATGTTTAACTTCTTGAACATCACCATTATTTTGAATTAAAGTTAAACCATCGATATTTAATTTTTCTTCCATCTTTTTCTTTAGAATACGCGCTACATCAAAAATATGTAATAAAGTTTCATTATCGATGCTAACTAAATCTTGATAGTGTTTTTTAGGAATAATTAAAGTATGTCCTGGACTATCAGGATTAATATCTAAGAAAGCATAAACTAAATTATCTTCATATACTTTATATGATGGAATATCTCCATTAATAATTTTACAAAAAATACAATCCATAATTATCATCTCCTTTTAAAATTATATCAAATAAATTTTCAAAAATAAACATATAATTAAGTATGAAAAAAATAATAATAGGAATAGTAAGTAGACCAATTCACTCAAATAGTGATAGAAATATGTTAGGTGTATATGAAACATATTTAAGAAGTGTGATTAAAGCAGGGGGTATACCTCTAATAATAAGCCCAACGGCTAACATCGAATATGAAAAATATAATAAACATGTAGAATTAACTGATTCAGAGTTAGAAAACTTAGAATATGTTTTAAATTTATGTGATGGAATAATTATGCCTGGTGGTGAAGAACCATTTAAATATGATTATTGCGTTTTGAAATATGCCATAAAAAAGGATATTCCAATATTAGGAATATGTTTAGGTATGCAAATAATGTGTTCTTTAAATGATTATAATTTAGTACCAGCTTATAATCATTATTTAACTAATCATAAAATATATTTAGAAGATTCTAAATTAAAAGAAATTTTTAATCGCGACATATTATATGTAAACAGTAGGCATAAAGAACAAGCTAAAAATAGTGGTATTTATAAAGTAGTAGCTAGAAGTGATGATGAGATAATAGAAGCTGTGGAATTAGATACAAATACATTTAATATGGGTGTAGAATGGCACCCAGAAGATATGAAAGAACAACAAATATTATTTGACGAATTTGTAAAAGCAATAAAAAAACAAAAGAAATAGCTTTTGTTTTTATTGTGAACACTGCGAGTATTCATATATATTAAGTGAACATACTAAAAAAATATGCAAAAAAATAATAAAAATGTGGTAAAATATATTTAGGTGATAATATGAATATTGAAGATATAAATTTAAAAAAGGATGTTAGTATAGTATTTATGGGAACTCCTGATTTCGCTGTTCCTGTATTGCAAGGACTAATTGATAATTATAAAGTTAAAGCAGTTGTAACTCAACCTGATAAACCAGTAGGAAGAGACGGGAAAATTAAATATTCTCCAGTTAAGCAGTTAGCGCTTGATAATATGATTTTGGTACTTCAACCAGTAAATTTAAAAGAAGAATGGAAACAAATTACTGATTTACATCCAACTCTAATTGTAACTTGTGCTTATGGACAAATAGTACCAAGAGAAATATTAGTATATCCAGAATATGGTTGCATTAATGTTCACGCCTCATTACTTCCAAAATTAAGAGGTGGCGCACCAATTCATAGAGCAATTATAAATGGTTTTAAAGAAACTGGAGTAACAATTATGCATATGGCTCCAAGTTTGGATACTGGTGATATTATTTCTCAAAAAAGCATTGAAATATCAGAAACAGATACAGCTAGTACATTACATGATAAGCTAAGTATTCTAGGTAGAGATTTATTATTAGAAACCTTACCAAGCATCATAGATGGAACAGCTTCACGTACAAAACAAGATGATTTTGAATCGACTTACGCTTCTAATATATCAAAAGAAGATGAAAAAATAGACTTTAGTAAAACTAAAAGACAAATATATAATCAAGTAAGAGGATTAAATAGTTGGCCAGGTGCTTATGCTGTTTTAGAAGGAAAAAGAATTAAAGTTTGGGAATGCAGAACAACAGATGAAAATTATTCTATTTTATTAGACGGAAAAATAACAAATATTTATCCTGATGGAATTGGAGTAAAATGTGTTAATGGAGAAGTTGTTTTAACGGTAATTCAACCTGAAGGTAAACCTAAAATGAAAGCAGTTGATTATTTGAATGGAATTCAAGACAAGAATTCATTAATTGGTAAAATATTTGAATAATATTGCTTTTTATATTAAAATGTGTTAAAGTGTTAAATAGATTTGGAGGAAATTATAATGATGACTTTATTAATAATTATATCTGTTTTCCTAATAGCAATCGTTTTATTACAAGCGGGCAAAGCTGAAAGTTTAGGTGCCTTAACTGGTGGTAATGATTCTTTATTTAAAAACAGAAAAGAAAGAGGAGGAGAGTTATTTATTACAAGATTAACTCTTATCTTAGGAATATTATTTATTGCAATAACAATGTATATGGGATTTTAAAGATAATGAAAATATGAAAATTGGCTGGGCCAATTTTTTTGATTAAAAAATTCTATTTTTATAAAAACTACTAATTTTCATAAAAACAATAAAAAACTACATTCAAATTTAAAATTTGATTAAGTCAATTTTCAAAATTAGTTAAAGAAATAACAAAATTAGTCATTTTACATTAAAACAAATAAATGATATTCTTTCTTCACTAAAGGAGGAATGATTATGCAAACTGAA
>CAKOTA010000036.1 GCA_934119965.1 uncultured Bacilli bacterium
ATTAAGTAACTTTTATGGGAAAGAATGTACATTTGATATGGATTTAAGTGATTATGAGATCTTACTTTCTAATTATGCGGATAGTTTAAATACAAATCATACGCTTCGTCCTTATGAGTCTTTAGTTTTATATAAAAAATCAAAATGAAAAGGGATATTAAATTAGTTGCCGTAGATATTGATGGTACTTTTGTTAGGAATGATTATTCTTATGATGTGGATAGATTTAAAAATATATTTAAACGAATGAAACAAAAGAATTGTTTATTTGTAGTGGCAAGTGGCAATCAGTATTATCAATTAAAAGATATATTTGATTACTGTAAGGATGAAATTTGTTTTGTGGCAGAAAATGGAGCTTATGTTGTGGATAAAGGAAAATTGGTTTATGCAGTAGATATGCCGGAAAATACAGTACACAAAGTGATTGATGTATGTAGAAAGTATCCAGAAATACTAAATGTCCTATGTGGAAAAGAGAGTGCCTATTGTGAAAGAGGAAAGGTGAGCCAAGCCTTCTTTGATTTGACAAAAATCTATTATCATCATTTAAAGTGGGTAGAAGATTTTAAGGAAGTAAACGATCAAATTTTAAAGTTTGCACCTACAGTTCCAGTTGAAAAAACATACGAATATTATGATTTGTTTAAATCAGAATTAGATGGAGAAATTGAACCTACTACAAGTGGACATGGATCAATCGATTTAATTATGCCAGGATTAAACAAGGCAACTGGATTAAAGAGGATAATGGAACGCTACAATATAGATCCTAGTAAATGTGTAGCGTTTGGAGATAATGGGAATGATATAGAAATGTTACAATATTGTGAACATAGTTATGCCGTAGAAAATGCGAGTGATGAAGCAAAGAAAGCTGCAAAATATATATGCTTATCCAATGAGGAAGATGGTGTATTAAAAGTCTTAGATCAATTGTTTTAGGAGCTGTTACGAATAAGTGAGTTTAATTACTTATAAAGTTCAAAATATAAACAAATCCCAGTTTATCGCACTGTTTAAAAATATAATCCGTTAGCCTACTAATCCTGGTAGAAAGCTGACGGATTTTTTTTGCACTTCTTGACGAGCAAACAGGGTGTGCCCTGGCTACTCAAAAGATGAAGACCTGAATTTACTGATAAGCATGTGAAATGGGTGAATTGGATACGCAAGATGCAGCACAGCTGATCAGAACCCTGTCAGTTATTTTTCTGAATCTAGTACCAGCGGATGCAGAAGAAAGCTTATCTATGACCACAGAATTATTTTTATTTGTACAGATAATATATGTTTGTTTTCGATTCAACTTGGAAAGACTATTTCTTAAGTTACGCTTTTGTTTTCGGTTCAACTTGGAAATTTTCGGTTCGAATTGGAAAATGTCATATGGAATGTCCTTTTACAACTCAGATGGTAACACATAATTCAAAAATACCTATTGTTATGTAGGAATATTTTCGCTTTTTGACAACTCAGAAGGTAACAAACAATTTCGACATAAAAAGATCATAAATCTTTTTGACAACTCAAAAGGTAACAGATAAATATTCTGCACCTCTACATATGTAAAGTATTACAATTCAGGAGACTTCTTTCTTTCTCCTGGCAGTACTATGATCAATAGCTATTGTCATGCGTGGAGCTGTACACCAGTGTATCTGATACGTAAATATGTACGATAGATTCATTGACAACTCAAAAATATTTCGGTACTATTGCAATAGTTAGCTGTTTCTAACATGTGGAAACAGCTTCTTTTATCACTAAATGTTAGTGAAAACTAACTTTATGAATGGAGGTATGAATGAAGAAAGCTGTGTATTGTTTCTTGGGCTGTATTTGTTTTGCATTAGGTGGGATTGGTGCTGTATTGCCGATTCTACCAACGGTTCCTTTTTTATTGTTGGCTGCGTTTTGTTTTGCGAGATCTTCCGAAAGATTGCATGCATGGTTTCAACAGACAAAATTATATAAAGAAAATCTTGAAGATTATGTTGCTGGAAATGGCATGAAAAAACGAATTAAGATGCGTATTATGTGTACGGTGACAATCTTAATGAGTATTGGATTTATTCTGATGAGCAGTAAAGGGATACGGATTGGCTGTATTGTACTTGTGTGTGTATGGGGATTACATATTTTGTATTTCATCTGTAAAGTGAAAACGATAGCTGAATAAAGATGCGTTATAATCTAAAAAAGTAGATTGATTTGGGAAGGAATGTCATGGAAATATATAAATATGGAGATGATCAGGCATCTATTGTTTTAATACAACTGGTGGGGGAACATGATCTTTCAGGAATTGAGCAGGAAATACATGAAATTCAAAAACTTACGGAGATGAAATTTCAGCTTATTGCTTTAAAAGTGAATAACTGGAATCATGATTTATCACCATGGAATGCGGATGCAGTATTTGGTAATGAAGGATTTGGTGATGGTGCTGAAAAAACGCTGGATGAGGTTTTGAAGTTATGTGCGGATTTCAATAAAACATATTGTATCGGTGGTTATTCTATGTCTGGTTTATTTGCATTGTGGTCAGCATATCAGACAAATCGATTTGCTGGAGTTGCGTCAGCTTCGCCATCAATCTGGTTTCTAGACTTTTTACATTATATGAAACAACAAAAGATACAAACTAACTGTATCTATCTGAGTCTTGGAAATAAAGAAGAAAAGACTAGAAATTCTGTCGTGGCACAAGTAGGCGATTGTATTCGAGAAGCATATGACTTGTTGAATGCGGAAAAAATTCAGTGCACACTAGAATGGAATGAAGGTGGTCACTTCAAAGAACCACATTTGAGAACGGCGAAAGCTTTTGTGTGGGTTATGAAAAATATAAAGAAATCATAGAAAGACAGGTTTTGCATGAAACTTGTTTTTATTTTATGAATTGATTTTTGTGCTATATTAGTTTCCATATCTTTGTATATATGTTGAGGTATAAAATGAGGGGATTAGGAACAGTTATAAATGCATTTGCCATCATTGCTGGTGGTGTGCTCGGAATTTTATTTAAACGATTTTTGAAAGAAAGCTATCAAGATACAATCATAAAAGCAACGGGTTTTTCAGTTATTTTTCTTGGAATTGCAGGAACGCTTTCTAAGATGCTGCACGTGGAAACGGATGGTTCATTGAGTACAAATGGATCGATGATTATGATTCTATCACTTGCCTTAGGTGCATTGCTTGGAGAAGTGGTTGATTTAGATGCAAAGTTTGAATGTTTTGGTGAGTGGCTGAAGCATAAGACTGGAAGTGATAGTGATAATCAGTTTGTGAATGGATTTGTTTCTGCGTCTTTAACCGTAAGTATTGGTGCGATGGCAGTCATTGGTTCGATTCAAGATGGAATCTATGGTGATTATTCAACGCTTATCGCAAAAGCTATTTTGGATTTCATTGTTATATTGATCATGGCTTCATCTATGGGAAAAGGCTGTGTATTTTCTTTTATTCCTGTAGCTGTTCTGCAAGGAATTATGACTGCTTTGGCCGTTGTTCTTTCCGGCTTTATGACAGAAACAGTTCTGAATCATATTTCGCTAGTTGGTAATATTCTGATCTTTTGCGTTGGGATTAATTTGGTCTGGCCGAGGACAATTAAAGTAGCAAATTTATTGCCATCTTTACTTGTCGCGGTAATACTGGCAGAAATGATATGAATCTGAAATTGAGTGAAGTGCGGTCACTCTTTTTTTTGTATGTTATAATTTTGTTAGATATAGTACTTCAATGAAATAATTAGCTTGTAACATAATCTGAATACAGGAGAATCATATGAAAAAAGGATGGGTTGTGTTGAATGTTTTATGTATTGGAATTGCATGTATGATGATGATTTCTTGTACAGGTATTTTTCAACAAAAAAAATTAGAATCTTCTGGTCAATGTGGAGATCAGTTAAGCTGGACATATGATCAAAAAAGGAAAGCATTAACAATTTCTGGCAGTGGTGCAATGAATGTACCAAAGTTTTACTGGAATGAATATGAAATTCAAACACTTGTGTTAGAAGAAGGAATTACTTCCATTTCACAATCAGCGTTTTATGGTCATTCTGAACTTCGAGGTGAATTGAAACTTCCTTCAACTTTAGAAACGATTGAGGAGTTTGCATTCTATGATTGCGGTAATTTAGAAGGTAATTTGATCATTCCTGAAAATGTTAAAAGAATTGGTGATTACGCTTTTCGTGGATGTGAAAAAATGAATGGAACACTGCAATTACCAGAAGGCTTGTTATCTATTGGAGAGAATGCATTTTATGACTGTGCGTTTCAGGATGAATTACATATTCCAGAAAGTGTTTTAGAAATTGGTAGAGCTGCTTTTAAGGGGTGTGTTGGATTGCGTGGTAATCTGATCATTCCTGATTGTGTAGAAAATATAGGAGATTATGCATTTGCACAATGTAGTGGACTGGATGGAGAATTGAAACTTTCTACGTCTTTAAAGACGATACCTGAAAGCTGCTTTAATGGCTGTGAGAATTTGAAAGGTGATTTAATCGTTCCTGATTCTATCGAAGAGATTGGAGCACATGCTTTTTGGAATTGTGGTTTTGATGGAAAATTAGTGTTGTCAAAATCTATTAAGAAAATGGGGATATATGCATTTTCTTCTTGTAGAAAACTTACGGGAAGTCTTGTGATTCCAGAATTGATGGAAACAATTCCATCGCATGCATTTGCATATTGTACAGGTATAGAAAGTGTAACTTTTCCAAGTGCATTAAAGTATATTTCTGAAGGTGCTTTTCGTGATTGCACAGCATTAACAAGTATTTCTTTACCAGAGCATCTTTTGATAGTTGGCAATGACGCATTTAGTCACTGTATTTCTTTAGAAGGTGATTTGAACCTTCCAGATGCATTGCTTTCCATTGGAGAACGTAGTTTTGAAAATTGTAAAAAAATAAAACATATAAAACTTCCTGAATCTTTATTGAATATTAAAGAAGATGCTTTTGTTGACTGTGAAGCGTTATGTGGTGATTTAGTGATTCCTGATAGTGTTTATGTGATTGGTCCGAATGCTTTTCAAAAAACAAAGATATCTTCTGTACAATTTGGTAATCAGAATGCAAAGCTTGTTAGTATTGGCAGTGGTGCATTTTATCAGTGTGATGCTTTAAAAAATGTTCAATTGACAGGAAATATTCCAGATTATTATGCAGAAACAGTAACTGAAGAGACAGATGGATATCCAGAAACGTTATATTCAAGTTTTCCGGAAGATTGTAAGATTGATTTTGTAGAGAATCAAAAAAATATAGAGAATGATTTACCTCTGTCTATCAACGGTGAAACACAGGAAAACAAAATTGAACCATATTCCTGGGTGGATCATTTGCGTGAAAGCAAACTGAAAGGAACTGGTAAATATGCGGATATTGAAATTGTATTTGAGGATAGGATGGAACTTCGTGTGAATGGCAGAAGAAATAATTCTGTTGTATTTGAAGCAGAACCATATGATGCTGAAATGAAAATATCAGTAACATTTCCGTATAGAGATGGAATGGTTACTGATATGAGAATGATAGAAGAAGGTGGAAATGATTGTGTTCTAGAAGCAACATACATAAAAGATGATCAGGAATCTTTTATCTATTTTACAGATGGGTCAGAAGAAGGAATTTATGTATTTTAGAAGATCATATTCTTGTTTGTAATTATGATATATCGAAAAAATGAAAGGAGAATGAAGATGAGTGAGATTACATTAGAAAAACTTCCCAAGACAGTAGAAGAATTAAAAGCAATGCCACAAGCAGATCTAACAAAACCAGAGGAGGTTGCTGCACTGGTTGTGGCTGTGTTGGCTTTGTATCCTGAAAATCCATCAGAAGCGGAAAACATGCTTGATTATTTACGTGGTCCAAAACCATTAAATGGCATAGATAAACAATTCATCAAGGATCGTTTCCGTGGAAAAGAATACCTGATGCGTTCTTATTTTGCTGGATCAACTCCTGAAAATAACTACACGCCTGCATTGCCTTATCGCGTTGTAATATCTGAGAATGCTTATAGCAGAAGCCAGTTTGAAGAAGGCTATTTAACGTTGTATGTTGCCTGCAGTGGAGCGGATAGTCCAAGACCATTGAAACTGCGTAAGAAACCTTCTACAGGACAGTGGTTTCTATGGGAACAGCATCTTTTAACAGGAATCAGAATTCCAAAGGAGAGTGATCCTTGGGCATAGGATGGAGTGATAAGAAGTATATTCTTTCAAATATTATTATCTTATTTGTTACCTCAACCTTTAAGGTGAAAATAGTCGATCAGCCTTGGCAATGAAAAAGGAACTTTACCAGCAGTTCCTTTTTTACCCGTGGCTGATCGCTTTCATAGCCATTTAAAATATAACAAATCGTTTTTTTTTCTTTTTCAAGCTTTATCATTCTAACGTTTATTTTTGAGGAAAGTAAGAATGAATGATTGTATCAATACTGTTTGTACCCTTACAGATTAATTGATTAGAAATATGAATTGCTTCATCTAATGTTAATTGGTCCATCTCTTTTCTCCATTGCCTATATAAATCAAGGGTAGTAGAACGATAATATATCGCAATCATATTTTGAACACTTTGAGGAAGCATTTTCCAATATGGATTAGCTGTATGCTCAAGTGCATGACAGTATGCTTTGTCAAACACTCTATTACATAGATCATTGTAAGGAGGATAACAAAGTATTTTTTGAAACCATTCTGGCTGGTTAGCAAAGTAGTGGAAGAAAACAGCGTTTGCATCCTCATGTGGTCTATTTTCAGGGAGTTGTGTTGTAACTTTGATATAGTCTTGGGTGATTTGATCAAGATGCAAAATCTAAAATAAGAATGTAGGAAATATACGAAATAAAATTGTATAGAAACCTACATTCTTATTTTGTATTTT
>CAKOTA010000037.1 GCA_934119965.1 uncultured Bacilli bacterium
TACGTGAAACTTAATGATATACTGCCTATGATAAAGAAAACACTTTATTTCGGTAACCCGGCTTATCTGTCGCTTCGGAACCAGCAGTTGGTGATAAAACTTCCGGAAGTAGTGAAAAGTACTTCAATTCCAGAAGGTTTTAAACAACAGACGGAAGTGACAAAGCCGATAGAGGATATTGGTGTGCTGGTGCTCGATAATAAGCAGATTACCATTACACAAGGAGCTTTGGAGGCATTGCTCGAAAATAACTGTGCAGTCATAACTTGCGACAGTAAGAGTATGCCGGTAGGGTTGATGCTTCCGCTGTATGGCAATACCACGCAAAGCGAACGCTTTCGGCAGCAGATTGATGCTTCGCTTCCGCTGAAAAAACAACTTTGGCAGCAAACCATACAGTATAAGATTAATAATCAAGCTATGGTGTTGGAGCAATGTGTTGGCGAGAAGCATAAGTGCATGTATGTGTGGGCTGGCGATGTAAGGAGTGGCGATCCGGATAACTTGGAAGGGCGTGCGGCTGCTTATTATTGGAAGATACTGATGCAGCATATCCCCGATTTTACTCGCGACCGTGAAGGCGTTCCTCCCAATAACTTGCTGAATTATGGATACGCCATATTGCGTGCAGTAGTAGCGAGAGCGTTGGTAACGAGTGGCTTGCTTCCTACGTTAGGCATACACCATCATAATAGATATAATGCATATTGTTTGGCTGATGATATAATGGAACCCTACCGTCCGTATGTAGACGAGTTGGTATATGGATTGATTAAGCAGAAAGGACTTCCTCACGAAGAACTGACTAAGGAATGGAAGGCGGCAATGCTTGCTGTTCCCACTTTAGAAGTGAAAGTATTGGGTAAACGAAGTCCTTTGATGGTAGCTGTGGCTCAAACCACAGCGTCTCTCTATAAATGTTTTAACGGAGAATTACGAAAAATCATTTATCCTGAACGGTAAATATGGATAGGTTTAGCTAATATCGTGTTATGTGGATATTAGTTCTTTTTGATTTGCCTACAGAAACCAAGAAAGACAAGAAAGCCTATGCGCTTTTTCGTAAGAATCTGCAGCGAGATGGATTTACTATGTTTCAGTTTTCCATCTATGTACGTCATTGTGCCAGTCAAGAGAATGCTGCGGTTCACATAAAGCGTGTCAAGTCATTTTTGCCTGAATATGGTAATGTCGGGATAATCTGCATAACTGATAAACAATTTGCTAATATAGAATTATTCTACGGAAAAAAGCCTCTTCCTCCAGAGGCTCCTGGTCAGCAATTGGAACTCTTTTAAATATAAAATCCCACCGTTGAGTGGGATTTTATATTTAGGAACATCTTAAATTTTAATTTCTAATTTTCTTTGTAATATGCTGTGGTACAGAAGATAATAAATAATCTGGTGTTCCTGATAGAACAAAGATACTAAATTGAAAGCAAATCACAACTATCTCAGCGTATAGCGTTATATAATACGGGTGTTCCTGATAGAACAAAGATACTAAATTGAAAGCAAATCACAACGTAATGCTCTTGGCATTGTGCACAGCTTGCGGTGTTCCTGATAGAACAAAGATACTAAATTGAAAGCAAATCACAACCGTTTAGTGCTTCTTCACTTTCTTTTGCTGGGTGTTCCTGATAGAACAAAGATACTAAATTGAAAGCAAATCACAACTAGAATCTGTTAAGGCACATGTATGCTTCAGGTGTTCCTGATAGAACAAAGATACTAAATTGAAAGCAAATCACAACAATGCGTTACGTGAATTGGCAGAAAGATTAGGTGTTCCTGATAGAACAAAGATACTAAATTGAAAGCAAATCACAACAGGACTGTCCTATAAGTCAATAGAGATGCAGGTGTTCCTGATAGAACAAAGATACTAAATTGAAAGCAAATCACAACTAATAAAGATGAAAATACAATTTATTTTATGGTGTTCCTGATAGAACAAAGATACTAAATTGAAAGCAAATCACAACTACGTTCGACCTTATCGTGTTGTGCCAAATGGTGTTCCTGATAGAACAAAGATACTAAATTGAAAGCAAATCACAACTATTTCCCATCTTCATTTTTTTTGAATCTGGTGTTCCTGATAGAACAAAGATACTAAATTGAAAGCAAATCACAACAAAAAGGTTGAAAACGATTGCAGAGAAAGAGGTGTTCCTGATAGAACAAAGATACTAAATTGAAAGCAAATCACAACGAAGTTTCGATGGAAGAATTTACGCATCAGGGTGTTCCTGATAGAACAAAGATACTAAATTGAAAGCAAATCACAACCGTGCCGTTCCAAACCATTTGGCATGACTTGGTGTTCCTGATAGAACAAAGATACTAAATTGAAAGCAAATCACAACATCCTCGTGTAGTTACTAACCCTTATACTGGTGTTCCTGATAGAACAAAGATACTAAATTGAAAGCAAATCACAACACCGTTTTCTCCGTCAATCCATTCTGTGTTGGTGTTCCTGATAGAACAAAGATACTAAATTGAAAGCAAATCACAACTCAGTTAGGATTAGGTATTGGTGCCACCCTGGTGTTCCTGATAGAACAAAGATACTAAATTGAAAGCAAATCACAACTCTTGGGCTGCAGCTGTTCGGCAAAGTCGTGGTGTTCCTGATAGAACAAAGATACTAAATTGAAAGCAAATCACAACTGTTTGTCCGTCGTACATCCATCTTATTGTGGTGTTCCTGATAGAACAAAGATACTAAATTGAAAGCAAATCACAACTCGTTTGTGATTGAGCTTCCCGAAGTGTTTGGTGTTCCTGATAGAACAAAGATACTAAATTGAAAGCAAATCACAACTTCTCTGCCAACCTGAACATTACCAAGGAGGTGTTCCTGATAGAACAAAGATACTAAATTGAAAGCAAATCACAACCGTGCATTCTTCCGCCTTTGGCGTTCGTTTGGTGTTCCTGATAGAACAAAGATACTAAATTGAAAGCAAATCACAACAGAAGTGCCCCCCATTCGCCGTTTATTCCGGTGTTCCTGATAGAACAAAGATACTAAATTGAAAGCAAATCACAACGCCGTTGTCTCCGTCGATTACTTCTGAGTTGGTGTTCCTGATAGAACAAAGATACTAAATTGAAAGCAAATCACAACTCTTGGTCTGCCGCTGTTCGGCAAAGTCGTGGTGTTCCTGATAGAACAAAGATACTAAATTGAAAGCAAATCACAACATGTTTGTGCGTGCATTTGTGCATTTGTAGGTGTTCCTGATAGAACAAAGATACTAAATTGAAAGCAAATCACAACCCATGCGAATGATAAATCATGTGTTGAGCGGTGTTCCTGATAGAACAAAGATACTAAATTGAAAGCAAATCACAACCAAATTTTAAACAACTTAAAAAGACCCTATGGTGTTCCTGATAGAACAAAGATACTAAATTGAAAGCAAATCACAACTCTGTTTCACGTCAGGAACTTGAAACATAAGGTGTTCCTGATAGAACAAAGATACTAAATTGAAAGCAAATCACAACAGTCTTTAGTTTGTCGATTTCCGCTTGTCTGGTGTTCCTGATAGAACAAAGATACTAAATTGAAAGCAAATCACAACCGTCAAACTTTAGCATATACTTTGTGATGTGGTGTTCCTGATAGAACAAAGATACTAAATTGAAAGCAAATCACAACGAGTTTGAATATATATAACTTATTGATATAGGTGTTCCTGATAGAACAAAGATACTAAATTGAAAGCAAATCACAACTTCTGCGTTCATCTTTGCCGTTGATGCGTTGGTGTTCCTGATAGAACAAAGATACTAAATTGAAAGCAAATCACAACTAGTTGTTGCGAGTTCTGGCCGACGCGTCTGGTGTTCCTGATAGAACAAAGATACTAAATTGAAAGCAAATCACAACAGAAGACGTTGCATTCTGCAGTACGACGAGGGTGTTCCTGATAGAACAAAGATACTAAATTGAAAGCAAATCACAACCTTCGTTGGCGTGTATCGCCTATTTGGTAGGTGTTCCTGATAGAACAAAGATACTAAATTGAAAGCAAATCACAACATAGTTTGTGTAATCCCACATTTGTTTATTGGTGTTCCTGATAGAACAAAGATACTAAATTGAAAGCAAATCACAACATATCTTCCTATTTTCACCGACTTCTTTATGGTGTTCCTGATAGAACAAAGATACTAAATTGAAAGCAAATCACAACTTGGTTCATTGCTTCTATTGCAATATCCCAGGTGTTCCTGATAGAACAAAGATACTAAATTGAAAGCAAATCACAACTCTTGGACTGCTCCGATTTCGGATGCTTATGGTGTTCCTGATAGAACAAAGATACTAAATTGAAAGCAAATCACAACCGAACGTATGTTACAGAAGCAGATTGATTAGGTGTTCCTGATAGAACAAAGATACTAAATTGAAAGCAAATCACAACGACTACGAGTATCTCATCACTCCCGAAGAGGGTGTTCCTGATAGAACAAAGATACTAAATTGAAAGCAAATCACAACCAAGTTCATTAGTTTCATTTCATTCTGTAGGGTGTTCCTGATAGAACAAAGATACTAAATTGAAAGCAAATCACAACTGGCTTCAGTCAGTACTAAATATTATCCCGGTGTTCCTGATAGAACAAAGATACTAAATTGAAAGCAAATCACAACATATGTGCTCCAATCGTAGTTACCCTCTGGGTGTTCCTGATAGAACAAAGATACTAAATTGAAAGCAAATCACAACTCGTCACTGTTGATATCCGTTATCTTAGGGGTGTTCCTGATAGAACAAAGATACTAAATTGAAAGCAAATCACAACGCACGGAATGTAGCATTATTTGTATATACAGGTGTTCCTGATAGAACAAAGATACTAAATTGAAAGCAAATCACAACCCAGTTTTGGAATTTTAATAGCTCTGTTTGGTGTTCCTGATAGAACAAAGATACTAAATTGAAAGCAAATCACAACCCGAAAGTAATGTTCCTGTCCTTGCTTAGGGGTGTTCCTGATAGAACAAAGATACTAAATTGAAAGCAAATCACAACTATTTCCCATAATTGTAATATTAAATTAGTGGTGTTCCTGATAGAACAAAGATACTAAATTGAAAGCAAATCACAACGCTCTGAACGGTGCTTTATTCGTGTATACCGGTGTTCCTGATAGAACAAAGATACTAAATTGAAAGCAAATCACAACCTTTTTCCGATAGTATTCCGTTAAGTTCCTGGTGTTCCTGATAGAACAAAGATACTAAATTGAAAGCAAATCACAACAATACTTGCAATTTGGTTTTGATACTGGAGGGTGTTCCTGATAGAACAAAGATACTAAATTGAAAGCAAATCACAACTTTATTCTACTTCTTCGTCTGGTAATAATGGTGTTCCTGATAGAACAAATCTAGATATAAATCACGATTTATATGCCAGTGCTATAAGAAAAAATCAAGACCACCCTATCTTTATGGCA
>CAKOTA010000038.1 GCA_934119965.1 uncultured Bacilli bacterium
CTAGGTTATAAGATGAGAGAAAGTCAAATGATGAAAACTCCAATAACATTAGTTTTAGGAAATGATGAAAGAGATAACGGAACTGTTACTTTAAGACTTTATGGTAAAGAAGATAAAGTAACAATGAAATTTGATGAATTTAAAGCTTACTTGAAAGAAAATATTGATAAAAAAACTTATAGTTTATAAGATGAGCTACTAACAAATTGTTAGTGGTTTTCATTTGCAAAAAATCAAAAAACAAAGAGTTTTGCAAATAAACTTGCAAAACTTCTGAAAAAAATAAAAATAGATTTACGCAAGTTTACAAGTTCTCAACAGAAAAATTTGACAATCGGGGGGGGTATAATATACTAAAAATGTAAAAAATAGAGGAGTTGTGAACAATGAAAAGAAAATCAATTATAGCAGTTACTATACTATTATTGGCAATAGGTTTTGCTGCCGTATCAACAACATTGATAATAAATGGAAATGCAAAAGTAGGAGAAAATACAGATGATTTTAGTGTAATATTTACTGCAGCAACATTAGATGGACAAGATGTTTATACAAATGTAATAGATGATACAAAGAAAATCATTACATTTGAAACTAGTGATTTAAAAACACTTAATCAAACAAGTGTGTTGAATTATGAAGTAACAAATAATTCAGCAAACTATGATGCAGAAGTAAGTGTAACATGTGTACCAAAGGAGGGAACAACGGCAAAATATACAAGCATCAAAAATAAACTAGAAAATGATGCAACAGTTGTAAAAGCAAAGACTTCATTAAATGGAACATTAACAGTAACACTAAACAAGACTGCAACTGAAGAAGTAAGAGAAGAATATGTATGTGAGTTAACATTTAATGCAGTAGAAAGAGACGTATTAGGTGTTATCCCAATAAACTTATATAACATGATAAAGAATAATGCTGATACAACAACAGTTATAGATTATAAAGTGCGTTCAGGAGTAAGTGGAACAAATGGAATCTATACAACAACTGCAACTGATGGAAATGTACCAGTATATTATTATAGAGGAGATGCCGATAAAGTAAATAACAATATAATATTTAATAATATGTGTTGGAAGATAATAAGAACAACAGAGACAGGTGGAGTAAAATTAATATATAATGGATTACCAACAGATGGTAAATGCGAAACTCAAACAGGAGATGCTACTCAAATAGGAACAAGCGCATGGAACACAAAGTATGATGATGCAGCATATGTAGGATACATGTTTGGAATAAATAATACAGGAAATTCAACAAGTAAAATACAAGCTCAAACGAATACTTATTCATCAACAATAAAAACATATATAGAAAATTGGTATAGTCAAAATTTTGATGAAACAACAACAAATAAATTAGAAGATACAATATTTTGTAATGATAGAAGTACAAAAGCCTATGATGCAAGTACAATAGGGTTATCACTGTCATCATATGGAGATTTAGGCTATGGAAAGAATGCAACATTCTATGGAGAAGCACATCGATCATCATATTATTCAAGTAATCCCAAACCAAGTCTAGTATGTCAAAACCAAAACGATAAATTTACAGTAGATAGTAAAAATGGGAACGGGAAACTTACTTATCCAGTCGGATTAATAACATTAGATGAAGTAATACTTGCTGGATTTAACACATATTTTTCAAATACAAGTGATTTTCAAGATACAACAAACTATTTATATACGAATAGTAATTATTGGACATTCTCCCCTGTGATGATGTATAGTCATGATGGTATTGCTCTTGTGGGTCTTGTCTATGGTACTGGCCGTGTGGGCGATGGCTTTGTGTTCTATGACGGTGTGGACTATGCTCGTGGGGTCCGTCCCGTAGTTTCGCTTGCAGACGGCACACTTGTAAATTCTAATGGAGATGGAACAAGTACAAATCCATATATTGTAGAATAAAATATAACCTTAAACTTAACTTAAGTGTTAAGTTTTTTTATGCCTTAATTCGACAAATATTTTAATACTAATTTGTTATATTTTAATTGGTGATGTGGATGAAAAATATATTTATGATTATTTTAGGTTCTTTATTTGCTATTGCTATATCTTATGTTTTTAACGCTAAAACAGATGTTCCTGTAATAAGTACAAATACAACTCTTAAAGCTTTTCAATTGGGTGCTTTTAAAGATGAAACATCGGCTAATGATTTAGCAAATAAGTATGATGCTAAAGTGATAAGTGATAATGGATATTTTTATGTATATTATTCAGTACTAAGAGATGAAGCTAATATCAATAAAATGATAAATTGTTTAGATCATAAAAAAATTTATTATTACATTAAAGATGTAGGAGCAAGTGAAAACTATAAAAATGAACTTACAAAATATGAAGAACTTATGAAAAATACAACATCAGAAATTGCTTTTTCTGAGTTAAATAAAAAACTAATAAGTATATATTCGGAGGTATAGTTATGTTAATAAAAGATTTACCAGAATGTGAAAAACCAAGAGAAAGAATGCTGGAATATGGAGTAGAAAATTTAAGCAATGTTGATTTATTAAGTATTATTTTAAGAAATGGAGTAAAAGATATTTCTGTTAAAGAAGTTGCAATTAATATTTTAAATAATATCGAATCCATTAATGATTTATCCTCTTTAGGAGTAAGAGAACTTTCTAATATAAAAGGTGTTGGGCAAGTTAAAGCTATAACACTTCTTGCAAGTATTGAGCTTGGCAAAAGAGTTTATACTAAAGAAGCTAAAGCTAATATGAGTTTATCAAATAAAGAAAAAATTCATGAAGTCTTTAAAAAGTTCTTTATAAATGAAAATCAAGAAAAGTTTTTAGCAATATTTTTAGATAATAAAAAATGTCTTATAAATTATAAAATATTATTTATAGGGACCAATAATGCTTCCATTGCTCATCCTAGAGAAGTATTTTTGGAAGCTATTAAAGCTAAAGCAAGCGCGGTTGTTGTAATGCATAATCATCCATCTGGAAATGTATTACCAAGTGAAGAAGATAAAAATATAACTGAAAAACTTATTCAAAGTGGATATATGCTAGGAATACCACTGCTTGACCATATAATTACAAATGGAGAGGAGTACTATAGTTTCTATGACGAATTCAAAGCTATATTTTAAAACAATTATATTATTTATCGTTTTTTTGTTTATTTTTATATTTAGAAATAATATCTTTTATCTATTTGGTTTAATAAATACAAGTGTGAAAAAAGAGAATAATAATTTAGTAACTGAAAATAATATTTTAAAAGAAAAATGTGAATATTTTGAACAGGAATTAAAAAGTATAACTAAATTAAAAAACTATGCAAATTATGATTATTCTTTAACTCGTATGTCTTATAGATTGAGTTATACAAGTGATGAAATAAGAATATTTAATACAGATAACATCAAAGTAAATGATATTCTTATAAATGAATATGGTTTAGTTGGTCTTGTTAAATCTGTTAAAGATAAAGTAAGTGATGCGCTTCTCTTAACAGGAGTTAAAAATTTATCTGTTAACATAAATTCATCTTATGGAACTTTATGTGGATACGAATCAGGATATTTTGTTATAAAAAATATATCTAATTATGATGATGTTTCAATAAATGATTCTGTTTATACATCAACTTTAGGTGAAGTTAAAGAAAAAATATATATTGGAAAAGTTGCTGATATTAAAATAACTGACATTGAAAAAATATTATATGTAAAAAGTGATGTCGATTTTAATAATATCAACTATTTATATGTGGTAGGTTAATATGATTTTTATTATTATAGATACTTTAATATTTTCTTTAACAGGAATAAACATCACTTTATTTTTAATGCGAATACATTTTATGGATATAATTTCATTTATATTTTCATGTCTTTTACTAAGTATTATGAATCCTAATCTATTTTTAATATTCTCATTTTTTATAATGTATTTAGTTGACAAGATTTTATTTAAATATGCTAGATTTAATTTACTTATGTATATATCTACTTTTACTTTTTATTATTTCATTATTTCAAATGATTTAAATTCATATTTTATAAATCTTCTTTTAATCATTTTATTATATTTTTATAAATATAATTATGTAGGAGAAGCTTATGAAAGAAAAACAATACATAAATAGTTTACTGTTGCGAACTATTTTTTCAATTATAATTTTTTTAATATTATTTTTACTTCTTAATAATGATTCTTTATATAAAAAAGTATCATCTATTGTTTTTGATAATTCAATAGATTTTACTTATATTAGAAGTAAAACAAATAAGATACTTGGAAGAATTACTAATAAAGAACATTTTGTAGTAAGTGAAAAACTTGAATATAAAAATGTGGAAAGAGTAGATAATTCATATAAATTTATTACGGATAATAATTATGTAATAAATTCTTTAGAAAATGGAGTAGTAACATTTATTGGTGATATTGATTCTTTAGGTATGAGTGTTATTATAAGAAGTGATGATGGCTTTGATTATACTTTTAGTAATATAGAAAACATCAATGTTAAGATGTATGACTATATAGAAAAAAATACGATTATAGGAAGCACTTTAGGAAATTATTTTTATTTAACTATAAGTAAAGATAATGAGTATTATAACTATGAAGATTTCATTTAATATGTTAACTTTAGTATTTTATATATTGCTTATTTTATCTGGCTATATAAATTACTTAGTTATTTTTTTATCAATTATGTTTATGCATGAAATAGGTCATGTAATAATGATAAAAATCCTTGGATATAAAATAAACTCAATTACAATACTTCCAACTGGAGGAATAATAGATACCAATATAAATTTAAATATTAAAAGTAATCATTTGTTTTTAATAAGTATAGCTGGTATTTTAATGCAACTTATTTTATTTAAAATAATTCCTTATAGCAGTAGCTATAGTTATCAAATATTTTATAAATTAAATATTAGTTTAATTATTTTTAACTTATTACCAATAAATCCTCTAGATGGTTATAAAATAAGTTTATCTCTAATAGAAAGATTTATTAAATATAAACGAGTAATAAATATTTCTTATGTTATTTCATTTATTTTTATATTTCTATTTTTCTTTTATACAAAGAATATTTATATATTTGTATTTTTATACTTTTTAAATGTAAGAAATGTTTTATATATAAATTATTTATATAATAAATTTTTACTTGAAAGACACTTATATAGTTATGTTTATAAAAAGGATAAATATGTTAATAATTTATTTAGCATTTATAAATGTAAAAATAATTATATTAAATATGGAAACTCTTATATAGAAGAATATAAGGCATTAAATAATTATTTTGGTAATTAATATTAGTTTCCAAAATTTGATAAAATTGGTCACTTTTGGAAAAATATTTCCAAAACATAAAAATTAAAGCATCTTGTTGATAATGATATGAATAAAATATGTTCGTATCATTGTAATTACAACTCTTATATTTTAATAAGAGTTTTTTTG
>CAKOTA010000039.1 GCA_934119965.1 uncultured Bacilli bacterium
TGTAAAAATAACAAATCAAGGTTTAGCGGAAAGTCATGTGCATGATGTAAAGATAACTTCTAAAGCGCCTAATTATTGATTAAGTTTTTATAATATCATAATCATATTTATAATTGTGATTTCAGTAATTTTTTCATTTCTTTGCCATGTTTTTTTATTTCTTCTTCCCCCCAATTATTATATGACATCATAATAGCTTGTTTAATGCTATCTATATCATTATTAATATAATGTTCCTTTTTAGCTCTTGGTAAACTATTACTTAATTTAGAATTTTTACTTCTACTAATTAAACAAAGATTACCAAAATTATTTAACATATCTTCTTTTAAAGTTTCCCCGCTTAAAGGATTCTGCGGATAATAATGCTCAACTGAACTTCTAAAAGTAAATTTAAAGTTATTTATTTTTAGCGATATATTGTCATCTATACTTATATTTAATTTTTTATAATTGTCATCTTCCCATAATAAATAATCAAGATAATTAAAAATAAAATGTGGAACGCCTGTGCCTTCGTTTAATATATCTTCACCGTTTTCAATTATTTTCTTATATCTTTCTTTTGCTAAATTTTTAAGTTTATTTTTATAATCTTCAGCATTTATGTTTTTTTCTCTAAATAGATATTTCAAAACATAGTTTAGCCAATTTTTATAAACTAATGTTGGGTAAGATGTATGAAACATAGATAAAAGCATTAATATTTTTTTATTAATACCCGTATCGTCTTCTTCATTGTTATCATTTTCAGAAAAAGTATATTTATAATAATTTGATTTTTTATTTTCAGATAATTTTAATTGTTTTAAACTCCAATTATCAGATTTGAGTTCTCTTTTAATAATATATTTATCAAATAGGAATTTTATTTTTAATAAATTATAACCAAAAGATTTTACAAAATTTTTTATTTTTTCTTTATCTCCATTTTCTAAAAATATATTAAATGTTTCTAACAATCTTTTATCGTCTAAAGGAGTTTTGTCTTTCTCTAATCTGTTATCATACAAAGGCATATCTTTATTTTTATAAGAAACTTGAATTTTTAGAACATGTAACAAAAAATTTGGAAAATTTATAATACTATTAAATACTTCTTGTTCTTCATTATCTTCTTTATCATTTTCAAAATCGGATATATTATTTTCTAACTTTATAATATCTTCGATTGTTTTTGTTTCTTTATCAATATTTAAATTATTATATTTATAATCTATTGAATATAATTCTTCTTTGCTTATTAAAGTATTCAAATCATTTTTAAAAATTCTATCTCGTAAATCCTTTTTAAATCCTAATTGAATATAACTCTCCATATTGCTGCAAGCTTCCCAAATTAAATTAAATATAAATTTATCGTTTTCGTTATCAAGTTTTTCTAATAAACGGGCTTTAAGAATTTCATGCTTCTCTAATTGCTCGCCTCTGCTATTCATTATTTCAAAATAATGGTTTAAATCGGTATCTTCCAATACAAGAACTCGTAAAATTTTCACATTTTCAAATAAATATTTAAAAAATTTATCTTCGTTATCTTTATTTAATATTTCAGATAATACTTTTTTACAAATAATATAACCTTCGGTAATAGAATTTGGATTTTCGCTTATATATTTTTCTGTATAGTTTTTATTTTTATTAAAAAGAGTTTTCAAAGTTTCCGTAGAATTTTTACGGCTATCAAAAGTTAAATTTAGATTATAGTTTTCAGTTATATACTTTTTATATTTATCTTCATATTCATTTTTTATTAGGCTTAATAAAATACATAAAGTAGTCAACCGTTGTTGCCCGTCTATTATTTCAAAATTATTTTTTCTATCATAAACGATTAATGTTCCTATGTAATAATCTTTATCATAATTATCTACAGAATAATCATATATATCTAAAATTAATTGCCTAATTTCACTTTCGCCCCATTCAAAATTACGCTGATATATAGGGATTATATATCGTTCTTCAAATAGTTTTTCAATATTATATAATTCTGTTTTTTCATTCATAGCGTTTTACTCCTTAAATAAATTTTTCAAATTCTTTAATTTTTCTTTTCATTTCTTCTTTTTTAATTGAATTTATATTCAAATGCAATATTTCATTATGATTAACAGCGTAATATATTTTTCTAAAAATAGATTCATTCGCATATTCATGTCTGCCAACAGCGTAATTATCAACCGAAACCAATTTTACCGAATATAATTTAAAACGCAAATTATAAGCCCAAATAAATAATTTTTTTATGGTTCTATCTAAATCAATTTTACCAAATTTATCAATATAATAAATTAAAGCGCAATTAAACATATTACGAACATACCTATCTCCCGAGCGATTATGCCCTCTATAAGTGTCAAGCGTATTTAAAATATCATATTCAACCGTATCTTTTTTAAAACTTTCTTTTAATGCATTTATATCTTTTATTAAATTATTATAGTAAATAACCATTTCAAAAAATCTTTTGCCGTTAATAACTATTTGGTCAATTTGAAAAGGATAATCAAAATGATAATTATTAACTCTTTCCGCTTCATTTTGTTTATCTACATAATAATTATTAATTTGTAATTGCTTCATAAAAGGATAGTTTTGAGTTTCTATATTAACGCCTTTAAAAATATCTATATCGTTTTTAGTAAAATAATATGCTGAATTTCCTTTACTCCAATTTCTTATTTTAAAAAGATAATTAGCAAATAAATTAGTTAGCTCTTTACTTTCTAAATTTTCCCATTCTTCAACGACTTTAATTTTATCGTCTTCAGTTGACTTACTCATCTCTCTTAAATGAAAAGCTTTAAGCAAATCATGAGGCTCAAGGTCTTTACCTCTTGCATTTTGGGAATCGAAAAACTGAAAAGCTTCTTGCACATCGTCAATAACAACTTTTACTAACTCACATCTATTTAAAAAGAATTCAATAATAAAATTATCAAATTCCTCTATGCGCTTATCTATTATACTATAATTAACTTTAATATTATTTTGAGAAATTTTATTATCAAAAGAAAATTTTGAAAAATCAATTTTCATATTTAATTTATTACGATTACTTAAACAGTAAGCCAATAAAAATATAGTAATTACACGCTGTTGTCCATCTACTATATTAAAATTATTTTCATCATCTTTATGCAAGACAAGAGTTCCTAAACGATAACCTTGTTTATCCTTATGAAATAAAATATCGTCAATAAGTTGATTAACATTTTTTATTTTCCATTTATAAGGGCGCTGATAATCTGGAATTTTTAAATTTGGAATTTCTAATAAGTCTTTTATATTTATTATATCTTTTTCTATAATCATATATTAATCCTAAATTAAATTTCTTATTATTTATTATATCATATTATTATAATTCTCACAATAAACTATATTTTTTATTTAAAATTCTTATATCCTTGTCGGTTAAATTATTTTCCATTTTATTTCTCCTTTTTTTAAAATTAGTTTTTTGAATCAAGAAAATTAATCCAACTATTATATACTTCTTTAATTTCATTATCTAAATAATTTATAGCTTTATTTTTTATATCTTCAGGAATTCCGTAGGCGGCTTCGGCAATGCTTCCCGTAATCGCAGCAAGAGTATCGCTATCGCCTCCAATTGAAATTGCATTTCTTATTGCGTCTTCAAAATTTTCGCTTTCCAAAAATGAAACTATGGCTTGAGGAACGGTTTTTTGACAACTTTCATTAAAAGCGTAAGAAGGACGAATTTCATTTAGAGTAAAATTTAAATCGTATTTATATTTATTTTGTATATAATCTTTAAGTTTATTTTTATATTCTTCAATAGCGTTTTTTGATTTTCCATGACGCATAAAAAATATTGCCGCAGCCGTAGCTTGCGCTCCTTTTATTCCTTCGGGATGATTATGCGTAACTTCGTCGGATTTTTTAGCCAAATCTTCCGTTAATTTTAATCCTTCTTCAAAAGGTTCGCTTAATTTTGCAACCCAACCGCAAGGCGAGACTCTCATTGCAGAACCGTTTCCCCAACTATTATAAGGTTTGCTTTCTTTAGAAGTAATCCATTTGGCAAAAGAAGTTCCATAACCTATATCCAAATAAAGATATCCATACAACTTCATATATTCTGCAAAATGTCGAGGTTTGCCTCCTTCAATAATAGCTTCTGCAACCGCAATAGTCATAACCGTGTCGTCCGTAAAAAACATTTCGTTTGTAAATAGATTAAAATTTTTTGTTTTAATATTATCGAATTCGTATATAGAACCGACAATATCTCCAATTATAGCTCCAAGCATTTTTATCTCTCCTCTTTATTTTCGTTAAGTATTATATTTATTAAATTTTGTATATCTTTCGTAGGCGAAGTTTTTATTTTCCACATCTCCTCGTATATATAAGCCATTATTCCTATAAGAGCGTAATTTTTAAACTTTATATCTATATCTGGTTCGTATTCGTCTATAGCGTTTAAAAGTCCAAAAGAACCGAATTTTATCAAATCTTTAAGTTTTATATTTCTTCTATGCTTATTTTTGATATATATTCTACTTGAGGCATATTCTACTAAATTGTTATATTTAACGACAAAAGCCTCTTTTATTTGTGGAGATAAAGTTTTTTTATACTCTATCCAATATTCTTTTTCGTTTTCGTTAGTAATAATAATTTTATTTTCCATTTTATTTTCTCCTTTTCAAATTGATTTAATATTTATTATTATTTTATAAATTATCCTTTTAATCGTATTTCAAGCTTTTTAATGTTATTTAGTTTTTTATTCAAATTTGTAAGTTTCAAATACATTAAAAAATTCCACTTTGTCGTATATTTCATTAGGAATTTTTTTAATCTTTTTTACAATTATTGTGATTTCTTTAATATTAGGCAAATCTCCAAGTTTTTTGGGAATTTTTTTAAGTTTATCAGAACTTATAGTAAGTTTTTCAAGGCTATTCAAATTACATATTTCATTTGGCAATTTATTTAAATTTTTACATTTTATATCAAGTTCTTTAAGGTTTGTTAAATTGCATATTTCTTTAGGTAATTGCTTTAAATTATCACAATTTATATTAAATTTTTCAAGATTAATTAAATTTCCTACTTCTTTAGGTAATTCTGTTAAATTATCACAACCAATATAAAGTTCTTTAAGGTTAAGTAAATTAAATATTTCTCTAGGAAATTCCTTTAAGTTATAACATTCAATAGAAAGTTCTTCAAGATTAAAAATTTTTTCCTTATCCTTATCCTTAATTTTTAATCTTTCAATATCATATGCTTCCGCCCATTTGTTTAAAACTTCAATGTCTTTTTCGGTTAAATTATTTTTCATTTTATTTCTCCTTTTTTAATAATTTTTTGTTATTTAAAAATTTC
>CAKOTA010000040.1 GCA_934119965.1 uncultured Bacilli bacterium
TGGATAATACTTAATTATCTATAAAATAAGGAGGATAAAAATTTGCGCTTATTAATACTAGCCACTACTAAATTTGCACCAACATATAATTCAAAATTAGTGTCACAAGTAAAGTATTTTAACAGTTTTGCTAATAGAAAAGCTGATATACTAGTGGATGCTTCATTGTTAGAAATTGAAAACATTTTAAATAAGTCAACATATGATTTAATTTATCCAACTACTGTATTTGAATATAATAATGAGGGGACATCTATAACTTCTTTTAATTCATATCTTTATAAATTATTAGACTATTATAAACAAGAATATATTGGTAGTTCGCTTTTTTCACACCTACTTTTGAATGATAAGGCTCTTACAAATTTTAAATCTGGTGTGGGGCTTCCTAATAAAGTTATTACTCGACATGCATGGCAGAATAACAAAGAAATGATACTGGAACAATTAGAGTCTTTTCAATTACCAGCGATTATCAAACCAAATACTCTTGCAGCATCATTAGGTATTGATGAATCTTCTATTGTTAGAGATAGAAAAGATTTTGCACAGATAATAGACAATTGCTTAAAAAAATTTGATTGTTTGTCTGAAGTATTGGTAGAATATTATTTAGAAAATTGTATAGAATACACTGTTTCTGTAACTGGAAATTCTGGTAGATATTTATTTAATGTCTCCAAACTGCTTCCAAAAACTAAGATACATCCTATACATTCGTTTCAAAGTAAGAATATGCTTGCTGAACAAAGAGAATTTACTTATACAATAGAAGAAAATAACATTATTCAGTATAAATTACAAAGACTATCAGAAAAAATGTTTGAAAAAATGAATTTACGTGATATAGCAAGATTTGATTATTTACAGACATCAAATGGAGATTTTTATCTGATTGACGCTAATTCACTTCCATCATTATCAAATAACTATATATTTGAGTATACTCGTACTGGAAAAATACGATTAGAACAACTGCTAATGTTAATATCTCTAGTTGCAGAAAAAAGAATAGGTATGAATATCCCATTTGAATTATTTAATGAGTATCCTGTAGAAGTCGTCAGAGCCCTTTTTTAAAAAAGGACTCTGATCTTAAATTAATTCAATAAGAATCTTCCTTTGGTCTAGCGATTCTTTAAAATAAACATGGTCTTCTTTTCCAAGTGTTTTATAATATTTTATTGCAAAATCGGTATAATTTAAAGCCTCATTCAGCAACGATTTATCTTCAACAAAATATTTAAGAACGATGTCAGTAAACTTTCTACAGCAATCACATGCTCTATATGGAATATTGTATTTAATAGATAATTGATATCCTTGTCTAAGAGAAATTAAACTCTCAGCATATTTCATTTCTAAAAGTTCTACTCTAGCCTGCATTCTAAAAAATTGAATTTGTCGTAATGGTGCTGGATATTTTTTTAAATTTTCCTCCATTTCATTCAAATATTGTCGGGCTTCTTTAGTTCGTTCTATATCATAATGTCGTGCAAGTGCACATAATTCAATTAACTCTGCCAAAATCTCTAATTTTAATAATACATCATCTGTCGAACAGGCATACTTATACACGTTAAAAAATAACTGTTGGGCAATTTCGAAATCATTAAAGTCATTTTTAGTTAACTTATGATTTACACTTTTAACTTGTTGCTTATTTTTGTATATAATTCCCATATTCAACTGTAAACGTGTATCCCAATATATAGGAAAATGTCTATATAATTTTTTTATACTTTTATATAAACCTAACGCATCATCAAATTTAGTTAGTTCCCTGTAAATAGCGCCCAGTTCAAGAGCTGTTTTGCAGATCTTATCTGGAAAAGAAAATTTAATTTGATTTTGAAGAACTTTTTGTAAAGTGCTAACTGCCTCAACAAGTTTTCCTTCATATCTTAATAGTATAGCATATAAAAAGTTTATATCATCACATAAACTTATATTGGAATCAGATGATGGAAGTAACTTTTTCGCATTTATGCAATATATTTGTGCATCTTTTAAAACATCATTTTCAAATTTATAGGAAAAAGTATACCAATATTTGGCATTAATAAATTCAAAAAAGGACTGGTCCTTCTGTGAATTTATTATATATGTTGGTTGTATAACTAACGGCCGAAGTTCGTTTAAAATTACGTTAGAAAAGAAATTATGTTTAGATATTCTAGTATTAAGAATATCTAAAATAAGTTGCAAAATATACTTATGACAGTTCAAACCTATATTATAATCAATTTTTTGAAATAAAATACTCCAATGATTTTCTATTGAATTATTTTCATTTAGTAATAATGCATTCTCGATAATACAATTATTTAACAAACTATGGTTTTTAGATATGAATTTTATTAATGTTTCAAAATAATATTCTTGATTTAGTTCTTTTTGAAATAGTAAATAATCTTTTAAAGCTAATGACAATATATGCATATTGATTTGCTTTTCCAATATATTACAACAGAAATCTTCTGGATATTCTATCTTCATTAAATATTGGGTTAAAAAAATCTGTTCGTATACATCATGCGAAAAATTTATTTCTTTGGTTACCCTTTTATATGTTAAAATTCCTGCCTCAGCAAATAAATTCACATCTTTTATAATTATCTTTTCCTCTAAATTTAACCGTTTAGCAATATTTTTTATATATACGTTCTCGTCAATATACTGATATTTTGACAAAATTATTTCATTAATTACTACTACCAATTCGTTTTGGTTTGTATTATTCTCCGATATTTTCTGTAATAATATTTTGTACCACCTAGATATCAATTCTCCAAAATTATTTTCATTAAAATTGGAAAACGAAGTAAATGCATCTGCAAAAAGCTTAATATAAATAGGCATTTGTAAAATTCCAGAAAACTCATCATATAATGTAGTAATCACTTCCTGACTTTGATTTGTAGAACCCATTAAAAATTTAACTGCCTGGTCTTTTGAAAAAGGGCTAATTTCATAGGTAAGCGAAATTTCTCTATTAGGTAATATTGTGGGGAAAAAAACGCCTTCTCTAAGTTCCACAGCATGATTATCATTTAATTGCATATAGACATCTTTTCTAAGTGATAGTATCATTTTTATATTATTATATTTATGTGTTGATAGCTTTTCAACAAAACATACTAGCTGATTATATATATTTTGCAAAAAATCAAAAGTATTTGGAATTTCATTAATTGCATCATAAACTAAAAGCAAAGTTTTCTTTCGGCAACAAAAAAGTTCATTTATCTCCTGTAATTTTAAAGGATTACTCAGCCAGTCAGAAAAAGACTGAAGTCCATTTTTCGTCAACTGGTTTTTACCGGAGAATGGAAGAATTAAATATTCATCTGATGCTTGTAGGTTTTTTATCCAATGAGCGAGAGCTGTCGTTTTTCCACTTCCACTTACGCCTGTAATTATTAAACCTGAGTTATCGGATACTATAAATCTTTTTAAAATTTCAACTGTGTCAGGTAATATAAAATTATTAAATTGAACTGCTGATAAAAACTCTTCTGTTAATGTATTAGCTCTGTTATAAAACTCGTCATATAAACTAGTAAGACGATTATTTTCTAAGTCTACTTCATAATAAATATATATATCAGGTTTTATATAATATGTTCGGGATTTACCTACTAGTTCACGTGTTTGAGCCTTCATTATATTACGAAAATATCCCTCTAACACATTATCATCCTGGGGAGTCATATTCTCAAAAAAAAGCTTGGTTGAGGTAGAACTATACTTGATTTCTTTACAATAATTTTCCAAAATTAATTTTATTCTATGCGATGTTGAAATTATATCTTTTTTCTCACAAGTTGTTTTTTGAAAAAGTAATATTTGCTGAATCAAGATAAATAATGATTGCATTTTAGAAAACATGCCTTTTTTTAAAACATAATAAAAAAGTTTAGTTGAATCGACAGTTATAGATATTTCAAAAAACTTTTCTTTTTCAATAATTTCTTTTTCAGCCAAAAGCTCTTTTAATATACTCCAGAAATTATCGTCAGGTTGAGGAATGTTTTGCAAATATCTATATTTTTCTTTAATAATATCTATATATTGATCAACGCAAATAGGATATCCTTGTATTTGCGAAAAAATTGTTAATGCAGTAGCAAGTAATAGTGCTTCTATTTCATTTGTAATATCATTTTGAAAATCAAGTTTATCCTGTAAAACCGTAATTAATATTGATAACAAAGTTGTAGAATCCACACAAAAATAAGGTTCCTTGACTGTCCATATATACTCTTTTAAAATTTCATCTTCTATTTTGAGTAAATTAGAAAAGACTATCAATGCACGTTCACTTGTGGAAATTATATTATATAAAGAACTTTTCTTCCATAATTTTAGACTTTTAATCTCTTGTTTAGGTACTTCTTGTAATTTACTTTCTATGAATGGAAATAAAACATTAAAATCTCCTTTTTCTCCATTAATAAAATTATACTCTGAATTTCGTGTCTTCATCCAGGTATCAATACTGCCATTTGAATACTGATCATATAAATCAGGCTTTTCAGGACTTACCCAAAATGCACAATGTGCTTTTGATGTATTTAAAGCGTTCATAATACCAATATCCTGACCTCTATAACCTACAACTATTACAATTCCTTTTGTTAAAGAATGAATGACCGCTTCAATTTCAGGAGATAATCGTCGTAATTCATCTGGGGCAAAACGAAGATTTCCATGTTGAAAATCACCATGAGCTTTAACAAAATTAATGGAAAAATTATCATCAGAAAAAGATTCTTTTTTTAAACCATCAATAAATGTTCTATGAGGAATGTCCTTTAAAATCTCATCAATCAAAGGATCAAAATTTGTAGTAATTATATTCTTTATATAGCCTGTTTTAATTAGGTTTCGAATTGCCAAATATCCCTTAGAAGGCTCTAGATTCTTAAAATAAGGTGCTAATAAATCTATTCTATCCTGTTCACCTTGACCCGTCCAAACATTATTTACAAATAAAGAATATAATTCTGTCCATGTATCGGGAAGATCCTGATCTTCTTTTAAATGCTTTTTAACTATGTCTTTTACAATTCCTTCTGTTGAAATATCATCAGATGAACTTCTTAAAGAACATCCAGCACCAATAATTACGGTAACTCCTTCTGTTTCAGAATTATAATAACTTTTTAGCTGTTGAATTAATTTTCTTAATATAGTATCTGAATTATACATTTTGCCTCCATTACGTAAAAATTTCTTTCTATAGATAATTAAGTATTATCCA
>CAKOTA010000041.1 GCA_934119965.1 uncultured Bacilli bacterium
TTATAATTTTTTAAAATAATTTTATCTCTATGTCGTAGTATTCTATTATAAAGTCGTTTTTCTTTTTTTGAAGAATACCGCTTACCCATTACCCATTTAATAGGATGCTTTTTATAACTTCTTGACATAAAAATTATATTTCAATTTTAATTATTTAAATCATTTTTAATAAAATTATTTAATCTCTTTTTTAAGTAATTCGTATAATTTATCAATTGCATTTGCAATCTCTTCTGGCTTATCGTTATTTATATCTATTTCATAATAATATCTATTATTCTCCTCTTGGTCTTCAAATTCCAAATTAGGAAATTTTTTAATATTATTTTTTAATTTATTTTTGATGGATTTATCCTCTTTGGGTATTATAATAAGGTAGTCTGAGCCGATATCATTATTTTTCTCAATCCAATAACTGCTTCCAATTTTTATTTCTATTTTATTTACTTTAAAATAAATATGCGTTGCAAAATTTTCATTTATCACATTATTAATAATATCTTTATCACTTTTTAATTCATATTTAATATTTTTATTTAAATATTTATTAATTTCTTTAGTAAATTTCAAATATTTTTTTGTAATAATTGGTATTTTTTCTTTTACTAATAAATCTTTGGCTTTATCAAACATTTCGATATATTTGTCCAATTCGCTTTCGGTTAATTTTCCTTTAGTTTCCAATTCTTTAAAAAGATTTTCCTTTAATACTTTTTTAATTTCAGTTTCTGTCATGTCGCCCTCCTCGTTTTCTCCGCTTATACTTTTTTCATTATCTATTATTTGTATAAGCGCTGATTTTAAAAGTTTATAATTATATTTATTATTTTCTTCTTCATTATTTAGAAAAGAAAATTCTTGCCTTTTTAAAATGCCTTCAAGCCAATAGCCTATTTCGGCATGTCTTATATTTGCAAATTTACCGTAAAGTTCTTTTTTATAATATTCTTCAGGCAAACTATTTTCGCTTGGGTTATCTCCATAAGGGGTTAAATAAATAATATGGATATTATTACCGTATCCTTCTTCCAACATAGTATTATAATATTTTTCTAATTGTCTATCTCTGTCATGATAGCCTATTTTATTTTCAATTATTACGGCAAAATATTTTTTATAACGGATTAATAAATCTATATTTTTATATTCATTTTTTGCTTCCACATTTTCCCAAATAATATTATTTAAATCAATCTTATTTTCAAATTTACCATTCATAAATTCCAAGAATAATTTAACAAAATTAATATTTTTCTTTTTTATATTTAATAATTGATAAAGCAAATTGCTATTATAAGGTTCATAAGTAAGAAGTCTACCTTCTGAATTTTTTCTTCTTATTAAATTTAAGATATTAAATTGAGGCGGAAGTTTTTCCATTTCCTCTTTAACTTTTTCTCTAACTTCAATTAAAGATTTAGAAATATTTACTAAATGATTTAATTTTTCTTTTTCGTCATTTTGAAAAGCGTTTATTAAAGTTAATAATATATTTTCTTCTTTAGTTAAACTTTTAGCCATAAAGTTTTTAATTCCTTTTATTCGTTTGATTATAATTTAAAAATTAATTAAAATCAAATGGATTTGCTTTATAATATAAATTATAAAACAAATACAATTTATAATTATTTATAATACGACATAACAAAATCTACAATTTTTTTCTTTCTTTTTTTAATCATACTTTTACCCCAAGTTCCGTTTTCAGAAACCATGTTTCTTATTTCTTCTTGTTGTTTTAAATATGTATAAGTTTTATATTTTTCATAAAAAGTAGTATTACCTATAGATTTATTATGTTTTTCACTTAATAGTATTAAATTGCCTAAACAATAAATAAGATTTATAAATTCTTCATCGTTATAATCTCCATATCCATGCGGTTTAGTATCGGGTTCTATTCGCGGAGCTATATGTTCTAAATTAATTTTTTCCTTGTCATATCTAAATTCAAAACTTCTATCGCCAAAAGAATTTTCATACTTCCATAAAATAAATTTTGCGATATTTCCATTTACTCCATTTTCTACAGAGGCAATTAATTTATCATTATTCCAATGCCCCCACCAATAATTAGTTGAAATTTTCATTTCATTTATTATGTCAATTATTGAAGTTATATCTCCTTCCGTTTCTAAAAAATTTTGATATTGTCCGCCTATCCTATATGTTATATAAGCCCTACTGCCAATTATTTTCATTCTAATTAATAGATTCTCTAAACTCTCTATAAGTTTTTTCTTATCATCTTCATTAATTTCAAATCTATAAATTCCAACAATAAACGGATATATATCTATATTGATACCTAAATTTATTATAGAATGTATATATAAATTATTTTTTTCATCATCAAGAAAATATTTTAGATATTGAAAATTATTTTCTAATTCTTCGGTAAAAGATTTTATAAAATCTAATTTTTCTTTTGAAACCTTATCGTTTATATCCTCTTTTATCCTATCTATACTACTTTCATTTAAATCTTTATAATATGTTTTTAAAGTTATTCTCAATACATCGTTTTCGTTTACAAGTTTTTCTATATAAGAAATATTTTTATATATAGTTTCAAATTTTTCTTTAATGTAATTTAAATCATTAATTTTATTATCCGAACAATCATGTATATTATACATAAATAAAGATTTTATTATTTCCAAATCTGTTGGATGTTTTCCTCTATCGTTTTGATATATAAACATTTGAACGGCTTCGGATTGATTTAAAACTTCATTTAATGTGCAAGAAGCATTAATAATAATTTTAACCATATTTGTTAAATTTTCTATTGTTTCTTTTTCTAATTTTTTGTTAAAATATTTTACGGCTTCTAAAATACGACTTTGAGATTGCGTATCGGGTTTTACAACGCCTTTTTCTCTATAAATAACTCTTTCTTTAAAAAGTTTATTATCGTAGTCTACCGTAGAAAATTTAATTTCACCGTTATTTTCTATTATACTTTTATAAATATTTAATTCCTCTGCAGATAATTCTCCATTATTCAATTTTTTTATTTTTTCAAAAGCGCTCGAAAGAAATATAATTATTGTAGTAAGTCTTTGTTGTCCGTCTATAACATAACCTATTTTTTCATTATCTTTTTTTTCAAATAGGAAATGCCCTATATAATAATTTATACCTTTTTTATCAATATATTCTTTTATGTCTAATAAAAATTGTTCTATTTGTGTATCGTCCCAAGAATAAGCTCTCTGATAATCTGGAACTTTTATATAATCAAATTTTTCAAATAAATCTTTAACTTTTTCCATAATATATAACCTTTTTATTTATTATAATAATTTTATTCTATAAATTGTAAACTGTCAATTATTTTTATTTATTAATTATTAGGTAGGCAAAAACTATTTATTTTTACCTACCGTTTCCATAACTTTACTTATAAAGCTGGCGCATGTCTGCCTTTGCCATTTCCGTTTGGATGCCTCTGACAATTATAATTAGTTAATGAAGATATACTCGAATATTTTTGCCCGCAATATTTACAAGTATATTGGGATTTTTCGCTTCCTTCATAAAGCTTATGTTTGCCTTTGCCGTTTCCATCTGGATGCCTTTGACAGTTATAATTAGTCAATGAAGCAACGCTTGAAAATAATTGTCCGCAGTATTCACAATAAAAATTTGCCATTTTAATTTCTCCTTTTGTTAAATATTTTATAATATACAATAGACTTAATAACTATTAAATCTATTGCATTAT
Organism: uncultured Bacilli bacterium; assembly: GCA_934119965.1. Classification (GTDB taxonomy): domain Bacteria; phylum Bacillota_I; class Bacilli_A; order RF39; family UBA660; genus CAJOJO01. The sequence continues at coordinate 3,731 of CAKOTA010000041.1, forward strand.
TATCTTTTTAATTTAATTAATCAAAATTTTATTTTTCATTTTCAAAATTAATAAATTTATAAAACTGTTCTTTACTTTTAACACTCTCCTCAAAATAAGGCTTTAAATATTTGAAAGGTATAAAATTAATACTATTTGTGGTTATAGAATTTTCTCCTAAATAGTAAAAATCATTTTCTAATTCTGGAAATTTTTCCCTGAAGTATTTTATATACTCATTTTTTTCCATATCTTTTTTTATATTTTTTAGCTTTTCCAATTCATTTTTTAGCTCTTCTAATTCGTTTTTAAGTTCTTCTATCTCTTTTTTATTCTTTTCCAATTTATACTCAAGCCCATTTAATTCGCTATACTGACGAGCCGTATCGCCACTATTCTTCCAAACTTTTTCAGCCATAGCTTCCGCTTCTTCTTTGCTATATCCATTTCTCATATAAAAAGCCGTTTTTTCTCTAATAAAATCATCTTTATAATTTCTCGCCCTTTCAAGACTACCCATATTTTTAGATATTTCAGTTTCAAGTTCTGTTATTTTTTCTTCTCTTTCTTTTAATTTATTTTCATATTCTTTCAATCTTTTCTCGTATTCTTCTTTAGTTGATAACATTTTTATAATTTATTTTTGATTTAGTTTCTAAATCTATAATATAATAATCAGTATATATACTATCATTATATCTGTTTGTTCCAAATATATAATCTTTGCCAGAATAATCATAACCATTATATTTTCCAGAATCATCATAATAAATTTGATATTCAGAACCTAAAGCTAATAAACCGCCCCATATATCATATAACCCAATATTATTTGCATTTATAACATTTGGTAGTTTTAGGCTATTTTCATATGATTGAATGCTCCAAGAACCAAATATTATTAAACTATCAGAAGCATATTTATTAACTGTATAATTGTCATATTCAACTATTTCATCTCCATATCTATTAGTTCCTTTCACCGTTCTTTTAGCAAATGAATAACCGCCTTCTCTCCGTTTTCCATTTAAATCGTAAAATTTTTCTTCAGTTCCTCTTTTAAGATTATATGAATTATAATAATAATAATACCGATAATAATCTTTAAGCAAATACATTTTTTTATTTGTATAATTATAAATATATTCTTTTTTATATTCATAATGATTTACACCGTCTATTATATATAATCTATAATTAAAAATATAATAAACGGAAGGCAAATATTGATTATATCCTTTTAAATAATTAGCTTTTCCCTTATATATCTCTAGATAAAAATTTGCCTGTGCAAATAGATTTATACCCGAAACAAAAATAAATATTAAAATTAATCTTTTCATTTTCTACTACTTTATTTACTTCCCTTTAAATTATGCGAAAACTTAAAATAATTAGTATCCATATATTCGGGAGTAAATTTTACATC
>CAKOTA010000042.1 GCA_934119965.1 uncultured Bacilli bacterium
AATTAAATCTGAATATTAATAATTTTACGAATTTTAGTATAATTGATACTTATTTTGAAAATATAAAAATAAAAGAAATATTAAGAACTGGATGGCCTTAAATTGTTATTACTTAATCAAAAGTTAAATCCGCAATGGATTTATCTAGGGAACTATTTTCTTAGCAATGTTAAGTAATTTTATCAAATCCAAAATAAAATTATTTGAACTTCTTTATGAAGTTCATTTTTTATAAAATGTAATTAATTCTTAAAAAATAATTATATTTAAAACTAGAATTCGAAATAGATTATCGAATTATATTGACAAAGAAATAATAAAAATTATGTTTTTGATATTGGTATGTAAAATATTAAATATTTAAATGAAATATGATATACTTCTGAATTTGACAGCTTTGATAAATAAGAATTTCTCATTTGCCGTATTTTCGGTACTTCCGAGAGATTTTTTATTTTAAAAAAAGTGCATAAGTTTTTTACTTTGAAATAATATTAAAAATATTTTTCATTTTTTTATAAGAAATTATTTCTGTGTCTGTATAAAACCCATATTTATTATGAATATAATCAGATATATTAGTTCTTCCATACGTTGGTTCATAACATAAACCTGTATGTTTTAAAATGGTCATATTTCTTAAAGTACTAAGTATTTGTTTTGTAGTATATCTATAATCAAATTTTTTCTAATATTCTGTAATTAATAAAGCTATAAAACATGTTAGGAAATGTGCTTTGATTCTATCTTCACGAGACGATTTTATAGGTCTAGCAAGAAAATCTGATTTCATTATTCTAAATGATTCTTCAATTTTCCATCTTCCTTGTGTTATTTTTAATATATCCTCTATATTTCCCATAAGGTTAGTTTATAAAGCATAATAACCATCATACTTAGATTCTTCGTCAATTAACTCTTGATTAATTGTATAAGTTGCATCTGTTGCAACTACACCTACACCATCTTCAGTTGTATTTGTTGTAGCAATAAATCTACTTGGATCATTTTGGCTTTTCTCTTTATGAATAACATTACCAGTTTCAATAGATTTTTTTGCCCTTTCTATTTATCTGTTTCTAATGTTTCTATTGTAGTTATAATACTTAAAACTAAAGGTAATAATTGTATCTTGTTTAACTGATTTAGTTTCAGTTTCAATTATTTTATAAAATAAAGAATCGTAATATTTAGCTTTCAATTCATCATTATTTTCTATTTCTTCCAGGTTATAAAAATGATTTAAGTTACCAGAAAGTCTCCATTCTTGCTTGTTAAATATTTGGTCATTCTATTCATCTTTAAATTTTTTTAATGATTGAGTGATAACAAAACCACGACCAACTTTTATGTTATATTTCTTTATATCATCAGAAGAAAGACCAGCATTCGTGCAAAGAATAATTTTTGTATCATCAAGTTTAAAATTATTTATTATTTTTGATTCTTCAGGAATCGATGTTTTTTGTTCGTTTTGATTACTTGGATAAATATTAAAAGATAATGGAATACTATCACCATCCATAAATAAACCCATACCAACAATTGGGTTAGGACGAAGCTCTTTAGATATACCATATTTCTTAGTTCATCTTCTTAATCAATTTTAAAGAAGTAATTAGTACAATCATAATAAATTACTTTAGAATTTCTTTTTAATACTTTCTTGTATAAAATCAATGTTTTCAACAAGATAATTAAGAGATTTGTATTCATCATGTAATTCAAAAGTAGGTTGTTCTAAGAAGTCTTGACATTATTTAAAAGTTTCTAATTTAGAAGAAGGATAAATAATTCTAGCTAATACTAAATTAGATTTAATTTAAGTCAAAATGAAATTGATAGTTAGCTTGAATATCATTGCATATTTTATGAATATTTAACTCATTATATATTTTTTTAGAAATAAGTAACCAATGTTAAAAGTTCTTCTTTCGGGAGATATTCGTTTTTTAGTATTAAGCTCAATTTTAATAACTTCATTTTTGTCTATATTATTTAATTTTTTTATATACTCTTTTATATTATCTAAAGTGTTTTCCTTACCGAATCTTTCTTCAACTTGTTATTGATTACCAAGTTTTTCAAAAATCTTAGTAGTTCTTTTACCATTCAAAGTTGTATAATCTTTAATAATTGTATAGTATTTACAATTTCTTTTAGTTTAATAAATCATATATGTCTTTTTTATTAGTTTTATTAATTAAATGTTTAATAATTACATAAGTATATATAAACATAAGTAGTATGAAAATGATAAAGCTTAAAAATGGAACATGAACGTATAAATTATAAAAGATGCTTTCTGTTAAATATGGTTGAATATAATAATATAAGCCAATGAATATAATAACAGAAGTAATTATCGAAATTAACATAATCACTAATTGATAAATAATATAGTATCTTTTAACGTTATCTTCACTTTCACCATAAGCTTTTAAAATACCAACTGTTTTACTACTATTATTAATGCTCTTTTTCATAAAGTTATAAGTTATTACTAATATGATATTCAATATTATAATTATTATATATATTGGAATTGTTTTTAAATATGTATATGATTCATCTATTGTATTTGGATTTATATAATCAATTTCATTATCATTTAAAAATTTTGTGATTTTGTCATAGTTTTCTTTCTTGTCATAAACAACCATCTTTTTGCCATATGACTCTATATCAAATTTATCAAAATCTTCAATTGAAACATAACAAATATTTGCTTCTTCCATTTCTTTATTTGAATAAGTTCCTACAACTGTAAAACTAAAACTTTCATCTGATATTTTAGTGTTTAATAGTTTTTTTGAATCTATCGATTTACTAAAATCCATATCCATTGAATACTCATAAGGATATAGTTTTTTTGAGCATAACATTTCTCCACTTTTCATAATCTTTTTACCATCAATTATGTGTAAGTAATTTTCATCTACTAAAGCTTTAATATAAATATAATTGCTGTTGTTATAAAAAAAATTATATCCAGATCTATATTTATCAGAACCACTAAATATTATGTGTTCATTTTTATATAGTAAATCATTATCAGCTTCTATAGAAACCAGTAAAGTTCTTCCTTCCATATTATTATTAAACGCGTAGTAAAAATCATTTGAAAACTTTATAATAGTTAAACAAACAAAGACAATTGTTAGTAAAAAAGAATTAATTATTATATGTGTAATATTTTTTATTCCTTTAATTTTTGATAACACATATTTTAATACGATGCTATTCATAATTTACACTTCCATTTTCAATAGATATTAAAACATCACTATAATGTTTTACTTCACTACTGTGCGAAACAACTATTACACATTTTCCTTCATTAGCAAGGCTCTTTAACATTTCAAATATAAGTTTTTCATTGTCTTGATCTAAGTTCCCGGTTGGTTCATCTGCTAAAATTATTTGAGGATTGTTTACTAAAGCACGCATAATAGAAATTCTTGCTAATTGCCCTGCTGATAACTCTTTAGGCTTATTATTTTCTTTCCCTGATATATTCAATTTCTTAAACATCTCATGTACCTCTGCTTTTTTCTCTTTATATTTTTTTTGACCAGAAATATAATAAGGTAACATGACATTTTCCATTGCTGAAATATCATTATCTAAATAAAAATCTTGAAACATGTAACTTATATATTTGTTTCTAAATGTGGCTTTTTCTTTTGCTGTCATATTATCTACATCTTTATTTAGAATGCTTATGCTACCAGAAGTTTTTTCCTTTATTAACCCAAGTAGTTGTAATAAGGTTGATTTTCCAGAACCTGAATGTCCTATAATTGCATAAAATTTTCTTTTTTCAAAAGAAATACTAGTTTCATTTAATGCAATAAATTCTTTCCCATCTAAAATATAACTTTTTTTTACGTTTTTTAGTGTTATTACTTTCTCATTTTTCATATTCATCACAACCTAATTCTATTATAAATACTATTTAATTAAAACAATATATTTACTAACAATCATTAATAGACTGCTAATAAATATAAACTCACTCAAATATATGACAAACTGAATAACTACTAATTTTATTATTCCATTATAATCTAATCCTAAAGTATACAGCAATTTGGTTTTGTTTTTACCATCTAAAATCAAATCAATTAAAATTACAATGTATAAAATAAAAACAAGAATGTAAATTGCGGTAAGTAAGTTTTTAAATAGTTTAGTTAAACCTAATACATTAGCATTGTATGCTTCAGAATATCTTATATCCATAGAATCACTTTCCTTATCGAAGAGATTTATAACTTTATCAACTTCTGACCAATCTAATAAGGTGATATAATATCCATCTATGGTTTTAATATCTAAATTATTAAATAATGATTTATTCATATATAGTATGTTATCCAAACAATTTGAGCAGATATTTATATCTATATTTTCAAATCGATTATCATTTAGTATATAATTATATGTATTATTAGAAACCAATATGGTATTTATAGCTTCATCTCTTTGCACATTTACATTATAGTAAAAAATATCGCTTTCACTATCTTTCTTAACTTCAACAATACTTTTTATATTAATTTGTTTTAATTTTTTTTGTATATAATCTGTTTTAGGAATAAATATATAACTATTTCTAAAATTTTCATTATTTTTTTGTACATAATAATTATTTAGAAATTTGATGGATGAAAATAATAACGCTAGTAGCAAAACTACAATAAAATATATTTTTGAATTCTTTCTAGACATAAATATTTTTATTAACATTTTATTCACCATCTTATCCTATTTAGATTATAACATTTTTGCATAAATATTTAAAATTTATTATATATTAATGGTTGACAAATAATGTAATATAATTTAGTATATACACCTACAAAAAGAAAGAAAATAATAGTTTATGAAAAAAATAGGACTTAAAGATATAAAAATTATATCTCAATTATTAAAAACTAAGAATTATGATGAAATATATAAAAGATATGGAAAAATCATGTATAAGTTGTTTGAAGGTTCAAGAATCAGCCAAGAAATAGAATATGAAAGTGGAAAAAATTTTAGTGATTTAA
>CAKOTA010000043.1 GCA_934119965.1 uncultured Bacilli bacterium
AAAAATTAATTCCAATAGTTGAAAAAATTGATAATATAAATATTATATAAAATATTTTTTCTTCAATAAAAATACTTCCTCACTTTTAAACCTCCTAAAAAATATAAATAATATGACATATTATATGTTTCATTTATTTTACATTATAATTTAAAATGTTATTTATTTTCTAGCAAAACTTTATTATTTTCATTTATTTTTTCTTGTAATAATTCTAAATCTTTTATACCATTATTATTTTTTAATATTTCCATTTAATTTCTAGCAAAATTATTTAAACCAATTAACCCTTTAAATTCTTTTATTAAATAAAGTTTAAATTTTGAACTTAACCAACTGTTTTTATATTAATCTCAAAAAGTTCGAGTATCAATCAACCTGGTGCCAGTAAGAAGCAGGGCTAACAACTCCTAAGCTAAAAGATAAACTTACTTACTAATTACATTATACACATTAATAAAACAACATTATTTACCTTCTTGTTTTCTTTAAAACTGTTCCTTGTTCTTTTTCAAACTTATCATATGCTAATGCTGAATATTTTTCAATTTCATAATTACAACTTTTAGGAAATTTTGAACTTCCTAAAATACTATTATCAGCTCTTATTAATTCAATTTGTTTCTTTGCTTCTTTTAAATCTTGTTTAGTTACTTTTGGATTTAATCTTAATGATATTTTAGGTGTTTTAGTTAAAATTATTTTTGCTGATTTTTTCATGACTAAACCTCCGTTAAAGTTTTGTTTAATATTATAACACATTTCTATAACCATTTTAACACAAAAGATGAAAATATTTTTACTTTCAAGTTTTTTGTAAATTTATAATTCAAAGTCATCATCTTTTTTATGACTTTCTTTAGATTCTTTTCTAATATGCAAATCATTTATATTCATTTTCCATTATTATATTACTTTTCCTTAAATCATCTTCAACATCTATAACTAAATAATGATCTCCCTTAAAGTGTTTAAATGCCATTGATTTTTATTTTTCTCATTTAGTAGTTCTCCAATATTATGCTTCTATTTTATCATAAACTAGAGATATTTACCATTGCTTGAATTAAATTAACATAAATTTTAAAATATAAAAATACTTTGCACACGCATAATGATTATGTCATTATGCAAGTGTGTTTCTAAATTGACATAATCATTTTAATTTTATAAATGATTTAGCATAAAATTAAGTATTTTAAAACTCGAACCATAAAAGGTTCGAGTATCAATCAATCTGGTGCCAGTAAGGAGCAGGTCTAACAACTCCTAGGCAAAAAGATGATAGTAAATAATAAACTTACTTACTAACTAACTACATTATACACATTAACAAAACAAAAAGAAAGTATTTTATCCTACTTTCTTGTTTTCTTTAATATTGGTCCCTGTTCATCATTAGATACTTGTTCAATTATTCCTATTTCTAATAATGATTGATAACTTTCTAGCTCATTTTTAATTTCTTCATCTGTTCCTGTAAAAACTTTACCAGTTTGAACACAAATATCTTTTTTTAATTTGCCATCATTTAAATCAGTCATAAAAGAATCCATAAACTTTTCAGAATCAGATATACTTCTATCATTAACTTCTTTTTTATTTTTTTCTTTTAATAAATCAGACAATTTAACAAAATTATCATCAACTTTATTAATTAATATTAATCTTTTCCCATTAGGATTATAAGTTAAATTAAGTAAACGAATTTTAGTAGTCCCTAAAACGCTACATATAATTGAAATAGAAAAAGGAACATCATTATTTAAACCATTAATAACTTCTTCTTCATTATATTTAATAGCAAAAGTTTGACCTACAGCATAATCAAGCCCTAAAGCTTCAGGAAAAGATGTAATATTATAATATTCTACAAAAAGTTCATTTAGTTCATCTCTTAATTTACTTAAAAAATATTGACTTTTCTTCTTTAAACTTTCATTTCTGAAGAAAAATGTAACATTAAAAAAATCACACCATTCATAATCATTAGATTTCCAAACATAATCAATATATTTTACTCCTCGAGAAAATACTTCATCTGTTTTAATTGTAAATGCTACACCATTTAAAAACAATATATCCTTAGTTTCTAGTACTCCTCTATCAATACAAACTCGTGCTATTTGTTCAATTTGTAATTGTGTTATATTAGGATAATATTTATTAATATTAAGAGTTAATAATCTTTTAAATTCAAGTTCATCATTTTCATCAAATCCACCATATTGAAAATTCATTCTACAATCATTCAATACTTCAAGAGAAAACTCTTCTTCAGACAATTTCTTTTTAATATCATCTATAAATGCCATATAATCACCTCAGTCGTCAGTAGTAACTATTATATCACAAATTTTTAATTATTATATTACAAATTATATTACAAATTTTTAAAATTTTATTAATTTTTTATTTGCTTACTTATTTTATAAAATTTAGCACATTTTTCATAACATAATTTAATACATTTTTGAATAAAATATAAATGTAATATTTGAAAATGTTGATATTTTTAAGAAAAGGTATTACAATCTAGATAACTCATTTACCAAGGGTAAAAGGAGATCCTGAAAACGTCATTAGAACTTAATCTAATGACGTTTTCTGTTTTCCAAATAACTTTGAACGTTTTATTTCCTTATTAATTGTATAATCAAATGGAATATAATATCCTGTCATTAATAAAACATAATTATCACTCATCCTTTCGTTTTAAGCAGAAAAAAACTAACTATTTCTAGTTAGTAATCTATTACTTAAACTCAGGGATTGCCCAAGTATCAATCAATCACTATAAATATAGTAACATAAATTACAATGAAATTCATTAGTTTTTGTGAAATTTTGATAATTTAAATGTTTAAATTATGCTTTTCATCAATAGCAGAATTCATTCTTCTATTAAATAATTCATTTAAACTATTACTTGGGTCAATTATTATTTTAAAATCTTTAATTAAATTAATAGGATTGGTACAGTTAGATGACCACACGTCAAAATCTGTATATTCTTCATTGTCAATGATACCACCCATTATCCATGAATTATTTTCTACATACATAGGTACATAATAATAATTTCCATTAGTAAAACTATAATTTGTTTCACCAATATATTGAATGATACCCCATAAGTCTTTATTATTCATTTTTATTATGGAATCTTTATATTCTATAATTTCTTGTTTAAAATTTGGAAATTTATTAATCCAATTATCTATTTCTTTTATAATTTCATCATATGATTTATAACGTTGATATGGACAAACCATATGGTCAGTCATATTAGTTAATCTTTGTATTTTTTTCAACAACTCATTATCCCAAACAAATATTTCAACGTTATATTTTCTACAAGTTGGTAAGACATTATATTTTTCATGTCTTTTGGGTATATACGGCATATAAGCACCTCCAATTTCTATATAAATTAATTATAACAATTTTATTTTTGTGAATTTTCTTTTTTTATATAAAAATTAATTCCAATAGTTGAAAAAATTGATAATATAAATATTATATAAAATATTTTTTCTTCAATAAAAATACTTAATATTGAAAGTATAGTAAATATTATGACTTCTGTAAAACATAAACTCATTTGTCCTACTGTAGATAATAAGTTATAATCTTCGTTAGAATTTTTTATAATATTTTGAATTGATGTTTGAATTGATGTCTCATATACCTTCTCAAAATTATCACCTATTGTTTTATTTATAGAAATTAGCAATTTACTATTTAATATTAAATATAAACTTGTAATTACCATTCTAATAAAACTCACTAATGTATTTGATTTAACTATATTTTTATCTGTATATTTTCCAATTATAAAAACTGTTACTATTTGTAAACTTAAAGATGCAATCATAACAAACGTAAAATTTTTAAAGTCTTTTAATACTAAAAATATATATAATGGTACAAACAATCTTTCAATTATATGAAAAGTTCTTAAACTATAAATGATTTTATAATTATTTCTACTTTTTATAATGTATCTTAATGTTTCTTTTAATACATTTTTATTGTTTTTAATAGGTTTATAATCTACTAATTTAGTAAATATATAATCTAAAATAAAAAATATAGTTATTATTATGAACAATATATTATTGTTTTGGCTTAACACACCATAACCTACTAAACAACTAGCCAATGTTGCTCCTAATATTCTTGAAATATTTCTAAAACTATTATATCTTCCTCTATATTTAGTTTCTACATACTTATTCGACACAGAATCTTCAATAGGGTTAGAAAGTGCACCAGGTAAACTCATTGCAAAAATAAAGAATGTTATATTACTATAATCACCATTTAATATGATATATGTACTTACTACTCTTAAAATATTAGCAATCAATGAACACATAGCTATTCCAAATCTACTAGAAATCGTAATAAATAAAGGCGATAATATACCCATTATTCCAAATCTTATCCCGTAGAGCAATAGTATTTGATGTAATGGCATTCCATTTTTATAAAGCATTACAACACCAAAAATATCTATAAAAGAATTGGCAAGTGAATAGCAAAATTTTGATAAATACAAATAGATATATTCTTTTTTATAAAAATACTTCCTCACTTTTAAACCTCCTAAAAAATATAAATAATATGACATATTATATGT
>CAKOTA010000044.1 GCA_934119965.1 uncultured Bacilli bacterium
TATGGATTAAATGTTGAATTTATATTTTCATCATACTCTTCTAAAACCATCCTATCACTTCCTTTTTCATTATAACATAAATGTATTTTATTTTTACTTATAATCGCAATCTCATAAACGCAATTTCCCATTTATGAAAATTTGGTATATCTTTTCTATATTTTCAATTTAATATTATTATTCTCTAGATATTTTGTTTTCCAAGTTCTAAATTCGTATTCTTTAATTTTGCCACAATTAATGAAGCAGATGGTTGTTTAATATTTTTCATATTATCTACATATTTATAGAGATTTATTATTAATTGTAACATACCATATTTTGTTATTAAAATAACTTAATAAAAGATTTTCTATTTATAATAAGTATAGCTTTACTTTTTAAACACATAGATGATAGTACTTGGACAATTAACAGTTTTTTCTTTTTTCCAAAAAGTGCTTATATAACCATTAACATCATCTTTTATTACTGTTTCTTCTTCTAGTACTTTTTCAACTTTAAATCCTACCTTTACTGCTTCATTTATAATAGTTGAAATCATTAAATTTTTTTGAATTAGTTTTACTTTATCCGGTCCTTTAGTAATTACTTCACTTTCTTCATCAAAATATGATCTTTTTACAATAACATTTTCATTTGAAACATCTAAACAATAATAAAAAGGATGCGTCCAACTAATAATAAATGAACCATTTTCTTTTAAATAATTATATGCATTTTTTACTGTACTTGAAATATTAGAACTATACCCAATACTAAAAATAGAAATTACATAATCAAAATAATTTTTAGGAATATCTAATTCTTCTTCCATAGGAGAAACATAAAAATTGTTTTGAAACTCATTCAAAGTTGCTTTTGCTTTTTCAATTTGTTCACTTGATATGTCTATTCCCCACAAACTAGAAGCCCCTTTATTATATAAATACAAAAGAGATTCACCAGCTCCACATCCCATATCTAATACTTTTGCACCTTGAATATTTTTAAATAAATTTAAAGATTCTTCATTACGTTTTAAAAAGGGACCATATTCAGGTAATATAGTATTTGAAAAAGGTTTACCTGATTTTATTAAATCATTCCAGCCTGTTTCATTTATTTCTATAAATTCTTTGTCTTCCATTTTATCACCCGTTTTATCTCATATTTTTTAGCCATAATAATTATACTATGACTTGTAGAATAATAATAGAATAAAATTTTTTTATATAAATAAGTTACGTATTCTCCATTTTTTATCAACTTTATTATTTAAAATTATCTTTATTATTTTTCGATTTTTGACAATTTTCCTTAAATTTATTCCAAGTTTCGTTGTGTTTTTTTGATTCTTGATTTGCTTTTTTTTAAACTTATTTGAAACTTCATAATTTTTTTCATTTTCTTATAATCTTGTTCAATTTGATACTCTTTCATTATTGTTAATGCAATTTTTTTCACTTATCTATATTCTTGTTTTAATTGTTTTATATTATCTTCCGCTGTTATAACACCAATCCTATATTACTGACAATAAAATCACTATTATTATACTAACTCCAATTCTTATTAATAATACATTTTTAGATATAGAATAAATCTTTCTTATTATATTACGTTTTTCTAAATTATTATAACTTGATCCAATTAATACTTCATTTCTCTTCTTATATTCCTTTTTATATACATCTTTCATATCTGAATATACTGAATGCGCAGAGTCTATTTCTTTATATAAACTATCTATGATAGGTCTAACAAAAATTGTTCCAATAACAAAAGCTAATAACCAACCAAGTAGAGTTAAAATAATTCCATTATTAAAAAGGAATTCAATTTCTTCATTTCCATTATTTCTTAAAACTAATAATACAAAAAATAAAATTAACGTAAAGATTGAACCAGCAGTTATACCAATAATGTTTTTAATAAAAAATTTATTTTTTACTACACCAGCATATCTTTCTTCTCCACTTTCTAAAATACCTCTTATATACGAGTTCATATTATAAGATTGTTCATTCATATTTTTATCGCTTGTAGAAAAGTAAACAGATGTTTCTGTAAATGTTAAATAGACTGACATTTCATGTTCAGTAATTTCATAAAATTCATTGTCTCTATACGATATATATAATTGAATTGTTATATCTTTTAAATATTGAGGCTCATTTAACTCATTTTCAAAAGCATACAGATCAGTTATTTGTATGTGTCTTTCATCGTTAAATGTGATATCATATTTAACCTCAGGTTTTAATACATTATAATATTGGTAAGTTGCATTATCAATATATGCATTATTATTCTTTTCCTTATCTTTTTGAAATAAATCTATATAGTAATTACATGTTTTTTGTAAATAATTAGAAATTTCCTTAATTTGATCAACAGATATAATTCTATTAGATATTTCAAATCTATGTTCATTATTCATAATTTCCTCCTAAATTATTATATTTTCTGAATAACACTTATCAAGTATTGAATGATTAATTAATTTAATATCCGCCAATTTCGCATATTCAAGAACTATTTTTCTATTTATTCCCATTGAAATGCCATATATTAAATATTTATTCCATAATTTTACTTCAATTAAATCTCTTTGATCAATACAACTAAAGTCATTTAAAAATCTTTTTAATGCCATCCATTTTTCTAACTCTTCACTATATAAATATACATGTTTTGGAGATTTGAGATATAATCTATGAGAATAATAAACTATGCTTATACATAAGCCAATTAAATTACCAAAAAATAATGATAATATAGAATATATACAAAAAATATAGTCTAATAGATTTAAATTAATGGTTCCATCATTATCTTCAATAAGCAAACAAAAGATAAATAATAAACTAGCAATGATATTTATAACAAGCCAATATGTTTCCACTTGATAATTAAAATTAGTTATTAAATACAATATAATTAAAACTCCTAAATACATAATCGATACCATAAAGGATATTCCAAATAATAAATTTTCTACATCATTTTTGCTTTTTACTAGCAATGATTTAACTAGTACGAGCAAAGTTATGTTTATAATATAACTTATTGCTAATGAAATTAAGAAATCATTTACAAAAATATATATTAAAGAAAAAAAGATTGAAAATCCTAAAACAGTATAATTGACTAAAAAATTTATTTTATTAAAGAGTTTTTTATAAGATACTTTATGCATAGATTTTATATCAACTCTCTTGTTAATCATATTACCAATATTTTTAAATACTGTTTGAAATTTAGGAGAATTAACAAATTCTTCTAATAAAGTTTCATTTTTTTCTTTAAATATTTCATCCAATAAGTAATTTTCATAGTCTTTTAATGTCAAAAATCTATCTTTATCTAATTCTTTCAAAACACATTTTTGTTCATCATTTATCATTTTATATTCTACAGAGATATAACCTTTTTCCCACAAATCTAAAATTGTAGCAATAACATCGTTACCATCAACATTTCCTTTAACCATTAAACCTATTAAAGCAGGATTTTCATTTGAAGGTATTTCTCTATAATATTCGATGGTATCTTTCTTATTTGAATTGATATAAAAAACATAACAAACAAATTGTACTATTAAGATAAATCCAAATACTATAATTAAAACCATAAATACTCCTTTTTACATAAATAAACTTGCTACTTGCAAGTTCATTTTTATTAAAATTTAATTTTTGTTACTTGTCTATCTTCTTCCAATATTTCAAAAAAGTCATTTTTTTTAAAACCAAATAGTTTTGCAACAATATTAATTGGAACAGTTTCGACTGTGTTATTGTATTTTAATACAGCATCATTATAAAATTGTCTAGCATATGCAATCTTATCTTCTGTTTCTTTTAAATTTTTTTGTAAATCAATGAAATTAGTATTTGCTTTTAATTCTGGATAATCTTCTGATAATGAAAATAACTTATTTAATGCAGCTTGTAATTCTGTTTCGGCCATTGTTGAATCACTAACTGAGTTTGCATTGAATGATTTATTTCTGGCATTTATAACAGCTTCTAATGTTTCTTTTTCATGAGTTGCATAACCCTTTACTGTTTCCACTAAATTTGGAATTAAATCACACCTTCTTTTAAGTAAGACATCAATTTGTGACCATTGATTTTTGACAAAATTTCTTTGTTTAACTAATTGATTATATCCAATAAACAATAATATAATTAAAAATATCAATATAACTATAAATACGTACATTGCTTTCCCTCCTATGCTATCTTTAAACAATTATAACATATATTATTTATTTTTCACAAAAGCCGTATTTAATTTTACAAATTTTTTACCACATTTTATAAAATTTTAATTTTTTAAAAGTTTTAATTTTAGAAAAAAAACACAAACCTATAATATTTAGGTTTGTGCCATTTATAATCACTATTTACCACAACATTGTTTGTACTTCTTACCGCTTCCACATGTTCATCCTTTTCTAGTATTATTTGTACTATGTAAAACTATCTGTATTATATGTTTTCAAAGGGATGAATGGTTCTG
>CAKOTA010000045.1 GCA_934119965.1 uncultured Bacilli bacterium
GTTCAGAACTTGCATAACCTACTGAATTATTAAATATCTGAACCTTCTTCGGTATATATCCACGTTCATTTTTAGGCACAACTGACACTTTTATATGTCTTAATTTTTCATAGAATTCAGGATAATCAACTTCTATAGACTGCCCCTTCTTTTCCTTTTTCCATTCTTTCTGTGCATATCCACCATACCCTAATATTGCACCAAATATTCCTAACAGAGCAACCTTATGTATATGACTATACGTAAAATAATAATAGGCATTAACTTCCGGTTTCTTAAAAAAGGCATTTCTGCCACTTAATGTAAATTTAACAGCCTCCATACATTACACCTCTTTTTGTGTAATAATGTCATAAAGCTTCTCCTCTTTAATTCCAGATACGAGCTTAGTTGTATGTGGATTAAAGTAAACTTCAACGTCCTTTATTCTATCTCCGATATTATTAAGTATTTCGGCAACTCCACTTATATCTATTGTATTAAGCTTATTACCTTTTTCAAAGCTTATGTACTCAGATAAGTTAGGAAGATATGTATCTATCTGTGTTTCTACAAATATTGCGAATTCATTCTCGCAGCCTTCTTTAGCATTAGTTGCATAAGCTGTTGCACTTACTAAAGCAGTTCTTTTAAAGTTCTCATAATCTTCCTCTGTATATCCGTCCGTAACTCCAAGACTTACCAGTTCCTTATATGCAAGCGGGTTAATTACAAATGGATAAAAATAATGTGCTTCATCGCTTGTAATTTTTGTTCCTAATGTTGAATTCTTTGCCTCTTCATTTTTCTCGCTATCTTTACTTGCATCTCTGAATGGAGAAAGTATCTGCTGCTCTTCTGCATTGGTTTCCTTATATTTATTAAAACCTTGTCCAAACTGAACTGCTCCTGTTATCGAAAAGTTATTCTTTGCCTCTGCAAATGTTGCTCCAAAATTCTTAACATCTACAGCAGACATAAGATTGGTAAGAACCTCTTTCGAATCATTACACTCTTTCAAGTCTTCAACATTAAATAATTGTTCATAACGCTCTTTTAATGAATTCGGTACAAGTGCTCCATCCTTGGAAAATTTCATAGACTTAATATATAATACTTTCTTTCCCTCATCGTTCCACATTTTCTTCATAGGATACTTTAAAGCTTTATCACTTCCGTACACATCTCCATTCTGCATACTCTTTGGATATCCTGTAAAATCTGCGTTCCAATTAGCCATAATTGAAGAAATTCCTATAACTCCATATACTCTCTTATCCATATTAATCCTCATTTCTGTGCACATTTTTTATCAATAACAAGTTTGTGCCCAGTGCACTACGACACAAATTCTGCGTATGAAAAATATTTTCACACTAATTATTCTCCTCTGACTTGTTTGACTCGTATATAAGATTATTACTTATATATCCTGCTATTATATCTTCACTTCTAACTTTTCCATCTGGTACAGCAGAAATAATCATTGTATACAGCTTATCAAATCTTTTATAATTATCTTTTATTGCATAATCATATTTTTTGAAAAATTGTTTCAGTCTATTTTTTATTACACCATCATTGGAAGCATTAAAAAATGGATTGGCTAACGAATGATTTTTATCTTTTGATTTACTTAATGAAATGTAATACCTTACAAGCTGACCAACAGCATAATAATATTCGCTTTCACTTTCTATCTGACTATATCCATCCTCATTAATCTTTCTGCTAAGACTATTTCTTATATCAATATATCTGTCTTTCATATCATTCCCTCCCAAATACATATCTAATGATTTCATCAGATTAAACTGCTTAACCGCTTTTCCAATATAACCATTAGTAATTGAACTCATAATAATATTCATACTTACTAAATGCAGAACTCTTTGTATACCTTTACTCTGCCCCTTATAAAGCCACGCAAATATAGCATCTCTTGATAATAATATATTTCTCTTCAAAACAACATCTACATTTATTTTATCTTCATCTGAAAAGAAATTGCCAGACAACCACTTAGAAAATAATACTTCGTTAATTACAGCAAGCAATTCTTTCTTATTACCATATTTCCTATATTGTTCATCTGTAACATCATCTTCCAGAACATTAAAATATACAAATGGCTTATAAAGATTATACTTGTAATCAACTATAGTATCCTGATGTTCAATAGCTATTTCCTTACCTTTTTGAATTTGTAAAAAGAAGCCTGAAAAATCTCCCTCAATAAATTCTCCATTTTTCAAAGCCGTAATTCCATTTTTGTTATACTTGCTATCAAAAACCGAATTATCAAAAAACAAATTTGTATTACCTTTATTAGCTTCGTTCATAAGATAATCAAAAAACATTCTCTGAACAGCGGCACTTTGTGGAGTTAGCAGATATGGAACTGTTTTCTTTCGTGTCTTGTGTTCCATATATGGTTTCTTGGAATTCAATGCAAGATTATCATTAGGAAGTCCTAGTATCTGCCCATCAATTTCAATATTATAATCGTTCTTATTATAAATTTTAGTCATCACATAACGTTGTTCTTCCCTGACATACAGCTCTTTATCGTCTTCAAAAAATATCTTAAGATAATTCTTACCTGTTAATTCAATCCCCATATCTTTAAGCTTAAATATATTCTGTTTTATCCAGTTTCTTGAATATTCCAGCTTTTCCTGATTAACATCGCCTACCTTTTCAGTTATATAATCATACATTTTCGCATCCTGAACATTCTTATACTTTGCTCTTGGATTTTTTAATACATCATAATATCTGTCAATCGCCTGCATATCAAGCTTTCCATTATCCAGACTATCCAGCTTCACCCAGAATGACAGATAACTATTGGAATGTATTACTTTTTTCGGGTCCTGTGGCTTGTCCATACTCACCAATCTACTATGATAATCATAAAACTTAATGTCATCATCTAATTGACTACCGCTTATCATACCGTTTAATGTTCTTGTCTTCTTATCAAGCTTAAATGACCTGCTCTTTAATGTTCCATCCCTCTGCACAACAATATAATCACCATCTGCCGGAATATAGCTATCTAATATAAATTTCTCACGATTTCCAAACTGCTTTTCGGTTTTTTCAAGTTCCCTTGCAAATATTTCAATGCAATCTTTTAACAAACATATCCACCTCCATCATCTTAATATTTTACAATATAAATATATAACTATAAATAAGACTATATTAAAAATTGTACAATCATAAGACATTTATGTCTGCAACCCAATAACATTTTAAAAATTTTCATAACATATCTTTATATAACTGAAAAATCGTACAATATTTAATTTTACTGCTTTATAGAATATATAAATATTTATGATACGCAATTATATATATTTATAATTACAGTATCCAGCTCCTCTTGAGTTCATCTCACACACTCCTGTTCCAATAAGAAAATATGCTAATTCCTGAGCCATTTTATTGTCGGCTATCTTAAGGTCAAACTTATCACCAAGAAGTGTAATGCCTTTATACCTAAACTTCACCGGCTTCTTATTAAGAAACTGAATTGATGTATATAATTCAAAATCTTCATCTAACTTGCTATTAGTAAATGCATTATACTTTTTAACAGTATTCATAAAAAGCCTCTGCTCATACTGCTCTACTGAGTAATTATCCTTCCAATAGCCATTATCATTCTTCTGTCGGCTTCTGTCACGTCTGAACATTTCAAAGTAAGCAGAGAAATGATGAGCAACAGTTACAGGCTGTGCTTTCTGAAGATGAGTAAAGCCTG
>CAKOTA010000046.1 GCA_934119965.1 uncultured Bacilli bacterium
ACTACCGTCTCCACGTGCACAATTTGTGGAAACATATCAATGAATTACGGCTTCTCCATTGTATGTTTTGGTACAATTAACTTCTAGAATAATCTACTTACTTCAACGTATCATTTCAATGATAAATTGTTCTGTTCCCACTTCCAATTGCCTTACTCCACTTGGAGTAAAACCGTGTCGCAAATAAAAGCGCTGCGCTTTTGTATTCTTCTCAAGAACCCATAATGAATTACAATTCCTACTTACAGCAAAATCCAATAATTTACCTCCGATTCCCTGATTCACGAAAAACGTATCTACATACAATTCCTTGACTTGCTTTCCCTGAATATGAATGAACCCCTTAACAAAATCATCTTCATACACATAAAATTCCTTAAGTATCTCTGGGTGCTCGATGTATTCTTTTGCCAACGGATAAACTTGTATTTTACCAAATGAAACCATATCATCGTGAAAAATTTCTCTATAGTTCATTCGCTTGGAGAATACTGATATCTCAGCAATTCTCGATACATCTCTATCTATTGCTCGTCTTATCATGACTAATTTTCCTTGTAATAAACTGGAAGTTGAAGCTTACTTCAGTTCCTTTTGCATCACAACTACTGTATAACGATCCTGCATTACCTCAATTCCTGTTGGTATAAACCCATTCTTTTTCCAAAATGCTTCACTTTGAGGATTTCCTTTCACAAATCCTAGGCGAATGTAGAGATATCTATTCTTCCTGAAAAATTCTTCTAATTCCTTTACCAGTTTACTTCCAATTCCTTTTTTCTGATATTCTATCGCCATCATAAAGAAACCTACAAAGACAGTCTGTTCATTGGGATATTTCACAATTAAATCCGCAACTGCAACTAAATGATTTTGCTTAAAATATCCCACATAATACTTTTGTTTTTTTGTAGTTCTTGGTGGAAGTGCACTCATATCCTGAATAATAGATTCTTTCGGCACAGCAGGAGGACAATATTCAAAATACATAGGATTTCCAAGCGACAACTGATATACTATGTCGACATCATCTTCCGTTAGTTTACGTACTTCATATTCACTTGATAACTCACTTATGTTCATACTATTAAATTCCTCACTTTGCAAATTCCGATTTGGCAATATGAATAAAACCGGCACAGAGAACATCCTATGATTCTTCTTACAATTTCACTATCGTGCTAACTCTGATCGTATCCAAAACCATGTCCAGTGCACCATCAGTATGTGGAAACATACTCTATTCATCTACAGCTCTAAACTATGTTCATCAAGAAGGAAGTCATATATGCTCATTGTGAGGATTCCATCATTATCATGAAATGGCTTTACAACATCCTTCACAATTATAATTTTCTTAAATGAATCTTTGACATTTATAAGAGATGCTTTTTCCTGTGCTCTTTTCTCGGAATCTGGAAGACTAAAAGCTGACTGAATGTAATATCTTTTGCTACCCATATTTGCAACGAAGTCAATCTCGAGCTGCTTCTTTTCCTGAACTCCTTCTTCTGTTCTGCTTCGTTTTATAACCACACCGACATCCACCTGGTAACCTCTCACGCGTAATTCGTTATAAATGATATTTTCCATCAGATGTGTTTCTTCCACTTGACGAAATCCCAATCTGGCATTTCTAAGACCTACGTCTTCAAAATAATATTTGAGTGGTGTACCAATGTATTTTCGACCTTTTACATCATACCTGTTTACTTCATTAATAATAAATGCGTCCTTTAAATGATCAATATATGCTCTTATTGTATTAAGGCTAATATCTGAGTGAATAACACTCTTAAATGTCGCTTCTATCTTTGAAGCATTCGTCAATGAGCCAATGCCAGATGCCAGGATATTTATCAAATCATTTATCTCCTGAACCTTTTCTATATGGTTACGCTCAATAATATCTTTTATATAAGTTTCTTCAAACAACCTGGTAAGATACTCCATCCTCTGCTCATCAGTTACCATTGTAACAGTTAATGGCAACCCGCCAAAACTAACATAAGAACTCCAGCCTTCATATTTATCTCCATTAAACACTTCCATGTATTCTCTAAAGCTAATTGGATAAACATGAACCTCATCACCACGACCTCTAAATTCTGTAATAACATCTTTTGATAAAAATTTTGAATTACTTCCAGTTACATAAACATCCACATTACGCATATGAAGAAATGAATTCAACACTGATTCAAAAGATGGCAGTAACTGTACTTCATCCAAAAAAATATAGTAGTCCCCTTCATCTGTCATCTGCCTTTTGACATATTCTAGAAGCGCACGTGGATTCCTATACTTCTCATTTTCAAACATATCTAACTCAATTGCGATAATATGGTCATCCGAAACACCCTGCGACTTAAGGTAATTTCTAAAAATAGTAAACAAAAGAAATGATTTTCCAGAGCGTCTAATTCCTGTAATAACTTTTATCATCCCATTATGCATACGATTTATTAACTTCTGCAAGTATATATCTCTTTTTATTTCCATAGTACCTCCAAACTGATATTTTTGGGATATTGTGCCCTATTTTTTCAACATTATACTTTAATAAGAAATGTTCCACAACCAAGTTTTTGACATCTAAGGGAATTTGCGCCTCTATTTTTCAATGATATTTTAAGTTATGTTAGTCTACAAAAAAATCTCTTTTCACGAAATTTCATCTTCAACTTTTCTACTTGTTTTTGACGTCAAGTTATTGTCTTAACAAGCGTTGAAACGTCCGATCTACTCCATTTTTCTTATTAGTTTGCAGAAAAATATCAACAAGTTGCTGACTCTGCTTCACACAAACAAACAAGAATTGAGATTTCATATATCCCAAGGGATTTAATAATTGTTATATTTTATTATCAAATACCTCTTAAGTCCTTGAAAACACTAAGTTTATCGCATGTGAGCTTTCCCTTATTGTTTCCCTTGCGTTATATCGTCCCACCAGTGTTTACGAACTCTGATAAGGGCAAAAACAAGGGCAAGAAAATTATATAAAACAGTATAACACAAAATAAAAGTGACATGGTGAACTGATTGAAATGCTTCTGATTTTTGCAACAAATGATTGATTTAACGATAAGGAGATTTGATACGATGAGAACAATATTTGCAGAATACAATCCCAAGCGCAACAGTATTGATGTTTACACCTCTGTTGGCTATATGCTCCGCATTGACTGTTGGGAAGCTGAAAAGAACTTAAAAACCACACCAGGATCAGACTGTGCATTAAACGCACTCGCCATTGATGAACCTCTTGAATATGCAAAACTATATCTTGATGGAAATTTGCAGATGTGGGTAGATGCGGAAGACTCATTAGATATTTTTTAATTTTTAAACAAATAC
>CAKOTA010000047.1 GCA_934119965.1 uncultured Bacilli bacterium
ATTTAAGTGAAAAAAATTTTAATTATAGTTGAGTCTTTTGGAAGTGGTGTTTTTAATTTTTTAGTAGACTTAGTTAATGGAATAGATAAAGAATTTGATGTTGTTATAGCATATGGAGTAAGAGAAGAAACATTACCAAATTTTAAAGATTATTTTGGAAAGAATATAAAGTTTATTCGAGTCGAAAATTTTACTAGAAGTATAAATCCACAAAAAGATTTTAAAGCATTAAAAGAAATAAGAAAAATAGTAAAAGAAGAAAAACCAGATATAGTACATTTACATTCTTCAAAGGCGGGAATATTAGGAAGATTAGCTGTGAATGGAAATAAAATAAAAATGTTTTATAATCCACATGGCTTTTCTTTTTTGAAAAAAGATGATTCTAAATTAAAAAGAGGAATATATTGGACTATTGAAAAATTGACAGCATGCATTAATGGAAAATGTGTTATTGTAGGATGTTCAAAAGGCGAGTATAAAGAAGCAAAAAAACTAAATAAGAGAGCGATATGTATTAATAATGGAATTGATATTAAGAAATTAGCAATGGAAACAGATGACATAAAATTAAAGGGGATTGATTATGAAAATCTCAAAATATGTACAATTGGAAGAATCGGATATCAAAAAAACCCAGAAATGTTTAATAAAATTGCAGAAAATTTTCCAAAAATACAATTCACTTGGATTGGAGAGGGAAAACTAAAGGATAAATTAACTAGTACTAATGTTCAGGTAACTGGTTGGAAAGAAAGAAGAGATGTATTGCAAATTCTAAATAATAGTGATATATTTGTTTTAACGTCTCTATGGGAAGGATTACCATTGTCATTATTAGAGGCAATGTATATGAAAAAAATATGTATTGTTAGTAATTGCATTGGAAATAGAGATGTTATAGAAGATGGAAAAAATGGATATGTATCAGAAAACTTTGGAGAATTTATAGATAAGATAAAAAAAGTAATTGAAGATAAGAATAAAAAAAATAATAATATTATTTTTAATGCTTATAATGATGTTATTAATAATTACAATGTTGAAATAATGGTGAAAAAATATAAAGAGGAATATTTAAAATAATATAGAGAGGAATATGAGTATGAAAAAAGTTGGAATAGTATCTTGTTATTTTAAAGATAACTATGGGAGTATGCTACAATCTTATGCTACCAAAAGATTTCTAGATAAGAATCAGATACCTAATGAAACTATAAATATAGATTATAATCAAGATTTCAAAAAAGGAAAAAGAAAATATTATTTGAGTCAAATAACTAATTTTAAATTTATTAAAAATAAATTAGGAATGATAAAATTAAAAATAGATAAGAAAATAAATAAGCAACTTGGAAAAAATATTTCAATAAGAACAAAAAAATATAAAGAATTTAGAAAAGAGTTTAATTTATCTAGGTCTAATATTACATTTTTTGATTTGACTAATCAAGCTAAAGAATTATATTCTGATGTTATTGTTGGAAGTGATCAATTATGGTTACCGGTAAATGTTGTATCAGATTATTATACATTAAATTGGGTTCCAGACAATATCAACAAAATTTCTTACTCTACAAGTTTTGGATTTTCAAGTATTCCGAATAAATATACAGAATTATATACAAAATTTTTAAAGAAAATTGAATATTTATCAACAAGAGAAGAAAGTGGAGTAAAAATAATAAAGCAACTAATAAATAGGGATGCAAAGCTCGTATGTGATCCAACAATTTTGTTGACAAAAGAAGAATGGCATAATGAATCTACAAAAGAGAGGAAGTATAATGAAAAATATATTTTATGCTATTTTTTGGGAAATAATATTGAACATAGGAAATTTGCAGAAAGGTTAAGAAAAAAAACAGGATATAAGATTGTATCTTTAAATCATGCAGATGAGTATGTAAAATATTCAGATGAGTTTTGTGATTATGCTCCATTTGATATTGGACCAAGAGATTGGATAAGCTTAATTGAAAATGCAGAATATGTTTGTACAGATTCATTCCATGGAACAGTCTTTTCAATACTATTTAACAAGATATTTTTTGATTTTAGAAGACATAGTAATAAAAGTAAAGTATCGACTAATTCAAGAATTGATTCTTTATTAGATGTAGCAGGAATTAGTAATGAAAGAATTCTTGTTGGAAATGAAGATATAGATAAAGTTTTAGGATATAAAATTGACTATGACAAAGTAAATGAAAATATTAATAAATTTAGAGAAGAATCTCAAAAATGGTTATTGAATTCAATATCATGGAAAGATAATGGAATAAAACATATAGATGTTACTATAAAAGAAGAATGTTGTGGATGTACAGCATGTAAGAATATTTGTCCTGTTAATGCAATTGAAATGCAAGAAGATGAAGAGGGTTTTTTATATCCGCTTGTAAATGAAGAAAAATGTATTAAATGTGGACTATGTAAAAAAGTATGTCCAGTTTTAAATGCAAAAGTTGAAAAAAAAGAACAAAGGGGATATATACTAAATAATAAAAATGATGAAATAAGAAAAGATAGCACATCAGGAGGAGCATTTACATCAATTGCTAATTATGTTTTGAAGAAAGACGGAATTGTTTTTGGAGCAACATTTTCAGATGATTATAAAATTGTAAAGCATAAGTGGATTGATAAAAATGGAAATATTGCTATTTTTAGAGGTTCAAAATATGTACAAAGCTATTTGGGAGATTCATTTAAAAAAGTAAAAGAATTTTTACTTCAGGATAAATATGTTTGTTTTAGTGGTACACCTTGTCAGATTGAAGGATTAAAAAGATACCTACAGAAGGATTATGAAAAATTGATAACAATTGATGTAATGTGTCATGCTGTACCATCTCCACTTGTATGGAAAAAATATTATGAATATATAAAAAAATATAAGTTAAATGATGAAAATGTTAACAAAGTTCTATTTAGAGATAAAAGTAGATATGGTTTTAAATATTCATGTATGACATTAAAAGGTGAGAATTATATATATTCAGAAGGAGTAGAAACAGACCCATATTTAAGAGCTTTTTTTGGAGATTTATCAGATAGACCATCATGTTATAAATGTGCTTTTAAAAAGCAATATCACGAAAGTGATTTTACTATATGGGATTGTTTTATTGCTGAAGAATTTGATAAAAAATTAGATGATGATAAAGGAACTTCAAGAATGTTATTAAATACGTATAAAGCAATGAATATTTTTAAAGATATTAAAGATGATTTTTATTTTGATGAGATAGAGG
>CAKOTA010000048.1 GCA_934119965.1 uncultured Bacilli bacterium
CGCTACCCGCATAGGGTTTTTTCGTTCCAGCAATATTATTTTTAATGATTGCCTTTCTTAGTCAACAGATACACCTGCAAAGAATATCTATTTACCGCTATCGCCGATTATTTATAGAATATAGTATAATATAAATAAAAATAATGCAATAGTTGATTTAAATAAATTTTATTAAGGAAACATAATTTTTAAAATCAAATTTCTTTAATATAGATTTACATGCTAAGATTCTCAATGACGATAAAATTAAGAAAAACAAAAAATATAAATGAAATTAATAAATTTAGAATTAGACTAAAAACAGTATTTTTATAAAGTAAAAAATTTAAATAAAATTTTATATTCAGAAACAAGAGAGTAAAACTCATGTTGATTGATTTAATAAAATTTGTAATAAAAAAATATCAAATAAACTAAAAAACTATAAATTTGGCTGTTATTTTTTGGTTCTTTTCTCGGTAGAAATAAAAAACGCAAATTTTTATCAAGCTTTAAAAAATAATATTTTAGTATAAATTTTAAGCCTTAATATGCCGTATTTTAAATAGTATTTTATTTATTATTTATGGAGCTAAAAAATGAAAAAAATTCAAAATTCCATTTTTATAATATTTTTTATTATATCTTTTAATTTATATTCTCAAAATACAAAATCTATTTTATCGGATATTATGAGTGGAAAAAATTATAATGCCGAAAGAGATAAATTAACCTCAAAAATAAATATATTCACTTCTTGGAAAGAAACTTATAAATATATGCGAGACGGAAAATTTAGGTTTTATAAAAAATTCGGGAGAAGTCTAACTTTAGAATTTAGATATAGAAGCCCGCATAAAATTTATGTCAATAATCAAACTCCTATAATATTTAATTTTGAAGACGGAAGCGAAACTCAATTATACAATATACAAAAAGTTATTTATAGTCCTTATTTAATGGGAAGCGTAGAATATTATAATATAGAAGTAAAATATAAATTCAACGATGACGGAGAATTTCAAAATTTTGCCAATAGTCCTATAACGAATATAAGATTTAATTTTTTTGATTATATGAACGAACAGAATTTTGAAAATATGATTATGTCGCCTTCAATAACTACAAATTGGCAAAATAAATTTTCGCTTTTCAAAGAAGGAATTGATAAAGTAAATCAACTTAAATAATTAAAATCATTTTAATTCAATTTCCTTTGTTTCTTTAGTTTTCCAATCTACAACAAATTTTTTCCAATTATTAATATCAAATATATTATTTTTAACATTATATAAAATATCAAAATCGTATCTATTATATTTTTGATTTTGAATATACCATGAATTAAATAAAATAATATTTGCTCCGTTTGTTTTATAATCGTTCGTTATTAATTTATTATTAAATGGATTTTTTATATTTGGTATATGTTTAGTTGCTAAATATGGAGTGTCTGCTATAGTCATAAAGTTAGTGTCAGTTTTTAATTCTCCTCTAACATTAAAATCTTTGAACATTAAAAGAGCGTTAATACCGCGAGCAAAATCTAAATTTTTATTTGTAAATAAACTTGAATCAACAGGCGTGGCATGGTCTGAAACAATTATTATTTTTGTATTATCGTATATATTGTTATTTTTTAGAAAATTTAAAATATTATTAAATGAATTCAATGCCGATATAGAAACATAAAAATATTTAGCGTCATGTTCGCTTCCGTAAATGTCCATATCTTCTTTAGAAACTTTTATACTCGAAATGTTATGAGGTAAATAGTCATTTCCAAAGAAATTAGCATGGTGCGTTATTCCATTATGAAATATATTATAATAATTACCGTTACTATTTATGAATATTGTATTTGTAGTATAATTAAGCAAAGCATAATGATTAATTCCTTCGTTTATATTTAGGGAAGATATATTAAACCATTCTCCATTATTATAGAAACTATGACGCAAATTAATAGGCAACATTCTAAATATAGAAAATCTTACCGATAATTTTTTTTGTTCCAATAATTCTAAATCGTTTAAGTCTAATTTTATATTATTTCCAAAATAGTTATTAATGCTCTCTTGATAAATAAAACTGCTGTCGTATGCGTTCACATTAGTATATTTTTTAAATATCTCAAAATCTGAATATGCGCTAAAATTTAAATAAGCAGGGTCTAATATAGAAGAACTATATCCATATTTTTGTAAAGATAAAGGTATCATAAGTAATGCTTCGTTGTGAAAGTTTGTAATATTATAATTTCCGTCAATACTCATTTCATAAGGTAAATAATCATATCCGCCATGAAGAGACGCTATTGAAGTAGTATGCTCGCTATAAGAAACCGTATTAGGATAATAAACAAACCCGTCAAAATCTTTTTTATAATTAGGAAATCTTTCAAAGGCATCATACCAATACGAAGAAACAGCCATGTCGGATATAAATACGAAAACATTTTCGCCATTTTTAGATAAATTAAATATTTTTTTATCATTGTAAACGCTATTGTCAATATTTTTTCTTGTTAATTTAATTTTATTATAGTCTTTAAATATTTGAGTAGTATTAAATATTGAAATGCTTATTATAACTAAAAATATTATTAAATATATATTACACAAAACAGAAAGATATTTTTTCTTTATTAATATAAATACAATAATTAGAGATATAAATATTAAAAATATATTAATAATAATTTCTTTTGTAGACGCTATTAATAAATTTGTATTATCAAATATAAAATTGGAATTAATGTTGATATAATTTCCAGTCATTATAAAAGTATTAATTAAAACAATAGGCAAAATAAAAATAGTTGTTAATGATATTATATTTTTTATTTTGTCAGAAAATAAAATATAAATAAACAATGGATAAAATAAGAATATGCCTAAACAAATTGATAAATTATTTATTAATAAATAAGACGGATTATTAAATTCATTTACGGAATTAATAATTATTGAACTAATTATAAAAAATCCTGCCAATGAGCTAATTGATAAAGCGGATATTAAAAATAATTGATTTCTAATCTTAATAAATTCTTCATTCGTTTTGCTATTATATTTTAAAATAAAATTCTCAATGCCTGATAAATTAACCAAGATAAAAATAAATAAAAACGCTAAATATATATTAATTAAAGTTTCTCGTATATTTAAACTATAATATAATTCTATTTT
>CAKOTA010000049.1 GCA_934119965.1 uncultured Bacilli bacterium
TCATTGCCGATGGAGATGAGAAATCACGCTGCTATCCTGTACAAGAGTTGATTGATTCTGATTGCAACTTCGACTTGTGTAAGTTCCCGAAAGAGGATGAGGAGATTTTGCCTCCTGCCGAACTGCTTGCCGATTATTTCAAGAAGCGCAAGGCTCTTGATCATGAGATAGACAAGACATTGGCAGAGATACAGCGTATATTGGGGATTGAGGTGAATGTGGACGAATTGTAATATGTGGGACGGTGTCCCACAAATTCAGATTGATATAAAAAGGTGAGACATTGTCTCACATATTTGAAATAGGAATTTTGGGGACGTGTCCCCAAAATCTGATAATAATACAGAATTATGGCAAACGAAATAACAAAGACTTCGGATAATATTGAAGACCTACTTGATAAGGTGTCTGGTCTTATAGAACAGGGAAGATCTTACGTGAAGACTTCGGTCAATATTGCTGAGGTCTATACCAAGTATTATATAGGCAAGTATATAGTGGAGTATGAACAGAAAGGGAAAGTTCGTGCGCAATATGGAAAGCAAGTCTTACAAGAATTGTCAAAGAGTTTGACTGCTCGTTTTGGGGCAGGCTGGTCATATCCAAACTTAAAGAACATTAAGCAATTTTATCTTACATACGCGCAAAGGCTAAATACAGATATATCAGTTGTTGGCAAAAAAGCTAACCAGTGGTTAGCTAATTCAGAATCATCTGGGTGTCAATATTTTAAGCTATCCTGGAGTCATTATCTGATTCTGATGCGTGTGGAAAATCCAGACGCTCGTTCTTTCTATGAGATAGAATGTGAACAGCAGCAATGGTCTAAAAGACAGTTGCAGCGTCAAGTAGGCAGTTGTCTCTACGAGCGATTGGCTTTGAGCCGTGACAAAGATGAGGTCATGCGATTGGCTAAGGAAGGTCAAACAGTAGAGAAGCCTTCGGATATTATCAAAAACCCTTTGACCTTGGAGTTCTTAGGATTGAAGCCAGATGCCGCCTATTCTGAGTCGAAGTTGGAGAATGCCATTATCAGCAAGATGCAACAGTTCCTACTCGAATTAGGCAAAGGCTTCCTCTTCGAGGCACGCCAGAAGCGTTTCACCTTTGATGAAGACAATTATTATGTTGATTTGGTCTTCTATAATAGATTATTGCAATGCTATGTCCTTATTGATTTGAAAACAGATAAGCTTTCTCATCAAGACCTTGGACAGATGCAGATGTATGTCAACTATTATGACCGCTATGTGAAGCAAGACTTCGAGAAACCAACCATCGGCATTTTGCTTTGTGAGAGTAAGAACGATGCACTTGTAGAGTTAACTTTGCCAAAAGACTCTCATGTCTATGCTTCAGCGTATCAATTATATTTGCCAGACAAGGCTTTGCTGCAAGCCAAGGTAAAGGAATGGATTGCAGAGTTTGAGGAAAACAATATAGGTTAAAAGGATTTGTGAGACAGCGTCTCACAAATTCGTCACCAACTTGTGGTGAATTAAACAGTATAAAGAGAACAATGAACGGAAAGCAATTAAAGAATAGCATATTACAATGGGCGATACAAGGCAAACTTGTACCGCAAGACCCTAATGATGAACCTGCAAGCGTATTACTTGAAAAGATTCGTCAGGAGAAAGAACGCCTGATTAAGGAGAAGAAAATCAAGTGTGACAAGAACGCATCTATTATTTACCGTGGTGAGGACAATTCCTATTATGAGAAGATACTTGCTACGGGAGAGGTGAAATGCATTGATGAGGAAGTGCCGTTTGAGATACCGCAGGGGTGGGAATGGACCCGAATAGGTAATATATTCAACCATACAAGCGGAAAGCAACAGAGTAGTAGCAATAAAGGTGGTGGAACTCCACAAAAGTTCATAACGACCTCCAATCTATATTGGGGACACTTTGTCCTTGATAATGTAAAGGTTATGAATTTTACTGACGAAGAAATCAAGACTTGCTCGGCAACAAAAGGAGATTTGCTTGTTTGTGAAGGTGGTGCAGGTTATGGGCGTTCTGCAATATGGAATGAAGATTATGATATTTGTCTTCAAAATCACGTTCATAGATTGCGCCCATGTGTTTCTGGTATTTGTGAATATGTGTATTATTTCATCTACCTACTGAAAGAAAGTAATAATTTAGCTTCTGTTGGTACAGCCATGCCGGGGCTTTCTGCTAATCGCTTGAAAGGTTTGTTGTTGCCTTTTCCTTCTCTTACAGAACAAATGCGAATTGTTTTAAAGTTAGAAGGACTACTATCACAAATAGATAAATACAGTAAAGTTCAGAACCAGTTGGATGAATTGAACACTACAATAAGGGAAAGTCTCAAAAAGAGTATCCTGCAAGAGGCAATACAGGGCAAACTTGTACCACAACTCGCTGAAGAAGGAACAGCACAAGAATTACTTGAACAGATAAAAACGGAGAAACAGAAACTTGTCAAAGAGGGCAAGCTAAAGAAGTCTGCCCTCAACGATTCTGTTATCTTCCGTGGTGGCGATAACAGGTATTATACCAGCAAAAATAAAGATACTATCTGCATTGACGATGAAATACCATTTGAGATACCAGACAGTTGGGTTTGGGTAAGATTTGGAACAATAATGATTAATCGAGATAGAGAGCGAATTCCTTTATCTGTTGCGCAACGCCAATTCTTATCTAAGAGATACGATTACTATGGGGCATCTGGAGTAATAGATAAAGTTGATAGATATTTATTTGATAAGGAATTACTTTTAATTGGTGAAGATGGGGCTAATTTGCTTAGTAGAAGTACACCTATAGCTTTTATTGCCAAGGGGAAATATTGGGTAAATAACCATGCACATGTGTTAGATGTATATGATGGAGTCATGCTTAAATATATTGCATTATATATAAATTCCATCTCACTTGCCCCCTATGTTACAGGTACTGCACAACCCAAAATGAATCAAGAAAAAATGAATTCCATTTTGATAGCTTTACCACCCCAAAAAGAGCAACAACGCATTGTTGCTCAAATAGAAAAACTATTTGAGCAACTGCATTAATTGCTCAATCTTTTGGACTATTCGTTTCTGTTCTCGTAAAGGAGGTAAAGGAATCAAGTGCTCAACCAATTTGACTCTGGAAAT
>CAKOTA010000050.1 GCA_934119965.1 uncultured Bacilli bacterium
TACCAGATAAGACTTATTTAAAAATTACTTATACTTGTCAAATTAATTTACCTTCTGGTACTAAGATAGATGATTCATCAAATCAAGAATTAAAAGATTTTGTTTCAAATAAAGTAACGTTACAAGGAACAAGAAATCTTAATTATACAGAAAATAAGGTATTTAAAGGTGAAGTAAAAAGTGCATTTTCAACAACACATCCAACTAATTGCTCGCTTCAAATAAACAAAGTTGATTCAAAAAATAATCAAAAAAAATTAGAAGGTGCAACTTTTAAAATCTATATGGTTAAAGTTGTTAATGGTAAATTTGTCGAAGTAAAAAAAGATGAAGTTCATAGTTATGGTGGTCCTCAAATACAAAAAACAGATGAAAACGGTAAATTAGTATTTACTAATTTAATGTTTGATCAGTATTATTGTTATGAAGAAACGGATGCACCAGTAGGTTATACAGGAAATGTTAAAGGATATGTCTTATTTGATGGAGAACAACCAAAAAATAATGTAGAAAACGAAATTCCAGCAGGGACGAATTTACAAAGAGTTTATAATTTTATTGGTTCTATAGCTATCAATGCTGTAAATGAAAAAGTTGATACAGGAAAACTAGTCATTACGAAGACAATTTCGGGAATTAATACAAAAGAAGTTAAAAGTGCTATTAAATTTAAAGTAACAAATGCTAATGATTCATCAAAAGAAAGTGAATATACTTTAAATGATTTTAAATATAATGAAAGTTCTAAAAAGTGGGAATTGGAGCTTAATAAAGAAGTTGGAGAATATATAGTAGAAGAAACTGCAAGTTCAGTTGATGGATATACAGTAAAAACAACGTACAAAGTAAATAGTTCAGCAACTGCTAATGGTAATGAAACAAATGTAAAAGTTGAAAATGATAAAGAAACAGCAGTTGAATTTAAAAATTCTTATGAATTAGTAGAACATGATGTTGAAATCAGTAAGATAGATGCAGTCAATAGTCAAAATATTGCTGGTGCCAAACTTCAAATATTAGATAAAGATAATAAAGAAGTTGCACGTTGGACGAGTGTGGAAGGTAAAATTCATAAATTAAAATTAGTATCAGGAACTTATACACTTGTTGAAACGGAAGCACCATATGGATATAAAATTGCTGATCCTATTCAATTTGTTGTAACAAAAGATGGAAAAATTAAAATTGGTGATGAAATTGTAAATAAAGTTACAATGAAAGATACAAATACAAATGGAAAGTTAATTATTACGAAAACAATTTCAGATAATATTACAAAAGAAGATATTAAGGATAAGATAAAATTTGTTGTAAAAGATAATATGACAAATGTTTTTAAAACATATAAATTAGATGATTTTGAATATGATCAAACAAATCATATTTGGAAAAAAGAATTAGATGTTGTAGAAGGTGGATATACTGTAGAAGAAATAGTTGAAGATAGCACAGGTTATCAATTAGCATCGACAAGTTATCAAGTAACTCAAGACAATATTCAACAAAATGAAGTATTAGAAAAGAAAAATCCAAATATTGAAGTCAAAGATAATCAAGAAACAATTATAGCTTTTAAAAACAGTTATACACCTAAACCATATGAAGTAGCTATAAGCAAACAAGATTTAACAAATGAAAAAGAAATTGCGGGTGCAACACTTAAAATTGCAAATCAAAAAACCAAAGAGGAAGTAGCTTCATGGGTCAGTGAAAAAGATAAGACACATACTGTTTCATTACCGTTTGGTGAGTATATACTTATTGAAGAAGTAGTACCTGACGGTTATAAAAAAGCAGATGATATTGATTTTAAAGTTTCTAAAAATGGAGAAGTATCTATAAAAGGTAAGGAGGGTGCTTATAGTAAAACAAATAAAGTTATCATGAAAGACGAAGCAAAGCCAGGAACATTGATCATTAGTAAAAGTGTTACTGGTTCAATCAATAAGGAACAAGCTGAAAAAGTTATAAGTTTTAAAGTAACAAATAATTCAACGAAAGAAGAAAATACGTATTCATTAAAAGACTTTAATTATGATGAAAGTAATAAAAAATGGACAAAGGAATTAACACAAGTTGCAGGGGGATATAAAGTTGAAGAATTAGTAACGTCTATAAAAGGGCATAAATTATCTTTAACTCAATATCAAATAAATGAAAATGGTGAAATAAAAGAAAAGGTAACTGATAAAATAGCAGAAAAGGTTACTGTTAAAAAAGATAAAACGACATTTATTGAATTTGAAAATAATTATGATTTAAATGTGTTTGATGTTGAAATAGATAAGACAGATATTTCTGGTACAAAAGAAGTAGATGGTGCGAAGTTAAAAGTAATTGATGAAGAAGGTAATCTAGTAGAAAGATGGACTTCTGGTCAAGATGATGAAAAAACGCATAAATTAAAATTATCTCCTGGGAAATATACTCTTATTGAAGAAAAGGCACCTTATGGTTATAGAGTGGCGGATCCTATTGATTTTACAGTGAATGAAAATGGTAAGATTGAAGGCATGAGTGAAAATAAAATTACTATGAAAGATGAAAAAACACAAGCTAAATTAATTCTTACTAAAACAATAGAAGGGGATATTTCCAAAAAAGATGCACAAAAGATTACTTTTAAAGTAACAAATCAAAAAACAAACAAAGTAGATAAATATACTTTAGATGATTTTTCTTATGATGAAGTAAACAAAATTTGGACGAAAGAATTGGATGTTTTAGCTGGAGAATATACAGTTGAAGAAACAAATTCATCAATAGAAGGTTATACAGTTAAAACAACTTATATAATAAACGGACAAGAAGTAGAAGGTCAAAAAACAGAAAGTATACAAATTGAAGATCAAGGTGAAGGAAATGTAGCTTTTAAAAATAGTTATACTCCCAAATTATATGAAGTCTCTATTCGTAAACAAGATATCTTAAATAATGAAGATATTGAGGGCGCAAATTTACAAATCCAAAATAAGGATACAGGTG
>CAKOTA010000051.1 GCA_934119965.1 uncultured Bacilli bacterium
AAATCTCTTCTATAAATATGCGCTTGAAAATCCCGGCGTTTTTGAGGCGATGCTCTGGTACAACAAGTACGAAAGCGAAGAGCTTGTTCAGGCGACCGAAAAACTTTACGGCTTCTTTTTTGCCCAGACCGACAAGCTTAAAATCAGCCGTGAAGTTGCCAATCACCTTTTGCGCACATACCGCGCTTTTCTGGAAGGATTTTCGCTTCTTGTGATTCACAATTCATTCGGAAACCCGATTTCAATAGAAGAAAGTTTTGAGCTTTCGCTCGACGTGATGATAAAAGGCATGGAACAGTTTGAAGGAAAGTAGCCGAAAAAATATTATAAATTATTTCTGAAATCCTGGAGCAAAGCAATGAGCAAATATCAACATTTATGGATTTACATAGATTTAATTTTTAAGCAAACGAATAAAGAAAAACTAGAGTTATCTTTTAGTCAAATAAAAGATGCAGCAGGCTTCGAGCTTGACCATTCATTTTTAACCTGCAAAAAAGAGCTCTTGGATTACGGCTATAAAGTTGAGAAAATAAAACTGAAAGATAAGAAAATTGTGTTTTCAAAGATAAAAGAAACTTGAATATAAGGCACGAAAATGAGTTTATTTAAAAAATTTCCGTTTAAAGACAAGCCTAGCACAGTGGCTATTACTTGTGCTCACATTCTTGATGAAAAAAATCCTATATTATATGTTTTCCACGATGCAGATGATGGATGTTGGCAGTTTCTTTGCGGTAAAGAACATAATATTGAAGATTCAAGAGTTATTTCACTACAGCAAATATATGAAATTGACAAATCAGTCAAGAAGATAGCAAATTTGGAATACGGAAAATGCGCTTATAGAAAAGACAAAAACAGCGAATGGAATATTCAATAAATTAAAACTTAGCAGTTTGCTGGAAAAATATTAGTTCATTAAAGATATTATTGACTTATGGAAGATAAAAATATTCATTTAAAAATTATAAAACAAGTTTGCAAGGAAATTTTAATCCCGCTTGGCATTTTTCAAAAAGGGACTTCAAGGTTATATTTAGATGACAATGACTATTTTTTTACAGTAATAGAATTCCAGCCCTCAAATTGGGATAGAGGAACTTATCTGAACATAGGTTTAACTTTTTTGTGGGATTATAATCAATCTGACGTTTTATATTTTGATTTTTCAAGACAGCCTGCCGCTAGATATGGTAAGTTTGTGGAATATAAAAACGAAACCCAATTTAGAAAAGAAATAATAAATTTGGCAAATATAGCAAAAGAAGAAATATTATTTTATAGAAAATTAAGAAATATAAAGTTTGCAAAAGATTGGATAATTGCATATACAAAAAAATTCAACTGTAACAAATACTTAAGATTCGGGCTTGCGATTGCCAATATTTGTACTTTAAACAATGATATGAAATCAGCAAGATTTTATTATGAAAATTACCATAGAGAACAAAATACAGCGGAACAAATGGACTGTAAAAATTTAAGTAAAGAATATTTGAATTCTAATATTAAAACAACGAGAAAAATGTGGCATAGCAAACCGTCAATGAAAAAAATGCCTTTTTCAACAATATATGATAGTTAATTGCAGTTCAGCAGTTTTCAGGAGGAAAAATGGAACTTAGAATCTTGCGGTATTTTCTGGCGGTTGCGAGGGAGGAAAATTTCACGAAGGCGGCGATGTCGCTGAATGTGAGCCAGCCTGCTCTTTCGCGCCAGATTGCGCAGCTTGAGGACGAGCTTGGGCAGCCGCTTTTTGTGCGGTCGAGCCACTGCATTGTGCTTACGGACGCGGGGCTTCTTCTAAAGCGGCGGGCGGAGGAAATGCTTTCGCTGGAGGATAAAATCCGTCGGGAATTTTCCGAGGGCGGAGATGAAATTTCGGGCGAGCTTGCGTTCGGCTGCGGCGAAAACATGGGAATGAGGGAACTTGCCGAGAAACTTGCGGAATTCAAAAGGCTGAACCCGAAAGTCACTTTCAGAATCTACAGCGCGATTGCTGACGACATAAAATTCCGCCTTGACCAGGGGATTCTGGACTTCGGGCTGATGAGCGAGCCGGTCGAGATTCTCCACTACGATTTTGTGCGCATAAAAACGGTTGAGCACTGGGGAATTCTTGTGCGGAGCGACAATCCTCTTGCCGCAAAAAGTTCCGTAACACCACAGGATTTGACAACGCTTCCGCTTTACATTCCGTGGCGAACAACGATGAGAAGCGAAGTTTCCGCGTGGCTTTCAGACTGCGCCGAAAAAATCACGGTCGCTGGAACCTACAACCTGCCGGGAAACATAACTCACCTTGTAAAGCTTCAGAACGCCGCGGCAATCACCGTTGAAAAAATCTACAACTACGACGGATTGGCTTTTGTTCCGTTTGAAAAAGCCAACCCGATGACCTCAGTTCTTGCCTGGAAAAAATCCGCAAACCTAAGCCCGAGCGCAAAAGCGTTCGTGGAGTTTTTTAGGATCTAAAAATTCCATTCGCCGCCAAAACTGGAATCCCAAACCACCGCCGGGCAGAACAATTCAAGTTCCCTTCCGGCAGTGATGGGCTTCAAGTCAATTTCAGTTCGCTAGAATTCGTTTCCCGGGAAGCGAGGAATCAAATCAATTGACTTTTTGATTTCCTCGTCGGTCGGGATGTAGTCGCTCATCGTGCCGTTGTTGAACGCTTCGTAGGCTTTCATGTCGAAGTAGCCTGTTCC
>CAKOTA010000052.1 GCA_934119965.1 uncultured Bacilli bacterium
AATTTTACAATAAAAAGCAAGACTTCCTTTATGACAAACAAAAATACCCGGCAGATTCTTTATGAAAAATCTGCCGAATGATATAGATTTGATGCAGTCCTTTACAGGTCTACGCTCGTCCACCACACACCCGAATTTTACGTTAAACGCGAACTTGTCGGGGCGAGGCCCCTCCATCTTGCTGCGCAAGACCGTTCTGTCGCTTAAAAGCCCCACTGGGGCTTTCATTGCTCCGCTCCGCTGCGCAAACGCGAACAACGCTCTTTTTCTCTGCACAAAATCCTGCATCGTTTGGCGTAAAATTGGCGTATAGTGTAGTTTTTGCTGGAAATCCGCCAAAAGAAAAAGCCCGAAACTTCTCGGTTTATCAAAAAGTTTCAGGCTTTGTTTTGCACAAATTGGAAATTTACTGTTCAATCGGCTTCATCGTGGGGACTATGAATACGTCACGAACTGCATAACTTTTAATTGGGTTATCGATAAGCATATGCGATATCATTATAAAAATATTGAGCAGACATGTAGCTACACATCTGCTCAATATTTTGCATTATTATTTTTTTGATTCCGCTGTAGTCATCATTTTATTGATGTTCATAGCTGGCCACACTATCGGTTCAGTTTCAGGTTGCGCTGTTAAAAGAGTCATTTGCGAACGAACATAC
Organism: uncultured Bacilli bacterium; assembly: GCA_934119965.1. Taxonomy (GTDB): domain Bacteria; phylum Bacillota_I; class Bacilli_A; order RF39; family UBA660; genus CAJOJO01. Next base: position 666 of record CAKOTA010000052.1, read on the forward strand.
GGAAATAAAATAGCCAAAGCATTTTCCTGAAGCAACTGATTTTTATGAGAGTCCGACTCTTCAATGCTCCAATAGCCACTGATTTGGACTTTAGCTTTGAACTCTCCTTCGCGAGTTGCCTGCGCAGTCAAGGTCGTCCGATATTCACCATCGGATATTTTATCAATGCCATAGCTAAGATTAAAGCTTGTTTTTGAATCATCTTTTAATGAAAAACCATCTCTAACAAAAGATAGTTCATCAAACACGATATGATTGGCCTTTAAAACACTAACAGGCAACTCATCCGTAGGGCGAATTATTTCGTTCATTGTTTTCACCTGTCTTACATAAATCATTTATGCTGCATACAACGGGAAATCAAAATACACGGATGACTCTAACATAGAAGAGAATGACACATCCGTCATGTTTTGAGGTGCAGTCTTTACATAGGAAAGAGGCCTATCAATAAACGACAAATCCAAATCATCAAAGATAACCTCTTCGGAATCGCCTACTTGTTCACAGCTCATCCCAGAGAGAGAATCCCTCAGCAGACATTCTTGTTGTATGGCGTACTCCATGGAGGGATGTGCTAAGGAGTCCAAAACTCTTTGCATACCCTGATCTGTTATGTTGTAGACTTCATGAAGCATCATAACGCACCTCCTTCTTAATAAGTACTAACCTATAGTATGTCATCATATTCCTTGAGAAGTCTTAGATTTTCCGCTGATAGCAAATCAATCATCATCAGAGTAGTTTCTGGGTCGTCGCCATCTTGATCAACTTCTTTAAATCCAAAGGCTCTTTGATACCAAGAAATCTTTTCATTTAAAGCATTAATTGTAACCAGCCGGAACGGACAATCTCTATGAAACATGATTATTTTAGCCAAGATGTGCTTAAGAACGTTACTTCCTATCTTTTGATACTGATATTCTTTACGAACAGCAAGATACTCAATATGCATTGCATAAAGGTCCACATAACTATTAAGAGAATACTCATCAATCGGCTCAGGAAACCTATCGATTGGAAATCTCTTAAATTGAATCTGATAATACGCAACGATAACTCCACTTTCCGTTGTGACCTCATATGCATAGCAACGATCAAGCAACGTCAAAAAATAAGAGTCAGCAACCTTCTTATCAATGCTTGGGTTTCCACAAGTGAAACATTGATCCGCAGGATGATTTAACTTTGTGAAAATCAACTTCCCCATTTAAAACTTCCCACATTGGTTTCGGTAATGCGAGTTAATTATAATAGCACGTTCTTAAGCTCTTGTCAAGATTAAATTATCACAGTTTTAACCATTTGTACAGACCCATTGCTACTTTTTCATTGCTTTTTGTTATATTGCACAGTGTCTTTCGCGTATTGTTTATTAAAATGAACAAAACGACTGCATTTGCACTTGACAAATTTTATTTGGAACATATAGGATGGCCTTCGTGCAGATGACAATTAAAGAAAAAGCGCACCTTCAGATGGAAAGTGCGCTATGTAAGAAACCTCTGATTCAGTTGTTGTTGCGATGCTGTTCCAGATAATCATCCAGAATATCCAAATCGACAATCGCCATCTTTTTTATGCGGAGGAGTGCGTGAGCTTCCTGTGCCAGCATTCGGAACGAAATCTTGCCCATCGAATAGAGGGCCATTCCTTCTTCGTAGCCAACATATCTCTTTTTCTTCTTGGCCAGAATTTTTTCCAGTTCGGGAACTTCAAACGAAGCGGTCGTATGTTCCATGACATTCTTCTCCTTTGTCAAGGGTAGGGATATACTTGCGTTAATCAGGATATAGAAAGAGGACACCTCACGGTCAGCGTTTGCTGATGGTGAAATGTCCTCTTGACTGTTTTCTCGTTTACAGTTTTCTGCCGGATGTGGAACAGGCGAAAATCCGTCACGCTCCGTTTGGGATTTTTGCCTTCTCCGACAAGCCCCTAAGAAATCCGTC
>CAKOTA010000053.1 GCA_934119965.1 uncultured Bacilli bacterium
TGATTTCAGGTCTTGTACCTAATCCAATACATAATTTAGTTTTTCCATTTTCTTTCCATTTAAAATTATGTTCCATTTTTTTCTCCTTGTATAATAATACTATCTATTTAATTAATAAATTTTCTAAATTCATCGATTACTTCATTAATAAAACATATATCAATACTATCATCATTTAAACATTTTATTAGTTTTAAAAATAGTTCATTATTAATATTATTTTGCAGTTTAAACATTTTATTTTTGCATATACATAAATATTCAATAATGTCTTGTATGATTTCTGGTGACATAAAATATTCAGATAACCGTTTATTAGTATTATTTTTAGTACTATTGGATTTAAATTTTGACATTATTATTTGATATGTTTTTGATTTAGTTTTAATATTATCATTATTTATATATTCAATAAAATGACTGTATTGTTTTTTTATTTTCCCACTAAATTTTATAGAATCATCAATACTTGAAAAAAGAAAATAGTTAATTAAAATTCGTAACGTAATGAAATCTGAATTTATTTCTCCATTGCTGTTCACTTTATAAGTTTTTGTCATAATTTCTTCATAGTTTTTATAATCCAAATTCAAAAAACTTATTGCAAAAAAATCTGAATACGATTCAGAAAACAATTCTGAAATATAATTAATTGCTTTTTCATGATTATTTTTACTTAATATTTCTATACAATTACGTTTTATTTGTTTTGAAATATTTACAAATTCTTGTATGTCTTCTTTCTCTGAAGCAGTTCTTTCAAATATAGTCTTTGATGATATCAAAATTTGTTTAATCACCGATAAAGTTGTATCAATTATTATTTTTTTTAAATTAGTAAGATAATAAATATCATTTTCATGATGTTTGTTATGATCAAATAGAGTCATAAATAATTCTTCTATTTTATTTTCAATACTATACTTTTCTCTTTGCTCAATAGTTATATCCATAAGAATATGTTCAATTATTTCACACAAATAAGAATGTACAATTAATGATGCTCTCTCTTTTCTAGAACGAATATATTCACCACAATAATGACTTTCTTCATGTAAAAGTGAAAAAATCATTATTTTAACATTATAAATATACTCAATTGGGATATTTATTAAAAGCATTCGATCATCCTTTAATTGATCATTAGAAAATAAAATATTAGTAAAAACATTTTCTGCTACAGATGGTTTTAAGCAAAAAATAAAAGATGGTTTCTTATTAATAAAATTTTTTTCACCTTCAGTAATAATATCACAAGATAAAACTGTAAAAGCTGTATATAATGCAATTAATTTTATTGGAGCATGCATTTCTTTACGCACATATTCTTGACTTGTATAATATCCAATTTGTGATGCTTGATTTAAGTCCATTATTTCTTTGGCATACTCAATATACATTTGTATAAATTCTCTAGATGATTCATTACCATTAATTTCCATATTTATCTTCTTTTGAAATTTACAAACACTTAAATATAATATTAAAAATCCATAATCAGGAATATTAAACATTTTTGTATTTTTCATATATTGATTGATTCTCATTAAATGTATTGCATAAGATGTATTTTCATGAAATATTCTACCATTTGTCCATGTAAATTTATCATTATCTTTCAAAAAATTATTTTCTTTAAAATTATATATATCAGATATTTTTTCCGTTTTTAATTTTGTATTACATGTAAAAACTCTATTATATTCACTATTAAAAGAAAATACATTTCCTGGTTTATAAAGTGATAAAAATTGAATTATAGTTATTTTATCTATATTAATTGAAATATCTTTACTTCCGGATATTTCTTCTATTTTTATATTTTTATCATCTATATTTAATTTTCTCAACTTTCTTTTAATATTATCTAAATTGAATTCATCTGATTTTTTTACCTTGATTATTATTTCAATATTCATTTTAACATTTGATCCAGTATTACTATCTACTGATTCTATTGTAGAATAATTGGAAAAAAACAATTTATATAAATCATTTATCAATATTTCATTTTCATTCAGAAAGTCATTAATTTTCGTATTTATATCATCTAAATCATTTCCAAAAATTGCAATAACATAATCATAATTATCTAATGTATAATAAATTTGCAAGTTTTTTTTATTAGATATTTGATTGTTCGTATTTACAAATAGCAAGCAAGACAAATTTGCTATTCTCATTTTACTCCAAAAATTTTCATCATCATTTATATTACCATCATTAATTAAATAAAAATTTTGTATTAAATTATTTGATTTATCACAAGCGTCTATGTACATGAGATCATCATATATACTTTTAAAACATCCTTTATTGTCTAATATTTTTGTATTTAGTAAATCATTATGTCCAAATACTAAATATTTGTTGTTTAAATTCAATTCACTTGAATCCAATTCATTAAATGACTCAATTTGAACTTTTCTTATAAACACAATATGTCATTCCTTTC
>CAKOTA010000054.1 GCA_934119965.1 uncultured Bacilli bacterium
TTCGGAAAACTGCGCTGTATTACCGTGCTTTTCAGATTTTGGGTGTTTCCCGACTGCACATTTCTTGACATTTCCAATCACCTCCTTTCGGCGGTCTGCAAAAGTGTTCGTTTTTGGGGAAAAGGCAACCTCTATGCCGCCCGGACACTCTGGAGGGGAAAACCTATGGGCGGCGGCCTTTCGACTGATTGTGGAAGAAAAAACATGGGATTTTCGGCTCCTTTCGAGGCATTTCCAGGCATAAAAAACGCCATAGGCTTTAGCCCATGGCGTAATCAAATTATAGAATTTTAGTCGATTGAGCAAGTAATTCATTGTGAATCTTGGCAAACAATGGTATAATATAATTGTTTATGTCGATTTATTATATTTGCAAAGTCTAATAAAGTCGCCAGCAATTGTGCTAAGGAGGAAGAAGAAATATGAGTAATTCAACAAGCACACCTATTTTAGCGTCATTTGCAACATTAAAAAGCCTAAATGACTCCAAAAAATATATTAATTCATATCAGATTCTTGCGGAATTTATTAAATATATTATTGACGGTCAAAAGCTGTATGTATTTACTGCCATCGAAATGAAAAACAGGCTTAAATCTGTTTTTGGATTTGATATACCAGAAGCAGTAGTAAAAACGGCTTCTAAATCCCTTCCTTTTGTGACGAGGGAAAATGGTACATATATTGTAGACATTCGTAACTTTGTTTCTGATCATGCTTTTGAAAGAGCAAAGGCCATTGCGGAAGAAGCCAATACCGGTGCTATTAGTCTATTAAAAGAATATATTAGTAAGCGAGAGCCAGAAAAAGAAATAGACGAAGACTTATTGACTCAGGATTTAATTGCTTTTTTAGTTGATGATCAGAAAAAGAGCTCTGGCCAATACACGGATCTAATTAGTGAGTTTGTTTTGAAAAATGAAAATAACAATAATGTGCAGAGAACCCTTGAAACTATACGAGAAGGAAGCATTTTATATATCGGCCTAAATTATAATATAAATGAAACCGGTAATCTGACAAAAAAACTTACCCTTTTTTTGGGAACAGAAGTCTTGTTTAGTCTCGCTGGCTTCAATGGCGAAGTATATAAGCAATTGGCTGAAGATCTTTTTGCGCAAATCAAAAGTGCAAATTTGAATGGTACTAAGATATTTCTGCGCTATTTTTCGGATGTACGAAAGGAGATGGACAGTTTTTTCAATGGTGCAAAAATGATTATCGAGAAAAATACGGTGTCATTTGATACCGTAGCCATGAAAGCTATTCTCAATTCATGCGAAGCACCAAGTGATGTCGATGTAAAGAAGGCTGACTTTTATTATAAACTGCAATATCATTATGGAATAATCGAAGACGAGAAAGACGACTACTACAGTAAAGAAAATGATGTGTATAATCTTGAAAGCATGGAGTATACAGATGAGCAAGTATGTGAGAGCTGGAAGTATATTAGCCACATAAACAAACTAAGAAAGGGTTCTGTATTTACAAACAATTTTGATGCGGAATATCTCATCGTAACTAATACAAAATGCACACTAAATATTTCTAGAGAGCAAACTGAACGAGCCAAAAAAGAAAACGGGTTGGATTATGCTAACGATTATGCAGTATCCGTTGATAGAATGACTAATATTCTTTGGTACAAACTTGGTAATGGATTTGGTACAAAAAATTATCCTTGCAATGTCAACATCGTACTTAAGGCAAGAACGGTATTGTCAGCCACTATCTCGCATAACATAGCTACAGTATACAATGACGCCAAAGAGAAAAATAAGAATGGTGAGATAACGAGCGATCAACTCGCAGCACGGATTATCACCTTACGCAGAAAACCTGTGCTTCCAGAAGACTTGGAGGGTGATTCAATAGACGAAATTATGGACTTTTCTCCAGAGTTTCTTAGCCGCTACGAAGAAGAAGTCAGTGCTAATAAAATCGCGCTTGAAGAAAAGGATAAGGAAATTCAAAAAAAGGATCAAACTATTGAGCACAAAGACCAAGTGATTCAAAGACAACAAGAGGAAAAAACAAACCTAGAATCAGAACTTGCCCTATATCGTGCAGAAAAAGATAAGAGAGACCGACGAAAAAAGCGGGCCAAACAAATCCTTCGATTTGTTTGGAGCATTTTGTGGAAAATTGCTATAATTGCAGCAATTACATATATTGCTATTTTTTTCGAGAAAAAACTCAATAGTAGCATTCCTCTGTATATTTGTGCAGCTGTAGATTTGTTTGGTCTTGTATTAACAGCTCAAGTAGCAATAAAAAAGGATATTCATAAATATCTCTCAAAAGAAGACACCGCAAAATAACATCTTACATTTTCACAAATAGAGCGCCATAGGTTCAAAGCCTATGGCGCTCTCCTACCAGTTATTCCGTTTCGTCGTCCAACCCCTCCGCCTTCAACCAATCCTCAAAGGACTTTCTGGAGATGCGGAT
>CAKOTA010000055.1 GCA_934119965.1 uncultured Bacilli bacterium
CTTATAAAGAATCATCAAAGGTTTTATAAAAGAAGCTAAAGATGTATCTCTAGAAGAAAGCATGGAATTATTAGATTTATCCGGTGTAGAAAAAAATTGAAAAATACTTTTAGTTTTAAATGAAAGTATTTTTTATGATAAAAAGAACTATCATTTTGATAGTTCTATAACAGGTATGTTTTGAAATTCTTTTTTCAAGATTTGGTCATCTATTAAAGATAATAATTTTGATGATTTGATTTCTAAATCTAAAGCAGGATGTTTAGATGAAGAAAGATTTGTAACTAAATGATAATCACATGTTTTTTTTATTGTTTTTAAATAGTTTTGTCCATTTTGATTCATTTTCAATATATGAAGGTAGTTGATTGGAAAACAATCTTTAATTTCATCTTTTGTGTTATTCATTAAAATATGGAGTAACATTCTTTGGATTCTTGTTTTTGTATAACGTTTACTTGTAAGTTTATTTACCAATTCTTCGTAACTACTGGCATTAAAAATAACTTTTTTTAATAAATTTTCAATTCCTTCATCAACAAGATGGATCTTTTTTAACTCTTCTTGACTTTGAATAATGATTTGATATTTTAAATAATCAAAGAAATCATTTTGATGATAAAGACAAGTATAATAAGACATATCTAATAGATAATCTTGTACATCTTGTTTTTCTTTTAAAGCTTTACGCAAAGCTGTGGCAGAAGCTATTTTTGTAAGCGTTGTATCATGATAATCATTGGATCTTTTAATACAATGTAAATTAATAGGATAATCATTTTCAATGACTTCTTTAACATAACCTAAACCTAATAAATCATTAGGTGTCTTGATACTTTTATTTAGTAATAAACTTAAAGCTTGATTACAAGCATCAGGGTAACGTAATCCTTTTTTCATAGCAGCTTTAACATATTGATCATATTCATTAGGATGATTTTTGATTGCATATGCTATTTCTTTAAAAGTATCGATGTCACCACATTCGCTACCAAAAACAAGATCAGTAATTCCTATATGATAAAGTAAATCAATCGCTCCTTTACAAAAATAATCGGCACTTTGACAAACATATGCAAAAGGGAGTTCGATAACTAAATCAACACCGTATTTAATAGCAAGTTCACTTCTTTTAAATTTATCAATAATTGCGACTTCTCCTCGTTGAACATAATTACCAGACATAATAGCAATTGTTAAATCGGGCTTTACCATTTCTTTTGCTTTTTGCAAGTGATAAAGATGTCCGGTATGAAAAGGGTTATATTCAACAATGATTCCTAATATTTTCATAAATGATAGTCCTTTTGTTTAATGGTTTTAATAACTTTAAAGAAAGTTGAAACAATTAAAATTGCAGTTGCAAGTGCTAGAGCTGTTCCTACTGTTTGAAAAAGAGAATCAAGAAATAAATCTTGATCATGTGAAATCAAATAAAGCATTGTTTGATAAATTCCTTTTCCAGGGACAATGGGGAAACAACCAACAACAATAAAAATAGTTGCAGGAGCTTTACATATTCTTGCCATAATTTCACTAAATAAAGCTACCACGATCATCGCACATAAATTTGACATGATATTACTTAGATAAGGTATCACTAGTAAATAAACGATCCATCCTAGCATTCCACCAAGCGAAGCTAAAAGTGCATAAGGCAGATGACGATGTACTCTAAAAACAAAAGCAAATCCTAAACACCCTAAAAAAGCACTTAAACATTGAATAATTTGTTCCATTAAATCAATCCTTTCAATAAAATACGCATCAATCCAACTCCTAAAGCAATTGCTGTTGCAATAAAAAAAGCTTCAACAAGACGTGCTTGCCCGGAAACATAGTTCCCATCGATAATATCTCTTAAACTATTGGTAATTGCAATTCCAGGAGTTAAAATCATTAAACAACCAATAATTGTCGCATCTAGATTATAAATCAAATGAAAATGATAAAACAAAATCGCTAAGATAGTTAAAAACATACTTGTTAGTGTTGTACGCATTAAAGAATTAATTCCTAAAATCTCATTGATCCATACAAAGAAATACATTAAAAAACCTATGATTCCAGCAATAATTCCTTCATGAAGTCCGCCTCCAAAAAAAATAGCATAACCTCCAGCACCTAAACCATACCCTAAAAAAACAAGTGGCATGATAGGATGTAAGGAATTGATAGCCTTTATTTGTTGTTCAATAAAATCATTAGTAGGTGTTTCATTACAGATTTTTCTAACAAGATCATTT
>CAKOTA010000056.1 GCA_934119965.1 uncultured Bacilli bacterium
ATTGACTTTGCTAAAAAAGATAAGGAAGTCGAAATGTATTTTGAGCGATATCTGAATGATCTGGATACATTTTTTATGTTATTACAGACGCATTTTGGAAAAAAACTGACAGAGAGAAACTCTCTTATTATTTTTGATGAGGTGCAGATGTTTCCACAGGCAAGAGCTGCAATAAAATATTTGGTTGCAGATGGAAGATATGATTATATCGAAACGGGTTCATTGATATCTATCAGAGAAAATGTAAAGAATATTGTCATACCGTCAGAAGAAAGACATATCAATATGTATCCATTGGATTTCGAAGAATTTGCAATAGCATTAGAAGAAGATTTGCTAGTCGAATATATAAAAAAATGCTTTGAAAAAAGAGAACCTTTGGAAAGAAGTATGCATAATCAGGCAATGCTTTTGTTTCATCAGTATATGCTTGTTGGTGGGATGCCTATGCCTGTAGTTTCATTTATTGAAAGTAAAAAAGATTTTACAGAAGCGGATAAAGAAAAAAGGGACATTCTTAAATTGTATCGGGAAGATATTATGAAGATAGATATGAGATATAGAAGCAAAGTTCTTGCAATCTATGACCAGATTCCGGGATTTCTTTCACAGCATGAAAAAAGAGTTGTATTCAAAAAGCTACAAGATGGTAGTTATGCAGACCAGTATGAAGAAACATTTTTCTGGTTGTCGGATTCTATGATATCTAATGAGTGTTTTTTGTGTAATGACCCTAATGTGGGTTTATCATTAAATGAGACAAGGAGCTATGTAAAGTGTTATATGGGAGATACCGGACTTTTGGTAAGCCATGCATTTGATGAGAACGAATTACTTGAAGATGAAGTATATAAACAGATATTGGCAGGCAAATTACAGATTAATGAAGGAATGCTTTATGAAAATGCAATAGCTCAGATGCTGGTGGCGAATGGACATAAGTTATATTTTTATACACACTATAATGAAAATAAGCACCGAAATGATATGGAAATCGATTTTATCATTTCGAATAATAGCAGATTAAAATATAAGATGTTTCCGATTGAAGTCAAGTCTGGAAAGCAATATAAAACAACCTCATTAAATAATTTCAGAGAAAAATACAAGGAGCGCATAGGGGAAAGTTATATTATTCATCCAAGAAATTTAATTGTAAAAGATGGAATTATATGTATTCCCCCATATATGACGATGAATATATAAAGATCTGACATACACGTTTCTCCCTTTTATACCGATACATCAATAGAATTACGAACGAGTCTGTTACCATTTTGGACAAGTGTAGCTTCTACGGATTCTCTTGTGACATTATCAAGAATGCTTGTATCAAATGCTTGTCCGGGCTTCCAATTTGAACAATCTGATATATTCAGTATATAAATTTTCTGTAAAAACATATTTAGAAAAAAGTAAATGAGGAAAAGCATGAACATATGACTTTATCGAATGTGCGCATAATCACAAAATTGAGATAGTTTCATATTTTACCATGAATAGGTAATATATGTGGTACTATATGTGGTAAGGAGCGTGGATAGCTGCATTATCTTTGAAAATTCGTGCCGGAGGAACAGAAAATGAAAAATATATTGCTTGTAGAAGATGATTATGATTTAAATCAGTCAATCTGCTTTTCTTTGAAGAAGTCAGGATATGGAGTTTTTAGTGTGGCTTTGATGGAAGAAGGAAAGCGGATTTTTGCAAAAGAACAGATAAATATGATTCTTTTGGATGTAAACCTTCCGGACGGCGAAGGTTTTTCCTTTGCTCGATGGGTGCAAGGGCAAAAAGAAATTCCGATTATTTATCTGACAGCCAGAGATATGGAAGAAGATGTATTGGAAGGGTATGAATCAGGAGCGGAGGATTATGTTACAAAACCATTTTCAATGAAGGTTTTACTCCGGAAAATAGATATTATTTTAAGAAGAACTGTTTCAAATAAGCATTTGATTTTTAAAGATGAATACCTTCAGATAGATCTGGATAATGCACATGTGACAGTAAAAGGACAGGAATGTGCGGTTACTCCGACAGAATATCGTCTGCTTCGTCAATTTCTTTTGAATCGGGGACAATTGCTTACTTATAATTTGCTGTTGGAACGGTTATGGGATAGTGGAGGACAGTTTGTAGATAAACATGCACTGGCGGTAAATGTGAACCGTTTGCGGGGAAAGATCGAAGATAAGGATCACAGATATATTTCAAATGTGTATGGGA
>CAKOTA010000057.1 GCA_934119965.1 uncultured Bacilli bacterium
AAAAGCTGTCTTTATTCGTATTTTTCATAATTATAATAATTTATTTTTCTCTATAAAAAATCACCAAATTGTAATTTTTTATTCAAAATAGTATGTTTCATTTTTATTATTTTGAATTGTAGCATTCGTAGGTACTTCTCTTAAAATTTTAAATATATTATAAATATCAGGATAAACACCTACCATTCCCATTATTGCCATTCCAAACAGTATTCCATTTAATTCTTTTAAACTATTGCTACTAAAACAGAATATAGCTAACGGAATCAGTCCTAAAATAATTGGTAATATGCTTAAAAATATAAAACGATTCCTTTTTACTGGACTTGAAGATAATGCAACTGCTGTTAAACTTTTAGGCATTATACCTATATATACTGTTGCATTTTTAGGGAAAGCGATAGCATGTAATAATTCGTGAACAATTATTAAGAAAAATCCTATAATTACTCCTATAAATAGAAATCCTACATTTATTATTTTTTCATTTGCAATAAATGTTTTTACAAACATACATATAAAGCAAAGTAAAACAGATGGTATCATAAAAGGTAGTGCTTTTATTTGCATTTTCTTCATATCTTCTTCACTATCTAATTTTTTAGCATTTTTAGGTATATCAGCAGTAGGAAAATCCTTTTCACTTTTTATTATACCTTTCCATATAATTTTAGGCATTTCTTCATCTCCAATCATCTCGACAACTTACTAAATTGTAATTTGTGTTATTTATTATCTTTCCAAAAATCATTAATTATATTTGCAAGTTCTTTTGGATTATCAATATTTACTTCATGTCCTGCATTTTCTATAATCTTAAATTTACTATTTTGTATTACCTTATTTAACTGTTTTGCACTTTTCATATTTATATTATCTTTTTCCTTTTCTCCACATATAATTAGTGTATTGCATTTTATATTTGGTGCTTTGTCTGGAATAGATAATTCACTCATTGATTTTAATAATCTAATCATATCTTTTTTAGGGCAACCTATTTTTTCAAATATTCTTTTAGGCATAAACTTATAAATAATGTTTTGTATAGTAAATATAGTCTTTGGTATTTCGTAGGGTGTCCCTATTAGTATTATTGAATTTACTTTCTCTGGGAATTCTGCTATGTAATCAATAGCAAGTATTCCACCTAGAGAAAGCCCTACTAAATTTATTTTTTCATTAAAACTATTACAATAATCGGCAAATGTTTTATACATATTTTCATAATTTACTTGATAATTTTTTACGATAGAAAATAAATTAGGTGTTTCAACATTTATCTCACTATTATTTAATTGATTTTTTACTTCATTCCAACTTGTTTCATTTTGTCCAAGTCCATGAATTAGAATATTTACCATCATTCAATCTCCTCTATATATTGTAATTTGTCGCTTAGATTTAATAATCACTTTTCCTTTGAATATTTATGCTTTTATCACTTTTAGTAGTTAAATATTTCATAAATAATCCTTGTGCAATAGCTTCACCTTTCTTAAAGTTATACTCTTTCTCGCCTTCGTTTTGTATCATTAGCCATATATGTCCTTCATTATCTTTATTATTATAGTAATCTGCATCAATTACTCCAACTTGATTACATAATCTGATATTATATTTAAATCCCATACTACTTCTAACTACAAGTAACAATACTTCTTCTTTATCAAAATAACTTTTTATACCAGTTGGCACTTTTTTTCTTTCTCCTGGTTTTATAGTTAACTCTTCTAAAAGATATATGTCATAACCTGCTGTATAGACTGAATCTCTTTTTGGCAATGAATATTCATTATATAATTCTATATCATCTTTAATGTCTTTTCTAAATTGTTCAAAACTTATTTTTTCAAAATCTCTCATATAAAACCTCCTCTACAAATTACTATTTGTAATTATTTAATTTTCTTAATTGGATGTCTTACAACTGTCTTTAATTTGCTAACATCACATTTTCTCGGATCACTTAAATAAATTTCGTGGTGTAATCTTGTATCATTTATATCTAATTCATATCCATTTTCTTTTGCAAAATCGTGCATTAATTTAACTGTTGTTGGCTCATCATCATAACTGCCAATGTGCATACATTGAACACATATTCCTTCATCATAAGTTAAAAATTCAACTCTTGAAAAATCTTGTTTTTTCTTTTTAGTTGCTTCTTCAATAGCCCAATCAAAGTCTGCTTTTGTTACAA
>CAKOTA010000058.1 GCA_934119965.1 uncultured Bacilli bacterium
TCAAATAGCTTTCCTGCCATCCCTTGACCTTGATATCTTTCATGAACAACTGTAGAAAGAACATCAATCACATTTTCTTCTTTTTTAATATATTTAATATAACCTACTTCTTCATCTTGATCTTTTAAAACAATAAGACCTTCTTTATATTCTATTTTCATATATGTACTCCTTTTTATTTCTTTAATAATTTATACACTTTACATGTTTTATCCTTCTTATTTTTTAAAACAAATCTAACATATTATCTAAATAAATAGCTTCTCTTACATGTATTTGATATTCAGGTTTGACCATATAATAAAGTAAAAATTCTAACACTAAAGCACTTCCTAAACTTCTACCTTCTATTTTAAATTGAGAAAAGCCTTTTGGTAGATAATTATTTTGAATATCTTCAATACTGATAAAACTCGGATTTTGCATAGCTTTAGAAAAACGATACCCCTCATGAGAATTTGGAGCTTTGCATACATGATCTAAACAATCTTCTCCTAGATTTTGACGGCTAACCGTTTCATAACATTTCTTTCGTTCAAGGCAGCCTATAAAACAACATTCGTTACATAAAAATTCAACTTTATCCTTCTCTTTTTGTAAAAGATTTTCTAATTGTTGAACTTTATTTAAACGAAAATCAGGAACAACATATAAAAAGTCATCTTTCTTTAATTCGTCAACTAATTCTTCAAATTTTGTAAGAACTTTCGTTGTTGAAGAAACAAAATAAAAACGTGGATATTTCTTTTTTAAATACTCTAGCAACAAATCAGAATGAATGATAATCCCACTTTGAACATCACTTTTTTCAAATAAAGTACAAAGATCATTACATCTTTTATCTTGGAGATGTTTTTCTTGAAGCAATGAATTACTGAAAGTAAGTCGCGAAGAAATATGATATTTATTCATAAGTGAAAGAACTTCATAAGGATTTTGATTCCCTTCACCAAGACGTCCTCCACCCCATAAACAATCTTCAGGACTTCCATAAATAGAACCTATTTCACACCAATCATAAAAATATTCACGATGATGATAGAATAATGGTAAAAAGACTTTATATAATTCATAAAATTCAAATAATCCTGGTAAATGAAAATAAGCTTTTTCCTTTTTTGACAATTCTATCACCTCTTCTTTTATATTTTTTAAAACTCACCCTCTTTATATGCTCTTGCAATAACATAAGAAGGTTCATAAAATGCCCCATTTGTATAATTATCAATTATTTTACAAATATCATCATTATAAACACGAATAATACCCGATACATAATCTTCATTTGCTAAAGCTGTATCTACAATAAGACGCATATATTCCTTTCCCATATCTAAAGGCGTCGGTATAATTGTACATAATTCTTTATCAACATCTTTTATATTAAATGTTCCTTTTTTTAAATGATATTCATTGATCCAATCATCAACGACTTTATCAGGATTTTCACAATGCAACACATTTGCAAGACTGATAAGATGATAAAGATTTTCATAGCCAAGAGTATTAACAACATATTTATTTCTTTGATGTATTTTACGTGCAACACGTTCAATCATTGAACACATAAAGAAAAGATCATTTTGTTGAATTTCTTCGTCTTCAAAATATTTATTAATCATAATGAATAACTCCTTTTAAAATGAAGTTGTTTTAAAGCTTTCTCACTACAAAATACAATTTGATGAGTAATGAGTAGGATATTTGAATTTAACCAATTCCCAAAAAGCAGTTCTTGAAATTTCTCCACGTGTAAAATCATCAACATAATTCCAAATAGTATCATCAGCCATTGGACCTTCTACCATGTCATAATCATGTTTAATCCCCTGCCTACAAGCTACAACAAAATCAAGCCATTCATCTGTCATTTCATCAAATACGAGTATGTTTAATGATTTATTTTCTAAATAATCATAAACATTAACAACATGTCCATGTTGTTTGACTAACGCCCAACGTTTTGCTTGTTTTTCTAAATTTGTACAATAGAAGCCATAACCAAAATCTTTATAATAACCATCCGTAATAATTTTAGGTTGATCTACAACTACATTAC
>CAKOTA010000059.1 GCA_934119965.1 uncultured Bacilli bacterium
GTTTGTGCAAACGGTATCGCTGCTATCGGTCAGGGTTACAACGTATTCGGTAACACTTTGATTTTGGCGGTATTCCCAGAATTGTATGCCATCGTTGCTTTGGCTGCTACATTCTTGATGGGTTCAGCTCTTTAATCAACGAGCAATTATAAAGTAATTATAAAAAGTAAGCTCTGTCGATGTGATGTCGGCAGAGCTTTTCTTTTTATGTTTATTGCTATTAGGTGAAGGTGATATCAACAATCACGTTACACTATTTTACTAAAATTGATTGTTACGTAAACAACTCTTTAAAATGTATCTGTTCTAAAAGAGCTTGCAGGTAACATATAACCGTTATAAAGCGAACCTTGGATATAATTCTTAAATGCATATCTCAAGTATATAGGAGTCTCCACTTGATTTGACCATACTTCCATAGAATTACCCTTTTGGTTAACCACGGCTTTGGCAGGATAGAATTTACCGTCACTACCAGCTACTTCAAAGCCTGGTAATTCTACATACATTGGATAAAGTCCCATTTCTGCATTATCGAAAGTTACTATTAACTTCTTGTCTTGCAGTTTCATTGATTTAAACGTTGGCCCATCACACGGGAATTTGGTAAATCCGTACGTTTTTCGTAATGCTTGGTAAGCCAATCTTTGTCCTACTATCTCTTTTTCAGACGGATGGATACAAGTTAATTCACCTTTATCCATAGTAACAGCCATCCCAGAATTTGGAATTAGTGACAAACATTTCAATTGAGACTCACGAAGGAGTGCGCATTCTGTACTGTCAGGATTTTCATATTGAAAAGGTGCAATTTGAACATAATAAAAAGGCAACTTTTCTCCTGCTTTAAACAAGTTTCTCCATTCCTTTACCATATCAGGGAAAAGAGAAGTGTATTCTTTATGATTCCCTCTATTTGTTTCTCCTTGATACCAAATAAATCCTTTTATAGTATAATTAGATACAGGACGCAACATTCCATTATATAACAATGTAGGAACATGTTGAGGATGAGAAGTAACTACTCTTCTATCCTTTAGCTTCACATTAGGGTACATTTTCAATGTCTCTTCACTCATCCAACTTTCTATAGACGCTCCACCCCAACTTACATGAATCATACCAATAGGAATTTTCAATACGTCATATAGTTCTTTTGCATAGAAATATCCAACAGCACTGAATTGTGGCGAATTTTGAATAGAAGCTTGTTTCCAGCTACCTTGATTATCTAGTTCTTCTGATAGTGAAGCAGACTTTTTTCCTGTATACATACGAATTTCAGGATATCCTTGTGACTCAGTAATGAACTTGAGGGATTCTTTTACTGGTTGCCCTATAAATCCTTTTAACGGCATTTCCATATTTGACTGTCCAGAACATATCCATACATCTCCTAATAAAATGTTATTCAATATCAGTTTTTCACCATCATCAAATGTAATGTCATATGGACCACCAGCTTTAGTCGTTTCTACGTATGCTACCCATTTCCCATTTTTATCAGCTTGTGTCTTAGTAGCTTCATTATTCCAAGAAGGTTTAATTGTGACAGTAGCGTTCGCTTTGGCACTTCCCCAAAGACAAACCTTTTCATTTCGCTGCAATACCATGTTACTACCCAATACTGTAGGTAATTTTACAGTAGCGTATGAAATACTAGTAGTAACCAACAGACAACATGATAATATCATTTTTCTTAATTTGTCCATAACCATTTCTGCTTATTTTTTTAAAGTTTAATAGCTTCACAATTACTATCTTACGCCAAATTTATAAACACAAATCTGCTTGTAAGTTTTCCCCGGTTGAAGAATAGTGGATGGAAATGCTTTCTGATTTGGCGAATCAGGGAAATGCTGTGTTTCCAATGCGAATGATTCACGATACTTATATGGCTTTCCTGATTTTCCTAAAGTCTTGCCATCGAAGAAATT
>CAKOTA010000060.1 GCA_934119965.1 uncultured Bacilli bacterium
CATTAGAAGAAACAAAAGAAACAATTTCTAAACTTTCATATATCCAAGAAAGATTAAATGAAGAAAAATAATTTATGATTTGTCAAAATATGCAATACATTTTCTTTTTTCAACAAAAAAAGTAAAATTAAAATAAGACGATACACATTTATGAATGATAATTATACTTTTAATTGCGAAAAATATGAAAATTTATATATAATAAGAAATAGGAGGAGTTGATTGGCGTTTATATATAAACGTTAATAATAGTGTGGTATGAAATATTATATAAAGATAGAAAATACATATAGTGAAAAAATTGATGAAAAGGATTTATTGGATAGCAATAATAACATATTACGCACATATTTTATGAATAAGCATAATGATGAAAAACCATATGCAAAGCGTATAGAAAAAGTTTCTAAAAAAAATGTTAAATATTATGAAATATAGTTTATTTGGATTGATGATAGTTTTTGTTTTTTTTGGTGTTATGGTATATTTTAAATGTAATTGTTATCATAAGAATTATTTGAATATTAAATATTTTTTAGAAAAAATAAAAAAAGAAATTATAAAGCATTGGAAGTTTATGGTGTTTTCTACGGGGTACTTTATTTTATTATATATTGAATTAATTGCAAAAAACTGTAATTTTTATGAGTTACTAATAATTAAATTTCCAATTTTAAATTGTAATATATTTAAAAATATTTATTGTATTGTTATTAACAATATAAATAAAGTTGACTTTAAAACAATAGTAGTATCCCCAATATTTGCAACTATGTTGTCTCAGGTTATACAATTTTATTTTGCAAAAAAAACCGTAAAAATATTTGGTGTGGAAACATATCCTTATTTACAAAAATATTTTACAAGTAGAGTGATATATGCATTGTTTTTTATGCTTTTTTTAGGAGCAATTTTGGAAGCTAAAATAGCTTTGATATATGCTTCTTTTTTTATTTTAATATTTATTGTTTATTTGTTTTTGGAAAAGTATTATTTAGATGATATAAAAGACATTATAAGTGATGAGATTCAAGAAGATATGAATAGAGAAGTTAAAATAAATGGACATACACTAGAATTTGAAAAAGAATGGAGAAGTAAGTTTGATGAATTTTATTCTAATGAAAGTAAGCTAGTTGAAAATTTAGTATTACATTTTTTAGAATCATCCAATGTTGATAAAATTGAAAAAAATGAAACATTAAATTATGTGGTATCAATTCTTCAGACAAATTATGATGTTGATATAAAAAAATGTAGGTATAATTTTAGGTATATTTATTATTTAAGAAAAATAATGTTTGCACTTTTAAAAAGTGAGGAATTAGATGATTATAACATGATAGAGTCTATTTCGATAAAAATTGTAGATTTTTTGGTTAAGGGGAATGACTACTGGAATGTTGCTATAATTTTAACAATTATTTTTTCTGTATGTCAAAATACAACTATAGAAAATGTAACTAAAAGTAGAGAATTAATAAAAACAGTACTTTTATACTCATCGATGGAAAAAGAAATTGAAGGTTCATTTAATCAAACGGACTATTTGATTTTAAAAAATTGTATCTATATTATTCTTTTTTGGCAACTCAATTCAGGAAAAGATGCAAAGATTATGCTAGATATTCTTAATCCATATATATTGAATATTGAGAGTTTTCCAATTAAGAATGAGGAAGATTATTACAATATAAAAAGAATATGTTTTTCAATATTATTTATAGTATTAGATTTACCAAGAGATTTTTTAACAACAAAATTTAATCGTTTTTTTTCGATTGGTACAAATT
>CAKOTA010000061.1 GCA_934119965.1 uncultured Bacilli bacterium
GCACTTGTTGGTTCATCCAAAATAAGTATTTTTGGCTTTTTAACAAGAGCACAGGCAATTGCTAATCTTTGTCTTTCTCCACCTGACAGACTTTGAATCGGTTGTGTTTTTTCAACATGAAGATGTACAAGTTTTAAGATTTCATCATAATCTACTTCTTGTTCCGTCATCAATGCAGAATGTTGCAAGTTTTCAATTACATTATATTGTTCCATTAAGTTGCTTTCTTGCAAAACATAGCCTATATACTGTTTTCTTATTTGTGAAAGTCTTTGATCATTTTTTAAATCTATTTTTTCATCATCTATATAATAGTCATAGTTTTTATCCTCACACATTAAAGCAATTCGATAAAGCAAAGTTGTTTTCCCAGTTCCACTTTTTCCTACAATTAAGGAGAAACCTTGATTTAAGGAAATACTACCATCTTCTATTACAGGCTGTTTAAATGAAACATTAATATTCTCTAATTTGATCATAGCGTAATCCTCCTAATACAATTGGGAAAACAACTTCAATAATAATTGGTAATAGAATGACCATTATGATTGAAATAGTTGTTATTGGTGCAATGACATAATTTAATTGAATGCACATATTTTGAAAAACAAATAATAATGCCAATGATGTCATTAATGTAATAAACATATCTAAGATATATTTTTCAATCATTAATATTCTTGTTTTAGCTTTTGAATAATTCAAATTGATCATAAATTTCTTAAATGATTTTTCCTTATAAAGATCAATATATTTTAAAATAAGATAAATTGCCATAATAACCATTGTAATAGATACAGAAAAAATAACAAATGAATTGGATGTTCGATAGGCAATTTTGTCCAAATCTGTCATATTAGTATTTGATGAAATAACTGAAAGCCCTAATTTTTTTATTTTTTTAACAATAGTACTGTAATCCTTGATATTTCCTATTTTTATTTTTAATGCATCTTGACTCCAAGGATACGCGTAACAAATATTAGTTACTTTTCTATTTTCATCAATTTGCGTTACATAACTATTTAAGTCACTATCAAAATAGTATGTTATAGATTCTTTAGGCATAAACGATTCCATATAATTTTTTAACAATTTATTTGAAATAAAAATTGCATTACTAGAAATATTTGACCATTGACAAAACTCACTACCATCAACGATTCCTGCTACTTTTAAATCAACAGATACATATTTACATTGTAAATAATTTGTAGGATATATTTCTTCCTCATCCATAAATGAATATCCCCCATCACCTACAATGTTATATTGAGGAACTGGTAATTCGAAAGATAAAGTATAGTTTCCATCTGATTTTATTTTTAATGTTTCCGCTAGTTCTTTAGATAAATAAATACCTTTTCTATCTAATTTATTATTAAGTTGCTTCTCATTAACATCTTGATAACCTACTAATGAAATTATACTAAGAATATTATCTGCACTCACTTTTCTTTTTTTCTTGCCATTATTTATTACAAAACTTGGTTCATGAAATTCACCATTATCCAATTGTTCAAAAGTCTCATGTCTTTCTCGTAGATTTATTTCAATATGATCATCAATTGATTCAATACCATTAATCTTTTTTATTCTATCAATCTCATCATTACTTATAATCGACTCTTGTGAGTTGCCTGAAAAATAATACTTACGCTGTTGCATAAT
>CAKOTA010000062.1 GCA_934119965.1 uncultured Bacilli bacterium
AAAAAGCATTTATTTATTTAAATGTTTTTATAAATATTTATTTAATGGATATAATAACCCAAAAGGTTTTTTATCAAATATATTTTTTAAATTAAACGAGGTATATTAAAATGAAAAAACAAATTATAACTTTAAGTATAGCTTTTATTTTTTGGATGATAGCTATACACCCCGATGATATGAAAATACGAATAGGAGGAAGCTCGTCTACCAATGCTTTAAAAACTCTTATGGATGCTTATGAATCTTTTGGATATGTCACATTTATTGTATCTGAAGAAAATATAGCTGATATTTATAAAAGTATAAGAATAAGTTACGGAACTTGGGATAATGTTCAACTCCAAGAGTTAGACAAACAAGCTAATAAAGAAATAGAATTTGAAAATAAAAGAAGGAATAAAAAATGAAAAGAGTTTATTTTATAGCAGTTTTATTAATATTATTAATAAATAGTGTTGCTTATTGCGATATAATAGAAAAAAATTATTCTATTAAAGATAATACTATTTTTACTTCAAAATATATGGCATTATCGTTTACAGTAAAAGCAGATAATCTCGATGCCGACTATATTTATATTTATGCAGATAATTTAGAAATAGGATTTTTTAGCGGAGAAGACGCAGAATTGGATGATAACGGTAATATTATTATTACTTATGAACATGAATTTTTTAACAAAGCAGATTTAATAAAATTATATGCAAAGTGTAAAAAAGAAGGAATTAGAAATATTAATTTTTATAATAGCTCTTTTGATAATAGTCCCAAATTATCGCTACCTATCAGTCAATTTCCTAACTTTGTAAATAATTTTATTAAAGAATTTGAAAAATTTTGAGGAATTATGAGAAGAAAAAAAATAACAAAAGGAACATTATCCTCTATTGTAATACTTTTTATTATCGTTTGTATAATTGCTATATTAATTAGTATAATTAGCTCCATATTTACTTTTTTGAGTAATTATAAATACGAATTAATTATTATTGGTATTGCCATACTTTCAATATTTATTGTAGTAAAGTTAATTGGAAATTTAATTAAAAATAATGAAAATGAAGAAGATTTAGAAAGCTCTATAGATTACGAAACTTTGGATAATTATATTAATAGTTTATGTAAAGAGTTGGAAGAACTACCAAAAGTAAAAAGTTTCTTTCATATAATATATAACCACAAAATAAAAACTAAAAAAAGAAATTTAGAGAATAAAATTGAAAAATTAAAAATATTAAAGGAAGAACATAATAAAAGAGTAGATATTGCTAATAAATTAAAAGAAAACCTTACCAATAAACAAGGATTAGATATTGATATAAAGCATAGCTTAAATAAAGACGAACAATGTTATATTTTTTTACAAGATATAGGTTGGTATGAAAGTAGAAAAAATAGAGATGAAGAAATATTAAAAAGACTTCATATCGGAAACTTATATATAACAAATAAAAGATTTATATTAAAAACGGATAAAGAAACTAAAAATATAAATTGGAACGATATAATAAATATATCTGGCGGAATAGATTTTTTGCAAGTAAATAAAATAAAAGGTAAATCTGTATCATTAGGAACTATGGATAAAATAGATATTTTTAAAATATGCTTTTTTTATACA
>CAKOTA010000063.1 GCA_934119965.1 uncultured Bacilli bacterium
CAGTTGGTAGAGTACTGCTTTGGTAAAGCAGAGGTCACGGGTTCAATTCCCGTTGTAAGCTCCAACAACGTATCTGTTCAAACTTTTTATAGAATAGATAGATATGAAAATCAATCAGTAAAATGGTTGATTTTTTTGTTTTAAGAAAAAATCTTCCAACATATAGTATTTTTTTGTTACTTATAGTATAATTTTGTTGAATTATAAACAAAAGGTGATAAAGAGATGAAAGAATTTATATCAATTCTTATAAGTTTTATATTTATTAGTATAGCAAATAGTATTGATTCAGCATTTAATAATTTAATTAGTATTGATGCTATAGTAGTAACTGGAAGTTTTCTATTAATAGATTCAATTTTTAAATCTTTTAGTGAAATAGGAATATATACTTATAGAACAACAAGAAAAAATGAATGGCAATATTTATGGTTTAATATTATATTTGGAATATTAATGGGAATTATAGTTTTCATTTGTAAAAATCTGATAGTAAATATATTTGAGTTGAGCAATATACAAAAAAATATGCTATCTATCTTATTAAATTTTTATATTGTTTATGTAGTATTAGGAAGATTAGCAAATGGAATTTTTGAAATAATAAGACTTAAAGGACAATTAAAATTATATAGAAAAAGTCTGATTATTTACTATATTTCTTTGGTTGGACTAGATGCACTCGCATATTTATTTACTAAAAACTTAATATTATTATTTGTTGCAACTATAATATCTTGGCTTATCTCAATTATATATATGTTATATAACTTGAAATTAAAGTTTGAATTTCCGAATAAAGAATCTTTACAGAATGTGATTAAATATGGATTTGCATATTCTTCTGAGAGATTATTATCTAGAATATTTTTACTATTATATGGTGTAGTTGCAAGTCATATGGGAACTGAAAATTATGGAATACATACGATTTGTTATTCTGTATTTCTCACTTTAGAAATTATTACAGATGCATATCAAGCAACTCTAATGATTAAAGTTCCAGAAAACAAAAATTATAAAGAGCAATATAATAATTGTATGAATATAAGAAACAAATGCTTTCCATTAATTATTACATTAAATTTTGTATTTGCATTTATCTATTTAATAATATCACATGGTAGTTTGCCATTGTATAAATGTTTTCCATATATTATATTTTATTCACTTGGTGTATTTGGGCTATATCCATATGAAACATATAAAACATTGTGTATTACTCAAGGAAAATCATTTATATTACTTATAGGATCTACTATTGGTGTTATAATAAGATTTTTAATATGTTTATTATTTATAAATACTTTTTTTGCATTGTTTGTATTTGGAACAGTAAATTTTATTGACTTCTATTCTAGAAGTATAGTTTATAGAATAATTCTGTCTAAATTATATAAAAAAGAAAATTTATCTATAAGAAGAAATGGAGATGGAACATTAAATGTATGATTATGTATTACAATATGGTTTTGATAAAAAAGCACAAGAACATATTCAAAATATTAAAGACACTTTAAAATCAAGTAGTGTTGGAG
>CAKOTA010000064.1 GCA_934119965.1 uncultured Bacilli bacterium
ATGCTATTATTGGCTTTACTGCCTTGGCTGCAGGACATATTAATGAACCTGAAAAAATCAAGGATTATTTAAAGAAAATTACAACTTCTAGTAAACATTTGCTTTCTTTAATTAACGATGTTTTAGATATGAGTCGTATTGAAAGTGGAAGAGTAAAAATTGATGAAAAAGAAGTCCATTTACCTGATGTTTTTCATGATTTACGAGCTATTTTACAACCCGACATTTCTTCAAGAGGAATTGATTTATTATTTGATACTTTAGGAGTAATAAATGAAGATGTCATTTGTGACCGTTTGCGTCTTAATCAAATTTTACTTAATTTATTAAGTAATGCTTTGAAATATACAAATCCTGGAGGTACTGTCAGTGTTCGTTTAATTCAAAAGCCAAAAGCACCTAAAGGATACGCTCATTATGAAATCCGTGTAAAAGATAATGGAATAGGGATGTCTGAAGAATTTCAAAAACATATTTTTGAAGCTTTTGCAAGAGAAAAAACTTCAACAATCAGTGGTATTCAAGGTGCAGGTCTAGGAATGGCAATTACTAAAAATATCATTGATATGATGGGTGGAACAATTGAAGTTCATAGTAAATTAGGAAAAGGAACAGAATTTATTGTAAATTTACAATTTAGATTAAATAGTAATCCAATTATTTATGATAAGATAGACGAATTACAAAATATTCGTGTTTTAGTCGCAGATGATGACGTAAATACATGTTATTCCGTAAGTCAAATGTTACAAGAAATCGGTATGCGTTCTGATTGGACAACAACAGGTAAAGAAGCTGTTGTTAGAACGCAGTTTGCTATTCAAAGTGGAGATGAATATGGTGCTTTTATTATTGATTGGATGATGCCTGATATGAACGGTATTGAAGTTGTTCGTCGTATTAGAAAAGTTATTGGCGATGCTAAACCGATTATTATTTTAACTGCTTATGATTGGTCTAATATTGAAGAAGAAGCAAGAGAAGCAGGCGTTACTGCTTTTTGTGCAAAACCTATTTTTATGTCTGAACTTCGCGAAGTTCTCACAAAGCCTTTCAGGCTTCCTGTATTAAATAAAAAACAAGAAAAATTAAATCATTTTGAAGGTAAAAAAATTCTTTTAGTTGAAGATAATGAATTAAATAGAGAAATTGTTACTGAAATTCTACAAAATGTTGGTTTTGAAATTGATGCTGTAGATGATGGAGATATTGCTGTTTCTAAAATGAAATACGCTAAAAGAAATCAATATGATCTCATTTTAATGGACATTCAAATGCAACGAATGGATGGTTATGTAGCAACAAGAGAAATTAGAACTCTTCCTGATTCTCAAATTGCAAATATTCCTATTATTGCTATGACAGCAAATGCTTTTGAAGAAGATAAAAAAGCAGCTTTAGAAGCTGGAATGAATGGTCATATTGCTAAGCCTATTGATATTGCTCATTTATTAGAAATACTTTCAAATACTTTAAAAGGAGATTAACTCTCCTTTTTATAATGTATTTTCTGATGGGTAAAAG